>CAZRDP010000041.1:1035-1618 GCA_964598985.1 Candidatus Woesearchaeota archaeon | reverse complement strand
GCGTAACGGACGCTCAATTTAAAAAAGAACTTGAAAAATTATTTTTCTATGAACAGATTTTAGAGCAAATCAGAACGGAGAAAGACGAAGAGGAGCTATTAAAATCTGGTTTCAATAAAATTGATCGTTTGATATTAAGCACAAATGGTAAAAAACTTTTGGATTATTCGACCAATAACAAAGGAGATATAACATTTACAGACAGAAGCGAGTCGGATAAAAAATTGAAGCAATTGATACCTTTTATTACAAACCCGCAAAAAGTATCTGCACAGGCTACGCAAGAATGGTTGGTTGAAAATGTTTTTTCTAAAATAGACTCCAGTTTTTCCACTGGCAAAAAAAGTGCTGCGGTGGAGAAGAAAGCCGTGCCTGTCTCAACGGCCACACAAAGGAAAACAGCAAGAGAGAAAAATAAAACACAAGCACTGTTTGGGCAGGACTTGGTGCTGAAAAAAGGAGATACAAACAATATCTATATGGATGTTTTGGATTTGCATGATTTTTATTCGAGAAATTCAGGTAAATTATCAAAGAATTTCCCAGCATTGATTAGAATGTCATTACGACTTTTGGTTGAATC
>CAZRDP010000041.1:674-1025 GCA_964598985.1 Candidatus Woesearchaeota archaeon | reverse complement strand
TTTGAAAATGCTAAAAAACAATTGACGCAAGATCAAAAAACCACATTGGCGAACAACAGTATCAATGGAGCCAAAAGTTTGATTCAATTATTGCAATCGGGGGCGCACAATTACGCTAATTCTGCCAATTTTGAACAAACCATTGCAATGTCGATTATCATTGGTGCAATGTTGAAAATTACACATTCCAAAAAATGAAAAATAAAACTGATAAAATAACCTCTGAATTTTCAAGTCCGTTTCGTTATCCCGGCGGGAAAACTCGCTTGGCAGGTTTTTTATATAAAGCAATAGAAAAAAATTTTTCCGAAAATGAAAAAATTATCCTCGTTGAACCATACGCGGGCGGAG
>CAZRDP010000041.1:0-613 GCA_964598985.1 Candidatus Woesearchaeota archaeon | reverse complement strand
AAATCGCCGTTTCTGATACTGATTTTTTGATAAACAAAATCAAAAAAGTGAATATTGATATTGAAGAATGGAAAAAACAAAAAGAAATTTATAATAATCCGTCATCGTCAATCAAGGATTTGGCGTTTGCGACTTTATTTCTGAACAGAACGAATCGCTCGGGAATTATTGAGGGAGGACCGATAGGCGGAATGGAGCAAGCAGGTTTTTGGAATGTTCAGGCTCGTTTTGCAAAAAATACAATTATTTCAAGGTTGGAAAAAATCAAAAAATTTAGAGATAAAATATCGGTTAGAAATTTAGACGGAATTACATTTTTGAAGCAGTTGGAGAAAAATAAATGCAAAAATAGATATTTTATTTTTCTTGATCCGCCATATTATCAAAAAGGCAAATCTTTATACCTAAACCATTATATTGATAAAGATCACAAGGAATTATTGAAGCTTCTTGAAAAATCTTCGTTAAAATGGGTTATGACGTATGACGATGTTTCCTATATTCAAAATCTTTACGATAAATTCAAGAAAAATAAATTTACGATAAATCACAGTGCATTTGAAGCAAGGCAAGGAAAGGAAATTTTGATTTTTTCCGATAATGTTGCTAAAGT
>CAZRDP010000040.1:995-1688 GCA_964598985.1 Candidatus Woesearchaeota archaeon | reverse complement strand
TTTGAATTCAATTTCAAAAGTTCCTTTTAATAAAAATGAGCAAACTAAAAAAAGCAACAAAAACTATTTTTTGGATTTTTGCCATTATAGGAATCTTATTCTTCTTAATGGTGGTTTATTTTGCTATTTTCCCAGATGAATATTTTCAGTTTAAATTTTCTTCAACAGAAGATGGAAGTCCTATAAATGGGGAAGTTTATCTAAATGGGTTTTATTTAGGAGAAACAAAAGACGGAAAATTAAAAGCAAATGTCCTAAATCTCACGACAGGAGAATTAATGCTTACTGGTTTTCAAGGAGGAAAACCTTTTGAATTATATTGGGATTTTAAAGGAGAAGTAATCCAATATGGAGAACACGAATTTATAGCATCTTCTCAAGATTTTATTGATGCTACATTTGACGCATCAGAATTAGATTTAAACAAAATCGAAAAAGAAATTTTAGATTTAGTTAATTTAGAAAGGCAAAAATATCCTAAATCTGGAATTCGTTTTTTAAGATGGAATGATAAAATTAGCGAAATTGCAAGAGAGCATAGCAGAGATATGTTAGATAAAGAATACTTCAGTCATAGAACTTTAGAAGATGTAGAAACTTTAGAATCCGTAGATTTCACTCAAAGATTAAAAAATGAAAATATTTTTTATGTTGTTTCAAATGAAAATTTAATTCTTTTGCCAGTTTATCCAG
>CAZRDP010000040.1:0-985 GCA_964598985.1 Candidatus Woesearchaeota archaeon | reverse complement strand
AATTGAATGTGAAATAACTCCTGCATCATCTAAAAATGAAGGCAAAATTATTGCTACAGGACAACTTGGAAGTATTGCAAAAGAATCTGTAGAAGGATGGCTTGAGAGTCCAGGGCATCGTTCAACCCTGCTTGATTTAGACAATCTTTATAGTGATGCAGGGGTGGGAATTTCTTGTGAGAAAAATCTTTGTTATGTTACAATGGATTTTATATCCTTAAGATATTTAATTGAAACTGATTTAAATTCTAATTCTTGTTGGGCTGTTCCAATTTATGACGAAAGTTTTTATTATGATTTACCTATCAATATAAACTTAAAATTAGATTCTACCTCTAGTATGGATGTTTATGTTACTAAACAATCTCAATTTGATAGATGCATTTCCAACAAAAATATAGATGCAACAAAAAAATATCGTTCAGTCAAAAAAATTGATGAAAATATTGAAATAGAAAAAGGAGATGTAGTTTTATTTTCTACAAAAAGCAGTTCTAGTTTAAACCTTAGTATTGATTATTTAACAAATTAAATCTTCTTTTGGAAAAAGAAGCAAAAGGACGGAACCCCAATTTTCTTTTTTAGAAAAAAAGAAACAAAAAAGGGCGATTTCTCAAATACATTTGGTTTTAGACAAAAACCCACCATCCACTCATCTGTGACTCACGAGGACTTTTTGAAAGTCAGCTCGTGTTTTTCTTTTCAAGAAAAATCCCTGAACAGCAGATTAAGAGGTAATTTCTTTTTGCTTTCGCAAATCGGCTTTGTGCCGAACAGAAATTAACCCAAATGTCAATCCATCTCTCAAAAATTTCTCAGCTCGTCATTTCATTCCAGAGGATAAATTTTTGGAGGGATTGCCACTTCTCTTAATCGCGATGTTAAACTCAATCGTGAGCCAAAACTAAAATGTAAAAGTTAGTAAAGAGGACACTTTAAAACCCCCGACCACCCGCCCCTAAAATGGAGAAATCGCCTAATCCTT
>CAZRDP010000039.1:255-1698 GCA_964598985.1 Candidatus Woesearchaeota archaeon | reverse complement strand
GAGTTTTCGCAGCAGGCGATGTTACAGACAAACCATTTAAGCAATTAATAACAGGTGTTGCCGACGCTTGTACCGCAGCATATTCTGCGTATGAATTTTTGGGCAGGGAAAAAGTTGAATGTTAGTTTTTTTTGGAAAAAATCTAAAAAGGTAAGTTTGGATTGTAAATCACCTTTCTCTTTTCTATTTTTAATTCTCCTGTTTGAATAAGATTCTTTATAATAAAATTTATTGGTCTCAACCTTTGATGCAGTGTATAACTCTTATACTTTTCAAACAAAATTTCGTCCAAAGATTTTCCTTCTCTAAAAATCCACGGTCCTTTTTTTCCCATCTTCTTAAACTTTTCATTAATTAATTTCACATCGTCCGAATTCTCTATCTCTAGTGAAGCGACTTTCATGTTGCTTAAAATATATGAAGTCGTTCTATGGTTCCCGTCGCTTAAAATGTATTCTGTCCCGAAATGTTTCCAGTAATCGAATTTTCTTTTGAGGAAGGTTTCATCTAAAAGAGATTTGTTAAAATCATTAAGTGTGGATTTGTACTTTGTCAATTTTTCTTTAAATTCATCTAAATTGTAAATGTCTACATGAGTAACTAAAATTGGTTCAATTTTTTGGTTTGAGTTTATCTTAGAATAATACTCGTTTATTTTTTCAATATCCTGTATTGGAAATTGTCCGGTTAAAATTTGGCTAGGTTCCAGTAAAAGTTCTCTCATAATTCATTCCAAATTTCCTGGTTTTTAATCATTTAGATTCTCCCCGAAAGCCCTAAAAACCCCGTTTTCTCTGAATTATTATGGTATTAAACTTTGAAACAGAATATTTAATTAAAGAACTTAAAAAAATAAAACCGAAAAAAGTTTTGGTTCAGCTTCCGGAAGGCGTGAAACAAAATGCTTTTGAAATTGCAAAAATATTTCGGGATTTGAAAATTGAAGCGGTTTTTTCCGGCGAAACGTGCTGGGGCGGATGCTCCGTCAGCGTCGGAGAAGCAAAATCTGTAAACGCCGATTTAATTGTTCATTTCGGCCACGCAAAATTCATGGATGTAAATTTTCCTGTTTTGTACGTTGAAATTCGCGACGAATTAGATTTAATTCCGTTGTTAAAAAAATCCCTTAAAGAATTGCAGGATTACAGAACAATCGGTTTGAGTTATTCAGTTCAGCACAGACATGACGTTGATAAAATCATAAAATTCTACGAAGACAACGGGAAAAAAATTATTCTCTCAAAAAAAATCGGGAACGTTGCTTACGAAGGCCACATTGTCGGCTGTCAATATCGCGGACTTAAACAAATTGAAAAAGATGTCGGCTGTTTTGTGATTATCGGAAACAATTTCCATTCGACAGGCGCCTCAATTTCCGTCGATAAACCTGTTTTTTTAATTGATGTTTACAACAATGAAATTAAGAATATGAATGGAGTTAAG
>CAZRDP010000039.1:0-245 GCA_964598985.1 Candidatus Woesearchaeota archaeon | reverse complement strand
AAAAGCAAAAAAGGTCGGAATAATAATTGAAACAAAAATCGGCCAGAAATTCGGAAACCCCGTCGTGTTGATTGACAAATTAAAAAAAGTCGGAAAAGAAGTAATTGTTATAACGATGAACGAAGTCACCCCTGAAAAAATAATGAACTTTTACTATGTTGACGCATTTATAGAACTCGCTTGTCCGAGAATTGCGATAGAAGATTTTTCAAAATATGAAAAACCAATAATTACATTCAGAGAAG
>CAZRDP010000038.1:0-2183 GCA_964598985.1 Candidatus Woesearchaeota archaeon | reverse complement strand
AAACTTCAGGTATTTCTTCAAAATGGCTAAGAGCAAAAATAAAATCTATTCTTGACTTAGGTACTGATCTAGAAGAATTTTTACCGGAAGAAATTTTAAAAGAAAGAAATTTTTACAAAGTAGAAGACGCCATAAATAAAATACATTTTCCTGATAGTGAAGAGCAGGCGGAAAAATGTCGTGAAAGATTTGGTTTTGAAGAATTATTCATTGAGTTACTTAATGTTGAAAAAAGAAAAAATGATTGGTCGCAAAAACTAAAATCAAAAGCTTTCAAGCCGTTTACAAAAGAAGTAAATAAATTTATAAACTCACTTCCTTTTAGATTAACGACATCTCAAAACAATACACTAAAAGAAATAACAAAAGACCTATCAAAACAGGTGCCAATGAACCGATTGCTGCAGGGAGATGTTGGTACCGGAAAAACTGTTTTAGCAATAATTTCTTCCTATTTAACTTATTTGAACGGTATGAGAGTTTTATATATGGCTCCAACAGAAATACTGGCAAAACAGCACAAAGAAACCTTTGAAAAATTACTAAAAGGTACCTACATAAACGTAGAGCTGGAAATCGGATCTAAAAAACAAACTGTAAAAGAAGAAAATTGGGATATTCTAATAGGAACTCATGCACTTCTTTTTACGGAAAAAGGTTATAAAAATATAGGATTAGTAATAATAGACGAACAACACAGATTCGGAGTAGAGCAGAGGGGGAAACTGTTGGAATTATCCAAAGAAAAAACCTTTCCTCATCTTCTTACCATGACGGCAACGCCAATTCCCAGGACTTTAGCCTTAACACTTTACGGCGACCTATCAATTTCTATCTTAAAAGATTTTCCATTTGAACAAAGAAAAGTAATCACCAAAATAATACCGGAGAGAAACAGGGAAGAGGCTTACAAATGGATTAATAAAAAGAACGAACCTACATTTATAGTCTGCCCTTTAATAGACGCATCAGAAAGTTTAAGTCTTTGAGGAATGTTCCGGTGACCCCTCAGAAGTTATAAAAAAATTCAGAGAAGGAAAGATTAACGTTTTAGTTTCAACCCCCGTTATAGAAGTCGGAATAGATGTACCGGATGCAACAATAATGGTGATAGAGAGCGCCGAAAGATACGGTTTAGCCAGTTTACATCAATTAAGAGGGAGAGTCGGGAGATCGCAAAAAGAAGGATATTGTCTTGCTTTTATGAGCAATAACTCTCGCAACTCCTATAAGCGATTAAAATACCTTGAAGAATTAAACAGCGGGGTAGATCTGGCAGAGATTGATTTGAAAATGAGGGGGCAGGGAGACATATTTGGCTCAATGCAGCATGGATTTAAAAAATTGAAGATTGCAAATGTTAACGATTTAAAAATGCTTGAAGATGCAAAAACTCAAGCTCAAAAATATTTCCCGCTTCATGACAAATATCCTAAACTTTTGGAAAAGTTGACGCAAAGAAAAGGTGAGTATATAACCTCAAATTAACATGAAAAAAGGAAAAGAAGAAAGAAAAAATACATCTCACATAACGGACATACCGAAAACCCGTAAAGGGGAAAATTACAGAAATATAGACAAAGAGCCGGAAAAAAAAGAGATCAGAATAACAACAGGAATGGCCAAAAATAAAAAACTAAAAATCCCGGAAATTGAAAATTTCAGAGCAGTTCAAGAAATTGCTAAATCTTCAGTTTTCTCAATTATCGGTGAAAAAGTTATAAATTCCACTTGCCTTGATCTATTTGCCGGAAGTGGAAACATGGGTTTGGAGGCTTTGAGCAGGGGAGCGAAATGGTGCGATTTTGTTGATGAAAATCCGATTAGTGTCGAAACCATAAAGGAAAACATTATAAATTGCAGTTTTTCAGAAAAATCAGAGGTTTTTAGAAAAAAAGCAACTAAATACATCACAAAAACTGATAAGAAATACGATTTAATTTTCGTTGATCCTTTCTATAAAGATACATCCCAAAAATATCTCCTTTCTAACCTGAAAAATGTTCTAAATAAGGACGGAATGGTCGTGTTTTTTCACGGAGAGAATCTTAATATAAAAGATTCTAGATTATTTGGAATAATCCTCCAGGATAACTCCAAATAAAAAAAGCCCCTAAAGGCTTTTAAAAAATTGCTTCTTTCCCTTTTTCCGTAAGCTTCCATCTGGTCAGGCTTGGTGTTAT
>CAZRDP010000037.1:0-2268 GCA_964598985.1 Candidatus Woesearchaeota archaeon | reverse complement strand
TTTTTGGAGTTTCTTTGATTTCTTTCTTGTTTGGATTAAGCGCAAAAGTTCCGGGCGCAGTTCTTACAAAATCCGAGCCTTCGCCTTTGTTTTTGATATCCACCACAATTTGCGCGTTCATTGTCGCTTCCGGCGTCGCACCTTCTGTTTCCAATATGCCAGATTCCAAAGCCAGCCGAGTGATTTCGGTATAGTGCAAAGGCTTCTTTGTTTTTTTCAATATTTCAATTGCGGATTGTTTAAATGTATTCATATTAAGTTTCTTTTTCCAAGCTATTTAAAATTTTCTCGGCTCGATTAAAAAGATGATCAAAAGTAATAACTTCTATTCCGTGCAAACTATCATTCATTAAACGAAAAGCCGTTTTTTCTTCCAATTTCCAGTCATTTGATCGTCCAAATATAACAGTGCATTTTGGTTTTACTGGCGTTTCGCATCCATTAGCCCTACACCAATCTGGATCGGAAAATTTCTTTTCGACTTGAAAGATATAATTTGTGGCTTGAGTGATTGCGCCCTTTAACTCCTCGCTGTGTTGTAAAAAATTTCTATATTTTTGATAACGACCATTCCCGTCTTTCTGCCAGAAATCAATGTGTGGATGTTTTATTTCGACAATATCAATAAATCCATCTTCTGATTCAAATAAATAATCCGCTGTGTCCCATAAATCAATCCTGCTTTCATCGAGTAAAACAAAATATGATAGCCCAAACATCCAACGATTTTTTTCTAAAAAAGGTTGCCAATAATTTCGTTCTTTTTTCTCGGAATCTGAAAGCGAAGTCTTGAATTCTTCAAGCGCCACCCTTCGTGCCTGTACCAATTTATAAGTTAGAATTTTTTTATCAAGTTCTGGATATTGTTCTTTAAAAAGCTGATAAATTGTTTCCTTATTTTTTTCTGAACGTAATATTTGCTTTACTAAATCAATCGTTACTTCATCATTTGAAAGAATTGCGGAAGTATATTCCTTTGAAAGGATATCAATATTCAACAGTGCTTCGTTCGCTTTAATATAAGCCGCGAGTTTTTCTAGTGATGCCTTATCTGCTATGGAAAAACCATTTTCAGTTGTTATCTCTTCCTCTACCCAATAAGGTTCTTCCTTGACTTTCTTAAATTTCGAAAATTTTAGCGCATAATGATGAGTTTTGTTTTGTTGTTTATCTGGAATTAGAGTTGATTGAATTTCTACAAGATAAATAACCCGAGTGCGATCTGAAAGTTTTTCCGCGTTAATAAAAATTGGATCAGGAAAACCAAAATCCTTTGCTTTCTTAACTTTTAAATTGTAAAAATCTTGAGCTGTCATAATTCGCCGTTAAACGCTTTTGCTAAAACAGAAGGCATTATATTTAATAAAGCATTTTTTGATTTTTCTAAATCTTCCGCCAATTTCTCAATTTCTTCAAACAATTCAACATAGTATTTCTGTTTTGGTAATGACGGGAGAGGAATTTCAAGAGAAATAAATTTATTGGAGCGTAATTCCGTTTTAATTCCATTTGGCAAACTTATTCTTAATATTTCTCTAAAAACTTCGCTTCTGAAGAAGAGCCATAAATATTTTATGTTTGCAACATTTTTATCAACTTTATACGAAGAGTAGTGAATTGTCGCAGTGGCTTTCTTCAAATTATTTTCTCCATATATTGCAATAGCACCTTTCCCCGCATTTATTCCGGAGATTACTAAATCTCCCGGTTCAATAAGTATCATTCCTGTTCTCGTGTTGTTGTTATCTCTAATTTCGATCAAACCACTAGCAAATGATATTTTATTTATGATATTGTATTCGCCCCTAGACAAAGCCTTCATATCTGGCGTTTCGTTTCTTGGAGCTAAAAATTTGCCAATTTTTTTAATAGAAAATTCTTCTTTCTTTTCACCATTAAAAGTTTTTTTGATTGACTCTAATTTTTTAACAAGTTCCTTTTCCTTATTTTCAATTATTTCTATCAATTCTTCCGGCGGAAGATGCTCAAATTCTGCTTTTTTGTTCGGATTTTTTACATCAAGGTTGTAGTTGTTCTTTACAATTTCTTCAACCGGCACAGTCCATGATTGCTCGGTGATTTCCTTTGATTGCCAAATTCTTTTGGCCTCCTCAAAATATTCGCTTTTAATTGGTTTGGATTTTGAAAAATTTTTCAAACCTTCAGGAAGTGGCATTTCCCAATAAAATATTTCCTTGGTTGGACCGGTTTTATCAAAGAAAAGAATATTTGTCGGTATTCCTGTGTAAGGCGCAAAAGAGCCGTTCG
>CAZRDP010000036.1:616-2337 GCA_964598985.1 Candidatus Woesearchaeota archaeon | reverse complement strand
AACTATATTTTTAACGAACTATTGATTTAGAGGATGCACGCAGAATTTCTGATGAATTAAACTTGACAGATTGTTTGGGAAAAGCCTATCTTCTTTTATCCGGACTGCACAAAATTCAAGGAAAGACGGCTTTAGCCCTTGAAGAACATTCTCTCAGTGATGAAATTACAAATGCTTTTATTAAAGAAAAAAAGGCATATCAAATCATGATGCACCGGTTTAACTACGAGAAATGAATAAAACGGAAATGAATGTGTTGACCGGACTACATGAGAAGAGAGAAGAAAAAAAAGAAAGGGCCCTCCTTCTCACTTTCCTGATCATTCTTATCCTTGTTTTAATTATTTTAATTCTCTTCCAAAACATTTGGTTCAAAAGACAAAAAAGATTGAATTCCTTACAGCTGGAAAAAATGAAATCAACGTATTTCACAAAAATTTCTGAGGAGTTTAAAATATCTGCGAGCATTATTATCGGGCTGGTGGAGAGATTGAAAAAAAATCTGCAAAATAAAAACAACGATTATGCAACAGAATTGAATATGCTCGCTCGACAGTCGGAGAATCTCTTCCTGCTTATCAACGGAATTAGCTCTTTCGATAATCTACAGGAAGATATAAAATCCAGCAGAGTGGTGAATTCCAATATTATTTCCTATTTGAGGTATCTTTATGAATGCTTTGCGCCCATGGCAGAAACAAAAAAAATTGATTATGTTTTCCATAGCAATGTGTCGGAAATCTATATGGATTACAAGCCTGAATATCTGCGTATGGTCATGCACAGTTTGTTGTATGTTGCATTCAAGTTTTGTACAGAATACAATCATATCGAAGTTTCAGTAAATTGCGACAACAAAAAGAATCATTATACAATTGAAATCTCCTATAGTAGAAAAACCACGGAACATAACAATTCTCCTCATGTCTTACATTCTTTTTTTCAAGAAGATAACGGTTATACAACTGACATCGGCTTAAAAAATGGACTTCAAATCACAAAAAATCTGATTGAAAAAATGAAAGGAACATTCACGATAAACGGTGATCTGTTAAACGGCGCCCTATTCACCGTAAACCTTCCTGCACATCATAATCGCACTTCTCCAAGCGAAGAAGAACCTATTACGATACACAAACAAACCGAAGACAGCAATCAAATACACATTCCCGATCATCGTCAGTCACAAGTAGAAAACAAGGATAAACCGGTTGTACTGATCGTCGGAGAAAACAGAGACATGAACTACTATCTGACCTCTGTATTGAAAGACAAGTACATTCTTTTAACGGAGAAAAATGGTGAAGATGCAATCAAAACCGCACAGGGAAAAATACCTGACCTCGTCATTTCAGATACCATGTTACCTCTTCTCGATGGTTTTCAGCTATGTAAGGAAATAAAAAATTCTTTGGCCACCAACCATATACCCGTAATTCTGCTTGCGTTGAACCACACAAAGGAAGAACGGATCAAAGGAACTGAATATGGCGCTGATGCTTTCTTATCAAAACCGGTATATGAAGAAGAATTGCTGGTTGTGATGGATCAGTTACTCTCCACAAGAAAACAATTAAGAGAAAAATACAGTCCGTTTTTGCGAATAAATGCCAATCACGAAGAAAAAAACGACGCGAGTAATAATTCAAACCTGGAATTCCTTCAACGGGTTACAAGTCAAATTTACAAGGAAATAACCAATACTGAAAATATTATTGAAA
>CAZRDP010000036.1:0-606 GCA_964598985.1 Candidatus Woesearchaeota archaeon | reverse complement strand
GGTTATCGCTTATATCTTCCGAGGTTTGCCTCAGCTCTTCACAATTAAACCGGAAAATAAAAGCGATAACCGGTACGACTACCTCAAATTACATTTTAAAAACAAGACTGAACAGAGCGAAGAAACTTCTTGCCCTTTCACAAAAACCGATTGGAGATATTGCCACAGAGTGCGGTTTTAATGATTTTGCCTATTTCTCACGCTCGTTCAAAAAAGAGTTTGGCATGACCCCAACTACATTTCAACGTATTCCCCGGTCGGCAGACTAACAACTTGCCTTCGAACGAACAAACATGTCTTTTTTTTGCAATGGTATATTTTTTCAATGGATTTTATATACTCCAAAAAAAAGACAAAAAAATGCAATCCTTTGTGGGTAAAAAATCATCACTTACACCTTTTATTTGTTGTTGTTTTTAAAAAAATTATCTCTTTTTTTTCAAATCCATCTCCTTTTTTCATAAAATAATTTGACCAATTAAAATATTGATATTGAATACTATAATTTCAAACTATGCTCTTTCAGATATAATTTAACCTTAGTTAATGCTTTTTTAAGACAAAAAGTTGCTTTTTTAGGACAAACACCCCGTACCTAGTCGTCCT
>CAZRDP010000035.1:0-2509 GCA_964598985.1 Candidatus Woesearchaeota archaeon | reverse complement strand
ATGATGAGCTGGCGTTAGGAGATATTTTGGGTACAGTAATTGCCAATGTAACAATTATTCTTGGAATTGTCGCTTTGATAAGTCCTTTTAATCATAGCTTTTATGATTTATATGTAACCGGGACGGCTATGCTTTTCGCGGGATTTCTGGTGACTTCGTTTATGAAATCAAAGAAGACAGTTAACAGGTTTGAAGGACTACTTTTAATATTATTTTATGTTCTCTTCCTTTTCGCAGAATTTTTTGTCAATAAAATTTTTGGTTAATCCCAATCTTTAAAAATAAATCTATTCTCGTAAATGTATAAACTGGATATTAAAATGGAACAAAAAATTCGCCAGCCAATAGTTACTGTTTGCGGGCATGTAGATCATGGAAAGACCTCGATTCTTGATTGTCTTAGAGGAACGTGTGTTCAGGAAGGAGAGAAAGGCGGAATTACGCAGAAAATTTCTTTCACACTTTATCCGACGGAGCAGTTGAAAAAAGCGTGTCCGCTGATTGAAAGGTCGGGAATAAAATTAGACATTCCGGGATTTTTGCTCATTGATACGCCGGGGCATGCAGCGTTCACGAATCTGAGAAAACGCGGAGGGAGTTTAGCAGACCTTGCAGTTTTGGTTATCGACGTGAATGAAGGAATTAAACCGCAAACGGCTGAAGTAATTCAAATTTTAAAACATAACAAAACTCCTTTTGTAATTGCGTTAAATAAAATTGACAACGTTTCGGGATGGAGAACACCGTCGGACAGAAACACTCCGCTGAAAGAAAACATTGAATCGCAGGCGCAGAATGTTCAGAATGTTTTTATGGAAAGATACATGACAATTATGGGCGCTTTGGATTCTTACGGTTTTGATTCGGATTTATATTATAATATAAATGATTTCACAAAAAAAATTGCGCTTGTGCCGACGTCAGCGAGGACAAATCAGGGAATTCCCGAATTGATTATGATGCTTTGCGGACTTTCACAAAAATTTTTGGCTGACAAATTAAAACTCGGCAAAGATGCGAAAGGCGTCATGCTTGAAGTAAAAAAAGAAAAAGCAACTAATTATGTTGAATCAATTCTTTACGACGGAGAATTAAAAAAAACCGATGAAATTGCAGTTGCTTCATTTGATTCTGAAAATCCTGTTATAATTTCAAAAATAAGAATTCTCGAGGAGATTCAGCCGTTGTCCGCAAAGTTTTTTCCGAAAGATTCGGTTCATGCGTCGACGGGAATAAGATTGCAGTTGGTTTCCAAAAATGAAATTCTTCCCGGAATGCCGTTTGAAATTTACAAAAATAATCCCGATGATTTAAAAAAGAAATTTACAAAAGAAATTTCCGAAAATATAAAAACCGAAAAGCAGGGAATTATTGCGAAGGCGGATTCTTTGGGAAGTTTGGAAGCGCTTTTAGTTTTGCTTAGACAGCAAAATATTCCCGTCGTGAAAGCCGGAATCGGGAGCATAAATAAAACTGATATTATTTCCGCAAAAGCAAATCTTGAAATTAATGAACTGGATTCTGTTATAGTCGGATTCAATGTTTCTGTTGAAGAAGATGCAAATGAATTGAAAAAAGAACAGGGAGAAAACATAAAAGTTATTACCGACGAGGTTGTTTACAAATTGATTGAAGATTTAGTTGACTGGAGAAAAAAGAAAGTTCAGGAAATTGAAAAAAAGAGATTGATGGGTTTGACGACGATATGCAAACTTGAATTATTGCATCAGTACGTTTTCAGAAATACGAATCCGGCGATTTTTGGTGTCAAAGTTTTGGGCGGAAAAATAAAAAAAGAAACGCATTTAATCGACGAGAGCGGAAACAAAGTCGGGAAAATAAAAGCGATACAGCACGATAAAAGCAATGTTGACGAGGCCGTTGAAGGTCAGGAAGTTGCGGTTTCGATGTCGGGAATAAATTATGAAAGAGTTTTGGGTGACAAAAAATTTCTTTATTCGGATATGGGCGAAAAACAATTTCGGGATTTCAAGAAAAATAAGGATTTGCTTTCGCAGGGAGAAATGAAATCGTTGCAGGAAATTGCCGAGATAAAACGCCGTGAGAAAGATGATTGGGGAATATAATATTTTTTTACAATAATTCTTTTATAGTTGCTATTGATTGAAAATTCATGAAATTTTTTGGGCAAAGGCGGAGAAAAATTCTAAAAAACATAGAATATTACGTCAAAAGAAACATTCTTTCTATTGCTCTTGATTTAGCCGTTGAAAATAATTTTCTTGATAAAGAAATTGAAATTTCCGAGAAATACATTGACCAATATTCTTCTTTGCCCCATGTTAACTTCATCGACCGAATGGAAAAATTAGGCTGTTTCAAGTTTGCTCTGAAAATGTCAGAGACAGAACCCTTGATTATGAATTTACAAAATATAAAAAGAATAAAAAAATATTTGAAATGCAGCGATTCAGATAAGATAACGGACGATGTTTTTAACGGACCCGAATTCAAAAACGATTTTTTTAAGGAGCTCTATTATGCTAAA
>CAZRDP010000034.1:0-2589 GCA_964598985.1 Candidatus Woesearchaeota archaeon | reverse complement strand
ATTGTTTCAATTCCTCTGTGGGGATGCCATGGAAAACCTTTGATATAGTCTTCCGGATTTTCCGAATCAAATCCGTCAAGCATCAAAAACGGGTCAAAATCTTGAATTGTTCTGATTCCTAAAACACGTCGTAAATGAACTCCGGCACCATCAATAGCTTTTTTGCCTCTGACAATTTGTGTTGCAATTCTTTTATTCATATTATTATGTTTTTTTTAGCAATTTTTTCAATTATAATTCACTCTTCCTACCTCCATTCCATTTTCTTCAGCAATAAATATTCCTGTAGTTTTTCTTTTTTTTTGTAAGATTTCCATAATTATATTCTATTAAATTTGGCAAATCAAAAAATACTTCTGAAACAGAAATAATTCATTTGAATTATTCTATGCAAATATAGAATTATTTTTTAGAATAGTTTGGCTATTTTTTTATTCGTAAAAATAAAAATCAGAATTAAGAGATAAGTTAATCAAAAAGTTTTAGGAATTAACACTAACTTTCGTGCATTTTATGAGCAGATGTTTTCCATTTTTATCTGTAGTTCCAAAGATAAATAGTTCACCGCCATCCTTTAATTTTAATTTCTTTTTTAAAACTTCTGCAGAGATTGGGAAATTTCTGATTGCGACGTTGGCTTGTTGAATTCCTTTTAGAAAATTGCGAAGTTCTTTTTTTTGAAAAGTTGTTACATCAATAAGGTTGAATGATCTTCCGGGAAAATTCGATAATAATTCCGAGGAGGTATATAAATGACTATGCTGGTGAAATTTTTTCAATCCGAAACGTGTTGCAATGGATTTAAATGAACCTGCTTTAAGAATTGCACTATTGGGTTCGTATATATATTGTTCCGGTTCAGAAGTAAGTTCCGGTAGGGCATTCAATTCTTCTTCTTCTGTAAAAATAAATTTGTACGTGTTTGAAATATCAATATTTATTGCTGTTATATTTAAAGAAGAAGAATTTTTATCTAAAATAAACAGCAATTCTTTACATTCATTTTGAACTGCTACCACATGAATTTCTGAAGTTTCCGGCAGCAACACTAGTGTTTTTTTTATATCTGCCATTGGGGAAAGTTTGATCATAACTCTTTGACCTGCCTTTTCCATTAGAAGCACTTTAAGATGAATAGGATTGGGTTCACTATCCAATGGGTCAATAATTTTTCCTCGTTCAGGAATACGTCTTGAGGGGTCAAGATAGAGAGTATCCGCTCCTGTTGAACGCTGTAAATATTGAGTTGCGGATTCATGATGTACTATAACATTGGAATATCCTAATTCTTGGCAGTTGTGAAGCATTATCTCACATAATTCAATATTTTGCTCCACATAATCTACTTGAATCGCTTGACGAGCAAAATAAAAGGTATCAATGCCGAGTCCTCCTGTCAAATCAATAATAGTAGTTCCTTTCAGCAGACTACTTTTGTAAGACGCCGTTTGTTCTGAAGAACATTGTTCAAGAGCTTCTGATGAGGGATAATAGAAAGATTCACAGGCCGCCAATGAAGGTAATTTTGTTTTTGCTTTTTGAAACCCAGCAATTTGACGAAGTGCCCAATCCATATCAATCTCCGGATAACGTTCATTTTGTAAGGCTAAATGATGAATATTATCATGTCTATGTAGTTGAATAAAACTACGAGTAGAATCATTTGGAATTTTCATAGTTAATTATGAATCAAGTTCTACTTTGTGTTTCCATCTTTTATGACTCCATAACCAATATTCGGGTTTTTGACGTATAGTATCTTCAAGAAGTCGGATATATTTTTCCGTAATTTCGCCATATTTTGTTTCATTTGGAGATTCATTTATTACTTCAACTTCAATACGGTAGTAGCCGGGTTTATCTTTTATAACGCGATAATAGAGCACAGGAAGCTCATATTTTTTTGCAAAATATTCACTGCCGAATAGAATTGCAGAAGGTTGATTAAGAAATGATGTTTTATAGGATTTGTTGGGGTTTGCGGGAGATTGGTCGCTAAGCATCATATAGGCAGCCGGAGGACCATTAAGTTCATAATGTTCAAAAGTTTCCCTTACGGAGTCCGCAAAGACCACTTCTGTACCATAGCGGGTTCGGGCTTTATTGATAAGTTTTTCAAATACTTTATTCGAATTGGGTTTTCCGACGCCAATTCCGTGATGTTGAAACAAACTATCAAGACTCAGCACCATCCATTCCCAATTATTGTAATGACTTGACATGAGAATGACACTTTTCCCTTGTTCAAAATAATGATTTACCAATTCAGGATTGGTGCAATAATATCTTTTTTTAAGTTCTTTTTGACTGATTGTAAGCATTTTCATCATTTCTGCTGCAATATGAGCAAGATGATGATAAAACAATCGTCTTAATTCGGCAATTTCTTTGATACTTTTTTCCGGAAAGGAGTGTTGTAAATTATCGGTAATTACTTTTCTTCTGTATTTTATTAAGTAATGACTAATTAAATAGAATATGTAAGCAAATGCATAAAGCAGTCTTAATGGGAGTAAAGAGAGGGGATAAAAAATAAGCCAAAAAAGGATTTTAGTTCCCATTATTCAATTAATTTATAAAAATCGACCA
>CAZRDP010000033.1:0-2806 GCA_964598985.1 Candidatus Woesearchaeota archaeon | reverse complement strand
CGCGCTCGACGTTTCAGTCATAAATCAGGACCCGTATCCTGCGATTCCCGGAGATTATGTAAAAGTTGTTTTCCAGATTGACGGAATAGAAAATCCTGAATGCGGAACGGTTTCGTTTGAAATAAAAGAAAATTATCCGTTTTCGCTTGACCCCGGAGTTGAAAATAAAATAACAATTAACGCCGGAACGTATTCAAAAAGTTATAGTTCTTTTTATCTTGCAACTTATAAATTGAGAGTAAATGAAGATGCGCTCGACGGTAACAATCCTATTGAAGTTGTTTACTCAAGCAAGATTGGTATTGAAATAGTTGAAGAATTTGATATTTATGTCGAGGACACGCGCGCGGATTTTGAAGTTAATGTTAAGGAATACGATTATCTGACGCAGGAAATTAGTTTTGAAATTTTGAATATAGAGGATGTTGATGTTCAGGCGTTGACGGTTGAAATTCCTAAGCAGGAGAATATTCAGATAAAAGGCGCGAACAGAAAAGTTATTGGCGATTTGGATTCTAATGAATACACGAGCGCTGATTTTGAAGCGGTGCCTCAGAACGGCGAGATAACTTTGAAATTAATTTATACCGATTCTATAAATGTCCGACGTGAAATTAACAAAACAGTGATGTTTGATTCGGATTATTTTTCTGACAGGAACGGGACGCAGAAGAAACAGCCGGTTTGGTTGTATGTTGTAATTGTTTTAGTTGTGGGATGGTTTGTGTGGCGACAGGTTAGAAAATCGCAGAAGAAAAAACATTTAGAACGTCGCAAGAACGAGCATCATCATTTGTAGGTAGATTTTTGACTAAATTCTTTTTATGAATCTCTTTAATCTGTACGTAGAAGTCTCTTTTATCACTTGAATATTTTCTCTTAAGAATTTTCCTTTCCAAATAAAAATAAATCTCTTTGTAACTGTATTTGTATTCTCCCCTGATGCCTGAATAGTCATTCTATAAATTCCTTCGTTTATCATATTTCCAATTCCTAACCAGCCCACTTTTACGAAGAACCCTGCTTGATATTCTCCTTTTGTAGAATGAACAAAATCAACCCTTCTTCTATATTTTCCTGGGATTTCCAATCCTTCATAACCTTCTTTTTCTTCCGGTTCATTTGCCCATTTAAAATGATAGTGTTTTTTCAAACGAATCTCTTCAAATTTAGATTTTTGTTCATTATACTTTTCTATTTTTATTAAAAATACTTTACATCCTCTCGCTAAAGCTCTCCTTTTATTTTTTATGTTTAGATGCACATATAAGCCTTGTTTTGATAGAAATTCACTACTTGCTACTCCATCTATTTTTCCTATCGGAACTTCATCAAATGTATCCAAATAATCAAAGGATATATCCAATCTCGGTCTGACAATAATGTTATAAAAATTTATAATTAATACTACAATTAAACCACCTATACTTCCTGCAATTATCTGGGACAAATAGTTATTCATTAAAATTTAATTTTGCTTTCCTTCATAAAGATTGTTGTGTTGGGAATATTTTTCTATTATTATCAAATCAAAATTCTCTTATAACCTTTTATTCATACCTTAGCGCATCAACAGGATTTACTCTTGAAGCTCTGTATGCCGGCGCTGCGCCCGAAATTGCGCCCGTTAGTGTTGCGAATGCGATGCACCCGACGAATAATAAAATCGGGAATGATGGTTGAAGGAATCCGTAACCAAGATTTTTAAGAATTAATCCTCCGAGTGAACTTAATGCCCAGCCGATTACACAACCTATTACGCCGGCGACGAATCCGAGGAAGGAACTTTCAAATAAAAATATTCCGAGAATGTTTGAGTTTCTTGAACCGATGGATTTCATAATTCCGATTTCTTTTTTTCTTTCAATAACTGAAGTAATCATTGTATTTGCTGTATTCACGCCTGAAACCACGACGGAAATTAAAGCGATAGCAATAACGAAACCGATTATTATGTTTAATACGCTTGCATAAGTTTCAAATAAATCTTCAAATGACTGGACGAAAAAATCCTCTTTTCCTTCTTCCTGACCGCGCTCTTTTCGCAATTCTTTTTCAATGTTCTGGACTGTCTTGTCTAAATTTTCGACGTCAACGCGCGCGACGATGTAATTATAAGAAAGATTTTCTTCAGGATACAATTCTTTCATGAATTCTTCAGTTACATAAATGTTTGCGTCATCCTGCAGGTTTCCGACTTCTTCGTAAAAACCGATAATTCGCGCTTTTTTTCCCTGAATTTCGACGATGTCGTTAAGTTCAAATCCTTTTGGAAAAATTTTTGTGTCAATCTGATAATTGTAACCCAGAACGACTTTATCTAATTCGCCCGAAGTCAGCATTCTTCCGCGATAAATTTTGAGATTGCTTAATTCTTCAAGCAAAGGTTTTTCCGGGTCTGAGCCCATAATCATGACGTATTTTATTTTATTTTGTGATTCAATCTGCGCTGCCCTTGCGTAAGCGCCTGTAGCATCGTAAACGCCCGAAGTTTTTTGGACCGTTTCCAATTCGTCGTCGGAAAATGAAAAAGTGTCGCCAAGTCCGCCCGTGCTTCCTTTTGCCATAATCATAACTTTGTCTGCGGAAGATTCTGACAAAAATGTATTTGCATAATCATAAAGTCCCAGCCCGTAACTTATGAAAATAAAAATTGTAGTTATACCGATGAAGATTGACAAAATTGTAAATACGCTTCTAACCCGACGTTGCTTCAAATTATTCAGTGAATATTTTATTGATTCGGAAGATATCATCCTCGTAAAGCCTCCACGGGATTTTGTCTTGCTGCCCGCATTGCCGGGAC
>CAZRDP010000032.1:0-2833 GCA_964598985.1 Candidatus Woesearchaeota archaeon | reverse complement strand
GGACAATCATTAGGGATTAATTTATTGCCTAATGACACCAAAATTTGTTCTTTTAACTGTATCTATTGCGAATGCGGATGGACTCTTGAAAATTCCTATTGGGACAAGGATTCTTTCTTACCTGCTGAACAAATTCTGAAAGCCATTGAACATAAACTTATCGAGTGTAAAGAAAAAAACAGCGTCATTGACAGCATCACTTTTTCGGGAAACGGTGAGCCTACATTGCATCCTTCTTTCGGGCAAATTATCGACAGATTGCTCTTGTTACGGAAGCAATATTATCCTTCTGCTGTTATCACTTGCCTCTCCAATTCCACCCAATTGCATCGTCAAGACGTTCTTGAATCTTTAAAAAAGATAGACAATCCAATTATGAAATTGGATGCCGGAAACGAAACTTTATTTCAACTCATTAACCAACCAACTATTTTCGTCTCACAAGAAGAAGTAGTTCAAAATCTGAAAAAACTTAGTGGAATTGCCATTATTCAAACTCTTTTTCTGAAAGGAAAAATAAACAATCACTATTTTGACAATAGTAATGAAGATAATATTGATGCATGGCTTGCTAATCTTGAAGAAATTCGTCCAAAACAAGTTATGATTTACTCTTTAGACCGCGAAACACCTCAAACAGAATTGATTAGATTTACACGCGAAGAATTAGAACAAATAGCAATTCGCGTAAGAAATAAAGGATTTCAAACTTCGGTATTTTAAAAGGACATTTATGGGGCAATCGAAATCACTCTTGAACACTCATCTGTTATCTTCTTCCGGAGAAAATGGATTGCTTCCTTCCAACATTGTGGAAAACAGCATCACAACAACTATTTTGGTTGTTATTCTCGGACTTATTGCCTTAATATTTGTATTGCATCGTAAACAAGTTCTGCTTATTCTTCAAGGACTTTTTTCACAACGAATTATCTCACAGCTTCTTCGCGACATGAAACTGATTAAAGAGCGAATTTCTATATTGCTGTTTCTCGTCAGCTATCTTATTCAAACCCTTTTCCTATTTGCCTTACTGTCCACATTTTTACCAAATCTCTATAATTCTTTATTTTTACCCTTGCGATATCTTATTCCTGTCGGTTTAGTTTTATTAGATGGAATCTTTAAACGCATTACGAGTAATTTATTCACATATCTGTTTGACTGTAAAGAAAACAGAGATTCTATCTTGCTTTATAAATTACTATTTATCACTTTAAATAGTTTTAGTCTTTTTCCGATACTCATCAGTTTCTTTTACACGGGAGAATGGTTAATTTTACTTTTATACGCTCCGATATTCTTAACAACTTTTTTAATACTTTTTTATCGTTTATATATTTTGAATATAAAAAATAATAATAAATTCCAATTTTTTTTGTATTTTTGCACAATTGAAATTTTACCTTATATTGTATTGTTTAAAGCAGTTTTATCCTTAGAGAAATAATATAAATCAAAATACAAAAAAAGAAAGGAACTCGCGATGAAAATCAAAAATATTCTTATTTCACAACCGGCACCGGCAGATTTCAATAAAAGTCCTTATGCCGATTTAAAGAAAAAATATAGTATCAACATCGACTTTTACAAATTTTTCAAAATAGAAAGCGTTAGTGTTCGTGAGTTTAGAGATTCAAAAATTGACATCTTAAAACACTCTGCCATTATATTTTCAAGTAAAAACACCATTGATCAGTTTTTTAATATTGTCAAGGAAATGCGGATTCAAATGCCGGAAAGCATGAAATATTTTTGCCCGACAGAGTCCACTGCATTTTATTTACAGAAATATATTCAATTCCGTAAAAGAAAGATTTTTTTCGGGAAGAATAATAATCCTAACAGTATTTTTGATTTTATTTTAAAAAACAAAGAACATCAATATTTAATTCCGTGCGGCTCCGATTCTACCGGATCTCAATTTTCCGAATTTTTAGAAAAACACAATATTTCCTATACTCCTGCCATTGTTTTCAATACTGTTCCTGCTGATTTAAAAAATGACATAGATATCAGTAAATACGAAATGATTGTCCTGTTCAGTCCTGCCGGAGTTCAATCATTACGTTTTAATTTTCCTGATTTTGTTCAGACTGAAGATATTGCACTCGGAGCATTGGGCAATGCTGCAGCAAGTGCGATTGAAGCAGAAGGTTGGAGCGTAAACGTATTGGCGCCGACTCCGCAAGCGCCATCTATCACAACAGCAATAGACCTTTTCCTTAAAGATCATGCAACAAGACGACGCTAAACAGATTTCTTACACTTTTTCAAAAAAAGAGAGAATATGTTCTAAAATTGTCTTGACTCAATTGATTAAAGAACAACAAGTATTATTTTGTTATCCGTATAAATGTTATTATCGTATTGAACCGATTTCTCAACCTCTTATCATTCATCAAATTACAATAAGTGTCCCCAAAAAGATTTTTCGATTGGCGGTTGACAGAAATCGAATCAAACGATTAACTCGTGAAGCTTATCGATTAAACAAGCATTTATTGGATAACGATGATATTCGGAAAGAGACACGTTTTCAGATTCTGTTTGTCTTTATAGGAAACGAAATCCCCACTTATAAATTCGTTAACGATAAAATAATAACGATATTAAGACGTTTATCAAATGCAAATATTCCGGCTAACTAAATTATGTAAAATGGGAACCTCTTCATTTCGTTTTTTTGCCAAAGTACAAATACTTATCCTTTTTTTGGCATTATCAATTTCTCTTAAAGCACAAAATGATTTTGAGATTGCTAAAAATGTGGATATTTTCATTTCAGTCCTTAAAGAACTCAATGCCAAATATGCCGATGAAATAACGCCCG
>CAZRDP010000031.1:0-3770 GCA_964598985.1 Candidatus Woesearchaeota archaeon | reverse complement strand
CCACATTGGTTATATCGCTGCATTCGGAATTTTCATAAATCTCGCCATGGCTCTCGTCGGATATTTAATAGGTTTCCCGCTTTTCTCGAGAATAAATATATGGTTTGCATTTTTCAACATGATTCCAATTTCCGATTTAGACGGAAATAAAATTTTCTTCGGAAAACTTGCATTGTGGAACGTCCTTGCAGTTTTAACACTTCTCGCACTCGCATATAGTTTCTTTTTGGTTTAATTGTAGCAAAGTTTATATTAAATTATTCTCAAATTAATATATGCATTATAACAAAAAATATTCAAAAAAAGAATTCTATTGGGAACTAAAACCCTCGGAACTTGTTGTCAATTCAATTCAACATATCACCAAAAAAGGCAAAGTTTTAGATTTAGGTTGTGGTGAAGGCAAAGATTCTTTCGCTTTGGCAAAAAATAGATTTGACGTTACTGCAATTGACATCTCACACGAAGGAATTGAAAAACTCAAAAAATTTGCAGAAAAAGAAAAATTAAAAATTAAGACAAATACTTCAGATATAAAAGAATATTTACGAAACTGCAGGAAATTTGATGCAATCTTTGCTATGAATGTTCTTCAATTTATTGATGAAAAAAATATTTTTAAAATTATTAAACAAATAAAATCAAAGACAAAATCAAATGGGTTAAATGTAATCGCGTCATTTATTGCTAAAAACACTCAACAAAAGAAATCAATTTTATCAAAAGGAAGGTATTTTTTTGACAAAGGTGAACTTAAAGAAATTTACTCCGATTGGAAAATTATTTTTTATGAAGAAAAACTAAGTGATTTGGAAACCCATGGAGAACCAGAACATCGGCACTTTACAGTTAAGATGATTGCACAAAAAACTAAGCAACCTCCCCACTAAATCCTGATGTAAATAAAAAGAGATGATAATTTTATCCAAAATTAATTTAAACTTTCCTTATTTCACTGTTAAAATAAATAAAAAATGGAATTCCTAAAAAATATTTCACCAAGAGAATATCAAAAAAAAATTTTTGAATCCTGCGCAAAAGAAAATTGCCTTGTAGTTTTACCGACGGGACTGGGAAAAACTCTTATTGCTTTAATGCTCACAATCCACAGGATGAAAGAGTATCCGGGAGAAAAAATAGTTTTTCTTGCGCCGACAAAACCGCTTGCAGAACAACACCTCAATTATTTTAAAAAAAATCTTCCGGAGCTTTTCGGTGAAATGCAGTTATTTACAGGGGCGGTAAATTCGCAAAAACGAAAAAAAATATGGCAAACGGCAGATATAATTTTTTCAACACCGCAATGCGTCGCAAATGACCTGAAAAAAAATCTTTACGATTTAGCTGAAGTTTGCCTCTTAATTGAAGACGAAGCGCACAGATGCATAAAAAATTATGATTACAATTTCATCGCGCGAAAATATATTTCCGAAAGCGCGCACCCAAGAATTGTAGGCCTGACAGCATCTCCTGGTTCCGACGCTGTTAAAATAAAAGAAATATGCAAAAATCTTTCTATAAATAAAGTTGAACTTCGGACGAGAGATTCTCCCGACGTAAAAAACTATCTGCAGGAGCTTGAATTCGTAAAGATACTTGTCGATTTTCCTCCGGAGTTTCAGGAAATAAAACACGTTTTGCTGAAATTAATCAACGAATATGTTGAAGAATTGAGAATGAGAAAAGTTCTTTTCGGTCCGGCGACAAAAACAGGTCTTATAGAACTTCAAAAAAGAATTTCAAAAATACTTTCAAGTCATTCGGGTTCAAATTTTAATTACATGCTCGGCGCGTCGGCATGCGCGCAGGCAATAAAACTAAATCACGCGCTGGAACTTCTCGAAACTCAGACACTTGAAAGTTTCAATAATTATCTGAAAGAACTTTTCAGTCAGGCGTCAAAAAAACAATCAAAAGGCGTCGTAAAACTTGCATCAAAACAGGAATTTAATTTTATATATATGCAATCTTCAGAACTTCTTTCAAAAAACCGCGAGCACCCTAAACTTGAAAAACTTACAGAAATTATAAAAGAAGAATTTGAAATTAACGGAACAAAAAATAAAGTTCCGAGGATAATTGTTTTCACTCAGTTCCGTGATTCGGCAAAAAAAATTTCAGAACAACTAAACTCTGACAAAAAAATAAAATCAAAAATCGACGGTCTTATTGCTGATTTAGGTCTAAGTCATAAACCGGATTAAATCAAAAAAAACAAAAAGAAATGATAGAAGATTTTTCCAACGGAAACATTAATGTTCTTGTTGCGACATCAATAGCCGAGGAAGGTTTGGATATTCCCGAAGTTGATGCCGTGATTTTTTACGAGCCCGTGCCGAGCGCAATTCGTGCAATACAACGCGCCGGAAGAACTGCAAGATTGAGTAAAGGAAAATTAATTATTCTTATCACAAAAGGAACGAGAGATGAATCTTTTTTCTACGCATCAAAAGCCCGTGAGAAAAAAATGAAAACTGCGATTGAAAATATTCAAAAAGATTTTGATGCCGGAATAAAATTAAATTCTGAAAAACAGGAAACACTTTAAAAAATGAAAATTCTAAACTCAAAACCTGTATTTGATATATTTTCAAAAAAAGAAAAACCAAAAAAACAAAATCCGGAAAATAAAAGAAATTCTTCAGTCAATATTCAACTGAACAAACTTGGCCATGAAACAGAATTTCGTGAATTGAAAGTCGGAGATTACATCGTAAAAGATGTTGTTATAGAAAGGAAAACGGTTTCAGATTTTATCGGCTCAATGATAAATAAACGTTTATTAAAACAACTTGAAGAACTCCAGCAATACCCGAACAAATTGTTAATTATCGAAGGAATTTCGGAAGCAGAACTTTACACCGACGGAGTTTCAGAAAATAATTCAATTAATCCTAATGCTATAAGAGGATTCATTCTTTCAATTTTGCTTAGACATAAAATACCAATTGCATACACAAAAAATTCGGAAGATACTGCAAAATATATTTCAGTTTTATCGCGAAAAAAATCATCCGGAATTTCATTAAAGGCAAAAAAATTTTCCCTCGGAAAAAACGAGCAGTTGGAATTTATTATTGAGGGATTTCCGGGGATTGGTCCGAAAAAAGCAAAACGTTTGCTTGAAAAATTTGGTTCAATTCAAAATATAATTCTTGCCCCGACGGAAGAGCTTCAAAAAATCCTCGGAAAAAATGCGCTTTTAATCAGAGAAATAATTGAAAGAAAATATTTTCCAAAATAATTATCCCCGTATCCTCATCCCATACTTTTCAATAACCTTATATTCGGGAGATTTTCCTTTAAGGATTGATTTCATGAACGCAAAATCTTCGGAAATGAAAAATATTTTCGGAACTTTTATTTTTTCTATCTCCTCAAAAAATTTGCTTTTTGCTTTTATGCCTTTTATTCTGGCGACGGTAAGATGCGGAATGAATTCTGCATCTGTAAACGAAAACCCCTCCTTCGAAAGTCGTATTTCAATTTCTTTTTTCAGATTTGCAATCTCGCTCGAAACAATTTCAAGCCATATAACCTTAATGTAATGCTCATTTGGGAAAAAACCCACCTTGCCAATTTCAATTGGAAATTTTTGAAAATCAATTTCGCCGAGGATTTTTTTGACAGCTTCGGATTTCTCCTCTGAAATTTCTCCCAAAAAACTCAGCGTCATATGTAAATTTTCCTTCTCTACAAAACTCCCGTAACAACTTCCGGATTTTTTCAGACCCTCAAATGCATGAAAAATTTCAGCGCGGACATTTTCA
>CAZRDP010000030.1:0-3971 GCA_964598985.1 Candidatus Woesearchaeota archaeon | reverse complement strand
TTTGCAAGCAAGTTGAACAATTTCGTTAAAGATTTTCTCATCTTAATCTTTTCAAAACAAAATTTCCCGTTTTCAATAAGGAAATTTTGTCAGTATTATCCTGCGAAGCAGACATTTAAATCTCTCTCAACAATCTCCCCACAGAATCTCTTTTATGATATAAATTTCTTAATTCCCGATTGAACTTTGTTAATTCATAATTTCGTTTCTTCAATCTCTCCCCATAACGTTTTCTTATATCGTCGGGATAATTCACCGAATCACAACGGGCTTTCAAAAATTTCTGCTCCGCGCTGTCCATTTCAATATCAAACTTCAAATCACGAATAAGAGAATTGTATTTTTCAAGTTCATATTCTCTTTCCATTTGAATAATAATCGGATGTTTGTAATTATACTGAATTGCATTTTCTTTATAATCCGGCGACATCGCAAGAAACGCCAAAACGCCGGTAATTTTTAAAAATTTATTTTTCATGAGTTTTTTATAAGCAGAAAGTTTAAATAATTTTTCAATATTTTTTCTCATCACTTCATATTCCAAAATGCATCAAAATATTTTTTATTGGTTTTTGTTATTTCAGGGCTTGTGATTTTTATTATTGTTATTGGCTCAGTAAAAATAAACTGAGCTGTGATATCTCCATAAATTATTGTTGGTGTGGGAGGTATTAAATTTTCATCCAGTCTCTTATACTGTCCGCCTTTTATTTTGCTTATGTTTTCTCCTTTAGGATAAATAATTTTTTCTTTAACACCTCGCTCTTCTAAATAACTCAAAAAATTTCTTACGGCGGGAACGTATTTTTCATCTGAAATAAACGGAGTAATATTGCCAAAAGCATAATGAGTTTCTCTTAAATTAATAATCTCGCTGAAAACTGTTTTTAACCCTTTAACACCTTTTAAGATTTCAACTTTTGTTTCAGCAATATTTTCTTTCAATGAATTTAATTTTGGAATTATTTTTTCAAATTCCTCTTTTTTATTTTCCAAATCCTGCAAAATTATTTCCGGTTTCGTGGGCAGATAATATCTTTTTCCGTTTTCTTCGTAATAGCTTGCCCATCCCCTTTGAATTAATCTTTCTAAAACATCATAAATAGTCCTCCTTTCAACAGAAGTCTTTTTCATAAGCTCTGCTATATTTGCCTTTCCCAATTTGATTAAAGCGAGATAAATCTCAGCATCTTTGTCGCTGAATCCTATTGCAAATAATTGCTCTTTCATCATTTTCACACGATTTTTATACTTTTAAATTTATGGGTGATAAATTCCCACAAATGTTTAAATATCGTTTATTTGATAGTATTGATGAGTAAAAACAAATTACTAATAAAATGAAAAACGAAAAAACAAAACTAAGAAAGTTTGAAGTGGTTTGCGATATGCAAATGCAGGAGAATAGCATTTGCTCTAATCTGAAACACGAAGAAAGAAAACCTAATGGAGATTTCTTTATCGCAAGTGAGAAAGAAAAAAACGGCTGGCCTATTGCACATTATATTGGAGCGAGTTATGATTTCCATGGAGAAGATTCAAAAATTCAAAATACGTTGGGGTTAGCAGGCTATTTTCCTGTGGCACATAAAGATTTTAATGATTTTTATGGTTCATTGAAGGGCGGAAAAAGCGATTATTTGAAATTTAATAGTTTAGAGAAAAGGATAACTAGAGATTTTGATGCAAACAACGAAGCTTCTTCAAAAGATTTGATTATTTGCCCATTGGATTCTTATTATAAGCCTTCAGATAATGAAAGAATTGATTTGGATAAAATCGAAAAAGGAGAATTAATTCTAGATTCAATAGAACTTGCAAAAAGAATTAACAAAAAAGGTTTGAAAGGTAAAGTGGATGTAATTGTTTATGATAAAGGTTTTTCTGGATTAGAGTATGAAAAATGGTTAAATGACGAAAATAGTTTAGATGAAGACGATTCCAAATATTTAAACAGATTGAAAAACATAGGGAAAAAGTACGGGATAACCTTTCTAGAAAAAATTGATTTACCTTATCCATTTCTTTTATATGAACATTTAAGAAATTTGAATACTAATTTATTTGAATAAATAAACAAATTTAAATAATCATTTTACTTTTTCTAACAATGAAAAATAAAGAAGGCGATAAGGTAATACATTTGCATAGGGTTACAAAACATTATCACATGGGCGATAACATTGTGAAAGCCGTTGACGGGATTGATATAGATGTTCATCGCGGAGAATTTGTTGCAGTAATGGGTCCTTCAGGTTCGGGAAAATCCACAACAATGAATTTAGTCGGAAGCCTTGACATGCCGACACACGGACATATTTTTCTCGACGGAGAAGACATTTCATCAATGAGTGAATCTGATTTGGCGCAACTGCGCGGAAAAAATATAGGTTTTATTTTTCAGCAGTTTAATTTAATTCCCACTTTGACTGTAAAAGAAAATATTGCACTGCCGATGAGTTTGCAGGGATATGATGAATATGAGGTAGAAGAAAGAGTTCTGGAACTTCTAAAAAAAGTTGATTTGCTTGACCGTGCCGACCACTACCCAAACCAGATTTCCGGGGGACAACAGCAAAGAGTGGCGATTGCGCGCGCTTTGGCAAATAACCCCGAAGTAATTCTCGCAGACGAACCGACTGGAAATCTCGACACACACACCGGTGAAAAAGTTATGGATTTTTTGAAACAGCTAAATAAAGAAGGCAGAACGATTGTTATGGTAACTCACTCGCCTGAACTTGCAAAAGAATATGCCGATATAGTTTACTGGCTTAAAGACGGAAAAGTCGAAAAAGTCACACGAAAAGACAGCAAAAGCATGAAGACCGTCGGAAAATGGAAGGGGGACTGAATGCCAAAGATTAAATTTCTGGAAAAATTAAAATGAACCACTTTCAATTTGCATGGAGAAACTTAAGAAAAAAAGGAATTCGTAGTTGGTTGACTTTATTAGGAATTTTCATAGGAATTTTAGCCGTCGTGTCTTTAATCACCCTCGGAAACGGATTAAAACTCGCAGTAACGTCGCAATTCGGCGCAAGCAATACCGAAGTAATAACCGTTCAGGCAGAAGGTTTAAATTACGGTCCTCCGGGTTCGCTCGTCACAACTCCTTTAACCGCCGACGACGCTGAGGCAATAAATCAGTTATCTTCAGTAGATTTTGCAATAGGAAGAAATATAGAAACCGGAAAACTTGAATACAATAATATTCTCGGCGTCGGCTCTGCATTTTCAATCCCTGAAGGTTACGAAAAAGAAATTTACGAAATTGTCGACGATATTGAAGCGGAATACGGACGATTGTTAAAACCGGGTGATGTAAAAAAAGTTGTCCTGGGGCATAATTTCCACGACGGAGACACGAATGGTTTCGGAAAAGATATAACTCCCGGAAAAAACGTTTTGATTGACGACATTGAATACGAAGTCGTCGGAATTTTAAAAAAGAAAGGAAGTTTCATGTACGATTGGATTGTGCTCATGTATGATGACGATTTAGAGGAATTAATTGGGTACGGCGACGAAGTTGATTTAATTGAGGTGAAAGTAAAAAACAAGGATTTAATTGACCGCGCAAAAGAAGACATTGAAAAATTAATGCGCCAGCGACGTGACGTAAAACTTGGCGAAGAAGATTTCAGCGTTACAACGCCGGAGGCAACTCTCCAAACAGTAAACTCTGTCCTCGGGGCAATTCAGGCATTCATTATAATAATCGCTTCAATTTCAATTTTAGTCGGTTCAATAGGGATTGTAAATACGATGACAACTTCGGTTTTGGAAAGAAAAAAAGAAATCGGAATTATGAAAGCAATAGGTTCGCGAAACTCGCAAATTTTCACACAATTTTTTATTGAATCAGGATTTTTAGGTTTAATCGGCGGAGTGCTCGGAGCAATTTTCGGAATCTTAATAGGATTTATAGGAACAGCAGGAATAAACGGCTGGCTCGGCGCAGAAGTTGC
>CAZRDP010000029.1:0-4387 GCA_964598985.1 Candidatus Woesearchaeota archaeon | reverse complement strand
GAGATTGTATTCATAATATTCGCACCACTTGTCCCCGTTTATTTTTGATGAATGTTCAAATTTAAAATTTTTTTTTGTGTCGTTTAAAAATTCTTTTGCAACCTCATTAAGTGAAAGCGTTTCTGATTTCATGTATTGTGCATAAGCTGTTCTTATAAATTTTAAAAGGTCAATGTGGGTTATACCGGATATTTTTCCCGTCGACATATCTTTTCCTGCACCTCCGCGGGAGAATTTTGGCTGCGAATTATCCAGACCCAGATTTAATTTTATTTTGAATTTTTCAGCGCGTGATTTTAAATACGGGAGGTCAAATCCGTCGGAGAAATAGCCCACAAGAAAATCCGGCGAGATTTTTTTTATGTACTCGCAAAATTTTTCAAGAAGTTCTTCTTCGTTATTTACATATTCAACAAAATCCGGTTTTTTCGTTTTTTCCGAAGGCAATTTTTTCCATGTGATGACTTTTTTGAAATTATCTGAAACCAACGACACCATTAATATTTCGCCCTTCCCGATTTCGAGCTCATCAGTTTCAATATCATAAGCAATGACTTTGGGTTTAAATCCGGTTTTTTTTAAATGTGTGATTTTTTTAGTTTTTATGCAAAAATCGACGTCCATGCAACTGTCTATTCCTCCGAATTCTCCGGAGTTGTTCAGCATCTCGCCTTCTATTTCAAACCAGTTCAAAGGAAATAATTTTTTTTCAATTATGTAATGTGTTGTAAAACCCAAATCGTATCCGCGGCGTTTTTCAATTTCTTTATCTATAATTTTATCCGCTAAATCATGCAAGTCCTTGTAGTTTGTTGCGAAAATTTTCAGCGCTTTTACGGGTTTGTCCAGGAATTTTTTGTCGTGAACTTCAATTTTTTCAACTTTTGTCTGACGGCCTTTTACATCCAGTTTTATTTTTTCATATTTTTTTATGAGTTTATCAATTGCGGATTTTTTGACGTCGTTTTTCAGAATCGCCCAGAAGTAAACAGGGCAAGAATCAATAATGCAAATTCTTTTTCCTTCAGAATTTCTGCCCACGATTTTTACAAAATTTCTGCCATCATAATCAAAGTTGTCATAATCTATCGGGATGAAGTTAGTTTTCATATTTTTACGAAGAAGTTTCGGTTTTTATAGTTTAGGAAAAAATAAGCAAAAGATTTAAATAGCACTAGATAGTAGTAAATTTATGGAAAAGAAATCACGGGATGAATTGAAAGAAGAGCATGAAAACGCGGGTTTTAGGCTAGTAAGAACAGGATATTCTCTTCAGAAAAAGTTAGAGGATGCGCTTGATAAAGGAAATTATGACGAATACTTCATGGTCTGCAAAAAGACAGGGGTGTCTCCCAACGAAGAAATTGTTGAAATGTTCCCTCAAAAGTATTCAATGTATTTTGGAGATTATAAAGCTGTTAATGGAAATAATTATTCTGAAAATTCTTCTGTCGCAAGGGATTTAAGAAATTTGGCGAGGGATTCCCATTTGAAAAATATCGTGGAAAGGTGCAATCAGAAGATTGCAAAAAACAATTAATTTTTTATATTTCTTAATTTTTGTTTTAATATGGGATTAAATATACGCGAGATAATTCCGCGAAAGGAAATTGAAGTTTCAGATTTGAACGGCAAGCTTGTTTGTGTTGACGCTTTTAATGCGTTGTATCAATTTTTGACGACGATAAGACAGCCCGACGGCACGCCGCTGATGGATTCAAAAAAAAGAGTCACTTCACATCTTTCCGGAATTTTTTACAGAAATATAAATTTGCTAAATGAGGGTTTAAGATTAGTTTACGTTTTTGACGGGAAACCGCCTGACTTAAAATATAAAACGCATTTTAAAAGAAAAGAATCCAGGGATGTTGCAAAAGAAAAATATGAAGAGGCGAAATCCGGCGAGGATTATGAAAATATGAAGCGTTACAGTTCGCAGATGGTTCGTTTGAATGACGAAATGATTGAAGAGAGCAAAGAACTTTTGGTCGCGATGGGGATTCCTGTTGTGCAGGCGCCGTCGGAGGGAGAGGCGGAAGCGGCGTATTTGTCAAGAGCAAATAAAAATATTTATGCAGCTGTTTCACAGGACTACGACAGTCTGCTTTTTGGCGCCGAGAATCTTGTAAGAAATTTGACCATTTCAAGAAAGAAAAAAACTTTTAACGGTTATGTTGAAGTTTTGCCCGAGCTGATTGGGCTTGAACTTGTTCTGAATCATCTTGAAATAAATCTTGACCAGCTTATTTGCATCGGCATTTTGGTCGGGACTGATTATAATCCGAGGGGAATTCCGGGAATAGGACAAAAAAAAGCTTTGGATATTGCCAAAAAATACAAATTTCCGGTTGAAATTTTTAAAAGTGTTGAAGAAAAAATTAATAGTTTGCCTGAAGAAGATAAATTTGACTGGAAAGAAATTTTTGAATTATTCAGAAAGCCCGACGTGAAAAATTATAATATTGAATTTCCCCAGGTTGATGAAAGAAAGATAAAAGAAATTCTGGTTGAGAGGCATGAATTTTCTTCGGAGAGAATTGACAAGCAGATTGACAAATTAAGAGAAGTAAAGGAAAAATTGAAGCAGAAGGATTTGGGAAAGTGGTTTTAGTGTAATTAATTGGAAGAGAAAATCAGCAATTTACGGAAGCAATTTTGTTGCCGGAGCTTTGGGATATGCTTTTTCAACAGTCAAAGATTTGGTTGGTATTTTGCAGGGTGATTTAGATTCTTTGGCGCAGCTTCCCTTTGATGTTGAAATGCTTTATGAGACCGGAAGAAATGCCAGGGAAGATTATGGTTATGGAAAAACGAATTTGAAAGAAGATTTAGCCGGCATTAAGGATGATTTTTATAATGCTGCAGATTATTTAAGGGAGAAGGTAAATGGAAAATAGTTTCTTATATGGTTTTAGTTGCATCTAATAATTTTATTTTAGGGTTTTCCATACCTGTTAAATATCCTTACAAAATCATCCTGAGTTATTCCCAAATCATTGCATATCTGGGCTTCTGATTTTCCTCTTCCAAGCCAGTGTATGAACATTGCCCAAGTTCCATTAAAGCCAGGGTTTCCAGTTTCAATAGCCCAGCTTCTGAATCTTCTTGCAGCCTTAGCAAGATAATCTAATCCCTGTTGCCTTTTTCTCTCAGCATTACGGGGATCGCTGGAATTTCCTAAACTCTTTTCATCTTTTTTTTTAAATCTGAATTTGCTTCTGTTGGCTATTATTCCCCCTAATGCAACCAGTCCGGCGCCGACGCCTATGAAAACTGCTTTTTGGTAAATCAGGGGAGTAAATCCCAATACCATCATTAATGCTCCGAGAATCATTAAAAATTTTCCCAATGAAAATCTTCTTTTCCCTGTTTCAGGATTTTTCCTTCCTGACATAAAAAATATGAAGAGCAAAACCATTATCGGCGCAATTATGTAAAGCAGGTCTTCAGAAATTCCTATTGAGAAGAAAACGCCTCTTAAGTCAAAGTTTGTTCTCGTCAGGCCGTATGTCGCAAGGAGCGCTATTGAAAGTGAAATTACCGTCGCTGTTGCGTTGCTTTTTCCTATTCCTGTCCTTCGTAAAATGAACATTAACAACGTAAAAGTTATCAGGAAAAAAATTGTCAGAACCATTGAATTAGGGTCTATCTGATAAAGTATGTCTGTCAAAGCCATGCTTCATTCAATAAATCAGAGATTATAAATTTTGTGAATTTTGGATTTGTTGAATTTTTTGTTTTGAGTTTTGAATTTTACAAACATTAGGCAAAAAATTAAAAAAATAGCGTGGGTTTTTCAACGGAGCCGGTTTTGGCTGAAGAATTCAGAATATCAGAAAACTTTATTATGCCAAAAAATAATGATTAAGCATGGAAAAAAATTCAGAAAAAATTTTTCAGCGTTCTTTTAATATTCTGGGAAATATTGCCGTGGTGAATTTTAATGACGGCGTGAAAATTTCCGATAAAAAGAAATTTGCGCTTGGGATTTTAAAAAATAATAACGGGATAAAAACTGTTCTTGAAAAGTCAGGGAATTTTAAAGGCCGTTTGAGAAAAATGGAAACGCGTTTTGTCGCCGGCGAGAAAACAAAAGAAGTTTTGTATCGCGAGAATAATTGCGTTTTCAGATTTAATATTGACACGACTTATTATTCCCCGAGGTTAAGCAATGAGAGAAAAGAAATTGCTTCTTGTATAAAAAATAATTCCAGTGTTTTAGTAATGTTTGCAGGAGTTGCACCTTTTTCCATAGTTATAGCTAAAAATTCTAAACCTAAAGAGGTTTATTCAAATGAGATAAATAGAGCTGCTAATAAATACGGGGAGCTTAATGCTGAAATAAATGGAGTTAAAAATAAAATTAAATTTGTTAATGGAGATATAA
>CAZRDP010000028.1:291-4676 GCA_964598985.1 Candidatus Woesearchaeota archaeon | reverse complement strand
TAAAGATACTTGGGAAAGTTCTGAAGGAATTTCAAATTTTGACGACGATGAAGAAATAATTTTGCCTCCGGCAAATCAGACCGGCGGCGAGTGTGAAATTGATTCAGATTGCACAGCAGATAATTATTCTCCAAATTATTGCCACGCGTCGGGAGATGTTTACAGAAATTACTTTGACTTTTATTGCAACGCAACTCAACAATGCACTTATACAACCGCTCCGCAAATTGTTCAGGATTGCAATTCAACTCAAACTTGTTCAGGTGCGGTTTGTGTAAATAACGCTGTAACCCCGACGTGCACAACACACAATTATACTCAGTGTTACAACGGAGATGTTTATTGGTACAACTCATGCAATGTCCGTGAGGGAATTAATGATGATTGTTCAGCGACGGAAACCTGTACAAATAATCAGTGCGTTGCCTCGGGAAGCGTTACATATGCTGTTATAGGTGATTCTATGTCTGCCAGTTATAGCGGTTGGATAGGTTACTTTGCATCAAAAATGGGGATTTCAAATAATGCAATTCCAACTTATGCTGTTTCAGGAAATAGTTGTGAAAATGTTTATAGTCAGTTAATCAATAGCGTTTCTGACGGAACTACTTATTTATTTGCAACTTGCGGGGTTAATCAATTTGCCAGTGCAAACAACACTGATTGGTATAAAAAAATATATGATAAAGCAAAAGAAAAAGGGATATCTCATATTTATATGACCACTATGCCTCCCTGGAATTATATTAATACTCTTTCGTCCTCAACGGCAAATACATATTGCAATAAGATGCAATCTGATAACAGTTGGCTTAAGAATTTTGATTTACAACATTCTGATTTGCATGTTGTGGATTTATGGTCAATGTGGCACGGAACTTCGGGAATAACTGTGTGCGGATGGAGAACTGACCAGACACTTACCTCTGACGGAGTTCATCCAAACAGTGCAGGGTATACCCAGTGGGCTGATGAGTATTATAAATTATTTTCAGGTTCGTCGGAAGATTTTGCAATTTATAATTCATGGAATTTTGAAAGTGAAGAATTAGGAAGTTATACCGATAATGAAATTGCAGAAGATTTTGATTATACTATTTTATATTCACATAATTCTGCAAATATTGTAAACGATGTTATTAATGGGCAAAATACAAAAGTTATGAGAATTACACATGAACCGAATAAAGTTTCTGTGGGTTTTGAAATGAATGTTGATTTGGGACATGATTATGATGAATTATATGTAAATTATAACTGGAAATTTAGCAACGAATTTGACAGCACTGCAGGAGGTAAAATGCCTGGTTTAGGAGGTCTTCCTAATTTTGGCAATGCTTGTCCGACGGGAGGTCAGGGATTTAGAGTGCATAATCTATTCAAACAAGCAGGAAAGATGTATTCATACCATTATGACAGAACAGGTCCAGCCTGTCCGTGGTCCACAGAAGATAATGTTAATGAAATATACATGAATAATGGTCAGTGGTATAGTATTACACAAAGAACAGTAATGAATACATTTACCAACGGCGTTGCAAATCCGGACGGAATAAAAGAGGTGTGGATTGACGGACGTTTAGTTTTTCAGGAAACAAATTTGAAACTTATGGGCGTTGAATCAGCAAATATGAAAATAGATGCATTCAGATTGGCAAATTTTTATGGGGGAAGTATTGATTATGCCCCATTAAATGAGATATATGGTTATATTGACAATATTAAAATCTACATGCCTTCAGATGATTCCGTTTCAGGACATGAACTGCACTCCACGTCGCTTGTGATAGATACTCCTGATAAAATAACAGACAGGAAAGTTTATTATGATTATCTTAAAACAACGCCAGGAACTTTTTCAAATAGTCAATATGGAAGCACATATAGTCCGTGTCTTGATGAAGCGTGGTTGATAGATGCCGGAGCAGGAAAAAGAGTTTCATTTACAGTAAACAGCGGGCATATCGGTCATGACTTTTTATTTATTTACGACGGAGATAAATCTGATTCAAATCTGATTAAGTTATTTAACGACGACACTCTTTCAGGAACATACACAAGCACAGGAAGATATATGTTTGTCAGATTTTCAACAACAAAAGGTTCTGGGTCAACCGGCTGGACAGGAACATTGAGTTTTATTTAATACAATAATCTTTAAAACAGCATAAATTATGTAATTTTATGCTTACAGGAAATCAGACCAAAATTCAAAGTCAGATAGAATTCTCAGTTTCAAACGGGCTTGGTTTCAATAAAACTCATTATTTATCAAAGAATAGTTTCTATAAGGGGTATTTGTTCGAAGATGAAATTAAAAATACAAATGCAGGATTACAGGCACATTTAGCTGAAATGAATTTTGACAGAGAGTTAAATAAATATTTTGATGTATCAAAAAAGAAATTCCTTGGAAAAATTAGAGCGGGATTTTATTATGGAAGTTTATGTTTAAAATATCAAAATTTAAAAGACAAGGCAATAAATGAAGCTGTTGAAAACCGCGGAGGTCTCTTTAATTTGATATTGGAAAGAAAAATTATTAGAGATAATATTATTCATTTTATAACAAACCCCGAGATGATTAATTCATCAAAGTGAAGATTTATTAATGGTTTTTTATTTTTATTGTAATGGCAATAACAACACTCAAAATTAAAAATTTTGGTGAGGTCCTCGGACAAAGTCCCGCGGATTCACCTTGCAAGCAAGATGAATAAAGATACAATTCGCGCGTATGCTCTGAAAAATGCAATTCATTACAACGGAAAAGCAAATCCAGGCGCGGTGATTTCAGGGTTGTTTGCCGAGGGTTTGAAAAAAGAACAGGTTAAAGAATATTCGCAAAAAATTAAAGAAGTTGTCGAAGAGATAAACAAACTTTCTTTGGAAGAGCAAAAAAAAGATTATGAAAAATTTAAAGATTTGATTTCTGAAAGAGAAGTTCGTGAAGGTTTGCCTGAATTACCTGACGTTCCGAAAAAAGGAATTATTACAAGATTCAGACCTGCGCCGTCGGGACCTTTGCATGTCGGGCATATAATGTCTATACTTTCGGCTTCAATGTATGTTGACAAATACGGAGGTAAATTTTATGTAATTATCGACGATACTTCGCCTGAAACAACTTTGAAAGAATCTTATAAAAATATAAAAACGGACTGCGACTGGATTTTCGGAAATGTTGCGGAATATATTAATTCATCAGACAGAATGGATTTATATTATGGTTATGCCGTTTCATTAATTGAAAAAAAGAAAGCTTATATCTGCACTTGTTCTGCTGACGATTTTAAGGAATTAGCAATGAAGAAAAAAGAATGCCCATGCAGAAAGAAAACTGAAAAACAAAATATTTCTGACTGGGAAAAAATGATTTCCAAAAATTCAAAAAATAATTTTAAACAAGGAGATGCGGTCCTGAGATTTAAATCTTCCATGAGCGACCCAAATCCTGCGATGAGGGATTTTCCATTGGCGAGAATAAATGAGCACGAACATCCTCTTCAGGGAAAAAAATACAGGGTTTGGCCTTTAATGAATTTGGTTGTTGCCGTCGACGACATGGAATTAAAAATGACGTATATTATTCGCGGAAAAGACCACAGAGATAATGCAAAAAGGCAAAAAATGATTTACGATGTTTTTGAAAAAAAATACCCTTGGACTTTTTTTACAGGAAGAATAAAGTTTACTGATTTAGTTTTATCAAAGAGAAAAATAAGCGCTATGATTGAATCGGGAGAAGTTACGGGAATGGACGATGAGAAATTGCCGACGGTTGCTTCCTTAAAAAAACGCGGATACAAACCCGAAGCTTTCAGAAAATTTGTTGAACAACGCGGTTTAACAGAAGTTGACAAAGTAATTGACAGCAAAGAATTCTTTCAGATTTTGGACACGTTTAATAAATAAAAATTTATATAGTTGTTTTTTATATTTAGTTCATGACAAAAGATGTGTTCAATCCATGGGAGATTTCGGGGGATATTAATTATGAAAAACTCGTCAGTGAATTTGGCATAACGCCGATGAAAGAACTTCCGGAAATTTTTAATAAAAATATTTTGTTCAGGCGGAAAATCGTTTTTGCGCACCGCGACATACAGAGAATTCTTGAAGCGATAAAAAATAAAAAGAAATTTGTGATGATGACAGGGCTCATGCCGACGGGAAAGTTTCATCTCGGGCACATGCTTCTCGCGCAACAATTTGTTTTTTACCAAAAATTGGGCGCCAAAATTTACATTGCCGTCGCGGATTTGGAGGCCTACAATGCGCGCGGGCAGAGTATTGAAGAAAGCAAAAGAATTGCACTGGAGGAATATATTTCAAATTACGCCGCACTCGGACTTGATTTAAAAAAATGCGAAATTTATTTTCAG
>CAZRDP010000028.1:0-281 GCA_964598985.1 Candidatus Woesearchaeota archaeon | reverse complement strand
AGAGCGACAGAAGCAAAGACGCGAAAAAATCAAACGCTTATTATAGATTGCAAAATCTTTTGGCACGGCATGCGAGTTTTGCAGAGTTCAAAGCAGTTTACGGTGAAATCACGCCTGGAAAAATGATTTCCGCTTTATTGCAGGCATCGGATATGCTTCATCCGCAATTAAAAGAGTACGAAGGTTCGGAAGTTCCAACTGTTGTTCCCGTCGGAATTGACCAGGACCCGCATTTAAGATTAGCGAGGGATATTTCAAAAAGAATAAATAATTATTCAAAG
>CAZRDP010000027.1:0-5209 GCA_964598985.1 Candidatus Woesearchaeota archaeon | reverse complement strand
ATAAATCAATTGAAAGCTGGAATAAAATTTCTGACGGGCTGAATACATTTAATGATGCTCTCGGAAAAACATGTTTGGCGACGGGAGCAGTTTTAACAGTCAAGAATTTTATACAAAACAGCGACGGGAAATCAATTGCGAGACAGGAAGTGATGCAGGGACCGGGAGGATGGAATGAAATTTGCCAGAAAGAAGTTGAAAAAGAGAATTCAGCATACTCGTCGCTGGATGATTGTTTCTTTGATAATTCCGATCAGATAGATGAGAGAGTTGACCAAGTTTATAAGAGAATTCAGCAACAGGATGAAAGAATTAATGCAATTGAAAGTTCAACGCCGAAAACAAGTTTGAATACAATTGATGAAGATAAATTTGTTGAAGGATTTTCCGAACAGGTTGTAAATTCGCTAAACGGAATAGGAAATAATGGAATTTTTGAAGACCCTTCCGGAAGCGGTGAATCGGTTAATGTCAAGGAAATGCAGGAAGATGTTTTGGATTACGACGGATGGAATGCCGGAAATTATGATGTTGAAGAGTTGAGAGAAATTGAATTGTACGCAAATCTTGTTAAATCAGCGACGAATTCCGACGATAAAAAATTCTATGAAGAAAGGTTGTATTCTGCTTTGAGCGATGTGAAAGTTAATGCTGAAAGTTATGTCAGAAGAGAAAGTTTGTCGGACAAATACGGAATGAATGTTGATTTGTTTGAAGTCGGTGGAGATGAAGTTAAAAAGAGAGCGTATTTGGGCGGGACTTACGGAAAATTAGACAGTTCTGTTAAATCAAAAATTGCCGGCTATGAAGACGATGTTCCGGTTCAGATTGTTTATACCAGCGACGGATATGAATATATATTTTTCCTTGAAGACAAGGGTGAGAAAATTTTGCCTGTGTTGAGAAATGATGGCGGAAATAAATTAATTTATGATGACGAAGGAATTTTAGTTTCCGAAGATAAATTGCCGAGTGAATTCAGGAAAATTTATTTTGAAAAATACGATGCCAAATCTTATGAAAATAAATATTTGAATGCAGAAGTAAAATATTATGAAGAAGAACCTTATGCGGGTTACCCGGCTGTTGTTCCGTTGGATACAAAAAAAGGATGGTATGCGGGCACGAGACCGAAGCTTGGAATCGGAAGTTCAATTGCAGCGTATGATGAGTCGGGAAGAGTAAACAGTTTCTGGTTGTGCAACGTCGGTGAAAATGGTTTGGAAGAATTTTCAAAAGATAGTTTTGGCGATGATATTTGTCAGCAGATAAATGTGGGCATTCCGGGTGCGGTTTACAATCAGTTTTACGGATTGGATGAAAGTGAGACAATGAGATTAGTTTATGCTGCCGTCGGTGACAGCAGAGGAAGTGAGGGAGCAATTCAGCAGGCGCAGGATGCGCACAGAGACGGCGCAAGAAGAGTAAAAATAAACGGCGTGAATTACGACGTGGGTGAACCTGCAGTCAGCACACCTGCAATTTCGTGCACGGATTATATGTCTCCAAATGATTGCAAGATTTTGTTTAATGTTTGCGACCCTGTCGTTTGCCCAAGGTCAAGATGCGACTTCGGCGGAGATTATCCCGTTAAAGATGTAGTTCAGTCGGGAGTTGTGGGAAGCATTGCGCTTTGCGCACCGAATGCAAAAGAAGGAATTTTAGTTCCGGTTTGCACGACGGGAGTTCAGGCGGGAATTGATTCGTGGCTGAGTGTTCAGGAAGCGTATAGAGATTGTCTGCAGGAAAATCTTGAGACGGGAAAAACAATCGGGATTTGTGACGAGATTCACAGCGTTTATGTTTGCGAATTTTTCTGGAGGCAAACGTTGCCGATTGCAAAATTAGCTGTTCCAAAAATTTTGAATAAAATTGCCGGAGAGGGAATCAGAGGCGGGGGAGAATATTTGGGATTGCAAAGTTCGTGGGAAAATGCGAGAGGTTCGCTTGATTATTTCACGCAGTATTATGCTTCTGAATCTTACAACGCGTTTAAGTTAAGAAGTGTTGATGAAGCGGGAGGAGAGGTCTGCAAGAATTTCGCGTCGGTGGTTTATCCTTCAAGCGGAGAATTGCTTGACAGTTTAACATCTCCGCGTTCTCCGCCGCAGTTTTCAGGAAACTTTGATGAAATCAAAATGACTACCACAACAAATCCTCCGACGTCGCATTACAAAGTTTATTACAGAATTTATGCAGGAAAGGATGCGGGAGCTTATTATCAGGTTTATCTTAAAGGAGGAAGTTCAAGTTCTTATTATCAGGATACTGCTGTAAGAAGGGTTGTCGGTTCAGGTTATGTTGTCGTCGGTGATACTGCTGTTGATACTGTTGACTTTACTGCACCTTCGGGATACACCACAATGTGCATTCTTGTTAATGGTCAGGAAGAGTGCGGTTTCGGAAAAGTCACGACTTCGTTCGCAGAAAATTATGTAAATGATTTATATCTTGCGGAACAATCCACGACGAGAGTTACCACGGAATCAGAATGCGTCTCGGGAACCGCGAGTTTGTATAGTTTATTGAATCCAAATGCAGAGAGTATTGTTGATGATTTGATTGACCCTGCTTTGTATCAAAAAGGAATCACGAGAGTTTGCGCGACGAATAATCTCGGGCAGGGAACGGATGCAGCAATCGGAACTGGAAATGCGAGATGGCGGGATGTCGGTTATTGCGGAGATACAAATGTCCGCTGCTGGATTGATAGTGTTTCGGTCAAAGAAGCAATAAAAGCTTTGAATGTTGAAAATGCTGTTTTAAATGAAACGGCGCAAAGTTATGTTGACGCATTGGCAGCGTCGGGAAATTATATTGACAATCAAAATTATTCAAAGAAAATTTCGGAAATCAATTCAGAAGAAAATTCATTTGTTAAGATTAATTTGATAAATGAAATCTTGGATAAAGTTTTCTTTAACAGTCAGAAAGCAGAGTTGTATTTCCTTAGAGGTTTGGCTTACGGCATGTTGTCGACGGAAGAATATGCAAAAGTTGAAGAATTTCAGAGCGATTATTTTTATAATGTTGATGAAGTTTTGAATGAAGAAACGACTGCAGAATTTAATTTCAATTTGGGAGAAGGTGAAAAATATGAAATTAGTTTTAAAGGAAGATTGTATACAATAACAATTTCAAAAATTAATCAACAGGAACTTAAATCGGAAATTTTGATTGAGCCGATTTCAAAAAATCAGAACTTCGGAATTGGCGACGAGTTTAAGTTTAATTTGGACAATGAAGGTACATATGATTTGACTTTAGTTTTGGAAGATGTTGAAAATGGAAAGGCAACTTTTTCGGGAGTTATTTATTATACCTATGTGAGCCAGCCGTGCGATAATTCCGTCGTCGGAAACAAGATTCTTGAAATTGCGCGCTCGAAAATAGGAGGGGATACTTCAAGGACTGAAAGCGGAAAAGAGGTTTATGATAATGTTTGCGCAACTTTTGTTTCAAACGTTTTGATTGATGCAGGGGCTTTTCCAATTCCAGAATCATGCAGTGTGAAAGATACTTATTACAGAGATGCAATTGTAGAATTAATTAATACTTTCAAAAAAAATGAGAACTTCGTTGAAATTTCTGAATCTGACTGGAAGACAGGATTGAAAGCAGGCGACTTGTTAGTATGGGGCGGAAGCGGAGATTACGACCGTGAATTTCAGCACATTACTATTTTTGCAGGTTATGACGGAAACGGAATTGCCGTCGTTCACGATGGTGGGAAGAGTGTCAATATTGCTGAGAAAACTTATACAAATCCGTTCGGAAGCAGTTGGTATCTTACTCATGCGTGGAGAGCGGGATGTTCTGAAACTTCAGGCGAAATTACATGGACTGATTCGCAAACAACTTATGGGGATTTGACAAAATTAAGTGAAGAGCAGAAAAAAGTTTACGATAAAGCAAAAGAGTGTGTTGATTGTATAATACCTTCACCTAATTTTTTTGGAACGAATAAATGTGACGAAAATTTGTGTCTTGCTTTGAGAGATAAATTAGGGAAATGGTGTGAGCCGATTTTGGGAGGTTATTCATGCACTGAAAGAAGTCCTCCCGGAGCAGGAGGAAGTTGGGGAGATAATATTCCCGAAGATTTAACTGACAAACAGGAGAAAATTTTGGAAGACGCTTATGATTGCAGAAATTGCGAAGATAAGGGGAGTACAAATTGTGATGAAAAATTATGTGCCGCAATAAGCGAAAAAATAAATGAAAATTGTATATACAAAGAAACAGGCGGGTTTAATTGTGTGAAAGATAAAACAGATTATGAAGTTTCTTACAACGATCCCGAGTATTATGAAAATCAATGGAAAACTTACGACGATGTTCAATTGGGAATGTTCACAACAAATGAAAGAGAGGTTTTCCTCGACGCTGACGAGTGCAGTGATTGCGGTGGAAATTTAATTGACACCAACTTTTGCGACGACAGAGAGTGTTATGTAATCGGATTAAAGATAAATAAAAATTGCGAGTACAAAAGTTCGAGTTGCAAAGAAGTTGAGAGTGCTGAAGAGGGGGAAATTGTTTTTTTGATTGAATCAAGTTTGGACAGGGATGTTTATTATAAATTTGATGTTTTCTATGATAGTTGGGTTTGGTCTTTTGATTTGAAATATTGGCAGTTGGTAATAAACGGGGTGGCTAATGGAGGAGACTATGCTGGAAAAACTGTAAATGGAAAAAATCTTGATATTATGCTTGAGCTTTTAAATGAAAATAATGATTATGAAGAGGGGATGGCGATTCTTGACAAAGCTGGTGCTAAGAAAGTTTGATAATGTCGGGGCTAGTACTCATAATTTTGCTCGTTTGGTTTTTGAGTATTCCTGAAAAATTTGGAAAAATATAAAAAGAATGTTTTTTTATTTCTATTATGTCAGATACAGATTATAATTCTTTAAGAGAGAAATTAAATGAATTAAAAAAAGAGACAAATTACTCTCCCCCCAAAAATAATTCATCAGATCTGATGATACAAGAAATTTAGATTATGTTATTGGAAGTAGATTAAATAAAATAAATAATGCTCTTTTGAAAGGAAACTTTCATTGGGCAAGAAGTGAACTAGGCGATTTATATTCTAATATAAGTTCCACCAAAAAAGGAGTTCCGAGCAAACTCGTAGGAAGTTATTCTAAAGAAGAAAAAGAAAAACTAGTGGAAGGTATTAATCGAAGAATAGGCAGGGGTATTA
>CAZRDP010000026.1:586-5564 GCA_964598985.1 Candidatus Woesearchaeota archaeon | reverse complement strand
GGCGTGTTTCGTTTAATTCCTATGATGTTAGCAGCAGTTCATTTATAATCGTCCGGCAGTCAAATTTTTTATATAGTTTGCAGGTCTCCTATAGTTAATTCCTCTGCCAAATATTGACGGGTGGACACCAACATAAATTTCTACGCTTGTATTGATCTGTGGTTTGATCTGATTCAAAAAATAGTTTCTCAAACTTTTGCTTTGTACAATAATAATGTCAGGTGACAGAATTTCTATTGAGTCAATTAGTAACTGGATTTCAGCTTTTTCGTTATAAAAGTATCTGTCATTTCCTCCAGTTCTATCATTTCTTCCCACAGTAACAAAAGGATAAAAGTTCACTAGTGAAATGTATGATAACACCTCTGTTGGAAGTTTGTCTGAATTTGTTATTAATGCTTCTCTAAAAAATTGATTTTGATTCTCAAGTATATTCCAACACTCGCGCCACTCATAATAGTCTTTTAAAAAATAAAGTGCTGTTCCATATACGCCAGCCATATGTGGATTTTTATTAAATTCTCCTGAACAAACAGCATTTCTTCTTTCTGCAAAGTCTTGAAATGTATTTTCTCCAGTCTCAACATATTTTTCATCTTTGCCAATATCAAAGCTTACAAACAATATTTTCTTTTTACAATGAATGTAATTTTTACCGATTGCTATTTTTGTCGCAAATCGTTTGTTAGTATTATGAACAATTCCAGTTTTCTTATCAATATTCAATTCATCAAAAAAATTATTGTAAATCTTGTCTAACTTATTATATAATTCCATCTTTCTTTTTATTATGTGTTTAATTTATTTTTTTGAATTCTGACTAACGACCAAATAAGTCTTTGATTTTCAATAATCAATTTTTCGGTCGTTCACATACTAAGTTGATCATTTTTTTCATTTTTTGAATTGCTGCTAACGACCGAGGCTATGGGCACGGGCGGTTTGCGGGAGCATTCGGTGTCGCACAGCGACAAAGTGAATGCGGGCGCAAAACCCGCTAAGTGCACGTCAGCCAGCCTGTGAACATAGGCGTGTGTTGGCGGTTCGTTCTTTTCTTTCATTTTGTAATATATTCATTTTTAATATTTTATATTTCTAACAAAATCGGTTTGTTCGATATTTCGTAATGCTCATTAAGTATCGCTGTATTTGAGAATAAAGTATTGTCATTCTTTTCAATACCATAAGCATCGTGAATATGTCCGAAAAGGTGATATTCTGGCTGAATTTTCAATGCTATTTGTAATAAATTACGGTCGCCATAGTTGATATTTGCCGAAGAATCTAATATGCAATATGGTGGTTGGTGCGTTATAAGAACATTCGTGTCAGTTGGAATTTTCTGTATATTCTTGTCATATTTGCCAGACATTGCATCCTCCATAAACATAGGTACACCATAAAATTTTACATTTTCAATTGTAACCCCAGAATTACACAAATAAAAACAATTTTCGGGTAATCCGTCAATATTTGCTCCAAACAAACAATCATCGTGATTGCCTGCAATAAATATTTTGTATTTGTAAGGCAATGCTCCAAACCATTCCATAAAATCCATAATTTCATCTTCCGAACCTGCAAAAGAAACATCGCCCGAATGAATAATAACATCGGCTTTGGGGAAATTTTTCAGCAAATGGTGCTTGCTGTGTGTATCGGAAAGATGAAGAATGCGCATAAATTATTGTCGATTTATCAATTCGTTAATATCATTTTCATAACACCAGATATACTTTTCTCCTATATCATAATGACCATAATGTTTGTCCAATTCTCGCCCCTCTTGCGAGGCAAGATTCTCAAATACATAGAGTTCATCATCATCTAATATTTGAGTATGGATTTCACTAATCCATTCACCATTATTAGTTCTAATGCATGACCATTCATATTTTTCTATCTCCATTTTATAAATTTTAAATTGTTTTCATCAATATTTATTGGCGCATTAATGTTTTCTTCATCAGAATCTTCATCATCTAAATATTTTAAATGTAGAACGCCATCTCTTATGTTATTATCAATAAGCAGGGTTAATGGGAAAATCATTTTTTCTTCAACTATTCTCGGAATTCCATTTTCATCAAGTGGCATAAAAGCCGAGTCAATACCATAAACAATAATATTTTTCTTATTGCTTGCTTTTTCGATATGATGGTTTGTATTTGGGTCAAATTCATCTTCAATTAGCTCCATTCCATAAATCAAATTCTTTTTTGCATTGCAAGAGCGGGATAAAAGCAACATCGTACTGTGATTAGCAAACAAATAGAGAGCGTAATAATTTGAATGACGAGAATGAAAATCGTGTTCAAACTCTTTTAAAATTTCTTTGAAAGGTGTGCCATTCGACAATTTTTTCCCGTTTCTATCGAAATCGCAAGGTGAAAAATAATATGTTTCTTTTATTTCCATTATTGAATTTGTTTAAAATTGAAATGATTGAGATAAGACTATTTTCTCTTTCATCGAATTGGGAATATTCAAATTAAAAATATCGCCAGAATGTGCACTGTGTATTGGAATTATTGCTTTTTGGGGATTGACTAATTGACAAACTTTTACCAATGTTTCAGCAGTGGCGTGTCCGCTTGTGTGAATTTTTTCCTTGTTTTTAAAGAAATTCCATATTTTCAAAATATCTGTTTTTTGATTTTCTCCTTCGCGCAAATAACCATCCCACATCGAATAAATGAACAAAACTTCTTCTTGTGGTAAATGTTTCAATAATTCTTTTACCATTTCGATTTTTGTACTGCGTATCAGCATACAAAAGCCTCTTTCCTTGATTAATTCAAATTGCTTTTCGTGATTGTGTTTATAAAAATATGCGTTGTCGAATTTGAATAAATCCGATTTTGCATTTGCGGTGAAAATTTCCAAAACCTCTTTTTGATATCCATCACAAAGAAAACTTCTTCCACACAATTTGCTCGCATCGTGAAAACTTGCCAAGCGGTCAATATCTGTAGAAGAACAAAGAATAAAAGAATATTTATATTTTTTCAACAACTTTGTGGCTTCAACTTTCAAATCATTTTCGTGTTTTACTTTTTCTTGCAATCTCGACAACATTGTACCTTCGGATATCAATACATCTATCCCTCGTTTTGCGATATATGTTTCAATCGTAGGAATTAAACCTTTGCCTAAATATCCGTGTTCTCGGAAATCGCCTGTATGCAAAACGCTTTTGCCGTTTGCCTCAATCAAAAACATATATGAATCGCAAGCCGAATGACTGACGAAATAAGGAGTAATACTCACATCGCCAATCTTGATTTTGTCTTTTGCTTTGAACGTTTTAAATGATTCTAATTTTTCAACATCCTTTTCTGTAATATTCGTTTTTGCAGGAAGTTTCGCTAATCTTTTGCTTTTGCAAATCATCACTTGTTTAGCAATTTCGCCAATAAATTGTGGAATAGTTTCGGGAACATATTTGTATAAATCAATATGGTCGCCATGATAATGGGTGTAAAAAATGGCGTTGCAATCTTTTGTCAGTTTTTCGATGACTTCTTTACTGGCATTTTTGTCCTCCGTAGGGTTATCTCCTTTTGGCAAATTGCGACCCAAATCAATAAATATTTTTGTCGTTTCGGTTGCAATTTCAGTTATACTGCCGCCTATTTGGTCAATACCTCTGTGGATTGTGATTTTCATTTACCAATCTTTTAAACCTTCTAAGGAAGTGTAATTAAATGTCTTTATATTGTTAAGAAAATCTTGACCTAATTTTTTTCTGCAAATTGACATGATTTCATGATATTTTTCTTTTGCGGAACTTTTGTAATTGTATTCCGAAATTATCAGAACAGGAACAATATTTTTAAGTCCTTTAGGGATTTCCCAATTAGGGTTAATTAATCCAATTGCTTGTTTTTGTTTTAATTGGCTTATAAGTGCCTTTTTGAAATCTTCTCTATCAAAAATTGTAAATATATCGTAATATAATCCAATTTGTAATGGACTTAGATATATTCCTGACGTATTTGTTCCATTTTTGTATTCAATAAGCAGGATGTTTCCTGTTCTATCTACTGCAATAAAATCAAGTTCATTTCCTATAAATTTATTCTCCAAATCTTTCCCATATCTCACCGCGTCTTTCTGGGAAATTATTCGTTGAATATCTTTATATTTTCCTCGCAGTGTTCCAAATAATTCATTTTTGCTTTCTTGCTTGTCATAACCAATTACAGCTTCCTTATCAATAATTACAAATTCAGAATCAGAATTTCCGTTAATCCCATATTTTCGAGATAACTCATTTTGAAAATATCCCTCTTTTCTATTATTGTAATATCTGTCAAATTTTTTATTTGTCCTGACGTTTTCAAGTAAGTCAAATAATAAAGATTCAAAGTTCTTGTTAGTTGAAAAATTGCCATATAAATCTGGCATTATATCTTTATAAGCATCCGCTCCATCTATTTTGATTATGTCAAGCGAATTGGTTTTTGTTATTGTAATCAATCTTGAAAGTCCTCTGTAAACAGAAACCCATTCTTTAGTTTTGTTTTTGCCTATCAAAAAATCCAAATCATTCTGATTCTTCACAAAATCAAATAACCATCTCAATTTTCCACTTGGTTCAATAAGCTGAGAAAAATTTTCAGATAATTTTCTATTATAATACATCTCTTTTTCCATTATAAATTATGTTTTGCTTTCAGTTTTATAATCTCTCAATTTAAACATGCACTTGCCAGAATGACCGCCAACGGTCAAGTATAAGCGTAGTGCGGGTTTTTGAAGATGATATTTTCATTTTATCCCGAATTTTATTGCGTGATGAAATGTTCAATTTAGCATTAAATCTCGCATTACGCTTATACAATGTTGTGGTGCGTTTTTCTTTCATTTTTTCTCCTTAGTCCCCCAAATTAAATTCGGGTTCTAATATTGACTTGTCTCCTTTAACTGTTCCTAAGTCAATTTCAAAAGGATCTTCAAGTCGTACTTTTTTGTC
>CAZRDP010000026.1:0-576 GCA_964598985.1 Candidatus Woesearchaeota archaeon | reverse complement strand
CAGAGTTTCTAAATCCTAATATTTTCACGGCTATGATTTTTTTGAAACGTGTAATTACTTGGACTTTTGTCTCGGGCCAATAGTAACCATCTCTTCCTTCGTAAGTCAGTCCTTCCTTTTTAACGATTTCTCTTAGTTCTATTGAATTGGTTGTCGTTTCAAACTTATGGTCAGGCGTAATTGCAAACGTTATTTTATATTCATCTTTCTTGTCGTCAAAGTAATACCAACAATTGAATTCGTCCGTGTGTGGTTTGTAAACGAAGGATAAAAGTCCGATTGCCAAAAAGGTCAGAGGCAAAAGACCCCAATCTGTTTGAATTTTTCTTTGAGAGTCAGTCCGAAAATTAGTAAGGCGAACAATAGCGGAATTATTGTTAGTAACCATCTTCCTGAACTGTTCGGGTCATAAAGGATAAGATAGCTGGCGTGTTCAAAGTATCTTAAAAGCCAAGCTGCCGATACGAATAGCATTACAGTCTGTCCAAGTTTTTTGTCAAATAGTAAAATGACAAACCCAATAAGAGCAGAACCTGTCAAGATTGGAGTGTAAAATCCAATTCCTGTCGCCAATAA
>CAZRDP010000025.1:0-6202 GCA_964598985.1 Candidatus Woesearchaeota archaeon | reverse complement strand
TTAAAAGTGTGGAAATAACATCCGAGAGACCTTTTTTTCCAAACCTCTTTTTCATAATTAGTTTAACAAAAATGAATATTTAAATTATGCTAAATTTCTTGCCTCATCCATTTCGCTTGCACTTAAAGCTTTGTTGAAAACCATCATTTTGTCAATCCGAGCATCCAACTGATGCGGTCCGTCCCATTGTGTTGTGCACGCTAGTCCAATACAAATTGGGTAGTTTCCAACATATGCATTGTTAGTGAAAGTCCCAGCGGCGTCTGAACCCAAAACTGCATTTGCATTTTGGTCCCATATTCTTATTCTGTAATTTCTTGTTGAATCAGAATAAGCACCACAAACAAAATACCATCTGTTCAACGCCATTGTCGTACTGAATTGAGCAGTAGAGTAATTCATACCTTCATTATAACCCACATCTAAACGTATACGTCCTAAATTATTAAACAAGATGAAACTTGCATGATGAGGATAAGTTGAAGTATAACCTTTTGAGAAAATATATCCAAATCCATCTAAAGATTCCATTCTTACCCATGCGCATACAGTTATATCTTTTGTAGTATCTGTCGATTTGAAAGGGAATCCCGTCGGAAGATTTGCATCAGTCACATATGCTATATGATCATCATATGAAGGGAGATTATTAATATACAAACTTGATGCGCCTTGTATGTAATTGTTTGTATCCGCGCTTGCTCCTCCTGCAATTGTTAACGTAGTTGTCCCTTTCGAATCAGCACCCAAGGAAGAACTTTCAAAATTCCATCTTGAAACAAGATACTGGCTTACTGACGGTGTTGAAACTGTGCATTGACCAGTTGAATTACAAGTTCCGCTTGAACACGTTCCGCATTCTGTACTTACACCGCAAACAGTTTGAGTTCCGCATTCATATCCTAACGAAGCACAAGTATCCGTGCAAGTTACTGCGCATTGACCAGTTGAATTACAAGTTCCCGACGAGCAAGTTCCGCAATTCGTAGTTGCTCCGCAAATTGTCCAAGTTCCGCATTCATATCCTAACGAAGCACAAGTATCCGTGCAGGTTGCCACACACTGTCCGGAAGAGCAAGTTCCCGACGAGCAAGTTCCGCAATTTGTACTGACTCCACAAACAGTTTGCGTTCCGCAAGCATACCCTAACGAAGCACAAGTATCCGTGCATGAAGATTCTTCAACGCAAATTGTTCCCGAACAAACATATCCTGTTTGTGAGCAAGTTCCGCATTCTGTACTGACTCCGCAGACCGTTTGTGCTCCGCACTGGTACCCTAATGAAGTGCAGGTATCCAAACACTGCCCTCCGCCAATGCTCGTCGCAACAATTTCATAAGTGTCCTTCACATCCCCGACAACTTCTTTTCCCGACGACAAAGTAAAAATCGGCGCGACCTCAATTTTCTGAACTCTTGCCGGAATAATATTTTGCAAAGGCACATCAAAAGTAATTTCCTGATATTCTGACATTGATAAATTTTTTCTCTGATAAATTTCAGTATTTTCTCCGTCGTCAATTATAAAACTCAAACCGCTAAATTCTCCCGCACCGACGTTTCTTTTTACTTTAACACTCAAACTATTTGCGCCAAGGGTCACTTTTTCAATTTTCAAATCAAGAGTGAATTTTCCAAGGGAAACCTGTTCAGTTCCCTGCTGAATTACATTTCTTACAACAACCCACAAAATTGCAACAGCGACGAAAACTAATAATAAAATTAAAAGTGTAGAGACGACATCCGATAAAGCTCTCTTGTTCAGCTTCCTCACCACACTCTTTTTCATACAACACTACAAGAATTTCTAATTTAAAAGTTTATCGTTATCAGCTTTGAACTTTTTCCTGAAGTTTCTTCATTTCGTAATGTCTTGGTTCTTTGTCCGTTCCTCTGACGATTGATTCTTCAATTTCTTTTACATATTCAGCAATTTCTGCGGCGACGTCGACATTAACACTTATACTGTCAATTCCTTTTTCAACAAGATATTTTACCATTTCTTTTTTTGAACCCGATTGTCCGCAAATGCTTGTTTCAACATTGTATCTTTTGCAAACTCTGATTACATATTCAATCTGCCTCAAAACTGCTGGGTGCATTTCGTTGTAAATTTTTTGCACGAGTTCGTTGCCTCTGTCGACGGCAAGAATATATTGTGTCAAATCGTTTGTTCCGAAAGAAATAAAATCAATTTTTTCTTCGCACAATTCTTTTATAATCTGAACTGCCGCCGGAGTTTCAACCATGACGCCTAATTTAGCGTCGTGGAATTTTATTTCTTCCAAAATTTTTTTAATTCCCTGAACTTCCTCGACGGAAATAATTTGAGGAGACAATATCCCGATTTTTTTTCCTTCCTGAGAAACTCTTTTCAGCGCATTCAATTCTGCCTTAAGAATTTCGGGATGCTCCAAACTGAATCTTATTCCGTGCATGCCCAGCATCGGATTTGCTTCAATTTCTTCCGGAGCGCCGTCGAGATTTGAAAATTCGTCGCTTCTTATATCGGAAGTTCTGACCCAAAGCTCGTCGAAATATTTTGCAATTCCCGAAACACCTTTGAAAATCACTTCTTCATAATCTTCAATTTTGTTATTCTTCCTGAAATAATCCGGGTGTTTTCCCGACTCCGCAATGATTCCTTCAATTCTCGTCAGGCCAATTTTTTTAATTCCTGATTTTGACGCTCTTTCAGCAAACGTCGGCAAATCAACAATTAATTTTATTTGAGTTTTTGTCTGCGCCGTAACCGGCAGAATTTCTTTTTTTTCTGATTCAGCAACTTCGCCCTTGTAAACTTTTCCGGAATACGCATCAACTGTTATCAAATCGCCGTCTTTCAGTTTCTTCGTCGCTGATTGTGTCCCAACGATGCACGGAATTCCCATCTCCCTCGATACAATTGCCGCGTGCGCCGTCAGTCCGCCTTCATCAGTTATAATTCCCGAAGATTTTTGCATTGAAACAACCATGTCCGGATTTGTCATTTCCGTTACCAAAATATCTCCCGGCTGAATTTTAACCAAATCTTTTAAATCATTTATCACTTTGACTCTTCCGACGGCAATTCCCGGAGAAGCGGCAAGTCCTTCAATAATAATTTCACCTTTTATTTCTTTGATATTCTCTGACGAAACTCTTGTTTCTATTGTCGTTACCGGACGCGTTTGCACAATATAAATTTCGCCCGATTCAATTGCAAATTCAATATCCTGCGCCTTTTGATAATGTTCTTCCAACTTTTGGGCAAATCTCGCAAGCGAAACTATTTCGCTGTCCCTCAACACAACAGATTTTGAACGTTCTTCTGAAAGTTTTACAATTGTTTTATTACCGGAAGAATCCCTCGTGAAAGCGGTTTTTTTATCTGCAATTTTTCTATCAATAATTTCAAGTTTCTGCGAAACAACATATTTGTCAGGAGTTATTGCTCCCGAAACAATTCCTTCTCCGAGGCCGTAAACCGCTTCAATAATTATGTTTTCATTTTTGAAAGTTGGGTCGCGTGAAAATATCACTCCTGATTTTTGCGAGTCAATCATTTTTTGAACCACAACTGCTAAATGCGCCTGTTCGTGTTTGAAACCTTTTTTATTTCTGTAATAAGTTGCCCTCGCTGTAAAGAGTGATGCAAAGCATTTTTTTACATGCACGATTAATTCGGATTTTCCTTTTATGTTAAGAAAACTGTCCTGCTGTCCGGCGAAACTTGCATCCGCCAAATCTTCCGTCGTCGCTGAACTTCTGACTGCGACAAAGATTGGTTCTGAAGCGTGATTTAAAATATCCAGCGCCGAACCTTCAGCAAGGTCCAAATCTCCGGAGCCCAGAGTGTCATACGATTCCGAAATTTCTTCTTCCATCTCCTTCGGAAATTTTGAATTTACAATAAGTTCACGGATTTTTTTTGTTGAATCTTCAAGTTGTTTCGTATTTTCATAATCAATTCTTCCGAGAATTTCATTCATCTGATTTTTTATTCCTGACTTTTCAATAAAATAATCGTATGCCTGCGCTGTCACGACAAATCCCGGCGGAACAGGAATTCCTGCATTATAAATTTCTCCGAGGTTTGCGCCTTTCCCCCCGGCAACCGGCCCCGAATTTTTATTCAATTCAGAAAACCATTTTACAAAGTCTACTTTTTTATTTTCATCATCCTCTTTATTCATTGAGTAAAAAATGAATTTATATTAATAAATATTTGGGTTTTCTAAATCTATTAATGACTTATTTTGAAATAGCACCGACAGGACAGCCATCAATAGCGTTTTTTATACATTTCTCGTCGCCTTTTGCGCCCGATTTAACATGCGCTTTTCCGTCGTCACCCATTTCAAAAACTTTAGGACAAGTTGAAGCGCACGCCCCGCAACCAATACATTTTGCTTTGTTCACCTTCACCATGATTTGTCAACGAAAAAATATTTTATAAATTTATTTGTAATTCAAACATCTTCTTATTCCCTCAACAATATCAATTTTCGGGTTGAATCCCCAATCAATCAATTCTTTTGAAACTCCATTCTCAACTATTTGCGGTTGCGCAATTTCAGCATTTTTGTAAATAATTTTTGATTTGCTTCCGGACTGTTTTATTATTTCATTTGCGACTTCAACTAGTTTGCAGGATTTTCCACATATAGTATAGTCTTTATTCCACTCACTTTTTTCAAGAATTAAATCCAACCCATCCAGAAAATCGTCAATATATGTAAACCCCAAACTTTTGTTTTTATCGCCCTTTATTACTAAATCTTTTCCGGCTTTTGCATTGTTAATCCAAATATCCATTAACCTGTGCGTCAAATCTTCTCCCGGGGCGTAAACCGTACTCGGTCTTATTATTAAAAAATCAATTCCATAACATTGTTTGTACGCTTTACATAATTCTTCTCCGTAAAGTTTTGAAGCAGTATATGGATTTCTTTCTTCGTGTTCAACACGCGAACTTGAGAAATAAACTATTTTTGGAATCTTATTTTTCCTGCAAAATTCAAAAACGTTAAAATTTCCCCGGACATTATTATTAAAATTCTTTTTTGGATCTTTTACCGATTCTTTTACTTTGCAATGAGCAGCGAGGTGAAACAAAATATCTGCATTTTCCATTCGGTAATCGGAAATTTTGTTTATGTTTTTTCCATCTCTTAAATCCACTCCGAGAACATATTCATGTCCTTTTTCATCAAGTCTTTTTTTCAAACTTCTTCCAATCAAACCCTCTTGACCTGTGATTACATATCTCATTTAACTTTTTCTTCAGATAACTTTATAAATTTAATTCGTTTCAAAAATATATGATATGGCCATGGATTGTCGGAGGCGCGGCAGTTTTGCTCGTCGGAATTTTTGCAGGATATTATAATCGATTTACTGTATTGACAAATAGAATTGAAAATTCTCTTGGACAGATTGATGTTCAGTTAAAACGGAGAGCAGATTTGATTCCTAATTTAGTTGAAACAGTAAAGGGGTTTGCAAAACACGAAAAAGAAGCAATAAAGGCTGTGACCGACGCGCGAAAAGCACTTGTCAGCGCAAAAGGTATCGTCGATAAAGTGAAAGCAGACAGGACTTTGGAAAGCGCTTTAGGAAGATTGTTCGCAATTGCGGAAGGCTACCCTGATTTGAAAGCAAATACAAATTTTTTGGAATTGCAGAGAGAATTAACTTCTACCGAAGACCGCGTTGCATATGCAAGACAATTTTATAACGATTCAATTTTATCTTACAACAACAAGTGCAAAACCTTCCCCGGAAATATTTTTGCCGGAATTTACGGGTTCAAACCAAAAGAGTATTTGCAGATTGCCGGGTCTGAAAGGAAAGCTGTTAAGGTTGATTTCTGAATATAAATTTAAATATTCATTTTTGTTAAACTAATTATGAAAAAGGGGTTGAATAATTTTTGTAGCTTTTTCACCGAAGGCAAAAAATCTTTAACAAGATTTTTAGTTTGTTCGCCAAACACCTACGGAGGTTTGTCAAACAAATGAAAAAGAGTGTGGTGAGGAAGCTGAACAAGAGAGCTTTATCAGATATTGTTTCTACATTATTAATTTTATTATTAGTTTTCGTCGCTGTTGCAATTTTATGGGTTGTTATAAGGAACGTTATAAATCAGGGTTCTGAGCAAGTCACTCTCGGAAAATTTACTTTGGATTTAAAAATTGACCAGGTCAGCGTCGATGAAACCG
>CAZRDP010000024.1:2671-7673 GCA_964598985.1 Candidatus Woesearchaeota archaeon | reverse complement strand
ACGCGAAGCCAATGCGTTGGAACTGAAGTTCCTGTTTTGGGTTTATCAGGGACGACGAATGCTCATGGAGAATTAGGAAATCAAAATAACTATAATTATGTTTTATGCTGCGAGGCTGTTGGAAAGGTTGGAAGCACTCAGTGTACTGAAACGAACACAATCTTAAGATTATCAGGGACGACGAATGCTCATGCACAAATAAAAGTTCAAACGGGCTATAATAAAAATGTTTGCTTCGACGAAATATCCTGCACCTCTGAAACTGCATCGGCGTGTCCGTCTGATTTTCCAATTCCGACAGTTTCTTTAAGCACGACGACGAATGCGCATATTGCTCAGCCTTTTGGAACCGGTTCTTATGCGACGAAGATTTGCTGTAAAGGCAGTTCGTCGGAGCAATGCGGAAACGGCATAATTGAATCCGGAGAAGCATGTGATGATGGATGTGACGCTAACTATGACGGATGTTCGATTTCTTGTCAGGAAGAACCAGGTTATACTTGCGAGGGGATGGGAACGGGAAGTTGTTGTTGGGATGACACTCCGATAATGAATTGGAATACTGCTTCGGGAGGTTTTACTTCTGGAACTATAAGTGTGGGAACACAGTTAACCGTAAATATTTTTGAAGATTATTGTATAACTTCCGACGGAGATTTTGAAATTCAAATTTACAAAAAACGGGTGCGTAGAGATATACTTATAACAACAATCAGCGGTTCAAAAGTTTCGCCAACCTGCAATCAGAAAAAAATATCCGGAACGTGGGTTGTCAGTCAGGCAGATTTAAACATTATAGGGAATGGAAATTCAAATTTATTTATCAGAGTAGTTAACCCGAGAAACGGAGATGCTATTAGTGGGGGAGATATTACAGTCACCGTCGCTGGGCCTGAATGCGGAGACGGAATAAAAAACGGAGATGAGCAGTGCGATTGGGAAGACGGGGGAGATTTGGGAGGTGCAACATGCGCGAGCGTTTTGGGCACAGATTGGGATGGGGATTTACATTGTTACAAAAATTGCACTTATGATGTTGTAAATTGTGAATTGGGTTCAACAGAAACATGTGCGAGTTTAGGTTATGAATGCGGGGAAGTAAATGGTGAAACCTGTTTACCAGGTTGTAATACTCAAACAGAAACATGTCAGGCAGGTCAGTGTGTTCCGACAGGTGTTGAATGTTCAATCTCATCAGCATCATGGGCAGTTGAAGAAATAATTGAAGGCAATTCAGCCCAATTAAATGTTCAGACATCAAATTGCATAGGGCAGATGATATCATTTACAGTTGTTGAAAAAGATGGTTTGGGAAATCCTGACGACGCTGTTTCTCATAATCCAAATTCAAAGCAAGTAACATCAAATACTGTAACGCAAACTTGGACAGCCGAATACATGGATGACAGCGACGGAGGACAGACAGGCGATCCAGAATATGAATTTACCGCAACGATAGGAAGTAAATCAAGAGCAAGTTCAAATCTTTTAACAGTTCTTGAACAGGGTTCTGAAGAATGCATTGGAGTTGATTTCTGTTCTGGTTATAAAACTGAAACTGCATGCGAGGCAGATGTTTGTGGAGTTGGAGGAAAGGGAATTTCAAGTTATATGGATTGCGGTTATGGAATAGATTGTGTATGTGACTGGGTTGACGGAGCGTGTAAAGATGGAACAGTTGAATGGTGCAATAATAATGATATTATAAATGTTGGAGAACAATGTGATGGAACAAATTGGGGTCCTGTACCGACGGGGACGGATTTAGGTTGCCAATACTTTGGTTATACGGGTGGAATTCTAACTTGCAACAATTGCGTTTTTGATACTTCACAATGCACAGGTAAAACAACCGGAGATTGTGGAAATGGCGTTATAAATACGGGTGAACAATGTGACACAGGAATGTCTTTAACGAACTGCACTTCACTTGATGCATTTACCGGCGGAAGTTTGACATGCAATAATGATTATTGCTTGCTTAATACAGTAAATTGCGAGGGCGGAGAAGGTCCTTACATTCCACCGACGGGCGGATGCGTTTACAGCGATTCAATGGAAGATGATTGCGAGGACGGAAGTTTAACAAGAAATTTAACAGCGACGTGGGTTGGCGAAGGAACGGGCGAATGCGAGAGTCCGGGTCTAACAACAATTGTATGCCCTGCACAAATAAAAGTCAGAGCGTTTGGAATTGTCCAGTTTGCAATTGCAGTTATTTTGTTAATAATAATTTACATCATAATTAGGTCAAGAATAAATACAATGCGACGCAAAAAAGTTCCGGAAAAATATGTTAAGAAAAAAATTTCTAAGAAGAAAAGAAGATAAAATGAATTATAATGGTGAATTAATCCGGATTATTCGGCTTGAATTGCAAAGAGGTGTCAAACCGGAATTCATAAGACAAAAGTTATTTTCAAAAGGCTGGAATATTTCTGAAATAAATAGATCCATGAATGAAGTGTTAAAAGGAGCTTCTAAGAATAATAAAGAACCCAATGAAAAAATAGTTTCGTGGAAAGTGTGGGCAATTTTAGCAATTGCGGCGATTTTGATAATCGTGGTTTGCATCATAGCAACAATTGATAAAAAAGAAGAATCCCCTGAGACAAAAATAGAAAATAACCAAAATTCCGAAGTGACTGAGAGTATAAAAGTGAAGGATTGCGAAGGAGATTTTGAATGTTTTCTTGGAGAATCACAAAATTGCAATCCTTCGAAGTGGATTAGAGAAGTGGATATTGAAATTTTAGGCATGGTAACTTTTGGAAAAATGCTTTATGAAGTCAAGGGATCAAAAAATGGAAAATGTGAATTTTATATTGAGGTTACTGAATATAATGTTGATTTGACAGAAGAGTCAAAGAATAAAATGCGTTCGGACGGCATGAATGAGAACGAAATACAATCTTATGTTAATACAATTGACCAATATAGCGATGAGATTGAGGGAAGAAGTGGCACATGCCTATTTAATAAAAATTCGGATTTGACAGACATACTCGAAAAAATAAATAACGATGAATTTTCAAGCGAGATTTCATGTTCTTGGGGAACGGAAGAAAGCGAGTGTGAGACCCAAAGTGACTGGGATGTTGCAGATTGTGAAGGGAATTATTTTTCTGACGAATTATAAAACAAAAACTTATAAATTTCTTTTAACTGCTAAATTGATGACACTAAAAAAAATTTATGATTATTCGATTGACACTGATGAAAATACGCTAAAACAGTTTAAAGATTGCTACTCGCAGGATTACGTTGTTTCCGCTGCGTTGATGCCCGACGCACATTTAGGTTATGTTGCTCCAATCGGCGCGGTTTTAATCACAAAAAATTACATTGTTCCGTCGTGGGTTGGATTTGATATAGGATGCGGGATGATTGCAGTAAAACTAAAATCAAAAAATATCCTTGAAAAAATAAAAAAATACGAAGACGAAATTTTCAAAAATGTGAAAAGGTATGTTCCCATGGGGCTTGGAGAAACAAACAAAAAACATGAAATCTCCGACGAGAGTGAGAAAAAATTCAAAGAACTGCTTGAAAAATTTCGTTCGGGCGCGCATGATAAATCAATTTACAATTTTATAAGAGATGTGGGTTTGAGAGATTTGGGAACTCTCGGAGCAGGGAATCATTTTATTTCTTTGAATTATGAAGAAAAACAAAAAAGTAAAGATTTCGCGTGGCTGGTGATTCATTGCGGTTCTCGCGGTTTGGGACACAGAGTTGCAAAAAAATATATGATAAAAACTTCGGGAAGTGAAGAAGAATACGAAAAAACTTTTCCGCTTAAAGCAGATTCAGAAATAGGAAAGGAATATATTAATTTGCTTGATTTCGGGCTTGAGTATGCATTACTAAATCGTATTGAAATAAGCAGAAGGGTTGTGAAAGCGCTTGAAGAAATTTTTAAAACAAAAATTAAAACGGAACCTTGGGTGAATAAAAATCATAATCATGCAATTTACGAGCGCGGGAGATTCATCCACAGAAAAGGCGCGACGCCGGCAAAAAAAAATGAGCGCGGAATTATTCCGGGAAATATGCGCGACGGTTCTTTTTTAGTTACAGGACTAGGCAACCCAAAATTTTTAAATTCGTCGTCGCACGGGGCGGGAAGAGCGATGAGCCGTCATGAAGCAAGAAGCAAAATCTCCGTCGATGAAATGAAAAAAACGATGAGCGGAATAAAAACAAAATATGTGATTGATGAAGCGCCTCAGGCATATAAAAATATTTACGACGTTATGGAAAAACAAAAATCTTCTGTGAAAATTTTGAAACATCTAAAGCCGATGATAAACTGGCAGGAGTGATTATTCTGAAAAGTTTCCCTTTCCGTCGTTTTTTAAAACGACAGTTTCATACTCAGGTTCCTTAACAAATTTCAGATTGGAAACATAATCAACGCCTTTATTCGGTTCGCCTTTTTTTGTGAATGGTTTACTCACATCGTTTAAAAAAGTTATATCATAATCTCCGTCGCTGTCAACATCTTCAAGTTTGAAAGATTCTTTCACAAGATTTTTTGAAATTCTGAAAGTTTCTTCGGAGTTGACAGAAATAATGTAATTATAATTTTTTGATTTTACACTTGAACTGTCAATTACACTAACTTTTTCTTTTTTAAAATCCCCGTTTAAATTTTCATAAGCTGAAATAATCTCATTGTTGTAAATATTCCAGAGCTGACCGTCCGCTTTTGATGCTCCGATTAAAATTCCTGCACCCAAAACAATTTCTTTTAGTCCGAATTTCATAAATATTAAATAAAAATTTTATTTATATTCTTTTATATAATTTAAAATATATTTTGAAATTATTTTTCCCAGCAAAATATTTTCAACTGCCTCGGTGAATAGCTGTTCGAATCCGAAGAAATCACAACGGATTGCACATAAACGTCGTTCAAAACCAGTTCGTCCAAAACGCACAATTCACGCAATGAACATACTTTTGCCTGACATTCATAAGATTCAAATTTTTTTTCTTC
>CAZRDP010000024.1:0-2661 GCA_964598985.1 Candidatus Woesearchaeota archaeon | reverse complement strand
CAATAATATCCTTTATTTCGCCCAATCCCTCAGCATCAAAACCTGACCAGTTTACTGGCATATCAGCGTCGAGAACATTTCCCCGAAAAGTTTCATTTAACTGAATTATTTTGAGAATTGAAATTTCCATTTCGTAAACGTCCCTTGAAGATTCACTGTAAACGCTCCCCCGATTAAGCACGAAAAAAATTACCCCCATCACAAGAAGTATTGAAACAAATACTTCCAAAACTTTCACCCAGCCGTTTTTATTTTTTATTACCATATTCTCGTTTTTAATTTTCCCGAATGAATATTTGCATTTTCATCAATATACTCAACAGATTTTTCTCTTGAAAAGATATTTGTTTTGGGAAGTGTTTCATTCGTGCTTATGATTGTCCCGTCTTCATATTCAAAAGAAATCCCGGCGTCGGTATTATTTGGAAGATTCAAAGCTGATTTGAAATTTTCATAGTCGTTTATTAGCTCAACAATCTTATCCTCAAAAAGATAAACTCCTTTTTTAGTTATTGAATTATAATTTGTTCCTTCTGTAATCGCATGGCACGACACGGATTCATAAGAAACTGAAAATCCGTCGGAGCTGTAAATTTTAAAAAAATTTTCGGAGACAGAATTTCTTTTTACATACAATGTTTTAGAATCCACGGACGAAATTGAATCCGGAATTATTGCTCCGTTTTGATTTTTTATTACAATTCCCGGAAAGGCGTTAAATTCATCTACGAAAGAATTTATACTTAAACATGTGTCAGAAATTGAACTTGGGAGCGAAACCGTCATCGTGGAAACGTAAAAAGATGTTTCGTTTATTATTTTGTTTTCGATGAATTCAAGCATTGATTCTTTGTCCTGATTTGTCAAAATCGCGGGCTCAAGGATTACTCTGATGAATAAAATAAATGCAACAAAAATCATAAAAGAAATCATAACTCCGACGTGAGACCCCTTAAAATTTTTTATCACCAGCTTCATAATTTAAATAAATGAATATAGTATATAAAATTATCAAATAAGTTCGGGGCATCCGATGTTTCCGGATTTTTCAGAGTAACTTCCTATAAAACATTCTTCAGCAACACCACTAAATTTATTATTTATTATTCTTACTCCCGTGGATTTAGATGCGCTGAATATTCCTTTTTGAGGATTTTTGATTGTATTATTTTCTATAAGTAAATTATTTGTTTCAGAATAAATTGCATACGGAACTGGTCCATTTATAACATTATTTCTGAAAATTATATGAGTATTGTAATTGTAGGGGATATAAAATGCAGCTCCTCCGTGGCCTATTGTTAGTGGTCCTGAAAATGAATTATATTCTGCAATCCCGTAGTTCATTTCATGCCCGCTCGCATGAAGGCAACCTTTGTTTCCTGAATTTGTTCTGTCAACAACATTGTGATGAACCCACCATTTATCGACACCCTGTCCTTCTCCTGAAAATTGAATGCCGTCACCGCCTGCCTGACTTGTATCGCTTCCATAATCAAACCACATGAGATTAACATGGTGAATAATTGTGCGCGATTTCAACATTCTCAGAATTGCCCGCCCATATTGCGTCGACGTAAACTTCTTTAATTTCTGAATAAAGAACTTTCAAACCATCTCCCCATGAAAAAACAGCGTCGTTTCCGGAATTACTTACTGTGACATTATACAATACACAATTTAATGCATTCCCCCTGAAATAAAGTGCAATTCCCGAGAGAAAACTCGCACCTGGATGCTGGATATGAATATCTCTGAACAGAGTATTTTGAGATTCTATATTAAAAAAAGTTCCCGAGTTTGTTCCGATTAAAATAGGTCTTGCTCCGATACCATAAGGACCGATATAAATGTTTGAAACACTTGAGGGTATGCTAAACTGTGCATTCGTTGTCTGGCTTGTTCCTCTTTTTTGTAAATAAGCAGTATTACTTTGCCAACTAACATCTGTCCACGAATTGTAAGGGCAAGAAATTGTTCCGCTCTCACATCCAGTCCACGTCGGGTCAATGTATATTTTATTTGAATAACTGTTTTCATCTTTCAATGTAAATAAAACCCACCCGGAATGTTCATTTGCAAAACAATCATAGTCCGTCAGAGTTGTACATCCGCTTCCGCAAACACCATTGTAATGAATGCAATTTCCCGTCGGAGGTGAAGAGCATGCAGGACAACTTCCGCCGCAATCAATTCCTGTCTCGCCACCATTTTGAATTCCATCGGTACACGTAGGTGTTACGGCATTATTTACACAAACCGCACCTGAACAAGTTTGAGTTGAATTGCAATCCTGAACAATTTGCGGAGCGGTTGTATAAGTGCATTGTTGAGTTGCGTTGCAATAAAAGTCAAAGTAATTTCTGTAAACATCTCCCGACGCGTGGCAATAATTTGGAGAATAATTATCTGCTGTGCAATCTGAATCAATTTCGCATTCACCGCCGGTTTGATTTGCGGGAGGCAAAATAATTTCTTCATCGTCGTCAAAGTTAGAAACACCTTCAGAACTTTCCCAAGTGTCCTTCACATCCCCGACAACTTCTTTTCCCGACGACAATCTGAAAATCGGAGCGACCTGAATTTTTTTTATGTTTGAAGAATCCACCTGAACCAAATTAAACTGAAAATCTTTTTTTTCATAAACATCCAGCGAACCGT
>CAZRDP010000023.1:1713-7838 GCA_964598985.1 Candidatus Woesearchaeota archaeon | reverse complement strand
AAAAATCTTGTTAAAGATTTTTTGCCTTCGGTGAAAAATCTACAAAAATTATTCAACCCCTTTTTCATTAGATTTTACAATGAACCCCTATTAATAAATCTAATTATCTTCAAAAACAACAATTTCCCTTCCGACAATTTGCCCTTCACGGAATTCAGAAATTGGAAATCCTTCCGCAACTTTCAAGCCGGTTTCCGACGACAATTTTTTAAAATCGCATCCGGTTCTGTTTTTTTCAGTTCTTATCAAAGGCGCCGTAAAAACAATCCTTGTATTTTCTGACAGATATTTTTTTACGTTTTTTAAAACGCCTGCTATAATTTTTTCGTATCTTTTAATCATATTTCCCGCCTGTTCTTTCGTCGGCAATTTTTTCATAGTTTCGCCAAAGTCTGGTTCGCTCGCCATCCCGTTTACCGTTTCACCTAATTTTATTTTTGAAGAATCGTCGTTTATAATTTTGTAATTATCTTCGGAAAATTTAAACCATTTTAAGTTTTCTCTGCATCCTGAAATTGCGTTTTTATCTTTATCAATTCCTATGACTTTTATTTCCTGCAAAAGCGCTTCCTGCAAAATTACCCCGATTCCGCAGAACGCATCAAGCAAAATTTCATTTTCTTTAACTTCGGATAAATTTATCATTATTTTTGCCAGCCGAGGTGAAATTGACAAACTTTCTCTTCTAACAGGTTTCTTCATATCCCTGTCTGAAATTTTTTTATAATCAGAAAACTGAACAATTTTTCCGAAAAATTCGTCGTAAACAAAATACTGCTCATCAACTTTTGAATCCAATCTCTGGCCTTTTTCATCTTCATCCTGCAAATCCATTTCTTCGCGAAGTTTTTTTTCAGATGCTTTTAGTTTCTCTCTTCTGAATCTGCTCTTCAAATATTCCCTCACATCGTCGGTCTTTTTTGAAAAATCCCATAAAACATAGCTGAAATTATTTTTTTCAGAATAATAAATTTCCATCCTGTCAATATTTTTTATCGGGCACAAAATAATTCCGATCGCAATAGTTCCGCCCAAAAATTCAACCGCGCCCGCATCAATCGGCTTTTCAAGTTCAATCATCGCAGAATTCCCACGACGGGAAAATTCAAGAATTTCGTTGCCCGTTTTTTTAAAATAACTTTTTAATTCAGCAATTGAAAGTTCGGGATTTCTGCCAAGGATAAATAAATAACGCATGATTTAACAAGACAACTACCCCTTAAAAAATTATCACATTCCAAAAATTTATAAATCATTTTATCTTAATCACATTATGGCTAAGCCGGGTGATAAGAAGAAAACTTTTAATGAGATTTGGGACATAATTGATTTGCCCGTTTTTATAATTGTAATTTACGCTTTAATTGAAATGCTTTTCTCTGTCAGTGCGAGCATAAACAACGTTTTCCCGTCGTGGATTTTAAACTTCGCAATCACACTTTTCGCATTCGGATTAATCGGTTACAGAGTAATAAAATTAAATGAAAAACCAGAACATGCTGCAAAATACGGAGCTTATGCAGGCATAATTACGGGAATAATCGGAGCAGTAATAGGCATAATCACATTTTACGTTTTCCCGGAAAGATTCATAGATGCAATCCAGCAGGCAGTCCAGGCAGGTGCGGATTATGCAACCGTCCAGACGTTTATGAAAATCGGAATTTTCGCAAGTTTGGTAATCTCACCAGCGATAAATGCAGGAATAGGTGCATTAATTTCATGGATTTCAGGATTAATTTTTAAGAAGAAATAATTATTTCTTATACTTTCTCCATTCCAAACCCTTAGGCAAAATGTCTTTGTCCCTTGAGAAAAATCCAGCAGAATTTACAACCAATTCTTTTTCAAGATTATTTTTATCGTAAACATGTGACACATAAATTTTGTCACCGCCGTCGGGTCTTATATAAATGTCTCCATTGTTTTCATCAGGGACATAGAAAGCGATTAAATCTCCATCATGGATTTTAACTTTTAGATTATACGCTGAAAGTATTTCCATATTTTTTCAAAGAAAAACTATTTATAAGAATTATCAATGTGCAGAATATATTAAATCAAAACCTCAAAATCACCGATTTCTTTTCTCAAAATTTCAAAAACTTTTGAATTAATTTCAACATTCTTTTTTGACTTCTGATTTTCAACTGCTTTTGAAACTTCTTCCATGTTTGAATCGTGCAACTTTTCTTCAACTCTGAAAACTTTATTGCTCCTGAACAAAAACGTTTTCCCGTCGCAGTTTAAAATTTCGCCCGTTCCACCGTTGAATTTTATTCTCATTCTGCTTTTTTCAAGATTTATCAAATCTTTTCTTTGTGAATATTCAACCAAATCATTAATCAAAGTTCCGGCGTTCTTTCTCGCTTCATCAACTTTATGCGCATTCAATTTTCCTTTTTTGAATTCAGTTCTTGCGGAAACGACATCTTTCAAAATTCTTAAATCCTGCGGGGAGAACTTTCCTTTTTTAACGAAATCTTTTTCAAAACTTTCAATCATCGCTGAATGTGATTTCTTTCCTGTAATATTTTTAACGAGTTCAAAAACATCCTTGTAAATCTGTTCAATTGTGTTTTCCTGCGCTCTCTTGTCAATCTGCTCACGCAACTCTTTCATTCTTTTTATGTAATCTTCCATGTCCTTCATAAGTTTGTCAACTTCTTTTCCCGTAACTTTTTTCACCTTGCCGTGTTCGTAGCCCTTGTAATATTTTATAACAATTTCTTCAAGAATATCCAAATACTTTTTTTCAAGCATTTTTTCCTTGTCAACAAAAATTCTTTTCATATCGCCGACAACTGATTTTGGCGTCGGAGGAGGCAGACCGTAAAGCATAAGCAAGGCCTGTGACGGAGTTATAACTCCCCAATAAATATCTCCGACAACAATATCCAAAAGCATTCTTTCCGCTCTTTTTGTAGTATTGTCGCCCATCGACATAAACATATCAATTGCTTCCGGCGAAGGTTTCAACTTGCCCATTTTCAAAAGCGCTTTCCACGGCATGAAAGTTCCTCTGTCATAGATCGGGACTCCGTCGCGAATAAAAGTAAACATAACAGGATGGGCGTCTTTAACAGCTTCCCAGAAATCAGTAAGCAAATAAATCTGCGGTTCAAGTTTATTTTGAACTCCGGCCAAAGCTCCTGCCTCACCGACGTACTGATAAATTATATTCCTCAATCTTTCTTTCAATTCCAATCTCGGCATTCTTTTCACGTCGGTGTCATTTATAATTACAAAAACGTCAACGTCAGAAGTTTTTACAGCATCACCGCGGATTAAACTTCCCCCAATAACATAACTCACAACATATTTTTCAAATTTCTGAACAACAAGTGATTTGTGAATTTCCGCAACTCTCAAAGCGCCGAGAATTCCTTTATCGTAAAGAGGGAAAGACATTCCTATCGCTTCAACAATTTCAAATTTTGAATCAAGTGAATATTCCCAAATTTCCGTCGGTGTTTTAATATGGACCCAGACATTCTGCTTCGTTTTGTCAATTTGTTCAACCAAAAATTTTTTCATTTCAGGAATTTTCTTGTCTTTGTCGTCGGGAACTATAATGTGCAAATGCATTTTTTTTGCAAGAGTTTCAAACTTTTCCTTGGGAATATCGTCGCCAATTTCTTCTTCAATGAAAATTTTAAGCGCCTGCGGCGGAATTATGCTCACGGCCTGAATAAAATTATATTTTTTCACAAGCAAAGTTTTAAGTTTTTCAAGCTCCTTTTTTGTTTTCTCCATCTCTTTCTGCGACTTCGGAGTTTCTTCGGGAACAACGGGTTTTTTGGAAGTATAATTTCTGTCAAGATTCATTTCAGGAATGTCGGTGTTACTACTTTCAGCCATGATAAATTATGATTTGGCGAACTTTTAAACTTTTGGTTGTTGTCGTCAAAAAACTTCTAACGTATAAATAAACTGAATACATGGAATATTATATCTCATGAAAAATAAAAAATTAATAATCTTTGCATTTATGTTTCTTTTAGTTGGTTTTGGCTTTATTTCAGCAGAATGGATTAATCTAAACGGCACAGGTGAAGTTTCAGTTAATGATGCAAACTCCTTGGACGGATTTTCAAAAGCAACATGGAATATGTGGGTCAATCAGAACTCTTATGATCAAAATGCAGGAATAGCTGGAAAATATAGAGCAGTTACAAACGGCCGCTCTTATTTATTAAGAACATCTCTTACAAATTCTGTTTCAGTTATTATTTCTCCTGATGGTGTAAATAGCGGAGTTTATACAAGTTATAGCTCAAAAAAATGCGGTGTAAGGGCAGATAATGAATGGACAATGATTACAATTGTTTATGATGGCAGTTTAGTAAAATATTACAGAAATGGTGTTTTATGCGACCAGGATACAACAACAATAAAATCAATTCATAATTCTAATTCTCCTTTAAGACTTGGTGGAGGAAATTCTCTTTATTTCAAAGGAGGAATAGATGAATACGCATTTTACAATGAAGCTCTTCCACAAGAGCAAATACAAAGACTTTATGATGAAAGTGTTTATGGAAAAAGTTTAGGAGAATCAATACCTGTTTTGGTTTATCATCAAATTAAAACACCTGCCAATGACCCTATTATTGTAACACCGCAAAATTTTCAGGCGCAAATGGATTATCTTAAGCAAAATGGTTTTGAGACAATTACAATGAAAGATTATTATGACTGGAGAAATAATGATTTTGAAATGCCTGAAAAACCTGTTATGCTTATTTTTGATGACGGATTTTCAACAGTTTATACTAATGCTAAACCAATTATGGACCAAAAAGATTATGTGGGAACAGTTGCTATTGTTACAAGATATGCCTCTTTTACAGGAAGCAATACTGGTTATATGAGGTGGTCTGAAATACAACCTCTTGTAAATTCTGGCTGGGATATGCAGTCTCATAGCATAACTCACAGTCATATGCTCACATTAAATCAATCAGAATTCAGATATCAATTGCAAAATTCAAAAGAATTAATTAAAAATAAAACTGGTTTAAACCCAACATCTTTTGTATTTCCATTTCACGAATCAAATTCAACTTATACTCAAATTTGCGGAGAATATTATGAATTATGCTGGACACAGGGAAGCTTAAATCCTTCTTATGATTTTATATCAACTAATGGAAAAACTTATTTGAGCTTAAGAAGAATTAATGTTGTTAATTCAACAACAATTTCTCAATTTGGAGATTATTTAAGAAAAGACACAGACAAAATCGGCGAATGGAAATTTGAAGAAGGTTCAGGAAGCACAACTGCCGATACATCAGGAAATTCAAACACGGGATATCTTCAGGGCGGAGTTAGTTGGGTGAATTAAAATTATAGATTATCTAAAGGTGATTTTATTTTAGATAAATCTTTTGTTGAAACGTGAATATAAATTTCTGTTGTTTTAAGGTCTGAATGCCCAAGCAATTTTTGAATGTGTCTTATATCCGTGCCTTGTTCAAGTAAATGTGTTGCAAAAGAATGCCTTAGCATATGAGGCGTGACTTTTATTCCAACTTTCTTTCCCGCCAAATCCAGAACTTTCTGAACAGATTTTTTTGTATACTTTCCGTTTCGCCCTTCAAAAACATATTCTGTTTTGAAAATATTATTGCTGTAATATTTTAACAAATCCATTTTCAAATTTTCAGAAATTAAAGTAACTCTGTCTTTGTTCCCTTTTCCTTTTTTGACATTAAGAATTCCTCTTTCAAAATCAATATCTTTTCTTTTAAGATTAATCAATTCCTGCAATCTCAATCCTGAAGAATAAAGAAGTTTAATTATTAATTTATGTTTTAGGTTTTCAGTAAGTTCAATCATCTGTTTTATTCTTTCTTTTGAAATTACTTTTGGAAGTTGCTTTTCTTTTTTCTTTATTGGAATTTCTTCAAATGAAAAAGGTTTGCTTAAAACTTCTCTGAAAAAGAAACTTATTGATGCGTATTGCAATCTTGATGTATTTGTTCCAACATTCTGAATTAATAAATATCGCCTAACACTTTCATTTGAGAGATTAAGTCTACTTTTATCAAGAAAATTCAAAAATCTTTCAACATTATAAACATAAGATTTACTTGTTTGATTAGAAAATCCCCGTAAAG
>CAZRDP010000023.1:234-1703 GCA_964598985.1 Candidatus Woesearchaeota archaeon | reverse complement strand
AATCTTCTTTATTGAGAGTGTAATCCATAATGGAACTTTTGGATAATTATTTATTTAAATATGCGTTGAAACTCTTGAGTTTCAAGATTAAATCTACTTGAGGAGTAGATGTAATAGATGTTATGTGCAATTCGAAAACCTGCCTTTCAAGAAAAGGAGACCGTAAATTATGACGCTGTTGTTGCCTTCGTTTAACTTAATAGGAGAAAAAGAGATAATGAAATTGCTATGCAACTTTCATCTAACGAAAGTTAAACAAAATTTTATCTTATTTTTGCGGGCGGGGGCTTTTTATGACCTTAAAAACAAAAAGATTTATAATAATGTTAACTCTAACTTGATATATGGCGGTTAATATGAAAAACAATAATTTTCAAGAAAGATTTTTATTAACTTTGTGTGAAAACAATGGAAACACACAGATAGTTAAAACCATCTTAAAAAGCCCTTTGGGTTTAGCTCAAGAAATAATAAAATTGCTTTTCCAAAATAACTTTAAAGAAGTAAAGGATAATTTAGACAGCATTAAACAATTTGTTGCAGGTATTACTCGTTCTGAAACACTCGGAAAATCTTATTCTTTAGCTAAATTTTATCCGTATCTATTCTCTTTTCATCAATTTGTTCATAGCTCATATAGAGCAAGACAAGGAAAAACACTTGAAGAATTGTTTAAAGAAGTAATAAGACAATCAAATCAAAATTTTGTCGTGCCTGACAAAGAAAAAGATAAACAAAAAGTAATGTCTGAAGTGTTTAAAGGGTATGACTCAAAATTAGATATTGATGTTGTAGCAAAAAAATCAGAAGGTAAAATTTTAGCATTGCAATTAAGGTCAAGAGATGATACTGGTGGAACTACTGCAAAATCGTCTCTTGTTGAAGCATTACGTAGAGTGATGAGACAAAATGTAGAAAAAGATGCAGATTTATTTTATCTTATCGGTATTTGGGATAAAATAAAAAGCAATCAAAAAAATATTACAATAAGTAAAATTTACGAATCTCTTGAGCCATACTTCCAGAAAAAAATAAGCAAAGAAGATTTTATTAAGAACATTGAAAAAGGTATAGTCTTACACAAAGGAGTAACATTAAAACTTGCTTATGGAGATGAAGAAATAGTCAAAAATGTTTCTGATTGGATCGGCGAAGATACAAAACTTGATTATAAATCAATGAAAACTATAATTGCCACACTTGAAAAATCCGACGATTTATGGCTTGCTTATGTTATTGCTTCTTTGGAATTAGAAAATATTGAACTTAAAGGAATAAATAACATTCAATATCTTAACGAATTATTGAAAACTGAAAAGTTTGATATTTCTGGTTTTACTTCAAATGACGAATATTTAAAATTGGCAAATGAATTATCTCTAAAAATAATTCCAAAATGGAATAAAGATTCTCTGCCTGTTTCTACTATGTCCGAAAAAGCCCATTATATTCGTGATTTAATACTATTG
>CAZRDP010000023.1:0-224 GCA_964598985.1 Candidatus Woesearchaeota archaeon | reverse complement strand
AAAATGCTGAACCTGCTTATTACACATCTTAAGCCCAGCAAAATTTATTCCCCAAATAGTAAGATTTTGTTTAGATGAATATACAAAAAAAGGCGGTGTTGTTTTAGACCCCTTTGCTGGTTCTGGAACTGTGGGGGTAGAAGCGGCAACACAAGGCTATGAATCTTATATGCTAGACATAAACCCATTACTTGATTTTTTCTATCCTCTTAAAATTCCTTCTT
>CAZRDP010000022.1:0-7839 GCA_964598985.1 Candidatus Woesearchaeota archaeon | reverse complement strand
GGGGAAAGATTTGAGAACGATTGAAGAAGATGAATTGTCAAAACTTTATGATACTCCAATTATTGTTACAAATTATCCCAAAGAAGTCAAGGCATTTTACATGAAAGAGAGTGACGGTAATCCGAAAGTTGTTAATGGATGCGATTTTATTGCGCCCGACGGTTATGGGGAAATAATCGGCGGAAGTGAAAGAGAGGCAGATCCTGAAAAAATAAAAAAGAAATTAGTTGAAATGGGAGAGAAACCTGAACAGTATTCTTTTTATCTTGATACAAGAAAATACGGAAGTGTTCCTCACGGAGGATTTGGAATGGGTGTTGAGAGAGTTATTTCATGGATATGCGGTTTAACAACAATAAAAGATGCGATTCCTTTTCCGAGAACAATGACAAGAGTTAGTCCTTAATCATAAATTAATTTTTAATTCGGGGATTTCAGTCCAGCAGATTATGTCATATAAATTTGTGTCAAGAGGCTCGTCTGTTTGTTTGAAATAAACCACATTTTCTTCTATGTAAAATGTTTCAGAATAATTTGATTCTAAAAGCGATTTATTTTTTTCACTTATTATTGCCTGAAAATAATTTTGTTTTTTGTATTGAGGAGGTTTTATTTTATTCCAATTTCTCCAACTTTGAATAATTGGATTTGCAACGATTCTTTCCAGCAGCGATTTTTCTGTTTCGAGCATTTTACAGAATAATTAATTTAATTATTTCTTGACCGGATTTTTTCCCAATCCGTAGAAACAATGAGGACAAAGCGCCCGCATATCATTTGAAGGAATTCCCGTTTTTGGGTCGGGTCCGAAGACAATTGCGAAATGGCACATTGTGCTTCCAAGATTTTTTTCGCAAAGATAACATTTATTTTTTTGATTGACAACAATTTCTCTCTTTGGGGAAACCGCCATTTTCACATCTCTTCTTATTTTTGATTTCTGAAGTGTATCAATATAAATATTATCCGACATTTTAACCTGACTTTTCATAATTTCGTATTTTTTAAAGATTTCTAACATTTTTTATCTATTTCCGAGTGTACCGTAAAATTTAAAAGTAATTAAGAAAAACAAGTTTTAATTAAAACGGAGGTAATCATAAATGGCATATGAAGAAGAGACAGAAGAAGATATGGAAGACATGGATGAAGATGACGATGAAGAAGAATATGAAGAAGATGATTCTTCTGAATAAATTTATTTTTAATTTTTATTTTTTATAAATATTTTTTACAAGACAAATTAATTTTTTATTATTGGCACGACGTAATTCGTGAAACACAATGCAACCAAAACCGTTCCGAAATCTTTTTTTGGAATAAATGATTCTGTTATTAATTCAATTTCTTTTAAATCGTAATCGTTGTCAAACCCGTTGATGTAGAGTTCATTCAAGCTTGCGCGCAATTTTTTTTCAATTTCGTTTTTTGTGTAATTTCCATTGTGCTCGCAAACAAGACCGCCGTATTTTTCTCCGGTTTTTTTGTCATAAAGCCATCCGTAAATAATTCCTGCCGTGACGTTTTCATTTTTCTTTCCGTGCGCGACAGCCATAATTGTTTCCATAACCTCGCCGTGAGTTATTTTTGGCTTTCCGATTTTGTGCGCAATTTTCGGGAGTATTGAAGAATAAGTCATGATGTTTGCCATTTCAATCCCTGCGGCTTTCAGCGCGAGATGATACGAACCTGCGTGAATTGTTATGTTGCTTTCGCCTGAACCTTTTGTTACAAAGAAATCTTTTGGTACTCTGTTTCCGACGACAATTGGGTTTTTTTCGCCACTTGATTGTAAAATTGTCTTAGTCATCGCACCAGCTATTTGTTGTTCTTAATGTATATTTTTCTAAGAGCATTTAATTTAAACATTATAATTATGATTGATAATTATTTTTAAAGTTTTTTATTTTGGATTCCGTTAAAATTTTTTTTGTTTGTTTTGAATTTCAGCTTTCCCACTTCAGGTTCCGACTTCGTCGGAAGACCCGCCCTGATTTTTTGATGTTTTGCCGAAGGTTTCTGAAATTCAAAACTTTTTAACAGAAATTATTTTGCTGAATCGGGAAGTGAAAACTTTTTAATTCTCAAATGCCAAATATTTTCATGAAAACAGAAAAAAAACAAAAAGTTTTGCTTGCAATGTCGGGGGGAGTTGATTCCAGCGTCGCTGCTATGCTTTTGAAAAAACAGGGTTACGAAGTAATCGGCGCGTTTATGAAAAACTGGAGCGATACAAAAGATCCCGTTACAGGAATGTGTGCTTGGCGGGGCGAAAGAAAAATGGCGATAAAAATCGCGTCGCAGTTAGATATACCGTTAGTAACTTTGGATTTTGAAAAGCAATACAAAAAAAATGTTATAGAAGAAATGTTTGCAAAATACCGTCGTGGAATTACGCCGAACCCGGATATTGACTGCAACAAGAAAATAAAATTTCCTTTGCTTTTGAAAGAGGCGCGGAAAAGAGGAATTAGTTTAATTGCCACGGGGCATTACGCGCGCGTAAGAAGAAATCCCAAAACGGGAAAATATGAATTGCTTCGCGGAAAAGATGAATCAAAAGACCAATCGTATTTTTTATACAGGATAAAACAGGATGAATTGAAACATTGTTTGTTTCCCATAGGAGATTTTTCAAAAACTGAAATCAGGAAAGTTGCCGAGAAAAATCATTTTCCGAATTACAACAAGAAGGGCACAGTAGGAATTTGTTTTATCGGTAAGATTAATTTTAAAGAATTTTTGAGAAAAAAAATAAAACCGAGAAAAGGAAAAGTTTTGGATACTTCAGGACGGGAAATCGGGGAGCACGACGGAGTTTTTTATTACACAATGGGGGAGCGTCTCGGACCGAGATACGGTTTTGAACTTGAGCGCGGAAAACAAAACGGGAAAATTTCGCGCTGGTATGTTGTTGATAAAAATGTTAAAAAAAATATTTTAATTGCGGCGCCCGAAGGGCACCCTGCAAATTTCAGAAAAGAGATAATCGTTAAAAGTTTTTATACAATTTCCGACGATAAAAAAAATTTTAAGCGAAAAACAAAAGTTTTTTCCCGCATAAGACACGTCGGGGAGTTGTTGCCGAGCACGTTATTTTATGACAAAGGAAAATGGAAAGTAATTTTGAATAAAGCAATAACGGGAATTTCGGAAGGGCAGGCGATTGTTTTTTATTCTGGTGAGAAATGTTTGGGCGGGGGAGAGATTGGGTTTAGTTAAAAATTCTTTGAGAAATTGATGGACTAATTTGCCAATAGAGATTGTTATAAATTTAAAAACAAAAAACATTTTAAACCATCTCTTCCTGTATAAATCATGCTTGACAGAATTATAAAATCGCGAAGAAGTGTAAAAAAATTTAAATCAAAAAAACCGGACTGGAGAGTGGTTCTTGATTGCGTTGATTCTATGCGCTATGCACCGATGGCAGGAAATAATTTTTCACTTAAATTTATTCTGATTGATGAGCCCCAGATAATAGATGCAATTTCAGACGCATGCGAGCAGGATTTTGTTTCAACCGCGCATTATGTTGTTGTTGTTTGTTCCGACGGGAAAAGGACGCAGACGGCTTATGAAGACCGCGCTGAAAAATATTTAAAACAACAGGCGGGCGCTGCAATTCAGAATTTTTTGCTTGCAATAACTGACCGTGGTCTGGCAACATGCTGGGTCGGACATTTTTACGACGACAAGATAAAAAGAATTTTGAGAATTCCGGAAGATGTTGAAGTTGAAGCAGTTTTTCCCGTTGGCTACGCTTATGACAAACCGAAGAAAAAAGAACCCGTAAATTTTGACAGCATTATGTATTTTAACGAATATAAAAACAAAAAGATGCAGCCAAAAAACAAATTGGATGTTTAAGAATGGGGAAACATGATTTGTTCGAGGTTAGCCAATACATTGTTGTTTTAAATGAGGATAAAGTGCTTTTATTATTGGCTTCTGATTTGACAAAAATTTCTGGGAAGTGGAGTTTTCCCGGCGGTCATATCTGTTACGGAGAGACGATTGAAGAATCATTAAAAAGGGAAGTCAAAGAAGAAACAAATATTGATATTAAAATTTTATTTCCGATAAAAGCAAATATAATTGAGAATACTTACACTACTGTTTTTGTCGCAAAATATTTTAAAGGCAGTGTAAAATTAAGCAGAGAACATTCAGATTATCGCTGGGTAAAAATTGAGGAGATGAAAAACATGTGTCTTGTAAGCAATGTTTTAATTGACTATGCTAAAGACGCAATTAAAATGGCAGAAGAGAGATAAACTGGATGTTTAAGATTATCGCTCGCCTCAAATTGCGCTCATAAATGTCGCGGATAATACTTTCTCCGAAACCGACGCTGTCAGGTTTCTCCGCCAAGAAAATTATTAATCTGTAAAATTTTTTTGGGAGGTGATGGACTTTCTTGCGGTTGGTTGGTAGCCATTTGTAAAAAGATGTTTAGTTCATCCTTTTTTTGGAAACGTATCTTTGAATTTGGTTTCTGTTAAGGTATAATTCTCCGCTGAAAATTTTTCCTTTGTAATCCTTGCTTTTTTCTCTGGTTGTTTTGAAATAATTTTTTATGTCAGATGCCATAAGGATTGTTTCTATTTGACCTCCTTTGAAACGAAATTTTATCCTTTGTTTTTTAGAATTTGAATATTTTATGAAGTCGATTGTTTCCTGATTGAGATGTTTTGAAATTAAATCAACTCTCATGAAAACATTAGTAAAAAATTATTTTTAAATTTTGTTAGAAAAAGATATTAAATAAAAAAACGATAAGAGGAGATTTCTCTCCCCTCAATTTAAAAAATATAAATAAATTTTCTAAAGAAAATTTATCTCCAAACCTCAATCCCTAAGTCAGACATTTCTCTGGACGTTTTTGGAGTTGAAAAATCCTCAAGGTCTTTTCCAAGAACATAAGGCGATTTAACTCCTGTCATGATTGTTATAACACGTACTTTACCAACAAATTCTTTGCTGATTCTTGCGCCGATTATAACGTTCGCTTCAGCGTTTAGGTTTTCTGAAACACTTCGGCCGATAACGTCGAATTCTTCCAGTTTCAAATCAGGTCCGCAAGTTACGTGAATCAATGCGCCAGTAGCACCTCTGTAATCCACATCAAGTAGAGGATTTGTAAGTGCCTGCTTGACAGCGTCGTCAACACGGCTTGAAGTATCCGATTCTCCTATACCAATAACTGAAACTCCACCATTTTTCATAATTGAAGAAACGTCAGCATAGTCGAGGTTAATCAAACTAGGCAGAGTAATTGTTTCAACAATACCTTTAATCATTGTGGAAATAAGTTCATTAGCAACAGCGAATGCCTGCTCAATTGGCAATTGTCCGGCTATGTCAACAAGTTTATTGTTATCAAGAACTATGCAAGTATCTGTAACTTCTCTAAGTTCCTGTAATCCGAATTCAGCTTTATCAATTCTCGCTTTTTCAGATTCAAACGGCATTGTAACAACACCGATAACAACAGCTCCTGATTCTTTAGCAACCTGTGCAACGACCGGCGCAGAACCTGTTCCTGTTCCTCCGCCCATTCCGGCAAGGACAAAAACCATATCTGCTCCTCCGACTGCTTTTTTCACGTCGACTAAAGCTTCTTTTGCAGCTTCACGGCCAATCTGCGGTCTTCCTCCTGCACCCAAACCTCTTGTCTGTTCTTTACCGATAAGAATTTTCTCGTCGGCTTTAGTAACACTCAAGTGAAGAGCGTCGGTGTTAGCTCCGTAAACTGTAGCGCCGTTGATTCCTTTATTGAACAACCATGTAACCATGTTACATCCGCAACCTCCGCAACCAACAACTTTAATGTTTGCTTTTCCGGCTTTTAATTCGTCGAAGTTGATGCTGTGAGTTCCTGCGTTTTGAATTGCTTCTTTTGCAAAATCTAATACCATCTCTTTTTACCTCCTTTCATCAATATTTTTTTATTTGCTATGCAAATTTTCATGATAAAAATAATACGTTTGTGTTTATAAGAATTATGTCGGTGAAAAATATTATTTTTTTATTTTAGATTCCAATAATTCAATCTTTTCTTCCAAATCTTTTTCAAGAATTTCTTTAATATTTTCTTTTAAATTTTCAGTCCAGTCGTTAAAGCATGCTTTTGTGGACAAATCAAATTGATTGCGGAGATTTTTATAAACTGTATGACTGTTTGTAATCAAAGATTTCTTTTCAAATCCCTCGAGGTAAAACGCAAACATATGATTTTTTCTAACAACTCCTAAAGTGCTAAATCCGCTTGGATAACATCCTGCCAAATCAGATTCAATCATTAATTGTTTTCCAGAATCTACTTTAAAATCATCAACGTCGAAGTCCGTATATTTTGAAATTAAACTTGGATTTCCTTCCCAAAGAGAATTATAATCCTCTTTTATCACTTTAAGAATATTGTCAAGTCCGTCGACAAATTCTTTTTCAGATAATTTTGTTGCATAATAATTTCCGTCGCCCATTAATTTTATTGAACGTTTTACTTTTTAATTATTGTTGTAATAAAATATATTAAACATCTTCTTATTAAAAATGTAAATTAAATTTTATGCACACCAACTTTTTTAATCGCCTCTAAAACTTTTTCTTCGGCTTTTTCTAATGGCATTTTTTCAAGAGTAAATGCTGCTGCAAGTTTATGTCCGCCTCCGCCAAGTTCCACCGCAAAAAGTGAAACATCAATATTTTTTCTTGACCTGAACGACCCTTTAATTTCATTATTCAGTTCTGCAAGTGTAAATAAAAAATCAATTCCTCCGATTTCCTGAAGATAATTTATTCCTCTTCTGACTTCAGATAAATTCACACCTGTTTTCTCTATCTCTTCCTTTGAAACTGTGCTGATTCCAATTTTATAATTTTCAAATTCAACTATCTTGAAAGCATCTGTAATCAACGAAAAATATTTTTTAATGTTTAACGGGAAATTGTATTTTATCGGATTGACAATTTCATTTACATAATCTACTTTCTTGTCAATCAAAAATGCGGCTTCTTTAATTGCTTCGGCAGAGTGTGAGAAAAAACCCGAATCTGTGTAAATTCCGAGGAGCAATCTTGTTGAAAGTTCTTTGTCAAAATTTATTTGCCATTCTTTAAGTAAATGCATAAGAACAGAACATGCAGAATGTTTTGAACTATCTACGTAGTTTAGATTTGCGAAATAGGAATTCGTTTCATGATGGTCTACATTAATTGTGAAAATTTTTTTTAGAGTTTCTTCGTTGTCGTGGGTCATTTTCATTAAACCTGTATCAACAAAAATTATACAATCAAATTTTTCTAATTTGAAATCTTCCAGTTTTTTTCCAAATTCAATTTCTTTTGAAAATCTTAATTCGTTTGATTCATACGGCAATTTATCAAAGCTGATTATTTTTACTTTGCAATCAAAATCTCTTTCTAAAAAATATTTCATGGCACAGCAACCTGCAAGGCTGTCTCCGTCCGGACCTTTGTGTAAGGTCATCAAAATATTTTTGCAATTTTTTATTTTATTAAATATTTCTTCAGAAGAATTATTTTTCATTTTATTCTTTTTCAAGAATTTCGCAATTTATATTATTTTCCGCGCAAAGCTCTTTGAATTCTTTGGCGTCGCTGTCCGAGCCGACGACTGAACCGTAATGCATAGGAATTGCAAGAGTTGGTTTTATTAAGTTTGCAGCTTCGGCGGCTTCTTCGTGATTCATCGTGAATCTCCCGCCAATCGGAAGCAATGCAATGAATTCTTTTTCAGGTTTATATCCGGTGAGTTTTTGCATTTCAGGAATTAAGTCGGTATCTCCGGCGTGATAAATAATTACGTTTGGC
>CAZRDP010000021.1:0-9026 GCA_964598985.1 Candidatus Woesearchaeota archaeon | reverse complement strand
TTCTTTCACCTTTTTCTTCCGTCCGCGCTTGCCTTTTTCTTTTTTCTCCTCTTCTTCCGGTTCATTTAAATAAAAATCAATTTCATCCTGCAATTGACCCAAACTTTCTTTTGTTGTTCCTTCAATTAATTGCAGAACATCGCCAACGTCGGATTTTTCAATTTCTTTTTCGAGCGCTTTCAATTCGTCGTCGTTGAGCGCGTATGCTTTGAACGAAACTTCAACCCTTCCACCGAACGCATAATGCCCCTGCTGTGAAACTTTTTGCGGGATGCCGCGGAAACGGAAATCAACAAGTATGCAACTGTAATATTTTCTTTTGAATTTTTTAGAATAACTTTCTTTCGCAAAATCCCTCGGAAATTCCCCCTGAAGAGCGAGTTCACCCGGATTTATTTGATTTTTTCCCAGAAGAGTTAATTCAAGAATTATCGTATCAAACGTTTTTACAAAATCGGGTGTGCGCCCCATATTTTTTTGCTCCAAATCCGTCGCGGCTTTCAGATATGGTTTTGCCCATCGAGAGTAAAGTTTTAAACTGCTGACCTGACTTTTCAAATAAGTTTTTTCAATCTCGTAACGTTTCCTTAATTCCTGTTCAGATTGTTTCAGCCAATTATTAAATTCAAAAATTCTCGGTTTCAAAATTCTTTTTACTCTGTCATTCAGGTCAAGTTTGTCAACATCTTTTTCATCTTTAGCGACGAGAAAAGCGTCCAGCAAAGTTACGAAACCCCCCTGACCGAGCGCCATCGCTTTTACTGAAGAATTTCCTTTTTGGATATCCACTTTGTCAATCCAAATCTGCTTAAGTGAAAGTTTTGCCGCTTCGCTTTTATTTTTATCTTCGGATTTTAAATCTTCATAACTTTGAAGTCTTATTCTGAAATCACGCAAATCATAAATTAAATTCAAAACGCTTCTCAAAACAGTATTTATATTTCCCATCAGCGACGACGCCTGTTGTTGCATTGCCGTTGCTTTTGTCCCGAGTTCAGAAAAATGCCCCGAGCCGGGAGTTGAAGAAAAATTATCAATAAGTTTTTCCGGTTTTAGTCCGAAACTTTCCATTAAATCAAGAATAAAAAAGTAAACAGGTTCAAGTTTTTCCGACGGAGAATCATACATTAAATTGAAAGATGCTTCGGTTCCTTCGGATTTGAAAAGTTTTGTTGCGCCGACAGGAATTTCTTTGAGACCCTGGGGAGTCGTATTGAGATAAGTTACCGCGCGCGGTTTAATTTCCTCCGCAGGAATTTTATCGTAAGAGCCGTATTTTTTTAAAAGTTCAGAACCATTCTGCGCATAAAATTTCGGACTGACTTTTCCAATCATCTGCGCAATTGTTGCCACCATAAAAAACGAATGTTTCAGAAGTTTAAAAACATTCTTTTTTGAATGGTAATCAAAAATTCAGAAATACTTATAAACAAAAAAAAATTAGTTCACTTATGGGTTTGTTTGTTAAAAAGAGGAAGTTTGTTGACTTCACAGGAAGGAAAAATGAAAGCATTCCGGAGAAAACTGATACATTTAATTCTATGGATTCTCAAAATGCTCCGCGTGAAAGTTCGGGTATCTTTGGCATTTTCGGCGGCGGGGGCGCTTCCTCAACAGCATCAAATCCGGAATCCGGCACATCGGATTACGCTGATTTATCGTCGGTAGAAACCAGTTCAACGAGTTATGATGCTGAAGAAAGAAGAAAAAAACTGGCAAAACGGCTCGGGGATATGACGGACAAACTTGAAGAATTGTCAAACCAGATTTACCACATTCAGCAAAGAATTGAAGTTCTGGAAAGGAAAATGGAAGTGAGGGGGATATAACTTGTGAAAAGAAAAAGTTTTTTTGTGATTTCAGTGATTATACTGGTTCTGATTTTTTCGATTTTGTTTTTCGCGTTCGGCAGTGCAAAATACGACAAAGAAAAAAATGATTCGGTGAAAATAATTGAGGAAAGCACTTCATGTTCCGAAGATTACGATTGTGATGACGGCAATGCGTACACGATAGATTATTGTTATTCTGAACAATGCTCAAACACAGAAGTTGTTTTGTGCTACCAAAATGACGGATGCTGTCCGAAAAGTTGCACACCGGCGAATGACGGCGATTGCTAATGTAGTAATTCTGAAAAAGTAACAGTGGGAAAGTTTTAAATAGTTGAATTTTCTGTTAAAATCATGGAAGTTAAAGAAGGAAAAACATATTTGACTGTTCCTCATGAAAGAGGCAAACTTACTTTTCAGTATCCTTTTTTCAAAGGATATTTTGGAGATATTGCAAATGCAATAGAAAAAGCAGGTTTGAAGAAGCCAAATTCTTCTGAAACAGCGTCATTAGTTTATGATGCTTTCAATAATCCTAGCGGAAAATACGAATCTGAAATAATTGACATAATGAATAATTATTGGTTTGGAGAATTTACTGGGAATTTGTATCTTCCAAAATCAAATGAAGAAGTTAATAATGGTGTTATAATTGATAATAATCCTGTAATTAAAAACGGAAAATTAATTATGAATAAAAATGATTTAGTAAAAAGATTAAAGGAAAACGATTCTAATGTTAAATTTGTTCAATTTGGATTTAAAACTGGAAGTCAAAATTTAATTGAATTGCAGAAAAATCCTTACATCGTTGCAAGATATGGTAAAGAAGGAGCAGAGAAAATTGCTGAAATTTCTTCAAAATACAAAAGTAATCCTTATCTTTGGAGTTTTGATTCTGTTGATAAAGAAGAAGTTAGAATGTCTGCGTTGGGCAGGGGCTGGAGTCTTGACGGCGGGTTGATTGTCGATGGCGACAACTGGAGTGGCGATGACGGTGGTCTTGCTTTTGGGATTGTTAAATAATTAATAATCTCTGCAATTTTCGCAAATCATCATTCCATTTGAATTGTATAAACGTCCGAAATTTCCGCATTCTTCACAAATACCGTCGCGGTAAGGATGTTCATCTTTTGCTTTTTCAACGAGTTTAAGTTTTCTTGATTCTTCACGAATGCTTGCAAATTCTTCAAGTTCGGGATAAAATTCGGGATTGAAATTTAAAATGTCTTTAATAGTTATAAGACCTACGAGTTCTTTTTCTTTAATCACAGGCAGACGTTCGAATCTTAATTTTTTCATTTTTTCAAGCGCTTCTTTTATTGTCGCCGAAGGTTTTATCGTCGCTATTTTTCTCGGAGAAATGTCAATTGCAAGAATTTTTTTAATTTCTTCGGGCTCCTTTTTTGTCAGCGCCCATAAAATATCATATTCAGAAATTATTCCCACAAGACGGTTTTTCTCAACAAGGAGCAAACTTCCCGTGCGTTTTTGAACCATTTTTTTGGCGCAATCAAGCAGGTTCGTCTCGGGCTTTATTGAAATCGGTTCGCGCGTCATGATATCTGAAACCAATATTGTGCGCATAACTCTGGACGTTTTAACCACTTTTAAAGATTTTGTACTACTGAAAGATACATTATTGAAAAACACCACAATAATGCTTAAATAGAATATTTCTTGGATTTTAATATGGAATTAAAAAAATTAGATACGCTAAAAAAAGGAGAAATAAAAAGATTCTTCCAAACTTATGTAGATGAAAAACCAGAGATTTTTTTGTTTGATGAATGCGGAGGATTACATATTTCAAGAGAAATGATATTTGAATTAAGGGAAAAATATGCAGGACAGACTATTGATTATTATGGAAGCGGAAAAGTAGCCAAAGATAAAAATGATATATTTTATATGTGGAATGATAAAGACACAAGATTTGATAAAAAACATATTCAGGAATGCTCCCAATTTTATAAAATTAAAATTGAAATAAGATGACAGACAAACCTATAACTTTAATGCCTGAAGACATTCAGAGAATTCTCGGGAAAGATGCACAGAGAAATAATATTGCTGCGGCGAAAATGGTTTCAGATATTTTGAAAACAACTTTGGGTCCGCGCGGAATGGACAAAATGCTTGTTTCTCCGACGAATGATATTGTTGTGACGAACGACGGCGCGACTATACTTTCAGAAATGCAGATAGAACATCCTGCCGCAAAAATGATGGTTGAAATTGCAAAGACACAGGAATCTGAAGTCGGGGACGGAACGACGACCGCAGTTATGCTCGCCGGAAAACTTTTGGAAAACGCGGAAAAACTTCTTGACAACAAAATTCACCCGACGGTGATTTCAAAAGGTTACAGATTAGCTGCGGAAAAAGCGCAGGAAATTTTGAAAGATGTTTCATTAAAAATCAGCCCTGACGACGAAGAAATTTTAAAACAGATTGCGATGACAGCTATGACCGGGAAAAGCGCGGAGGAGTCAAAAGAAAAACTTGCGGAAATCGTCGTAAAAGCGGTTAAACAAATAAATGATAAAGGCGAAATAAATCTCGAGGATATAAAAATTGAAAAAGCGAAAGGCGATGGAATCGGCGATACAGAATTGGTTTCCGGAATTGTTATTGACAAAGGAAAAATTTCTCAGGAAATGCCGTTGGTCGTGCGGGACGCGAGAATTGCGCTTATTGATATTCCGCTTGAATTAAAAACTCCGGAATTAAAAACAGAAGTTTCAATTTCGTCGCCGGAGCAACTTCAGAGATTTATTTTACAGGAAGAAAATTCAATAAAAGAAATTGTGAGTTTAGTTCGCGAGTCGGGCGCGAACGCAGTCTTCTGTCAGAAAGGTGTTGATGATTTTGCGAGTTTTCTCTTCGGTAAATCGGGAATTTATGTTTGCAGAAGAGTCGCAAAAAGCGACATGGAAAAAATTGCAAAAGCAACCGGCGGAAAAATTGTAAGTAATTTAAATGATTTGACTCAATTTGAGCTGGGCTTTGCCGAGAGAATACAGCAAGTGAAAAAAGGCGACGACAATTTTACTTATATTCAGGGTTGTAAAAATCCGAAAGCGCTCACAATTTTAATTCACGGCGGAAGCATGCACATAATGGACGAAATAGAAAGAGCGATGCGCGACGGATTCGGCGACGTTTCGTGTGTTTTGCGTTCAGGTTTGGTTGTTCCGGGCGGGGGCGCAATAGAAATTGAAATATCAAAACGATTGAGATTATTCGGACAAAGATTATCCGGAAGGGAAAGACTTGCCGTCGAGGAATTTGCAAATGCGCTTGAATTTATTCCGGTAACACTTGCAGAAAATGCGGGGCTTGACCCGATAGATGTTTTAACTGAATTAAAAGCAAGACACGACTCCGACGAAAGAAACGCCGGTTTAAATTTATTTGAAAACAAAATAGGAAATGTTCTTGAAGCCAGAATTATTGAACCGTTCAACATAAAACATCAGGCGATTAATTCAGCGACGGAAGTTGCTAATATGATTTTAAGAATTGACGATGTGATTGCTTCAAAGCCGAACAAAAAAAGCATGAATTTTTCAAACGAAAGAGATTTCATGAGAGGATTGGAATAAAATTTAACAACACTTAAAATTTATATACTCCAATTTTATTTTTGAGAAATGCATTACCATATAATTTTAACAGAAAAATGCAATTCAAAATGCAAATACTGTTATGAAAAGTCAATGAATGAATTTGAAAACGGGCTTGATAAAAAATGGAAATTTGATTTCAGCGCGCCGTGCGATTCTGAAGTTTCCGTCGATAAACTTAAAAAATTTTTGAATGCAGGAGACACAATTATTTTTTACGGCGGTGAACCGCTTGTTAATTTTAAAAAAATGAAAGAAATTATGGACGGATTGCAAAATTCAGGAATAAGATTTTGCATACAGACAAACGGAAAGTTGCTTGACGAAATCCCGTACGAATATATTAAAAAAATGGACAAAATGCTTGTATCCATCGACGGAGATAAAAAAAGGACTGATTATAATAAAGGGATTGGAACTTATGATTTAGTGATTAATAATGTAAAAAAATTAAGAGAAAAAGGATACAAAAATGAAATTGTCGCGAGAATGACAATTAATTCTGAATTTAATGATTTGTATGAACAGGTTAAACATCTTTTGAGTTTGGGAATTTTTGATTCAATACATTGGCAAATTGACGCCGGATTTTATAAAAATGATTTTGATGAAAAAAAGTTTTCGGAATTTGCAGATAAATATAATTCATCCGTTGAAAAATTGATTGAATTTTGGATTGATGAGATGAAAAAAGGAAAAGTTTTGAGATTATATTCTTTTGTGGGAATTTTAAATCGATTGATGGGTTGGGATAAAGAAACGAGAATGCATTGCGGAAGCGGTTACGCAAATTATACAATAACCACCGACGGAAAAATCACTTCATGCCCGATTATGAATAATGTTGCAGAATTTTATGCGGGAAATTTAGAATCGGAAAAACTGAAACAATTTGATTTGGATGAACCGTGCGATTCTTGCGATTACAAAAATATATGCGGAGGAAGATGTTTGTATTGGAACAAAGCAAAATTATGGCCTGAAGAGGGGGATAAATTAATTTGCAAGACAATTATTTTTTTGATTGAACATGTAAAAAACAAAATTCCTGAAATAAAAAAATTGATTTCTTCGGGAAAAATTTCGGAAAAAGATTTTGAATACGAAAAATATTTCGGGCCGGAGATTATTCCTTAGTTAATGAGAAAATTTCTGCATATATTTTGTTGCATCCTCGACTGTCTTTTTCATTTCATTTTTAAAAAAAGAGTTCATTTCAGAAATATAATAACAAGTACGCCTAATATCATACATACTTTTTTCAAAAGAGCTTGTGAGAGTTTTTCTTGCTTCCTGCAATAATTCAAATTCCCTTCTAGTAATTTCATCTAAATTGATATCAGGTCTTATTTCTTTTACTTTTATACGAAATGCTTTTTCAATATCCTCCTGTGAAGCATTGTCAATTATTCCCAAGATTTTGTAATAATCCTTAAATTCTTCCATAGAAAGGCAGAAACTAAATAACTTTTAAACCTTTTGATTATAAAAATAATTTTCACTTCGTGCATAATTCAATGAAGTGGATGTAACTCTCGTTGAGGAGTGTACAAAGGGTTGTTAGATTCTGTTACTTTTATCGTATCCCCTTTTTTATAAAGAAGATTTGCACCTCTTGCGTTTTCGTCGTAAATTTCCAGGATGAATATAGAATCATTGTCAAGATTTTTTAGTTTTGCTGTATAAGTATCTAATGACCCAATATTAGTCCGAGGAAGAAATTGTTCCTCCAGAATTATTGCTTTATATTCTTTGTAATCAGTGCAACAAGTATTAAAAGTTAAAGGTAAAACAACTGCTCCTATCTTCATACCGTCTTTGATTTTTTTAAATAAATTCTTCATTTTAGTTCGCGTGTCAATTATAAGGGCTTATCCCGACTTGTTGTTAACCATCTATAAAAAATAGAGTTTTTAAACTTTTCCATGTGTAGTCATTTTACAGTTAATAATCAAAAAATAATTCACCCAATCGTCGCATAAACAACTGACGCTATAATTATTGCCGATACTAAAATATTTTTCCAGTTATATTTTTCTTTTAAGAAAATATGTGCAAATAAATAAACAAAAACCGGTCCGAGCATCATAATCAGCGTCGTGAAAATTACTCCGAGTTTAAGATACCCCCAGTAAGTTATTATCCTGAAGACAACCCATATCGCGCCTATAATCAAAGCGTAAAATTTAGTTTTTGTTTTTATGTTTTTAAAAGAAGGATGAAAGATTACAATTCCGAAAATCGCAAGAATAAAACATCTTAAAAAATAAAAAGTAATCGGGTGAAAATAATCAAGTATTAATTTTGAAAGTATAAGTTCAAGTGCAAAGAAAAAACTTCCAATAAGGGCGAAAATGAAATATTTGTTAAAATCAAGATGACGCTTTTTGACGTGAGAAAAAATTAAAGCAAACACAGATAAAATTGCAGGGACGAGGATTTTTGGATTTCTGTCAAACCCTTCAAAGAAAAAGCTGAATAAAATTGCGAAGAGAATCACAAAAAGCGGTTCAAGAACTTTCGCGGGCTCTATATTATTTATTTTTTCCCATTTCATTGATTTGAAAGCAAAAATGTTCGCCAAAATTGAAGCGACGATTACAGCTGAAAATAAAATTATATTTTTTAATTGGAATGCTTCTGGTTTAATTTCCCAGAAAAAATAAATTAGCGGGAGCATAACCAGCGAGATTGCGATAAATTCCATGACGAAATATTTTTTTATTGAAATTGCATTTTGTTTGAGAATTTTTCTCTGAAACACCGTTCCGGAAGCAAGAGCCAAAGCACCAATTATAGGAATGTAAATCATCTCTTTTCACCTGCATGATAAAGAAAAGAATTGTTATAAATTTAACGCAACAACAAGTTTTAAAAAACATTTATTTTTAGTATTTCTACAGGCCTGTAGTCTAGTGGTAAAACACCTCGTTTACACAAAGGTTATACTAAAAGTTACCATAAAAAATAGCAAAATTTATATATTACTATATGTTTGAATATCTATGTCATATAAGGAGAGATATCTAAAAAAGAAAAACGAGCTTTTAGAAGATATTAAGTTTAATTCTAAAAATAAAGAAATAGTTAAAAAATTCTTAGAGTTTCAGGAGTATAAATTAAAGAGGAAAGAGGGACTCACAGAGGTTGATGAACGTTCATATAAAACCTTAAATTTTTATGTTACAAGGATAAGAAAGTTAAATGAGTGGTTCAATAATAAGGATTGGACTACTTTAGCTGAAGAGGATATAAGGAAGTTAATTGATGACTTAGAGGATGGAATTCTTAAAAACAAATATGGGAAAAGATACGAAGACAGAAGTTCGTTTTATCAAATGCTTGGGGGAAAATTTTTTAGTTTAGCTGGTAAAAGCCATATAGCTCAACAAATTTTAGAAGATTTCTCTATAAAAGGAAGGGAATTTAACAAGCAGGTAAGATTCATTGAATTTGAGTCATTTAAGAATATTTCAAATTGCGTCAATAATATCACTTATCTGTGTGTTTTATGGCTGGCTTGGGACATAGGAGAGAATATCGGAACTCTTTTAGAATTGGAAGC
>CAZRDP010000020.1:0-9906 GCA_964598985.1 Candidatus Woesearchaeota archaeon | reverse complement strand
GTGTTGCTCAAAGTTCCGGGGCTGCCGAATCATTATTGCTTGCAGGAGTTCCCTTAATTCATGACCAGACATTTTTAATTCCTGAAAGTGCAGTCAATGGAGATACCGTCGGAGATTTGAATTTAATGTGGATTTCACCAGGCCAGAATATTCAATTTACTCTTCAAAATAATGATGGAGGAAGATTTTCAATACAAGAACTAACCGGAAGAAATACTGTCTCAAATCACAATTTAAATTATGAAATCAGAATTTCAGTTGCGAATGCGAATTTTGATTATGATTCACAAAATCAAAGGCAAATAACAATTCGTGCAACAGATAGTTCAACAGGGAAATATAACGACGCTGTAATAACGATAAAACTTTCAAAATCAGAAAATACAATTTATATTGACCCTACTTATTCAGGAACTGAAACAGGTTCAAGAACACAACCTTATAATTCCTGGCGCGATGTTACCGGAAGTAATAACGAAGGTTTACGGGCAGGTTATACTTATCTTCAGAAAAGAGGAACAACCACATATGACAGAATGACAACGTATACAACAGGAACTTCAAGTCAGCATATTTCTTTGGGTTCTTATGGTTCGGGAGAAAGACCTCTTCTTGACGGAAGTACTGATTCAAGCACATGGTCAACGGGAATGTATTTAGGCGGAAGTACCTCTTCAAGTGCCACAAATAAAAAACCGGTTTCTTATTATGATGTTTATAGTTTTGAATTCAAAGGAGGTTATGCAGGAATAATAACCGGAAGTTTGGGAAGCAACCATATTAATTTTTATGATTTATATTTCCATAATATAAGGGAGCACGGAATATACATGCTCTCTGATTATAGTGACGGAACTCACGGAGATGTGGATATGCTGTATCACAAGATTTTTGATACAGTTTCGGAACATATTGAAGGAACAGGTACAGATGCTTATGGGTTTAAAACAGAATCTGCAGGAACTGAATTCAGATACACCGTCGTGAGATTTAATGAAAAAATGGGTTTCTCGGGAGCGTCCGGATGTAGTGGTATGACAATAAGTTATAGTCAGGCATATGATTCAAATTGGGGGATTAAAGCTCATGGAGACAATATAATTGTGGATCATACATTAATTCAGGATAATGAAAAAACAGGAATTTATCTTGGGAATTTTTATCAGTTAAATTACAAACTCTCAAATGTTAATTTCCACATGAAGAATTCTCTGGTTAAAAATAATTATGAAGGAATTTTAATTTCAGAGGATGCAAAGAACGCATTGATTGAAAACACAGAATTTTCCGGAAATACTTACAAGGCCATCGGATTTTATAGGAACGGAGGTTTCAACGGCGCGCCCGAAAATTTTATAATTAAAAATTCTAAATTCCACGATAATGCTGTCGGAATCTATATAGGAAACGGCCAGTCACCTTATCCAAAAAATATTACAATCGCATACAATCTGTTTTATGATAACACTGCAAATCCAATCACAGTCAGCGACGGGACAGACATAAAAGTTTACAATAATGTTTTTTATAACAACGCCGGTTCTTACGATGTCCAGGTTTCAAGAAATGAATTGTTCACAGCAAGAAACAATCTTCTTGAAGACGGAATTTCGGCAACGACGCATGCAAATCATATTGTTAGCAACAACATAAATCATCAGAGTTCTTTTTTTGTTAATACAGGTTCAAGAAATTTCCATCTAAACTCAGGAGTTTCTGCAATAAATTCAGGAGTTAATGTCGGATTTACTAAAGATTACGACGGAAAAACAATTTCAGGAAATCCTGATGCGGGCGCTTTTGAATTTTAACCATAATAAAATTTATAACCTTTGTTTCCATAAATATAAAATGAAAAAGGGGGTTGGAAATTCCGGTAAGAGAAAAAAATATTTTTTTGCAATTTTATTTTTAGCGGTTTTGTTTGTTTCTTTTTTTATAATAAGCAATTCTGAAAATATTTCATTAAAAAATTTAAATCCTTTTTCAAAATTTTCGATTACAGGATTTTCAATTTTGGACGGAGGCACGGGCACAAATCTGAATGTGACGATTGAGCAAAATGTCTCCCAAAAATATGAATATTATGACACAGGTTATGATGCAAGCAATCCAGTTTCAGGAGATGATTGGAGAGCACAATCTTTTACTGTTGGAACAACGGGAACTAATGAAAATTTTACAATTACAAGCGTGAATTTTGCCGCTTATCAGGAAAATTTGGGAGGAACTTTAACTGTTTCAATAAAAGCAGTTGATGGCGACGGAAAACCGACCGGCTCTGCGCTAAGTAGCGGAACTGCTGACACTTCAACATGGGGAACATCAACATCAGAATGGAATCAGGTTACAATGACGCCTTACACTCTTACTGCAGGAACAAAATATGCAATTGAAGCCAGCAGTACTGGCGGAGGAATGAGGTGGAGAATGGATGCATCGTCACCATCATATGCAGGAGGAAACGATTTATGGTCGGATAACGCCGGAAGTTCATGGACTAGTGATTTGGCAAAAGATTTTTTATTCGAAGTTTGGGGAACCCCTTCGGAAAAATTATCTCACTTGAGTACTTCAGACCCCAACCTAATTTTATATATGTCATTTGACGAAAATCTTTCATTAACAAAAATTTATGATTATACAGGCAATTCCAACGACGGAACAATCAGCGGAACTGTTGATTACAACTCTTCCGGAAAATACGGGGGAGCATATGATTTTGGAGGAAGCTCTGATTATATTATAAATTCATCCGCCTTTTCTCAACAATCTTTTAGTACCTTTTCATATTCTGCATGGATAAAATCGGATACTTCCTCCATAGAAGATATTTATTATGTGTCTACAAGCACAATTAATTTTTACATAAGAGCAGCAACGGGAACAAGACATATTATTCGTCATGCTCAATTGGGCGACGGAACTTCGGATATAACTACAACAGAAAATTTGGCAGATAAAAATTGGCATCATATTGTTTTCATATGGAACGGAACTTTCACGCATTTGTATGTGGACGGAAACCATTATGACGGGGAAGCCGCGACGGGAACATTTAATTTACAGGGTCCGTTTTGTATTGGGAATTGTTATAGTCCCGTTAGTTGGGATGGTTTGATTGATGAAGCGATGTTATTTAACCGCTCACTTAGCGCAACAGAAGTCGCGCAAATTTACAATTCAACCTATTCAAGATTTTATCCGACGGGAGAAATGCTCTTTCAGAATAATAATTTTGGGACAAATAATACTTTGAATATTTCAATCCCCGGCTGTCAGCAATTAAACGGCAGCGTTATAAAATTTAAAATCAACGACGGAGAATTTACTGAGCTTGACGGTTCATGCGCTTACGACGGATATTCTATGACGGGAAATTTAACATCTGCAAATCTAACCTTGCAATTAAATTCAACCCCTTACAATTTTTATTCTCCTTTGATTATCGGAGATATTGTATTGACAAGTCATTCGGATGCTGATACTTCGGGACCAGCACTTTCTATAGAGAAAAGTGATACTTTTGTTGAATATGGAATAGAATCAATAAACATTAATTGGTCTGCAACGGATATATCAGATATAAGTTTTACAATATTAAATGTGACTTATCCAAACGGAAGTTTGTTGTATTCATCAAATTTAAATTTAAGCTCAACCAATTTATTGCCGTCTAATCTGGATGTGATTGGAAATTATTCAATAAATCTTTGGGCAAATGACAGTTTAGGAAATAATGCTTCAACTTCAAATTATTTTATTGTTACGATTCCATGGAATGTTTCAACGGCAATATATGATAATATAAATAAAACAACAACTCCGCCGGATAATGCAGTAACTGGTTTTTGTTTTAAACCGGATGGAACAAAATTACTCGCCCTTGGAATTCAGAATGATTTGATATATTCTTACACACTTTCCACACCCTGGGATTTATCAACACTTAGTTACGATAACCGTAATTTTTCAATCAGTTCACAAGACGGAGCAATGGGCGGAATATGGTGCAATCCGGAAGGAACAAGAATTTATGCTATAGGTATTGCAAACGACAGAGTATTTCAATATTCAATGACCGACGCATGGAACGCATCCACATTAAGTTATACAAATAAAAATATTTCGACCGCTTCGCAAGAAGGTGAAGGGATTGGAGTAATAATGCTAAATAATGAAACCGAGATGTGGATTCTTGGAGCAACGAGCGATATGATACACCAATTTTCACTTTCAACACAAGCAGATGTTTCTACAGCCAGCGCAGATAACATAAACTATTCAATTGTTTCAAAAGGCGATTCTCCGCAGGACATGTTTTTGCGAGAAGATTATTCGCAGTTATTTTTAATTGAACAATCAGGTGACAGAGTTCATCAGTTTTCATTTTCTCAGCCCGGGAATTTATCCACAATAATTGATGACCATGCTTATGCTTTGGTTAATCAGGATGATACTCCGCAGGCAGTTTTCTTCAACGGAACGGGAGACAAAATGTATGTTACAGGAGCAACAAACGATTTGATATATCAATATACATTAAATTTAACCGATTATACTAATCCCTCAGTAAGTATTACAAGCCCGCTAAATAATTCAGAAATTTCAGGAATTGTGACTATAAATGCAACAGCTTCGGATAACGAAGAAGTTTCAGGTGTCCAGTTTTTTTATTGCTCAGCAAATTCAACCGGCGAAGACATTGCGAGCGAATATAATTTTCCGTTGGAAATGAGTTCAAATAACAGAACTTTAGTTGACCAAGACGGAAAACCGTTTTATATGCTCGGGGACACCAACTGGGAAATAATTGCACAAATGAATGAAACTGAAATAAGAGATTATTTGGACGACAGACAGACAAAAGGATTCAACACAATTTTAACAAATATGTTTTTGTATTTTGCTTCAACAGACGGAGAAGAAAACTATGAAGGTGAAGTTCCTTTTATCGGAGGTGCATACTTTGTAACGCCTAACGATAATTACTTTACATATTTGGATTTTATAGTTAATGAAACAAATGAAAGAAATATGGCTCTTATTTTGATGGCGCCGTTTACAGGAGGAGGGAGTTCTTATTGGGGAAGTAAAATTAATGCGACATCTGACGCAAACCTTGTCACATGGGGAGAATATTTGGGTAACAGATACAAAGATTATGACAATATAATTTGGGTTGTCGGAGGAGATATGACCCCTACTGACGACGGGATGTTAAATAAATACAGTTCAATTGCAACAGGAATTTTAAATCAGGACACCAATTCTTTAATTACAGTCCATGCTCAAAGAGATGTTTCTTCATTTGATGAATATCCTTCTGAAAGCTGGTTAAATCTTGAAACAGTTTACGTAACCTATGATGGGGATGAGCCAGTTCAAAATTATGAAGCATATAATAGAACTCCGACCCATCCATATTTTTTAATTGAAGGAACTTATGAAAATGCTGCAGGAATGACACAACAGGGTTTGAGGGCGCAGGCTTACTGGACTTCTCTTCAGGGAGGTATCGGGCATATATTCGGAAATTGTCCTTTATGGAGTGCAGGAGTTGACAGGAGTTATTGCGATGCGATAACATGGCAAACCGCTGTAAATCAATCGGGTTCAAAAAATATGACCTATGTTGAAAAATTATTCAATTCAAGAGAGTGGTATAATCTTATTCCCGACCAAACCCACAATGTAATGACTTCGGGCTACGGAACTTTAGGAAATGTGAATTATTCAACCGGAGCATTAACATCGGACAATAAAACTTATATTGCTTATTTGCCGACGTCAAGAACATTCGCAATTGATTTAAGCAAAATATCAGGAACTAATGCAAACGTTTACTGGTATAATGTGAGAAACGGAACAGCGACGCTGAACGGAACTTATGCAACTTCAACGGGAACAATGAATTTTGTAAATCCGACGAGCGAAGATTGGGTAATTGTGATTGATGATGCTTCTGCAGGATTGTCAGCCCCGGGAACTGAATACGTTTCTTATGAAGGTACAACCTGCACAAACATAAGTGTTGAGGATACTTCATCACCTTACTCTGTAGAATGGAATGCTTCAACGGTTTCAAACGGAAATTATACTTTGAAAGCAAGGGCAAGAGACAGCTCAAATAATACTGCAAACTCTTCGCTTATAACAGTTGTTGTAAATAATGTTGAACCTTCTCTGGATTGCGGAACACTTTCTGAAGCGGGAAGAACTTACATATTAACAGACAATGTTTCTTCAACCGGAACATGTTTTACAATTTCTGAAGAGAATATAACACTTGATTGTAATGATTACTGGATTACTTATTCTACGGACGGAGATGATAATAATTATGGTATTTATTCAAATCAATTCAATGTAACAATAAAAAATTGCAATGTTTTTGACGGCAATAAATTGAGTTCCGACACTCACCGATATGGTATCTACCTGTCTTCATCAACAAACAATTCTATTTTGGACAATTACGTTGATGTGAACAATAGTAATGCGATTCATGTTTCGGGTTCAACGAATAATAATTTCACCGGCAACATTGGAAATTCAGTTTTAGGAAGAGGAATTTATTTTTCCACTTCTTCCAACAACACTCTTACAAATAATGTCGGAAATTCAGGAAGTTCTTATGGTCTTGAATTAGAATCCTCGTCGGACTATAACATTTTAGTAAACAATACCGGAATATCTGATTCCGGAAGAGGTCTTGTTGTGTCTTCATCGTATAATAATTTGACTTCCAATAAAGGAGTTTCGACGTCGAATTACGGAATTTACCTTTTTCATTCTTCGTATAATGTTTTGAATTCAAATAATGCGACGGGTGCTTACGGATATTACATAAGAGGAACGAACTACACAAATATTTCAGATTGCACTTACATTCAGGGTTCCGTGAGGGATGTGTGGGTTTACTCCAGCGAGGTGTCTTTGGAAAATGTTTTTACAAATTGTTCGTATGATTCTGAAACTGTAGAAGGCGCTTCAAATTACATAATAAGAAAATGGTATTTTGACGCAAACGTTTCGTATTCAAACGGAACCGCAATTGAAAATGCAAATTTAACAATTTATAATTCAAGTTCGGATAGCGTTTATTCTGCATTAACAGATTCAAACGGAGATATTTCACGACAGGAATTAATTGATTATGTTAACACCGGCGGAACAAGAACTTATTCAACACCTCACATTGTGAATGTTACAAAAACAGGTCATACTACAAATTCCACGACGTATAATTTAACTTCGTTGAATAATGTTTTTGGAGTTATTTATTTGAGCGAATCTGACACAACATCTCCGACGTTTACGTCAATCCCTGCGAATGCAAGCTTGTTTTATGGAAATGAATCTTTAGGAGTTGATTTTGATGCGGAAGATGAAACTTCTTTCGGAACTTTTTCAGTAAATGATTCAACAAGATTCCAAATAAATTCAACAGGCTACTTATCTAACAAAACAATTCTTGCCGTCGGAGTTTATGAATTAAATATTTCGATAAATGATTCGTCGGGAAATGAAAATTCAGCGAGATATAAAGTTACAATAAACAGAGCGTCTTCGGCCGTGTCTTTGAATTTTGATAAAACCTCGCCTCAAACTTACGGGACTTCAATAACTCCGACGTGTTCGGTAGTTTCGGGAACGGGAAGCGCGGTTTTGAGAATGAACGGAACAATTATATCGTCGGGAATTGCAATAACTTTAGGCGCAGACATATACGCGTTTAATTGCTCACTTTCGGAATCAGCAAATTATTCTTATTCAGAAAATACTTCTTCATTCGTAATAAATCAGGCATCTCCGTCGCTGAGCATTTCAATAACTCCGAGCGAGAATGTTTATTTTGGAAATGAAACAACATCAACGGGAAGCGGATGCCCTGCACAATTGACTTGCGGACTTTTCAGAGACGGCGCAAGCGTTTCAAATCCCGATGTCCAGACGCTTCCAATCGGAACTTATGTTTACGTTTATAACACTTCAGGAAATGAAAATTATACATCCGGAACAACAACAAAAAATCTTAATGTGCTTGATCCTTCGGCGCCAATGGTTACAATAAATTCGCCTTTAAATCAGACGTACAGCGTCGGCACTATAACTTTTAACGTTACCGCCACCGACGAAACCGGAATGAGCGCGTGCGTTTATTCTCTTGACGGTGCGTTAAATGCATCGATGGAAAATTCGGGAGACGTTTGGTCCGCAGTAAATTCTTCAATGACAAGCGGATTGCATTCAGTCAGATATTTCTGCAATGACACCGACGGAAATTTGAACGGCGTCCAATTAGTTTATTTCACAATAGATGTTGTTGCGCCGACATATTCACTTAATCAAACTAATTCGACAACAGCCGGACAATCAACTTTATTTTCATTGTACGCCGATGATGGTGTTTCGTTGCACGCAAGAGGGCAGTACATTTTTTCGACAAATAATTCAGGGGAATGGGTTAATGATTCAGCGGTTAATTTTACAGAAACACCGTCGTGGGCAAATGTTACAAAAATATTAAATTCAACAGGAAATACTTCAGTGGGATACAGGTGGTATTTAACTGACGACGCCGGAAATAAAAATAGTACGGAGATTTTTGTTTTGATGACTGAAGATATTACCCCGCCTGTTATAACTTTTGTCTCACCGACGGCAGGCGCAACATTAACTTCTGCAAGCGTCACATTCAGCATAACAACTGATGAAAATTCAACATGCAATTATTCAACAAACAGTTTTGCAACAAATAATTCAATGACTGCAAACAGCGAGGGAAAATCGCATTCAGCATTATCAACGCTAAGCAACGGAAATTATGTTGTGAATTATTCATGCGCAGATCTATTTTCAAATGCAAATAATTCAGGAATTGCATTTAGTGTTTCAGTTTCATCCGGAAGCACCGGCGGAAGTCCGGGTGGTTCTTCAGGCGGAAGCACAACGACGACAGAATCTACAAATTATAAAGTTGAACCGACATCAATAAATTTGGATATTGGAGTCGGAACGACAATAACTCAAAGTGTTTTTATTACAAATAATGAAAAAAAGATTATGAAGCTGAACATTTCGGAAAAGAACCTCGGAAATCACGTTGTCATACCCGTTGATTCATTTGAATTGTCTCAGGGAGAGAAAAAAGAAATAAGATTTGTCTTTTCAGGATTAAATGATACAGGAATTTTCACCGGAAGCATAAAAATCGGAAGCAAGTTAATCCCAGTCGCATTGAATGTAAAACAGTTGAATTTACTTTTTGATTCAAATATAGTTGTGTTAAACAATGGTTATTTTATACGCTCCGGCGATGAACTTGAAACTTCCGTTGAACTGATACCAATGGGAGACAATGCAAGACTTGATGTTGTCCTAAATTATGAAATAAAAAATTACGACGGAGAAGTGTTTTTGACGAGGAGTGAAAGCGTTTTGGTAGAAGAAAGAACAGAGTTTGAAATGGATTTTGACACAGGAATTTTGCCTCCGGGAAAATATATTATCGGTCTTGAATTAGTTTACCCGAACGGCGTCGCACCGTCCAGCGCACATTTTGAAGTCATCCCTAAAATTCCGGATACAATCATAGGAAAGATTGCATTTTATATGGTTAATGGAATTTTAATTTTGCTCATTGTGATAATCGGCATTGTAATAAAAAATATGATTCCGCGTATTAAGAAAAAATCTAAATGAAATAAACTTTTAAATTAGAAATTCTTGTAGTGTTGTATGAAAAAGAGGTTGAATAATTTTTGTGGCTTTTTCACCGACGGCAAAAAATCTTTAACAAGATTTTTAGTTTATTCACCAAACACCTACGGAGGTTTGTCGAACAAATGAAAAAGAGGTTTGGAAAAAAAGGTCTCTCGGATGTTATTTCCACACTTTTAA
>CAZRDP010000019.1:0-9940 GCA_964598985.1 Candidatus Woesearchaeota archaeon | reverse complement strand
GCCCCGGCCGAGATTCGAACTCGGGTTACCACCGTTCTCCGCCGTAAATTTCTTCACGGCTTGTCATCTCGAATTGAGCGACAGTTAACACCTGCCTTAGAGAAGGCTGGAATTATTTATCTCATCGACAAAATTCCGGTATTGAGAGGGTGGCGTACTTGGCCTCTATACGATCGGGGCTTACACAAATCCTAAAAAAATAAAGCTTAAAAATATATCCACCCTGTATTTATATGAAAAAGAGGAGAAAAGAGTACGTCGATTCTACTCCTGCGAGGAGCTTCATAAAAGCATTCACATGGGAAACGATTGCATTTTTAATAACTCTCATTGCCGCTTACCTTTTTTACGACGGAGATATAAAAAAATCTATAAAATTCAGCATTATATTAACAGGAATAAAAATAATTTTTCTTTATTTCCATGAAAGAGTTTGGAAAAGAATTATATGGGGAAGGATCCGCTGTTGAAAAGATTTTTATAAGGTTCAACAAATAAAATAGCAGGCCCTCATAGTTCAGTCTGGATAGAACATGACCTTGCGGAGGTTAAGACCGGGGTTCAAATCCTCGTGGGGGCATTGAGTTAGCAATGAATTCACCTGACGAAATTTATTTCAGTCGCGGGATTTGCATCAAAACGTATAAATATCAAAATCTTATAATAATGGATATGGAATTTAAGAAAAGAGGGTTGATATTAACAGTAATATTTTTAGGAATACTTTTTGGCGTGATTTTGATTTCTGCATCGAGACTTCCCACAGTCGGCGGAGATAATTCAACTTGGGGAGATATACTCAATGATTATCTCACAAAAATTGCCGGAGAGAATGCAACCCAATTAAATGAAACAATGGTTAATGGCACAAACATTTATTCTTCTTCAATAAATACAACGCATATACTTGATGGAACATTGAATGATGATGACATTTCTGATTCAACTAACTTGACAATTGGACAAAAACTTGTTTTTGCTTTTGGTGAATTTATTGATAATATTGAAGATGGCTGGATTAGAATCACCGGAAACTTAAATGTCACAGGGGATGCTAATATAGAAGGAAACTTAACTGCAAACAACTTTTATGGAGGCATGTGGTATGAAAGCGATACGGGTTATAATCCGGGATTATCCGGAGTGGGAGTATCTGTTAATTTAACAAATTTTACAAGTGATTTAAATAACGGATTTTCTTTTTCAGATAATAGAACATTGATTGTAAAAAAAGAAGGAGTATATACAATTAATTTTCAGGTCAATTTTAATGGACCTGGTACAGGAGACTGGGATTGGGGGGTAGCAATAGATGGTGTTTATGATCATTCTAAATGTTTCTCCCATAGTTCAGGACAGGATACTGGCCACGATGTTTCGGCTTCATCTACCTGCCTAAGAAGATTAAATGCAAATTCCTCAATCAATCTGCAATTACATGATGATGCAAGTCCTGTTCATGCAGTAACAATTAAACACCAAGAATTAACCGTCATAAGAGTTGGCAATTAATGGCAAAAATATTTTTAATCTTCTTTTTCCTCATTCTAGCCCAGTCAATTTTTGCACTAAATTATGGCGAAGGAAATTATAGCAATAATTTTTACGGAACTGGATATTATGTTAATCCGGAAGACAACACAGTTGGTGGAGCCTTGGAAAATGTCCCCGCTTCCAGTGGCGGATATGCCCCCCAAACTTATTACACAGATGAGTTTTTCCAAAGTAAAGGAAATAATTTTAGGTTAAGATACAACGACAAAATAAATTTTGTGGTTAATTTTACTAATCACACATTAACAATAAATAATTTTAATTCAACAATTGCAAGGGTTTCGATTCAATCAAAACCCATAACAGCTTATTTGGAAAAAGGAATTTTATATGAGTTTGATTTGAATAATAATTCGGTTAAGGATGTCAGAGTAAGGTATGACGGGATGAATAATACTAAAGCAATGATTTTTATTCGGGAAATTGTTCACCCAAAAGATAATAATATTAAATCTGAAAATGAGCAGGAATCATTTAATAATCCCCAACCGAAATTTAAATCAGCAAAGAGCAGTATGTATATCGCCCTTGCACTAGTCATTGCTATATTCGTAATCATTTTATTCTTTGTTCTCCATAGGAATCGCAGAAAGAAAAAATATCGTCATAAAATTCATTAGAGAATATTATACATTTAAGTTTTCACCGGAGGCATTATCATAAATTTACACACTCGCAAAAAGAATCACAAAAATCGCCAGTGCGTGCAGGACAAAACTGATTAACATAAGCCATTTCAATTTTATCGTCGTCAAACCGGCAAGCAAGCTTACACCGGCTTCGTCAGGCAACGGCGTCGCAATCAAAATTCCCGCAAAAATGTACATCAAATAATGGCGAATTTTAACACTCATGTTTTTCCTGGCAATTGAATTTATTTTTTTAATTGCCGGCGTTTTTCCCAACTCCTTAAATTCATTCATGAATGAAAATTTTATAACTTTGAAAATTGCAAAATCAGAAATTACGGAACCTACTGCGCAAACCAAAGTTGCTATAAAAATATTTTCCGGTCTCGCCAAAATCAAAAATCCGACGGAAAACGGCGCCGAAAAACCGAAGGATAAAAAAAGTCCCGCGATAAAAATTCCGAAATAATCCAATCCGCTAAGTTTTAAAATTTGGCTGTTAATCGCCGGATTCTTAAAAAGAAAATACGCTAAAACAATAAAACCGACGAGTATAAATAATTTAGGAAACTTCAAACCAAAAAGTTTTTTTGCTTTGTGAACGCCGTGCGGAGAATGCTTCTTCAGTGTTTGATGAATTTGTCTGTGACTCATGTTCTCTCTTTTTATTCTGAATCAATAGCAATATAAAAACCTTTATAAATCAATTTTTTCTTCAGAATGCTATGAAACGAAGTTCAAGACGTTGGAAAAAGAAAAGGCAAATGCGCTGGAAATGGCAGCGTAAAAGACTCAAGAAAGAAAAGCACAAACGTAAAATAAGACGTGCAAGAAGCAAATAATTCTAAAGTAAAATCTTGTGCACAAAAGTTACAATTCCGAGAATAAACAAAATGCTTCCGACGGCGCGATTCAGAATTTTTTCAGAAAATCTGTTTGCAATTCTCGACGATAAAAGCGCTCCGAAAAATCCGCCGGCCACGGATAAAGTAAGCAATAACCAAGAAAATTGCATTCTGTCAATATAATAAAAATGCGTGGCAGCGCCGAAAACTGCGATAAAAAACATTATGAAAATTGAGGTGCCGATTGCTTCATGCGTTTCATAGCCAAAAATAAAAACAAACAAAAATAAAATTGAAATTCCGCCCGCAGCGCCCAAACTTCCGCCCAAAAACCCGATTACAAAACACGCAAAGATTCCAATCCAAAATTTAAAATCTCTCGACGACAAATCCTTCATGAAAGTTCCCGTCTTTTTCTCTGATGATTTCCTCATGAAGATAGTCGCACCTGCAAATGCAATAAATAATGCAGTTATTCCGGTTAAATGCGTATCCGGAATTTTCGCTGAAAAATAACTCCCTATAACCGCGCCAAAAATCGCCGGCAAAACAAAATAAAATCCTGCTTTAAAATGCACATTTTTATATTTGATATAATTAAAAAGCGCGGGTAAAGCGACAAAAATATCCAGAACTAAACTCATCCCTATCAAAGTGAACGCGTTATAATCGTAAAAAATCAAAACCAACGGAATAAACGCAACAATTGCCGACGCCCCGACGAGTCCGGTTATAATTCCCGTGACAAGCCCGGCAAAAATAAACAAAACTTCCAATAACATTTTATAATAATATTTTTTAAATATTTAAACTATATTATATTGTTTTCTGAATACAATAATCTTTATTAACCAACCGAAATTTTCTTTATAGTTAAAATGAGTAGTGAAATTTGGACAGAAAAATACAGACCTTCGCACTTTTCCGAACTGGTAGGTCAGGTCGAAATCGTAAAAAGAATAGAATCGCTCACAGCGTCGCAGAACATCCCGCATTTGCTTTTTGCAGGTCCGGCAGGGACGGGAAAATCAACACTCGCGCTTATAATTGTAAAAAAACTTTACGGACTGGACTGGCATGAAAATTATCTTGAACTAAACGCTTCAGATGAAAGAGGAATTCAAATTGTCAGAGAAAAAGTAAAAAACTTCGCCCGGACAAAATCAATAGGCAACGTTCCTTTCAAAGTAATTTTTTTAGACGAAGCCGACGCTTTAACACCCGAAGCACAGCAAGCATTAAGAAGAACTATGGAAAATTATTCTTCAACATGCAGATTTATTTTGTCGTGCAATTATTCTTCAAAAATCATCGACCCGATTCAGTCGCGTTGCGCAATTTTCAGATTTAAACTTCTTGAAAAAAAAGATATAGAAAAATATATTATGAGAATAGTCGAAAAAGAAAAATTGTCAATAACTCCCGATGCAATAGAAATTCTTTATGAGGGCTCGGAAGGAGACTGCAGAAGAGCAACAAATTTAATGCAGGCGACAGCGTCGGTATCACCTGTAATTTCTGCCGAACTTGTTTCAACAATAATTTCAACTGCAAAACCGCGCGACATAAGAATCGTTCTTGATTACGCTTTGGCAGGCGATTTTGAAAACGCACGCGAAAAACTTTTGGACATGATGCTCCGCGAAAGCATTTCAGGACAGGACGTAATTAAAGCCGTGCAAAAAGAAATCTGGAATCTTCCCGTTGAGCCGATAATAAAAGTAAAGCTGACTGAAAAAACCGGCGAGGTGGAATTCAGAATTGTCGAAGGTTCAGACCCTTTTATACAATTACAATCATTGCTTGCAAGTTTTGTGCTTGCAGGATTAGGAAAAGAATAATGGAAAAGAAAATAAATGCAGAAATAAAAGCAAGAGCAACGCGCAAAAAACAGGAAGAAATCGTGCGTATACTCAGAAACGAAAACGCGGGGTTTTATCAGCCTTTGTTGCAGGTTGATACTTATTATGAATTTCCCGACGGTAAACAAAAAATCCGTGAAACCTTCAATGAAAATGACCGATTAATTGAACACGAATTAATTCAATACGAAAGAGAAAATAAAAAAGATACAAAAATTTCAAAACCGGTAATTTATAATTTATACAAATCTCCCGACTTGGAATCTACTACAAAACAAATATACAAAAAAATAATAAAAGTTGAAAAAAAACGGGAAGTTTTCTGTATTGAAAATGTAAAATTCCATATTGATGATGTAAAAGATTTAGGAACTTTCGTTGAAATAGAGGCGCAGGCGCTTATGAACAAAAACGGAAATCCTGAAATGGACGAAAAAGATTTGAAAAAACAATGCAATCATTACAGACACATGTTCGGAATTTCCGACGACGATTTGGTATCGAGTTCTTACAGCGATATGCTTTTGAAAAAACAGAGTGAAAAAAAGTAAAATGAATTTTTTATTCTAAAATGGCAATGCAATGGTCTGAAAAATATCGCCCGAGAAAGTTGGAGGAATTCAAAAGCCACAAAGACGCAGTTGAAAAAATAAGTCTATTCGTCAGAAAATTTCCGCAAAAGAAAAAAGCAGTAATTCTTCACGGCCCTCCCGGAACCGGAAAAACAACTCTGGCTCACGTGCTTGCAAAAGAAAACGATTCTGAAATTTTTGAATTAAACGCTTCCGACTTAAGAAACAAAGACAAACTCCAGGAAATTTTAAAACCGGCGATGGAACAAAGGTCTCTCAACAACAAATCAAAAATAATTCTCATAGACGAAGTCGACGGAGTTTCCGGATATGAAGACCGCGGAGGGATAACCGAATTAATCGGTCTGATTGCAAAAGCAAAATATCCAATAATCATGACGGCAAACGACGTTTGGTCAAAAAAACTCGCACCCGTAAGAAAGGTCTCCGACGTAATTGAACTAAAAGAAGTTGATTACAAAACTGTCCGCGATGCCCTCATTGGAATTTTAAGAAAAGAAAATAAATTTATTTCGAGCGAGATTTTGACGAAAATTGCTGTAAAAGCAAAAGGAGATTTCCGCGCGGCAATAAATGATTTGCAGACAATTTCAAAACTTCCCGAAACCGAGCAGGCAAAAATAAATTTTGACGAAAGGAATAAAGAAATTTCAATCTTTGACGCACTAAAATTTATTTTTAAAAACAAACCCACCGACGACACCTTGAGAATTTTTGACTCTGTGAATATGCCGTTGGATGAAATAATTTTATGGCTTGAAGAAAATATTTCCAAAGAATACAAAAATATTGAACTTGCAAAAGCATACGCTCTCCTCGGAAAAACCGACGTTTTCAAAGGCAGAATTTACAAACAGCAGTACTGGCGGTTTATGGTTTACGAAAATATTTTTTCGAGTTACGGAATTTCCGCGTCAAAAGATTTGGACAATCCGGGAAATAAGGATTCTTTCACTTCATACAAAAAGCCGACGAGGATTTTGAAAATATGGATGAACAACCAAAGAACAATTCAGAAAAAATCCATTTCAGAAAAATATTCAAGATACACACACATAGCAATAAAACGCGCAATGCACGAATTTCCTATAATAAAAATGGTCATTAATTCAAATCCCGAAATTGCAAAGGAACTTAAACTTTCCGAAGAGGAAATTGCATATTTGAGGGGTTAAAATTCTGCAGTAAGATTCTGAACTAATTGATCAAAATTTAACTTTTTTGTATTCTCTCTTGCAATCTCAATTAAACTTCTTTTCATCCCTCTCAAGGGCTTGAAATCTCTGCATACACCATCAGCGTATCTAGAACCTATAAACGAACGGACAATTAATTCTTTTTTACAATTTGAATTGTCTCCCACATAAGGAAATTCATAAGTCAGGTTATCCTTTGTAAAAGGACATTTATGTTCTTTTCGACGAATTGTTCCAAAATATTTATGGGCCTTGCAATCCCAGTTCTCAGAATCTTTATTTTCCTTGTACTGATTAATACAAAATCTATTCATCGATAAAACAAAATTTCTTCTTTTATAAACATAGTTGTAACCAAAAACATACAATCAAAATTAATAACACTGAGCGCCGTTAGTTGCTGTTCCCGACGATAAAGTCCATCCAAATCCGGGAGAATAACTTTCGCTTGGCAGTGTTTCACCGCACTCTTCAGGCACATTTCCGTCGCTGAATGAACTGCAAATTGCATCCAGATAAGCAGAAGGACTTCTTCCTGCGCTTACCTGCTGGCCATTAATAACCAAGGTAGGACTTCCGCCAACACCATACTGCTCATTTAACTCTTTGTAAATGTTGAACAAAGGATATCTTCCGTTCAGCCATTTCGACTGGTCGTTTTTATTTGCTAAAACATTGTATTGTTTATCCGTCGCTGAAACACAACTGTTCATTTTCGATTTGTCTATTCCGGCTTCAGTCAAACAACTTTCTCCATCCCCTTCTTCAAGGAAACATTCAAGATAATCATTATACTTACTTTCCTGTTCTTTTTGTATACAATATTGATTCAACTGTTCTTCAACCTCGCCCGCTGAAGGATGCATCGCATAATAAACGAATTTTACATCAAAATTAATTTTATCTCCGAGCAAATTCACGACGGGCAAAATGCCTTTCTCTGCCTGAGTTCCGTAAGGGCAGTGCGACATTACAAATAATTCAACGACGGGCTTTTCAGATTTTGGAATTTCCTGAGTATTTGAATTAGAATTGGTATTAGAATTTTCTTTTTCTTCAGGTAAAAGGGACAACTCTCCAAGATATTTTCCATCCAAACTTAAAGTAATTATTCCGCTTTGACCCGAGCTTGTTGAAACCTCCATAAAATAAACGCCCGATTCTCTCTTAACTGAATTAACATCTACATCGACACCTACATCTGAAAAGTAAGATTGCACTGCTTCAGAAGCTTTCTTTTCACTTACAACTTTTCCTGTCAAACCGCCAAAACTCGAAACAATCATAATTAAAACTAAAATACCAAGAACAAAAGATGAAATTATCCACGGATTATCACGGACACACTTTACTATAGAAGATTTTCTTCTGTGCGCGTGTGCGTCAGAATTTTCTTTTATCTCTTCACTCATTTAATTCCCATGAAATTTTCCTTTAAAAACATTTTGGTAAAACTAGTTTCATATTCCAAACAATTAAAAATATCTTTCACCAAAACATTATATGGCCTACGATATCATCATCGGACGAAGTGAATCGGATAAAAAAACGTTCAAGGAAAAAGGCCTCGTTTACATCGGAAAAGGTTTTGTAAAAATGGGGCAATACACCTCGCTTTCAAATAAAATTTTTATGGATGTTGCAAGAAGTCACGTCGTGCTCGTTGCCGGGAAAAGAGGTTCTGGAAAATCTTACACTCTCGGAGTAATTGCCGAAGAACTTGCAAAACTTCCGAAAGAAGCAAGCGAAAATATTGCGTCGTTAATGTTTGACACGATGGGAATTTATTGGACAATGAAATATCAGAACGAAAAAGATAAATCTCTTTTGCAGGATTGGGATTTAAAACCGGAAAATTCTCCTGTGAAAATTTTTGTTCCGTTCGGATTTTACAATTCTTTCGTTGAAAAAGGAATGCCGATAGACGAAAAATTTGCGCTTGATGTAAAAGAAATGAATGCAGAAGATTGGGTTTTAACTTTCAGTCTTGACATCATTCATCCCGTCGCTGTTCTTATAGAAAGAACAATAAACAAACTTAAACAAAATCTTTCAGAAGATTACACAATAAAAAAAATAATAAAAGAAATTGAATCAGACAAAAAAAATCCCGAAGAGACGAAAAACGCGGCGATTGGTTTGTTTGAAGCTGCGGAAACATGGGGAATTTTCTCAAATGAATCCGTAAAACCGACGAGAATTCGCGACCTGATAAACCCCGGAAAAACAACCGTTCTTGATTTAAGCGTGTACAATTCCGTCGGAAGTTTTAACGTTCGTGCGCTTGTAATAAGTTTAATCTCAAGAAAAATGTTTAACGAAAGAATGCTTGCAAGAAAAATTGAAGAAATAAAATCAATATCAAGAGGATTGAGCTATTCAAACTACGAAACAAACAAAGAAACGCCTTTAGTTGGGCTGGTCGTGGATGAAGCGCATGAATTTTTGCCTCTTGAAGGAAAATCCCTCGCGACGGATGCGTTAATCCAATTGCTTCGTGAAGGAAGGCAGCCGGGGATTTCCGTCGTATTGGCAACACAACAGCCCGGAAAAATTCACAGAGATGTTATGACCCAATCGGATATTGTAATTTCACACAGAGTAACTTCCGCCCCGGATCTGGAAGCATTAAACCAGATTATGCAGAGTTATCTTCTTGACAGCATAAAACAATACATGGACGATTTGCCGACGCTGAAAGGTTCCGCAATAATTCTTGATGATAATTCGGAAAGAATTTACCCGATGAGAATGCGGCCAAGATTTACATGGCATGGCGGAGAAGCGCCAACTGCAGTCAACGTTGAAAAAGAGCTGTAAAACAAAAATAATAAAAAGACAAAAAATAAATTAAAATGATGAGCGAAAAAAATTTTCCGATGTTTCCGTACTTCCATTCGGACTACTCTCAGATTGACCGAAGAAAAACCAGTGAAATTAATTACGAAATGAATTTGATGCAACTGTCTCTTTTAGGATATAACTATGAGGAATCAGTAAAATATCTTCGCAAAAATCTTAATTCAAAACTTTAAAATCAACCCGTGCGCGAATTTTATAAGGCGCTATCTCTCCGGCGGATTTTATTTTCAGAATTTTAATTTTCTTTTTTGATTTTAAAGCTTCTTCTTTAATCTGTTCAATTATTTTGTCAGCATCTTCAGCCCTGCAAAATCCGTAATAAAAAATCCTCGTTCCTTTCTTTGAAACTTTAAACGCGTCTTTCAAAAAAGTATCTTTGAGATTAGGGCGCGCCATGAC
>CAZRDP010000018.1:4727-10029 GCA_964598985.1 Candidatus Woesearchaeota archaeon | reverse complement strand
TCATGATTCATTTTGCTGATTTCTTTTTCTAAATTGTCGCCAATCATTCCGAGAATTGCAAGTTTAGCGTATTTTTTATTTTCCTCTGAGATTTCCCTGCAGAAAAGGTAGGTTAATCCCGAACTGCTTATTTTTTGCTTGTCGTGCATCATTGGGTTTACAATGTCAATGTTTTCAGGTATGTCTTCTGCGGAAATTTCGTGATGGTCTATTATAAACACGTCGCTGAAATTATTTTTTTTTATGTGTTCAATGCTCCCTGATGCGAGGTCGAGAAACAATGTCAATTTGTTTTTACTAAGTTTGTCAATAAAATTTTCATCAAGGCTTTTAACTATTTTAAGCGAAAATTTTGCGTCCAATTTTTTCAGCGCTGAAATCATTATTACTGCGGACGAAATTCCGTCGGTGTCAAAATGGCTGATTATCTGAATTTCGCGGTCGCGCGATTTTTCCAAGAATTTCCTAACAGTTTGTTTAATTACGTTTTCTAAAATTTTCCTTACCTCTTTTTTAATTAGGGTTACTTGACGGTGTATTTGTTGATTTTTCTCAGTTGCGAGAAAACTCTGTCTTTTTCTCTTTTTGCTTTTTTGTCCTGAACGTTTTTTTGAGTGTGGGCTGTAATTCGGTTCAGTTTTTCCTGAACATTTTTTGAATCAGGAGATACGTAAAGATTTTTTGCTTTCAGTATAGCCGAAATTTTTTTAGAATATTCTTTTGAATGGATATTCTGCTTTTTCAACTCTTCGCCGATTTTTTCAGATGTAAGGCCTTTCTCAGCAAGTGCGATTACTTTTTTTTCATATTCGGACTCTGATATTTTTGCAGGTTCTTTTTCCTTTTTTGCGGGCTTTTCAGCTCCAATTTCCGCGTCTTCAGCATTTTTTTCGGATTTTTCCGGAGATTTTTTTGGCATTTTAATAGTTCGTTTTGGGCATTTTTAAAGGTTGTTGTTGATTGTTTTTTCTTTTAAAATATAATTCTATATTCTGCAAAATATATTTTGAGTAAGATATTTAAATTGTTTTTCACTATTTTTTTTATGGGCAAGGTGATTGGTGTTGTCAGTTTAAAGGGCGGTGTCGGAAAAACTTCTTCGGTTGTTGCTTTGGGGCATGCGTTTTCAAGCCTCGGAAAAAAAGTTTTGCTCGTCGACGGAAATTTAAGCGCACCGAATCTCGGAATGCATCTCAATGTTTTCCCGCCTAAAAAAAGTTTACAGGATGTTTTGATGAGAAAAGTCAATGTCAGCGAAGCAATAGAAAATCTTGATAATTTTGACTTGATTTCTTCGGAAATGTATCACAATTTTGAACTTGAACTTTTCAGCTTGAAAAACAGGTTGAGTTTGCTTAAGAATAAATATGATTTTATAATAGTCGATTCTTCTCCGAAACTTGATGAGGAAACACTTGCGGTTATACTCGCGTCAGACCAGATTTTAGTTGTGACGACTCCTGATGTTCCGACGCTGGGAACGACTGTAAAAGCTGTTAAGTTCGCGAAAAAGCGGGGGGCGAAAATTTCGGGTTTGATTTTGAATAAAGTTTACAACAAAAAATTTGAACTTCCTATGAATAATATTGAAGAAAGTCTTGAAGTTCCGATTCTCGCTGTTATTCCACATGACGTTAATTTTTTGAAAGCGCTCAAAGAATTCAGACCGATGACAGAGTGCAGTCCAAATTCCCCGTCGAGCAACGAGTTTATGAAACTCGCCGCTGCACTTGCCGGAGAAAAATACAAACCATTTAAATTAAGAAATTTGTTCGGGTGGATAAGACCTAAGAGGCAGGATATAAATCGGGTGATTTATTATAAGAGTGTTTTTAAGTAATATTTAATATTCCTCTAATTTTCCGTCGATGTTATTTTCTTTTTTAAAATCTCTGAACATTTTATCATATTCTAAAAAATTTTCTAATATTTCTTCTTCTGAAATATTTGTCGGAGGAAAGTAATGCAAATAAGCGCCCCCTTCAGGGCTAACTACCCCTTTTGTAAATGTTTTGAAAGAGCTGTCAGTTTTATTTAAAATCAATACATCTTCGACGTTTCCATAATGATTAGTATCTGTAATTTCTACCTTTTCAAGAGAATCTTCTATTGTTAAAATTTCTTTGAAATCTTTAATTTTGTAAATTGTATCTCCTTTAACATATTCAAATCCTTCTTTGCTTTTCCAGAATTCTTCGGGGTAAACCGGAGAGCGAGTTACAGGATTTGATTGCGCTTTTAATCCGGAACAGGAATTGATAACAAACATACCCGCAATGAAATATTTTAACAGATTTTTCATTTAAGAATGAATTTTTTGTATTTTTAAGAATTGTTGTGATGGGATGTTTCTTGACGGAACTGTATTTGAATCCTAATAGCCCCGCCCGGATTCGAACCGGGGTCACGGCCTCTCTTCAGATATAAAATCATCCAAAGGGCCGCATACTTGACCGCTGTACTACGGGGCTTTACAAAATATAGAATTCCAGCGATTTAAAAGTTTTTGGAGTCAATCTCCGTTCAAAATCCATCCTCTTTTTTTTGAAATCCAAATCATTAATCCCGAAAGAAGAATCATGATAATCGCAAGATAAATCGGAGCGTAAAAATTGTTTTGAAACGGAAGTTTTACATTCATGCCCCAAAATCCCGTGATTAAAGTCAATGGCATCATCAACGCCATGATTATAGTTAAAGAACGCATGACTTCGTTAGTTTTCATCGAGGTTATTGAAGTGTACATATTTTTCATCCCGCTCATTCTGCCAAGCATTGATTTGTAACCCTCGGTGGTTTTGAAAATGTGGTCGTAAATATCCCTGAAATACGGAATCAAATCATTGTGAATATAATTGTCCGCGGGCTTTGTGAGACCCAAACACAAGTCGGTTATTGATTCAGAAAGCTGTCTTAATTCAAGGAAAATTAGTTCTTTTGAGAAAATTTTTTTAAGTATCTCTTTGCTTTGATCTTCCATGAATTCTCTTTCTATTAATTTCAAGTCCTCGCTGCAGTCCGATTTTATTCTTAAATATTTGTCAACTTCCTTGTCAAGAATATAGTGCATGATATAATCTTCACCGCGTCTGAGAACGTGTTCAACTTTTTTTGTGTGTTTTGAAAGTTCTTCAATTGTTTCGCAGTGATTTTCATTTATGCTGATTATAAAATTTTCACCGACGATAAAAGATATGTTGAATGTTTCAATCGTGTTTTCTTTTATTTCTTTTATTGATTTGAAAACTAAAAATGTGTACTCTTCAAATTCTTCGTATTTTACACGCGTCTGCGGTGAAAGTATGTCTTCAATTGTCGTCGGGTGAATATTGAAAATTTCCTCAATTAATTTCGCTTCCTCGTGCGAAGGGTTTGTGCATTTTACCCAAAGGTAAGAATTTTTTTTATTGAGAGATTCTTTAATTTTTGAATTTTCAATCTCTTTTAATGATTTCGGAGAATAAAAAAAATTTGTAAGCATTAAATAATTATTTGTCTGGAATATTTAAAGATATTTAATTTATTTGCATTTAATGTCTGTATCTTCCGCGTCTTTCAATTGCAGTTAATCTTTCGAATATTTTTTTTGATTCGGTTTTACCGAGGGTTTTTTCGTATGATTTTGAAAATTCTTTGAATAATGTTTCCCAATGCGCAAAGTGTTTTGCTTCCAGTGCCTGTTTTAATAAATGTATATCAACAGCTTTATCTTCAATTTTTTTTGAAATGTATCCGAGGCCGAAATCTATGAAAAAAATTTTATTTTTAGAATTTTTCCGCCCATGGACTTCGCCAATTTGCGCTCGCTTCGCGTCGCGGGATTTGTTTTGGGAGGTTATCACCTCTTTGATATCTTTGGTTAGTTCAGAATTTTCATCAACCAAAATCATATTGCTCGTTGTTAAATCTCCGTGAATGATGTCGTTTTTGTGGAGCTTTGCAGTGTTTTCTCCGACGATTTTCATTATGTTTTTTTGTTCTTTCAAATCAAAGCCGTCAAGGTTCTGTGAAAGTTTTTTTCCTTCGATGAAAGGCATTTCTATTTTGTTGAATTCTTTTAGCGGAAAAGGATTTGGAGCGGAAATTATTTTTGATGCTTTTTCAAGAATTTTTTTTTCGGCTTTTGTCCGGCGTTTTATAATTGTCCTGTCAAGTTCGGGAATTCTGTAAGATTTTGGAATTCTGTCTTTAATGATTAAATTTTCTTTTTCATTGATAAAAATTTTTGCTTCGGCGCCCTGCTGAATAAGTTTTAGATTTTTCATTTTTTTCCTTCAACTTTTTCCTCAAAGAATAGGATTAAAGCCAAACTTAGTAAAACTCCGACGTCAATTATGAGGCAGTATTTGCAAAGAGCTTCAAGGATAAAAAATTGTATGTACAAAAAATAAATTGCGAATGCGCTTCCTATCAACATTCCGAGGGTGATAAGCCGTTTTTGATATTTGCGCGATTTTCTTAATTCAAGAATTGTAAGTATTGCGAGAATTGGAAAGGCAATCAGTCCGATGTGCGCGTTTTTTATTCCTAATGTGGTTTCGTATTTTGAAGTGTTCACGATTGTGCAACCTTCGGAAGCTCCGCACGCTTTTTGGAGCGGGATGAAAGTAAGCACTAGCGAAGATGCCGTTGCGATAATCATTAAAATCAGGATGATTGTGTATTTTGTTTTGTTTTTCATTGGATAATATATGAAAAATATTTTATAAGGGTTTTGGGTGTAATTAGTTACGTTTTAATAGCGCGCTTCGCGCTTTAATTTGCGCTCACTTCTGAAGACAACCTAACGGTTTTCTCTCACACATTTTCCCTTGAGGGACGCCGTTGGCAATGTTTTGCGTCGCGAGGATTTTTTTGGCAGGGTTATTGCCCTTTCTTTCTAAAAGCAATAATGAAGAAGATTACCATTGCAATTACTGAACTTATAGAGAATATTTTTGCTTGTGATGGGAATCCTCTTATTTGTAAATCGAAAAAATAATAAATTATTGAAATTGTCGCTTGTAAAAATGCCACTGTGAATAACCCCATTGTTAGGTTATTTGAAAATTTAGCCTTTTTTCCTCTCTTCTTGCTTCTTCACGTTCTTCTAAATATTTTAGCCCTTCATCTCGTATGTATAAAACAATATCTCCTTCTTTTGATAACCCGCCGGTATATCTTCCTCCAATTATGTCATAAATTGATTTGTATTTCTCTTCCCCAAATTTTTTCTTTAAGTTTTTAGTTCTTCTAGCGTTTTCATTACTTCTAGCGATATATTCTAAAAATTCTTCTATATCTCTTATGATTGTCTTTTTAT
>CAZRDP010000018.1:0-4717 GCA_964598985.1 Candidatus Woesearchaeota archaeon | reverse complement strand
TCGTAGGCTCTTTGCCCATCACTAAAACCACTGCTTTTTTATTTTTTATCATTTAAACCTCATCATTTTCTTTTTTCCGAATTTCTTCATGAGCTTTTGCATTTGTTTCATGTCCATGCCTTTTTCGGGATTGAAGTTTGATTGTTCTTTAATCATGCTTTGAAGCATATCGTATTGTTTTAGCAAACTTCTGACGTCGCTGTTGTTAACTCCTGCGCCTTTTGCAATTCTTGAAATTCTTGAAGTTTGTTTTGAAATTATTTCGGGATTTGATTTTTCCTGCGGGGTCAGGGATTTCAAAATATGTTCCCACTTCTTTATTTTTTCTTCCTGCGCTCCGAGCGCGTTATCGGGGATTTTGGCTTTGCTCAACCCTGGAATCATGCCTTTTATTTTTTCAAATCCGCCCAACTGATTCATTGATTTTACCTGTTCCACCACATCTTCCAAAGTTAATTTTCCTTCTTCAATATTTTTTTGTATCTTTTCCTGCGATTTCTCGTCGGTGATTGAACGGATTTTTTCAACTAAACTTTCCAAATCGCCCATTCCCAAGAGTCGTGAAAGGAACTTTTTCGGATTGAATTCTTCTATGTCATTTATTTTTTCTCCTGTTGTTATAAAAATTACAGGTGCATTTGTCTCGGCGCATGCAGTGAGAGCCCCGCCGGCTTTTGCAGTAGAATCCATTCTTGTAATTATAACTCCTGAAATATTCAGCGCGGATTTGAAATGTTCTGCCTGAGGTTTCGCTGCCTGTCCGATGTCTGCGGGCATAACTAAAATTGTCTCGGTTGGTTTTATTTCTTTATTGAGAGATTTTATTTCTTCAACAAGTTCTTTATCAAGGGAGTGGCGTCCTGCGGTGTCAATTAAAACCAAATCGTAATCTTTTAATTTTCCGGATTTATCGAGGGATTTCCACAATTTCAGCGCGTTTGTTTCTTCCAAATCCGTGAAAACATTTATGTTATTTTGTTTTCCTAATTGCATTAATTGTTCTTTTGCTGCGGGTCTGTGAACGTCCAGTCCGACGAGCGCGACCTTTTTTCCGCGTTTTGCGTACCAGTTTCCGAGTTTCGCTATTGTCGTTGTTTTTCCCGCCGCGTATAATCCGACGAGCATTATTCTGTTCTGGATTTTTTTGTCAGACAATTCAAGTTTTTTTTCTTTTCCGAGAATTTTTACAAGTTCGTCGTGGAGCAATTTTATGATGTGCTCTTTTTTGTCAGTTTCATTTACACGTTCGTCAAAAGCGCCTTTGCGAATTTTATCCGAAAGTTCTTTTACAAGGAGAATGTTTACATCTGCTTCTATCAATGCCCGTTGCAAATCTTTTATAATTCCGTCGACAAGGTTTTTATCAAGGAATATAGCGTTCGCTATTTTGTCGGTCGTTTTTCTTAAAATTTTTCCAAGTTTTTCCAGCATTTTAAGTTGTTTTTAGAAGTCTACCGAGAGTTATTAAGTTTTTGGGTGAAGTAAACCATTTTAGAAAGCTTCTTAAATTTGCGTTTGATTTTTCAAATTCCCACTTCGAGTTCAGATTTCGCTTCGCTCAATCCGAAGACCCACCCTAATATTTTTAACTGCTTGCCTAATGTTTGTAAAAATCAAATTGACTTTTAACAAAGCTGTGGAGTATAATCCCGCACAACACATGTTAATTTAAGAAATTGTCTTTAGTGTTTCATGGCGCAAAAGAAACTAAAAATTAGCAAGGTTTATCTGACGTGGGGAGTTTTGTTTTTGATTTTTATTGTAGCTTTGCTTGTTGTCGCGCCTTTTATCGGGGCGATTATTTCGGCGTACGTTCTTGCGTTTTTGCTTTTACCTCTTTTCAAAGTTTTTAACAAAAGGATGGGGCGAGGGCTTTCGGCGATTTTGTGTGTTTTGGTTATTTTAATAATTATTGTTGTTCCGCTTTTTTTTATTGTCAATCAGATAATTCATGAAACGTCGTCGCTGATTCAAAATGCAAATATGACTAATGTAAACTGGAGCGGAAATTTCAGCGGAATAGGTTTTGACAAAATCCGCGATGAAGGTGCTTCGTATTTTACAAATTTTATTGAAAGTTTAATCCGCGCTTTTCCAAAAATTTTTGTAATGTTGCTCGTGACTTTTTTTGGCGTGTTTTATTTTTTATATGATTGGGAAAAAATAAGTTCTTTTATTTACAGAAAAACTCCGCTGGAAAATAAAAAAAAATTGTTCAAAGATGTTTCCTTCACGACGAAAAGAATTACTTACGGGCTTTTGTTGGTCGGTGTTTTGGAATTTGCAATTGCGTTTATAGGTTTTACAATTTCGGGCGTAGGATTTCCGCTTCTTCTCGCGCTGATTATAGGAATTTTGGCTTTTACTTTAGTTTTGGATTCGTCGGTTGTGTGGCTTCCCGTCGCGATTGTCTATGCTTTTATTCTGGACAAACCTGAAACGGCGATAGGGGTTTTGATTACGGGTTTGATTTTGAGCACGGACACAATTTTAAGACCGCAAATAATCGGTTCGGTTTCAAAAATAAATTCGTTCGTGATGCTCCTCGGAGTTTTGGGAGGAATTGCTTTATTCGGAGTTTTAGGATTTATAATCGGACCTATAGTTTTATTTTTTGCGTTGAGATTGTTTAAAGAAAGTTTTGAAATTGATGGGGGTTAAGGCAAAGTTTAAAAGAATTATCTTCTTCTAGTTTTAATGAAGAAGAGAGGTCATAGTTCCCGTTCTCCAAAACCAAATAAAAAAATATTAAGTGGTTTTAAATGGTTCTTTGTTTGGGCACTTATCTATTTTATTTTTTATTTAATCTTTGATTTTCTATTGAGAGAGTTATTCGGAAATTCTAATTTTCTTAACATTCCACTTATTTATTTTCTTATTATGGGATTACTATTCTCTATTTTCTCCAGAGTGGTTTGGTGTTTAATACATCAAAGAAGAATCTCTCTTGGAATAGATGTGTTTTTTTATTGGACATTTGCATTTGCTTTTTCTATTTGGTTTGGGTCATTCTTGTCTGACCTATCTGTTGAAAAGCTGGGCTACGGTTTTTTATATTACGGATTAATTAATATTTTAATAATTAGCTTTGTGGTGACCTTATTAATAAAATTAATTAAGAAAATAGAATTTGATTTTGGTGGACGCAAGATGAAGGCCCCTCAACAAATAGTTACGGGGATCTTATTAATCATTGGAGGTATTTTGACATTTAGATTCTCATACGAAATATTTGTTGGTTGGTTTAATTGGGATGAAGGTATGGTTTGGAGTTGGTTGCTTGGTTCAGGGTTGATTGTCGGGGGGTTCTTGACTTTAGTTGCTTGGTGGAGAAATAATGTTTCTATGTTTACAACAAAACATCACGTGAGATTTAACTAATTTTCAAAATCCCAAACTTTCAATAAATTTATTCCTGTCGAATTTTTTTAAATCGTCGTAGTTTTGGCCGGTGCCGAGGAATAAAATTGGTTTTTTTGTTATGTATCCGACGCTTAAAGCTGTTCCGCCTTTTTCATCAATATCTGCTTTGCTTAAGATTATTCCATCTATTTTTACTGAATCGTTGAATGCGCTGACCTGCTCAATTATATCATTTCCTGTTATTGATTCCCCGACGAAGATTTTGCAATTCGGGTTTGTTACTTTTGCGACTTTTTCAATTTGCGCCATGAGATTTTTTTCTGTATGCATTCTGCCTGCCGTGTCAATTAAAACCACGTCAATGTTATTTTTTTCGGCGTATTTTATAGCGTCGTATCCTACCGAAGCAGGGTCAGAACCGTATTCGTGAGAAATTGTTTTTATGTTTAAATTTTCTCCGTGCTTGTTAAGTTGTTCAATACTTGCGGCGCGGAAAGTGTCTCCTGCAGCGAAGACGCATGACAATTTATTTTTTTGAATAAGCGTTGCAATTTTTGCGATTGATGTTGTTTTGCCCGTTCCGTTTATTCCGCAAAATAAAATTACGTACGGTTTATTTTCATTTCTTGAATCACCACGGAATAATTTTATTTTTTCAATCAAATCAAAAGGTTCAATTAGAATTTTGTAAATTATATCTTTGAGAGTTTCTGTAATCTGGAATTCAATTTCTTTTTTGAGGAATTCTTTTCCTACAATTTGCTTTTTTAGTTCTAAAATTATTTTGTCCGACACTTCAAATGCGACGTTGTTTTCAAGAAGGAGCGTCTCAAGTTCTTCGGCGTAATCCCAGAATTCTTTTTCGGAAATTTTTACTTTTGATATTTTAGATGCAAATCTGCTGAAAAAAGATTTTTTCTCTTCTTCTTTTTCAAGTTCTTCCGCAGGGTCTTTTATAATTTCTGTTTCGGTCCCGCCCGACGGTTTTTTATCTTCAAAAGTTATCACCTCTTTTTGTTTTTTGAATTTGTCCGGGATGACTATTGGAATTTCCCCTTTGAGAATTTTTCCTAAATCTTGTCCGGATTGAGTTTCCTTTATTTTTTCTTCAATAATTTCGGTTATGTTCTCCGTTTCTTCAATTTCGGGTTCGATTTTTGAAATTTCGTCTTCGTAGAATTCTTCGGATTTTTTCTGTTTCTTTTTAGAAGATTTTTCTTTTTTCTTTTCTTTTGCTTTTTTTGTTTTTTTCTGTTCGGGTTCAGAAACGTCTATAATTTCTTCTTCGTCTTCGGATTCCTCTGTTTTTTTCGTCAGACCTTTAGCCCAGTTTTTGAGTTTTTCTTTTAGTTTT
>CAZRDP010000017.1:734-11112 GCA_964598985.1 Candidatus Woesearchaeota archaeon | reverse complement strand
CAGCTTGGGAAACTGATAATGATGCGATGTCTTTTTCAATAGGTCATTTACATTGGATACTTTCTATGTTTATAGGAGCAATTGCTGTACCTAAAATCTTGGCACTCAAAATAAACGGGCTAAGACATAAAAATTTATTAGACAGCTTGAGGAGACACCCCGTTTTAATTGTAACAGCTTTTCTTTTTTTATCAGGGTGGGCTGCCGCTTATTTAACTCACGGAAGATCAACGCCAATATATCTAGCCATTCCACAAATACAATTTATTCAATTTCCTTGGAGATTTTTAACTATTGTGATTTTTTCTTTTAGTTTTCCGAACATGTTTTTATAAATAAATAAGAAGTTTTAAGGTTTTGGATTTGTTAGATTTGTTACTACTTTTGTATTTTCTAAATTTTTATAAAGAAATTGAACTTTGATTTTATATGAAGGGTGTGCTTGTTGTTGTGGATGGATTGGGTGATTTGCCCAGCCCGATTATGAACGGGGAGACGGCGCTTGACGCAGCGAGAACTATAAACATGGATTTTTTCGCGTCGAGGGGAAAAATGGGTTACATGTATACAGTCAGACCCGGTTTTATTCCTGAATCGGACGAGGCGGTCATTTCAATTTTTGGCAATGATTTAATTTCGAGTTCACGGGGACAATTGGAAGCCCGCGGTGCGAAAATGAAATTGACGAGGGGTGATTTGGCTTTCAGGGTTAATTTCGGGACGATAGATTCTTATGAAAAAGGAAATATTCTTGACAGACGCGCGGGACGAACTTTGAGCACAAAGGAGGCGGAAATTTTGGGAAAGGCAATAAATAAAATAAAAGTTCCCGTGAAGTTTGAGTTTAAACCGACGATACAGCATCGCGCGGCTCTCGTTTTCAGAGGAGGTTTTTCGGATAATATTTCAGGCAATGATTTAGTTTATTCTCAGGGTGAAACTAAAATTACAAACAAAATTTCAAAATGCAAGGCGCTTGACGAAGATGAAAATACTTATTATACTGTTAATGTTGTCAATGAATTCCTGGAGAAAGTTTATGAAGTTTTGAAAGAGCATCCTGTAAATATTGAGAGGGTTAAAAGGGGTTTGATGCCGGCGAATTTTCTTTTTTTGCGCGGAGCGGGAGTTGAACCGCCGAAGCTGAAAAAATATCCGAAGTGGGTTTCTGCAAATTATATGCCGATGGAAATCGGTTTTTCAAAAATTTCTGAAATGAAAAATTATTCTTTTGAATATCCAAAACTGACGGGAATTGATGCATATGAAAATTTGTGGAAGGGTTTAAGGAAAGCGTGCAAGCATGCGATTAAAGTTGTAAAAAAAAGCTGCAAAAAATGCGATTACATTTACATACATTTGAAAGAGACAGATTTGCCTGGCCACGATAATAAACCTGTTGAAAAAAAACTTATGCTTGAATATATTGACATGACGCTGTTTAAATTTTTGAGGAATTTTTGTCCTGCGAAGAATATAAAAGTTGCAATTACTGGAGACCATTCGACTCCGTGCAGATTGAAAAATCATTCGGCTGACCCTGTTCCGGTTTTGATTTATTCGGGAGAAACTGAAGTCAAGGGCGAAAGAACTTTTTGCGAGAAAGAGGCAATGGGAGGAGAACTTGGGGAGATTGCCGCAGGAAAAGATTTTTTGAAAAGGATTGGATTTAATAAGTGATTTTGTAACTCCTCATGAAATTACAACAATTCTTAAAAACGAATTTGATTTTGGGTTTTTATGATAACTTACAACGACATTTACGAGAGTGCGAGAAAAGAGAGATATTCCGAGCAACTTCAACCGCTGCCGAAAAATTTTGTCAAGGAATTTTCAGATTATATTCATGAAAAAAAAGAAGTCGCTTCGCACGAGGATGATTTTTCGGAGAATTTTATGAAAGCGAAAAAGCAACTTGAAAATGCGATGACCTTGTTCAGGGAATTAATTGTCCGTCGGCGGAAAAAAATTCTCGGGTTGATTCTGATTGCTTCAGAGACTGGAATTTCAAAACAGGATTTTGAGAATATGCTTCAAATTGAGAAACAACTTTTTGAAGAAATTATAAAATGTGTCGAAGTGTCAGACAAAGAACTTGCAGGTGCTCTGAACGGGAATGCCGAGGAAAAAGTGTCTCAAAATAATTTAGTTTTATTTGTTGAAAATGTCGACGGGTTTTTGGGTCTCGACGGCGAAAGTATGGGGCCGTATGAAAAAGGGCAGATGGCAAATATTCCGAAAGAAATTGCAAAAATTTTAATTCAGGGCGGGAAAGCCGAATTGATTGATAAGTAAAGTAAGTTTTATTAATTGGGGGATGTTTTTTTATTTATGAAAATAAGTTTAAGCAGATTGGTTGTTGGAATTATTTTTATCTTATTTGGAATTTTCTTTCTTGTGCTTACGTTTTTTGGGCCGTGGTGGCTGGTTTTTTATTCAATTGTTTTGTTTGGGGTGGGAATTGCTGTTTTGTTGAATAAAAACGAAGATAAAATTGAAGAGCGTGAAGATAAAAATTAGATATTAAAATTCTTATTTTCCAAATTCCCGCTACAAGCCGAACCTGAAGGTTCGGAACCCGCCCTAAAACTTCTAACAGCTTGCCTAGAGTTTTGGGGAAATAAATTTTATTTTTAATTTATCACCTCTTTTTGACGTCGTTGCGAGTAGTTATTTTCTTTTTGATTTCTTTCCTCCCTTAACCTGTCCGTAATTATCTTCCAGGATTTTACAATTGAAATCTTTTTTGTTTAAACCTGAAAAATTCAAAAGTTGTTCATATAAATCCGACGGCAAATTTCGTCTTTCTGAAAAATAATTTTTTAGCGCGGAATACGAAACATCAAATCCGCGTTTTCTTAATTCTCGGACTGAAGGGCAATTTGTTTTTTCAAGAACTTTTTTAATAAATTCTTTTTGTTTGCCTTTCGGGAATTTTATTCTTGACATAAAGTAAGTGCGACACCATACTATAAAAAACTTTATAAACCAATTAAAACAAAATTTATCATGGCTAAATTTCCGAAAAAGACAAATAGATTTTGTCCTACTTGTAAGAAGAAGACTGACCAGAAAGTCAAGTTAGTTTCAACCGGAGCTAAAAGGGGAGCGTTAAAGAGAGGTTCAAAACAGAGAGCTATGTTGCGAGGAAAAAACAGGGGTATTGGAAGCCACGGAAGATGGAGCAAACCGGCAGTTTCAAAGTTCAAGAGGAAATCTAAAACAACTAAAAAGACGAACATAATGTATACTTGCACTGTTTGCGGAAAATCACATTACAGAAAATCAGAAAGAAATAAACGCGCGGGAAAACAGGTGCAGGAATAAAATGGCAATCGCAAAATACAAAAAAAGATTTTTCGACGTGGAAATTCCGATTGTAAACAAAACCACACAACTTATTGCTTACGAAATTTCAGAACTCGACGGGAAATACATAAAATATGATTTAACAAGAATACTAAAAGGCAAAAGCATTTTAATTGACTTGAAAGTTAAGGTCTCCGAAAATGGCGAGGCAATTGCGCTTCCTGTCGGTCTGAATCTTGTTCCGTATTACATAAGAAGAATGATGAGAAAGGGAACCGATTACGTCGAGGATTCAATTTCTGTAAATTGCAAGGATGCTGTCCTCAAAATAAAACCTTTGTTAATCACGAGAAGAAAAGTTTCAAAAGCCATCAGAAAAGCATTAAGGGAGAAAACAAAAATTGAACTTGAAAATGATTTGAAAGATAAATCAAGCGAGTCAATTTTTGAAGACATTTTGAAAAATAAAATTCAGAAAGAGTTGAGCATTAAACTCAAGAAAATCTATCCTTTGTCGCTTTGTGAAATTCGTTCTTTGAAAGTTGAAAAAGTTCTTTAAGGAAATAAAATATTTCTGAATAACAAATCTTTTAAATCAATAATTCTATCAAAATTGATAGCATGCCTGCGTAGCTCAGTGGTAGAGCAACTGCCTTGTAAGCAGTAGGTCGCCGGTTCAAATCCGGTTGCAGGCTTTTATTCTATTCTCAATTATAATAATTTATTTAAAGAAAAATGTTTTGAAATTTTTATGGGATTGGAAGAATTGCAAGATGAAGTTGAAAAATGGGCTTCGCAGTTTGACCCTGCTTATTGGCCAGCTTTGGAGCAATACGCCCAACTTAATGAAGAAGTTGGAGAGTTAGGGAGAATTTTAATCCATAAATATGGTCATAAAAAATTGAAAGAAAATGAAAACGAATTTTCTATCGGGGAAGAGTTAGCGGATGTTCTTTTTCCTATAATCTGCATTGCTAACAGGGAAGGGATAAATCTTCAGGAGTCGTGGAAAAAAATGGTAGATGAGAGGTTGTATAAGAGAGATAATAACAGATATACGAAGAAAGATTCTAAAAATATTTAAATTAGGTTTTTTTTAATATTTTGTGTTAGAAGCATTTTTTGAAAAAACAACGACGAGAGATGTAATCCCGATAATAATTTCATCTATAGCCATCGTCGGATTTTGGAGGGGAATTTGGGGTTTGATGGACCTTTATCTTTTTCCGAACGATTTTTTAAAAAGTCATTTGGCGTCGGCAATTCTCGGTTTGCTTATAATTTTAGGGATTTCTTTTTATAAATTTAAAAAATAATTATTTTAGTTTCTTCGAAAGATTAATTTAAATGAAAATATATATCCAATTACAATTATCTATTTAAGCCGGAATAAATCTCCTAATTTATGGAATATCCTCACGAAAGAACAATTATTCAATATAACAGTTTGCTTTTCCAAATGGGAAAAAAGATTTTTTCTGAAAAAAAAGGACTCGCTAACTTTTTCTTTGATAAGATTACACTGAGAAAAAATTTTGAAAAAGTTCCTTATGTAGAAAATTTATTTAGAGATAGGGAAACAAATTTGTACATGACTTATTCATTTTGCGATTTAAGAGGCCCCATAAAAGCTTTTTCCGGAGATCATGGTCCTTCAGAGATTGAAGAAAAAATATCTTTAGTTTCCTTCAATAAAAAGAAACTGACAAATCGAGAAGCAAATAGTTTTGCCTCAAGAATTGAAGAGGATTTTGAAAAGATGAAAAAAATGTATCCTGAATCTGCCGTAGATTTGGAATTAATTAAAAAGATTGAAAAAGAAATTGCGGGACTTCCAAAAACAGATATATTTGCGATGGGTTATAGATAATTATTTCAGTTTAACTGCAGTGCCAAGCAAAATCAAAGATTTTTCATATTCTCGCAAGCTCGTCCGAACGAGTTCGGATCATCGCAGTTTCACTGCGGTGCCGTAAGCCAAAATTTCCGAAGCCATTTGCATTACCGTAGAACTTGTGAATCTGAACCCGATTATTGCATCAGCGCCCATTTTTTTTGCGTGGTTGACCATTCTGTTGAACGCCTCGTCTCTCGAATTATTTACCATTTCAGTATAAGTTTTCACTTCTCCACCGACGATGTTCTTGAATGCAGCGCCGATGTCTCTTCCTATATTTCTCGCGCGGACCGTGTTTCCTCGGGCAACGCCCAAAATTTTTAAAATTTTTTTTCCGGGGACGTCGAAAGCTGTTGTTACAATTATTTCTGCCATGATTAAATAAATTAAATTTTGTTTTTATACTTTTCTAATCTTGGAAAATACTGCAGTAAAAATAATATAAAATGGCCCTGCGAGGAATTGAACCTCGGTCTCATCCATTTTGATAATTTGAATTTAGGTTCTTCTCATCGTCAAGGATGCGTCTTAGCCGTTGGACTACAAGGCCATTAATTATAAAATCTGTTGAAAGTTCTGGTCATGTTTCTTTTGAATTTCAAATTTCCCACTTCAAGTTCGGATTTCGCTTTGCTCAATCCGAAGACCCGCCCTTGTTTTTTTGATCTTTTGCCAAAGGTTTGTGAAATTCAAAACTTCTTCAACGAGTTTTATATAGAAATGTTTAAATATATGATTTAATAAATTTATCTGAGATAAAATGAGAAGAGGAAGCGGGCTTGTATTTGCAGTGTATGTGATTCTTGCACTTTATTTTATTAACAATGCTTTTAGTTTTATTGTATTGCCCGAAGTTTTTAACACTCTCAATAAATGGATATTGCTTTTGGGCGGAATTTTTTTAGTTCTCGGCGGAATTAATACTTTAAGATTGAAAAGATTTATCGGGTATTAATCGGAAAGTTTTATTTTGTTCGTTTGGAATTTTTTTTAGGTTTGCTAATTCTTACGAGTTTTTGCTTATTAACTAACTAACTTACTAAGTAAATTATTAAGAAACATTTATATATCCGGGTTTTTTATTTTTGTCAGAGGTTGATGAGGTGGTTAAATCGTGAAAAAATATTTGCTTCTTATAGAGGATGAAAAGGTTTGGGAAAAGTTCAAAAAAATTATAGAAAAGGATATTAATACTGAGATAATTGATTTGATAAAAGTGAAAGTTGACAAGGAGTTTAAAAATGCGTAAAATGAGGGGGAGAGGAGGCCAGGTAACGATTTTTATAATTATAGCAATAGTTCTTGTTGCTGCAGTCGGAATTTATTTTTTAGTCAGACCGGGTACAACGTCGGGAAAAATACCGTCGGAGCTTCAGGGAGTTTATAGTGAATTTTCCGTTTGTCTTGAGGATAATGCAATAAGCGGAATAAAAGTTTTGGAGTCGCAGGGCGGTTATATTAAATTGCCTGAATTTGTTCCGGGTTCTGAATATATGCCGTTTTCTTCACAGCTGAATTTTTTAGGGAATCCCGTTCCGTACTGGAGCTACATTTCCGGAAATAATATTGAATATGAACAAGTTCCGTCGGTGAATTTAATGGAAAATGAACTTGAGGAATTTATTGGGGCGAAAATTTCAAACTGCGTTCCTGAAAGTTTGAACGGCGAATATGAAATAAATGCGGATGTTGAAAACTCCGACGCTGTTGTGAGCATAAAAGAAAATGAAGTTCAGGTTAATGTTAAAATGAATTTTAATCTTAAGAAAGGTGATTCAAGTGTTTCAATAGGAAATCACAAAGTTATTGTTCAAAGTGAATTAGGAAATCTTTACGACAATGCAGTTGAAGTTTATAATGCCGAGCAGGAAGAATTGTTCCTTGAAAATTATTCGGTGGATGCGCTCAGATTGTATGCGCCTGTTGACGGAGTTGAGATAAGCTGCGCGCCGAAAATATGGTTTGCCGACGAGGTTTTTTATGATTTGGAAAATGCAATTCAGGATAATTTAAATTCGTTGAAGAGTTCAGGAAATTCAAATGATTATTTTGTTGTAGATTCAATTGAAGGAAAAATTTCGGATGATGTTTATGTGAAATTTATGAATTCAAAAAACTGGCCGAGAACATACGAGGTGAATCCTTCGGAGGGTGCGACAATGATTGCTCATCCCGTCGGAAATCAGCAGGGGCTTGGAGTTTTAGGATTTTGTTATGTTCCTTATCATTATGTTTATGATGTTAAAACACCTGTTATGGTGCAGATATATAGTGAAAAAACAGAAGAATTTTTCCAGTTTCCCGTCGCTGTAATTATAGAAAACAATAATCCGAGAGTTTCTAAAACCGGAAGCGCGCAGGTTTATGAAGGCGCGCAAATTTGCGAAAATAAAAATACCGAATTTTCGGTGAGGACTTATGACAGCAACATGAATCGTGTTGATTCCGAAATTTAGGAGAAAGTGAAAACGGAGAATTTAACGGAGATGTTCCGCAATGTGTTAACGGATATTTTGTTGCAAAAGCAGAGGGATATAAAGATACGGCGGTAATGGCGTCGACTATAAGTTCGGGAAGCATGGAAATCATAATGGATAAAAAATATGAAATCGATGTTGAATTAAATTTGGACAATAAAAATTATAACGGCGATGCTCTCGTTGTATTTGAAAACTCTGACGGCAGTTCGCAAACTTTGGTTTATCCGTCGCAAAAAACCACTGAACTTTCAGAAGGAAATTACAAAATTTCAGTTTATGTTTATAAAAATTCAAATTTGACTTTGGGAGAGAGTGTTCAGGAATACTGCGTTGAGGTTCCGAGGGCAATCGGCGGTTCATGGGGGCTGAAAAAGGAAGAGTGCTTTGATGTTTCCGTTCCGGAGCAATTAATCTCAAACGCTTTGGCCGGCGGAGGAAAAGCTGAAGTTTCTTTTTCGGAAAGTGATTTACTAAACGGAGGTATTTCAATAAATGCTGAAAGTTTGCCTGCCCCGAATTCATTAAATCAAATACAGGATAATTATGTTTTGTATGAAAGCAAAAATCTGGAGGTTGAAATAATTTGAGAAAAAATAATTTTTTACTGATTTTATTTATTGCATTTTTTTTAATCGGAATTATTTCGGCATACACTTATTCAAGTCCGAGTTATTCGCAGTTCAATCACGCCGGAGGTCTTGGCGGTTTTGCAAGTTATTCGTCGGGAACCATTGATAAAGAATTGTGCTCTGCCGGAACGGATTTTATTTTACAAATAAATCCTCTTGATTGTGAGCCCGCTCCGGTAAGAAGTGATTTGCTTGAGGAAGAAGATGTAACGGTTTATTGTAAACTTGTGGCCACGCAAATAAATCCACTAATTGATGTTGAAGCAATAAGATATATCTCAGTAAACGGAGAGTATCCTAGGGAAATTCGTTCGGTTGGTTATTTCCCGTCGCAGGCAGCATTGGGTTACACTTCGGAAAATGTTTTGGGGGGAATTGCTTTGAACGACATGGGTTATGTTGCGATAACTTTAAGGCAGAATGCAAATGAAAGTTCAATGCCCGAATATGTTCAGGGAAATCTTTCCGCGAAAATCCGTTATGATGCAGAAAATGCATTTGGCGTCGGGCAGGCAGAATTTTATCTTCCTGTTTTAAACGACGATGAGTTCAATCAAAAAATAAATCAGTACAGTTTCTGGGAAGGCAGAGGTTACTTGAGAGCGGAAAGCGTTGGCGATGATAATGCTATAATCGGCGTTTACTCCGATGTGAATTCTGCAGGACAGTCAGGCGCTTCAAAAAGCAAAGTTGGCCAGATAAGATTGAATAAAGGAGAAACTTCTTATGAAATGTATATTCCGGGTTTTAGTCCGTGCCTTGCAAGTTTGAAATTAAAATTAAACGGATTGGAAAATGTGGATACAAGAGTTAAGCTAAATATCAACGGAGATTATGTTGAAGTTTCAAAAGGGAAAACCTTTTTAGACGGAAAATGCCGTGTCTCAGATATTGAAAAATATGGTTTGAATCAAAGAGTAAGCATCCGTTGCAGTGAAGATGATACGAATTCAAATTTTGATTTGCTTATTTCTCCGAGCGTAAAATTGAAAATCGGCGACAGTGAAACAAAAGATTATCAGGTTGGAGATTATTTATACAAGTCAGAAGATAATTTGAAATCAGTTTATCTTGGATATATCGGTTCAAAGGGAAACAGCGAGAGGGCTGAAGATTTATATGCTGCGCTTATTGCAATTCCCGAAGATAAGGACGAATTAAGTGAAAGTGAAATTTCGTCCGTTGCGACGCAGATGAATATGCTTTTTTCCGACGTTACGACAGGTTCAAGCGTGGTTGATGTTTCCGCAAATGTTTTGAAAAAGTTTTCGGGCGGAATTTTGACCGGGATGAAATGGGCGGTTGACGGAAATGATTTGCACGTCGTGGATTTGAAAGGTTCAAGCGGGGTAATTTCCGCAAAAGAAGATTTCAAAGGTGAAACGGTTTCGCTTGCTGGTTTTTCAGAAGCGCAGGACAGTAATTTTGTAAGCGTTGAAGAAGAAATTTATACTCTTGAGAAAACTAAAGTTGGTTCTCTGGTTCAGCAGGATGCTTATAAAATATTAAATTCTAATAAAGAAGAAACAGGATTGTATCTTTTAATTTCAGATTCAGGAATACCGAAGATGATTTTAGGTTCAGATACAATTGCAGGGTTTGCTGAATTTGGAAATTTTTACGGCAAAGATTGCACAGAACATAATGATTGTGAACAGTATTTGTTGTCAAGTAATGATTTGAAACCTGCGGATGCGTATTCAGAGTTTTTTGAAAATTTGATTTACGGCGAGGTTAATCGCGGAGAAAATAAACTTACTGTAAGAAGAGTTTCATTTGATTCTGTTTCAAGCGAGGATTATTATGAATATTACAGAAGTGCGATGTCGGATTATGAAACGATTTTGAATAGCTTTTCGGGTGAGGAATACAATTCCGAAATAACTTATGGCGAGGAATCGTTGTATCAGGCAATTTTACTTTCGGAAAAAATCGGACAGAGAAAAACGATGAAAGATTTGTGCGTTGAATTTGAGACGTATTATCCTGATTCAAAAAAGCCGATGAAAATTTGCAAAGATGTTTACAGAATTTCTAATTCTGGAATTTCATCAAGAGAGGTT
>CAZRDP010000017.1:0-724 GCA_964598985.1 Candidatus Woesearchaeota archaeon | reverse complement strand
ACGGAAAAATTAAAGAAATTTATTTTGACGGAATTTATGAGCCAAGTTATGAAGATTACGGCGCTGAAGTTTTAGTTCGCGGACCTAACGGAAAATCTCAGACGTATCAGTTGAAGAAAGATGAAATAGTTTATCTGACTGGTTTGAGAGGAAATTCGCCGACGGAAGAAACAACAATTTATACAAATGACGATGGGGCAAAAAAAGTTTATTATAAATATGAAGACGGATGGAAATGGTCTACAGATAAATCAAATTGGAGGGATAATGTTCCTGAAATCGGAAGCGGAATTGTTTCAAGTGAAAACAGGGACGCGATTGATAAATTGAAAGATTATACTTTTGCCGAAGGGGATGCATTGTTAACTTCGGAGTTTGTCGGCGCTACTACCGAAGTTAACGCTTTCACCGAATATATAAAATTAAGTTCTGTTGATGAAGATTCGGCTAAAATTTTCATAAATGTTCAGGCAGAAAGCGGGTTTAATAAATTGCTCTCAACAAATACTTACACGTTGCAAAAAGATAAATCGGAAGGTTTCGGAAGCCAGTATATTTTTACCCTGAACGACGTGAATCTGAAAAAGAGCGCGAGAGTTTCTGTAGTTCCGAGTTTTAATTATCAGGAATCAAATACAACTTTCAGTTTCAAAGTCGGAATTGAAAAACGCGCGATACAACTTTCCGACGAGCAGATAAGCAACAGATTAAAAACATTAAATAA
>CAZRDP010000016.1:11335-11582 GCA_964598985.1 Candidatus Woesearchaeota archaeon | reverse complement strand
AAATTTAGCATTGCGGTTAATTAAATATTTCTTTTGAGAATAAAGCAGAATCTCTTGTTCATGAATCTGCCCATGTTATTTATAGGGCACATTCTACTGAAAAACTGGAGCCCATTATTGAAAAAGTTTCAAATAAATTATACACCGAAAATAAAAATTTGTTTAATTCTTTTGTTGAAAAATATTTGCCTGTTAATCAACAGCTTATATTTCATACTTCTAAATAATTTCTTTCTTCCCGACGGGA
>CAZRDP010000016.1:0-11325 GCA_964598985.1 Candidatus Woesearchaeota archaeon | reverse complement strand
TGAATGTTCTCAATAGCGTCTGCAACTTCTATTCCTTTCTTGGTCAGTTTTATCACTTTAATTCGCCCCTTTTTTTCAAAATCCACTAAACCAAGTTCTTCCAAAGTTTGCAGTATCTTGACCGCGTGGCTGTAAGTGCAATCCACTTCTTTAGCCAAAACACTACCATACCTCATCCGTGTGTTCTTTTTCAAAGAGACCAGCATCATCGCCGGCTTTCTTCGGAAAAAGATGTCAAAATTGTCTTTGCTTTCCATTTCACGAACAATGTATCAATTTAATGTATATATCGTGATAGTGTTGTTCTTTTAAATGTTTTGGAACATATATATTCACTACACAGTTTTGATGAAAATTTGACATTATTAAATTAATTAGAAAATTAAATAAATAATTTCTTCTTCGATAATTTATGGTTTTGCAGTATAAGAAAAAATCTGAAAAAAGATGGAGAGATTATCCTGGAAAAGATCAATTAAATGGCGATGTTAAAAATTTTGATTTCAGATTGTTGAGCGAGGACAGAAAAAAAGTTCTTGCTGAAAAAGGAAATTATGAAAAAGTAATGAAGAGGTTTCGGCAAATTGAATTTTTTAAACATAGGTGATGAGTGCAATAATATTTATTAATAGATTTTTTGTTTGAATTTTATGACAGGCAGATATTGTGTTGATGATAAAGTTATGGAAGATTTAGGAAATGCCGTCGATGATTTTTGTAATGCGAATTGTTGGCGGAGTTTTCACGAAAATGTGGAAGATAAACTTCTTAAAATGAATCGGAGAGAATACAAAGATAATTCTGGACAGATTTATGCTGTTTCTTATACTTGCACGTGAAATTTGCTCGCTTACACTCGTTGATACTTTCTCCGAAATTGCTAAACGCGAATTTCTCCGGACTTTAAAATATTAAGATGTAAAAAAACTTTTAAGGAATTGATAGACTGCATTTTAATTCAAAAGAGGTGATATTTAAAAATATGAAAACCTTTTTTTAATCATGGCAACAAAATATGGATACAAAGGAATAAAATTTCCTCCTTTGAGTGAAAAGGAAATTGAGGAAAAGTTAAAAGAAACCGAAGAGGAAATGCAGGAAGTTCTTGAATGGAAAAAAGAAGAAGAGGAAAAATTAAACGATAAAAAATCAACTCCGCAAAAAGTCGGCGCGGCAAAAAGAGCTTTGAAAAAAGTTGCGCGTCGAATAGATACTGTTAACGGAAATTTAATTTACTGGAAATTGAGAAAGGAAGGTAAATCGCATTTTCATGCGCAACTTGAAAGAGCGGAGTATTGGGATAAGTTGGGGAAAGGGGAAAGTGAAGAAAATTCTGAATAATATTTATCACCTCTTTTTGAAATGTCGTCGTATGAGATGAACAAGTACTTTAGCCCCCCTACTTAAATATAGAGAAGATTATAGTTTAGTATGGTTAATAATCCAAGAGTTAAGGCAGGTGAGATTAAATGAAAAAGAAATTTATAATTTATATTCTAAATCTTAAGTTCGGATTTGAGATAGAATTTTTAAAATGACCTCGAGGGGATTTGAACCCCCGACACCTAGATTTCTTTTTGCTTAATTAAGAGTCTAGTGCTCTACCAAGCTGAGCTACGAGGCCGATTAAAATTATAGAATTATTTTGTTTAAAAGATTACCTATTCAGAATAAATTCTTTATCGATATTCTCTGCACAAACATCGCTGTAATGATGTTTTTAATTTGTTCAGCGATATTCTCTACTCGAGCATAGATAGTATATTTATTTTCAATTACTTCTATCTATACTCTCGCCAAGTATGTTCGCACTTCGTGCATTTGAAGAATTTTGTTTCGGCTTAGTCGCCGGCGCGGGTTTGAATCGTCCAGAAATACGCTTTGTCGTTTCCGCATTTTTTGCATTTTTCAATTATTACAGGGAGTGAAAGTGAATTGTCTTTTTTGGTTATCACAGCAATTTCATTTTTGTTCTCGATTTTTTCTGAAGTTTTAATATTTATTTTTTCCTTAGAACTATAATTGCATCTGGGGCATCCTGCATTTTTTTTCTTTTGCACGAGAACAGCGCCGCATTTTGGACAAAATTCCATCTTAAAATTATATATATTTTATTTTCCTTAAGAGATGAATTATTTATAAAAGTTTGGGTTCGGGAATGGCACACCTAAATTAGTTCTCTGAACAAAATCCTCTTTCAGCGGGAGATTTTTTTCCTTCAAAGAAAACAAGTTTTCCCCACCCGATTAACGGAGCGATTCTTAGTGATGCTTTTCCGACTAATTGCTCCTCGGAAATTGATTTTTCCGCAGGAAGTTGTCCGTAATTGTTGTCACCGATTGTTGAAAAAAATAATTTTCCCGTTTCATCTTCTGATATTTTTATAACGCGATGAATAACAGGATTTGCAGTTCCTGCATTAAAAATAATAATATCCCCAACTTTAATTTTCTCCGGTTTTGCACCGACAATAAAAAGTATATCTCCCTTGTTGAAACCTTTTTTCATTTTGAAATCTCTGAATTCTTCGACGGTAATTCCCAATTCGGAATATTTTGCTTCATGTTTTTCGTACCAATTATTATAACTTCCAAGCAAATCTCCTTTGTGATACATTGAGCAGGATTCGACTATTGCCAGAGGCAAATTCGTTCCCGTCGCTAAACTTAACAACGGAAAGAAAATAAATTTGATGACGACAAAAATAAACAGCAAGGAAATCAACCAACCTTTGAAAGAATCGTCCTTCCATACGACGTTCCAGAATTTTTTAAGGAATTTTTTTAATTTGTGCTCCCTCTTTTTTTCTTCTCCTTTTTTTATCCTAATTTCCTCAAATTTTATTTTTTTGTCTTTTTCTTTTAGCTCATATTCTTTGATATCAATCTCGCTGGCATTGCTTACACCTGCTTTTTTTATATCTTTAATATCCATTTATTAAGAAAGAATTGTTATATTTTTAAATTGTTTTATTATATATTTTGAATTATAATCATGTTTAAAAGTCTGTTAAACGGATTTGGGATATGGTTGAAAGGTATTCAACAGGGAATAAAGAGTTAGACAAGATTCTTGGAGGCGGTCTGATAAGAGGCACAAAAACAATTATTTATGGTCCTGCCGGAATTGGAAAATCAATTTTGGGAGTTTCCGTTGCTCATGCCGGAATTAAAGAAGATCATTATCCCGGTCTTATGATTAGTGATGGTTTTTCTATTGATGATCAAAGGCAGGTCGATTATGCAAAGAAATTTTTTGATTGGGATTTAAAATCTTTTCAAGATAATTCAAAACATTCAAAATCAAAAAAGAATTCAATTGATGAAAGTTTTCTTTTTAACTTTCCTGTAAAAGAAGCTATGAATGTCTGGAGGCACCATGATTACTGGAATTCTCCTTATGGACCGCGGTATTTTAAAAATTCTTTTATTGTATTTCATTTACCAAAAACAAAGAGGGTTGTTTTGGACGATTTGTTGCAGGGAAGTGTTTCTTCTTTAAAAGAATTTTTTAATGAATATAATTCTTCAAATCAAACTAAAGTTTTTGATAATGAGGAAGTTTTCAAAATTTTAACAAATGATAAGCAAATGAAGTTGTATGCTGAAAAGAAATTAAAAAATGTTAAATTTGGATTTTCTACAGAATATTTTTCAGAAAATGATAAAGAGTTCAAAGAATACGAAAAAATTGGATTAAGGAAAATGAATGAAACATTCGGAAATGGCGGTTATCCATCGCAGCACATATGTTCTTTTCAAACATGGAAAAGAGAATTGATGAAACCCGTTGGTCCTATTGCACCGAATGTAAGATTGGAAAATAATATTCCTAAAGATCATTCATTTGTTATAAACATGACAACCGACGAAAAGAATATTTTTAATATTGTCAATGGGTCTGTGATAAATCGCGAATTGGAAGCAGGCGTCAATACAATTATTGCTCTGGGATATTTGCCTTCTTCCGAGGAGAATATGGTACAAAAACAAGCGCTTGCCGTTTTAAAACATAGAGGGAGTTTTTATAATAAAAAGATTTTCAATTATGAAATAACTGATAGTGGATTTGAAATTAAAAAATAAATATTTTTGATTTTATATTTCAGGTTTAATCACCGAAATATTTAAATAGTTCAGTATATCTATATTCGTGTATACTTCGTGTATACACCAACCTCTTTTCAACCCTAGCCGTGTTAAGAAATTGACGCGGCTTTCATAATCACGAAAAGAATTCATAAAATGGATCCCGGACAAAATTACAGTTATAACCTTACCCCTAAATATCAGGGGATGTATAACCAAATGGTAAGAAACGCAATTTCAGAAAATCATTTGGGAAATTACGATGATGCATGTTCAGAAAAATATATACGCCAGGTTTCAAAACAATTAAATAAAAAATATTTTTTAAACTAAAATGTCGACGGATATTTTTGACAACACAATCCTGTGCAAAAAATGCGGGAAAAAAATGCAAAGAGCAAAGGTTGTGAAAAACGGTTTTATATTCAGAGCGGTGGTTTGTCCCGATAATAGATGTAACGAGAAAATAATTCATCCGGTTGATGAACAGGAATATAATAAATTTGTGAATTTGAAAAATAAAGAATTTCATGTTAAAATGCGTCTCGTCGGAAATAGTTATGCAGTTTCAATCCCGAAGGAAATCGTTTCGTTTATGAACGCGCAGGAAAAAATTATGAATGATATGGTAAGTTTATGTTTTGAAGATTTGAATAAATTAAGTTTAAGTTTTGGAAAAGAAATGAATAAACATTTTGTCGAAAAAGAAAATACTGATAAAAATTTCGGAGGAAAAAAATGAGTGCAAAAAAATCCGGAAGTATACAATTAAAAGTTGTTGAAGCGATGCAGGATGATGCGTATAAAGGCATTGCGAGAATTGATGCAAGCTTAATGAAAGATTTGGATTTACGAAGGGGAGATATTATTTCAATTAAAGGCGGTCGCGAAACTGTTGCTATTGTTGACAGGTCTTATCCTGCTGATGTTGGTGAAGGAATAATAAGAATCGACGGTATTTTGAGGAGAAATGCAAAAACCGGAATCGGAGATGTTGTCACAGTTTCAAAAGCGGACGTTAAGGAAGCGAAAAAAATTATGATTGCGCCGGCGCAAAAAGGGATAATGGTTCAGGGCGATCCTGAAAATCTGAAAAAAGGAATGCTTGGCAGAGCCGTCGTGAAAGGTGATGTTTTGGTTTTGGGCGGGACGAACAGAAGAAGAGATTTAATGTCTGAAGAGTTTGAAGATTTCAATGATATATTCGGGAATTTAAATGATATTTTCGGCGGGATGGGATTCGGAAATCTTGGCGGAAGCATTTCTCAAATAAGATTTTTAGTTGTCAATGCGACGCCGACGCAACCAGTTTTGATTACAGAAAACACTGAAGTGACTTTGAATTCTAAGGCCGTTGAGATTTCAGAAGAAAGTATTCCAGATATAACGTATGAAGATATTGGCGGATTAAATGAGGAAGTCAGAAAAATTAGGGAGATGGTTGAAATTCCGATGAAGCGTCCTGAAATTTTTCAGCGTTTGGGAGTTGAACCTCCGAAGGGAGTTTTACTGCACGGACCGCCGGGAACCGGAAAGACACTTTTGGCGAAAGCTGTTGCGAATGAATCCGATGCGCATTTTATTTTATTGAACGGACCTGAAATTATGTCAAAATATTACGGAGAATCTGAAAAAAAGATAAGGGATATTTTTGAAGAAGCGGAAAAAACCGCGCCTGCAATTATTTTTATCGACGAGATTGACGCGATTGCGCCTAAGAGAGAAGATGTCGGAGGGGAAGTAGAAAGAAGGGTTGTTTCACAGATGCTTACGATGATGGACGGTCTGAAATCCCGCGGGAAAGTTATAGTTATCGGAGCGACGAACAGAGTAAATGCTATTGACCCTGCTTTGAGAAGACCGGGAAGATTTGACAGAGAAATTGAAGTCGGCGTTCCGGGAAAAGAAGGAAGATTGCAAATTTTAAAAATTCACACGCGTGGAATGCCGTTGACAAAAGATGTAAATCTTGATGAACTTGCGGGAAAAACTCACGGATTTGTCGGCGCTGATTTAGAATCTCTCACAAAGGAAGCGGCAATGAATGTTTTGAGAAAAAATTTACCTAAGTTAAAACTTGATGATGAAGAGCAAATTCCGCAGGAAGTTTTGGAAAAACTTGTTATTAAGCATGAGGATTTTACTGACGCGTTGAAAGTTGTCAGACCGAGCGCGATGCGTGAGGTTTTGGTTGAAACTCCGACGGTGGGATGGGATGATGTAGGCGGTTTGGAAAATATTAAACAGGATTTGAAAGAAGCTGTTGAATGGCCTATGAAATATCCTGATAGTTTTACGAGAATGGGAATTCATCCTCCGAGAGGAATTTTATTGTATGGTCCGCCGGGAACGGGTAAAACGCTTTTGGCTAAAGCTGTTGCGAAAGAATCCGAAGCAAATTTCATTCAGGTTAAAGGACCGTCGCTGTTGAGCATGTGGGTCGGGAAATCCGAAGAGGGAATGAGAAAAATTTTTGAACGCGCAAGACAGGTCGCACCGTGTGTTGTATTTTTTGATGAAATTGATTCACTTGCCGGGAAAAGAGGATACGAAACCGGAACAAAAGTTACCGAGAGAGTTTTGAATCAAATGCTTGCTGAAATGGACGGGTTGGAAGATTTACATGATGTTTTGGTTATCGGAGCGACGAACAGACCGGATATGCTGGATACGGCTTTGTTGAGGCCGGGAAGATTTGACAGAATACTTTTGGTCAATGCGCCCGAAGATGCGGGCAGGGAAAATATTTTGAAAATTCATACGGAGAAGATGCCGATAAAAGATAATTAAAGAATTAGCGAAAAAAACCGAAGGTTATACAGGAGCAGATTTGGAAAATTTGACGAGGGAAGCGGCTATGATTGCACTTCGTGAAGATATAAATTCAAAAGAAGTTTTGAAAAAACATTTTGACAAAGCTTTGGATAAAATAAAACCTTCCATAACAAAACAGACAATTCAGGTTTACAAACAGGTTGAAGACCAATTTTTGCAATCGGCGAAAGCGGCAATTCCTGCGGGAAGCAGTTATTTAGGATAATCACAGCGTCGTTATGATTTTTTCTCCTTTATCGTCGATAAAAACCGTGTGTTCACTCTGGGCGACCGGGGATTTTGAATATTCTACTAACTGAGAGTATTGATGAAGGTTTCCATTTTGTTCAAGTTGTTTTAAAACGAGAAGCGCTTTTGTGCCGAATTTTTTTACAAGCCATCTTGAACAGAAAGGAAGAGTATAATATTCTTCAAGGACATAATCGAGGATTTCTCTCGCAAGAGGACTTCTCGGAGGTTTAGAATCCTGAACATTGTATATTCCTGAAGGTTGTCCGTCGCGGACTTTTCCCGACGATGAACTTGATGTTGCGAACGGTTCTATCGCGTATAAACCTGAAGAAATTTTTTCTGTAGAATTGTTTTCATAATTTGGTATTGTCAGGCCTGCGTGCAAATCGTGTTGTTTAATCTCGTGACCGGATAAGTTTACTATTGGGTTAAATCCCAGAGAGGAAATTTCTTTTTGAATTGACTTTCCTATTTCTGAAACTGAAATTCCCGAATTTATTTTTTCAATTGCTTTTTCAAGTGCTTTTTCCGACGCTGTGATTAGTTTTTTATTTTCAGGGGAATTTTCCAAATCAACTGAAAAGGCCTGGTCTGAAATCCATCCGTCAATATGGACGCCAAAATCAACTTTTAACAATCCGTGAGCAAGAGTTTTGTCGTCGTAAGCAGGTGTGTAATGCGCAGCGATTTCGTTTGTTGAAAGGTTCGTCGGGAATGCGGGTTTGGCATTTTTATTTAATTCAGAAATTTTATTTTCAATTAGTTCTGCAATTTCAAGCAATGGTTGCCCTGCCCGGATTTTTGGTCTAATAAATTCACGAACTTGTTTTGCAATTTTTCCTGCTTCAAGAATCTTTTCTTTATCCATTTTTCTGAAAAGTAATTTAGGGTTTTAAGGATTTGGGTTTAAGTTAATGTGCAGGAACTCTGTGGGGTTGTGATAACAATATAAGTTTAAAATTATTTGTGTGTTGAGGTTTTTGAATTTCTTTAGAATTTTATTTCAGTTTCAATCTTCTGTTTTTTGGAATGAAATTTCCTATCTTGTTTTCTGATGCTTTTCCGCATCCCAAAAATTCGCCATTATATTTTATTGCAATTATTCCTCTGAAATTTGTTTTTATATTTAATTCCTGACCGTTCATCCATTTTTCATAATCTTCATTAGAGTCAAGTTCAAGGATATTTTTTACAATCTGGCTTTGGAAAATCTGTGTTCCTTCTATGCTTAAGCGAATTTCTCCTGTTGGTTCAAAAATTTTTCCGATATAAATGCCTGTGCGTTCAATTTCCACGACGGCATCAATATTTTCAATTTCATCTTCGGATATTTCACCATTAAACAGGAAAATTCTTTCTTTCCCTTTTCTCATTAGAATTCCGGGAATATCTTTTATTCCGAATTGCTTTTCCAACTTTTCAAGCATTCCTTTTGTTTCTCTTTTTGGAATTATTTCTATCGAGTTCATTTAGTTATCACCTCTTTTAATCACAATGATAAGATTATCTGTTCTTTGTTTTATTGTTTTTGTTTCAACAATATTGAATTCTTTCAGAATTTTTAACCAATATTTTTTTGTCCATAGATTTCTGTGAATTTTGTCTTCAAAATATTTAATATTAAAAGGGGTATTCAATGGAACTGAAACTATTATAAATTTAGAGATTGATAGCTGTATTTTTAATAATTTAATTATTTTTTTAGGATTGTGGTGTTCCAAGACGCCCTGATGTGTGATACATTGAAACTGGTCTTTTTTAAAATGATTTTTTATTTTAAAATAATCTAACAGAATAAAATTTATATCCATATTTGCAATCTTTGCATTATCTTTTGCAAAATTTAACATTTTGGAGTCATTATCTATTGCTGTAACTAAAAATCCTTTTTTTGCTATTGAAATGGCTGTTCTTGCAGGACCGCACCCACATTCAAGTATTTTAGATTTTGGTTTTAAATATTTATCCAATAATTCTAAATAAAGTTTATCTAAATTTAAATTTTCTTCAACATACTTCTTATTGTAAACTAGATTTTTATCTCTATAGTGTTTATACCAATCAATTTTCATTTTAATTTCCCAATTTAGTAAATTTAACTAAAAAAAATCCTTCGGTGTTATTGTCCTGAGGATATAATCTGCACGAATATTTTACTTCTTCAGGAAATGTTTCTTCTTTCCATTTTTTAATTCCCGGGCGGATTTTAATTTCTTTTGGGAGTTCGGCAGAAATTTTTTCAATTTTTATTTTTCCTTTAAATTCTTCTAAAGCGAATTTTACTATTTCTTCGTCTTCTTCAGGAGCATGAGTGCACGTTGAGTATAATATTTCTCCGTCTTTTTTTAGAATGTCGAAAGATGCCGAAAAAAGTTTTTTCTGAAGTTTTGAAAGTTGTTTTATTGTGTTTAAATTCCACATTTTGTAAGTTGCAATTGAACTCCTCAAGGTTCCTTCCCCAGAACATGGAGCGTCCAGCAATATTTTATCAAATTCAAGAGTTTGTTTTTTGAAATTTTTGCAAAGTGATATTCCGTCGTCGCGTGTGATGATTGTGTTTGTAACTCCGCATCTTTCCAGATTTGAAGCGAGAATTTTTATTCTTCCGATGGATTTTTCATTTGCGATAATTAATCCCGAATTTTTTATGTCAGATGCAATTTGCGTTGTTTTACTTCCGGGAGAAGCGCACAAGTCAAGAATTTTTTCGTGAGGTTTTGGGTTTAGCGCAATTATCGGAAGCATGCTTGAAAGTTCCTGAACGTAGTAATAACCAAGGAGATGTTCTATCGAACGGCCTAATTCTCCGGGCAATAAATTTGAATCAATAATCATTACTTCTGGATATTCTTTCCACGGCTGTGAAATTTTCCATTTGTATTTTTCTTCAAGACGCGTCTTTAATTTTTCCGGTGAAATTTTTATTTTATTGCATCGAATTGAATTCACGGGTTCGTAATTGATAATTTCAAGATATTTTTTCAAATCGTCCTCATCAGAGAGAAGTTCTTTCATTCTTTCGACAAACAGCGGTTTCAATTCGGGGCGTTTTCTGGGGTTTTTCATAGAGCTAAACTTCTTTGACCCTTTTTATTATTTCCTGTGCAAGAATAAATATTCCCGTCGTCACAAGATAAATTATGAATGTGTAAAGTCCGGCGGCGAAGAAAAGGGTTTTTGCAGAATCGGCCTGACCTTTCATAATCTGGATGTCAATAAAAGTGTATAGGATTGCGCAGAGCAAAATTACTCCCGCAAATATCCACAATAATTTTACCGCTTTAATCATCCCCTTCATCTTATAGGTAAATAATCAGGGTTTTTTAATTTTCTCATATGGGACTCATTTGAAAATCTTTTTTGCAAGTTGGTTTTCAAAATTATATTCTTATTTTAATGCCCCAAATAACATCTTCAAGAGAAATATTATCCGTTGCTCTTTCGTTTCCAAGATTTTTTGTTGTTTCATATCTGTTTTTGTTTGCATTGTAAATAATTTCCGGTTTTGAATAATTGTGGAATTCATAGCCCATTTTTTTTATAAATCCTTTTGCACTTTTTTGTCCGATGCCTTTTCCCTCACCGCAAATATTTCTTCTTTTTTCAGCAATTTTATTTTCAATTAAAATTTCTGTTTTACTTCCTTTGTCTTTTCTTATTCCGACTTCTACTCTTGAATAATCCGGCGTCCAGCAATATGCGTCGTCGAGAATTGTCCCGATTACTCCGTCAATCAGCGCTTTGTTTGATTCTATTTCTTCGACGGGAGTGTATCTAAAATTCAGACCTAACTTATTTTTTCTTATAAGTTCTTCCTGTCTTAATATGTTTGTTTTCACGACGTCAAAGACGGAGAATTTTTCTTTTTCACTAAATATTCTTTTATCAATATTCGTGAGAGATATTGCTTTTTCAGCAGATGTTTTCATATTTTCAAGATTTTTGATTTGCTCTTCGTCAAGGTTATCTCCATATCTTAAAATGTAACCACAAAATCCGTAAATTGCATTTAGCGGTGTTTTTGCTTCATGAATGTAAAAGCCCACAAGGTTGTTTATCATTTCAATATCTTCTTTTATTTTTTTATTTTCAGAAGATAATTTTTTCATGCCATTTTCCATCCGGGCTTTGTAATCTTTTAACCAGTTTACCGCTTCGGCTAACTCTGGAT
>CAZRDP010000015.1:10605-13164 GCA_964598985.1 Candidatus Woesearchaeota archaeon | reverse complement strand
TATTCAAAGGAAAAATTTGTTCAATTGAGTTCAACATATCATTTGTTCATGCCCGGACTTTCAGGCGGAAAAATGTCTTCGTCCGACCCGAATTCTTATATTGGTCTTAGCGATACTCCGGAAGTTGTGAAAAATAAAATTAACAAATATGCGTTTTCAGGAGGACAGCCTACGGTAGAAGAACACAGAAAAAAAGGCGGAAATCCCGACGTGGATGTTTCTTTTCAGTATCTTAAAATGTTTTTTGAAGAGGATGATAAAAAACTCGAAAAAATTGAAAAAAATTATCGTTCGGGAAAAATGCTGACGGGAGAATTGAAAAAATACACTATTGAGAAAATTCAGAAATTTTTAAAAGAACATCAGAAAAGGTTAGAGAAAGTAAAAAAAGAAGTTAAGAAATTATTTTAAGAATTTTTCCGGGAAAGTTGTTGCTACAGTTTTTTCTTCCAATGGTCTGTCATTAATTACTTTCTGGAATTCCAAGTTATAATCATTCCACAATTGCTTCTGAGTTTTTATTTCAAATTTTCTTCCCCATTGATGTAAAAATAACGGCTCGGGAATATCAAGAATTTTTTCATCAGTAATTCTTCCGATTCCGATGTACTGAATGACATGCGTTGATTCAATAGGATTCCCTTTAATATCAAAACCTTTTTTCTTTGGATTGGTCCAATAATTCTGCATATTTTTGACCGGCCATTTTGAAGTAATAAGCATTCCCTGGCTCAGTTCTCCGTCCATAATTGCTTCTTTAACTTCATTTTCTTTTTCAAAATTGTAAACCACATGATTAGGATATTTCAAATCCCACGCGTGCCCTCCGACGTATTTTTTGTTAAATAATTTTTTGGCGGACAATCTTGCATATTTTGAGCAACTACTCGGCTTCAACCTGTAATAAGGTTTTTTTATTAAGTCCGCATTTTGTTTTTTTGCAATTTCATCCCAAATCAATTGTTTATGGATTTCGTAAGTGTACCCCGTTTCAATCGGCGGAGCGTAAACAAAGTCGGGTTTTCCGAATGATAATGCTGTTATTGCAGCCATTCCGATTATTTTTGCCAGTTTTGAGCTTTTCATTTTCTTTTGAAGTTTAAATTTAATTGAAAGCAATTTAAAGGTTGCGATAGAATCAAACGAGTTTGAACTAATTGACTAAACTTTAGAGAAAAAGCAGGGAAAATTATCGCGGTTCGGAAAAAGGTTGCCACTAGTTTTTTCTGGCGCCCAGTTCCCCTCCCGATAAAAAATAACGTTTCATTTTAATAGATGTTAATTAAAACATGAACTGGTATTTATATTTTGTTATACTTGAGTATATAATATATGAAGTTTGATTCATTTATCACATTTGAACCACACTCTGAACCGAACGGGCGGATCCTAATTAATTTTATAAAGTAGTTTTTTCTAGAGGTGGTATGAAGACACTGAATCTACATGTTGATTACATAAAATTTAAACCGCTGAAAAAAGCGCTGAAGAGCATTGGCGAACTTGATGAAAAAGAGCGCGCGGAAAAAGAAATTAAAGAGGCGCTTGTAGTTATGATTGCTGTTGAAAAAGGCGATTCTGAAAAAATAACCGAAAAACTTGTTGAAAATATTGAGGATATATCGTCGCAAGTCAAAACCAAAAATGTTGTCCTTTACCCTTACGCGCACCTTTCTAAAAATTTGGGAAGCCCTGAAATTGCAACTGAAATTTTAAATAAAGCGGAAGAAGAACTTGTTAAGAAAAAGTACAAAGTTTTGCGGGCGCCTTTCGGATATTACAAAGAGTTTGAACTTAAGGTCAAGGGTCATCCGTTAAGTGAATTATCAAGAGAAATTTCTTTTGAAGAAACAGGGGGAAAAATAAAAATTGCCGAGGAAAAATACGACGAGAAACAGCTTTTGAGAGAAATTTCAAAGTCCAAGCTTGATACTTCAAAACTCAAGGAAAACGACCACAGAATTTTGGGGAAGCAAATGGATTTATTTTCGTTCAGCGAGGTCGCGCCGGGAATGGTTTTTTGGCACAATGACGGTTTGATTATAAGAAATAAATTGATAGAATTTTCAAGAGAATTAAACTCCAAATACGGTTACACTGAAATTCAGACACCACAAATTCTTGATAAAAAATTATGGCAAATTTCAGGGCATTGGGAAAAATACCGCGACAACATTTTTTTGACTGAGTATGAAAAAAGAAATTTTGCGGTAAAACCGATGAACTGCCCAGGCGGATTGCTGATTTTTAAGAACTCACCAAAATCATACAAAGATTTGCCATTGCGCGCGGGAGAATTCGGAATTGTTCACAGACAGGAACTTTCAGGAGTTTTGGCTGGTTTGTTTAGGGTGATTCAATTCACACAGGATGATGCGCACATTTTTTGCACCGAAAAACAACTTGAGGATGAAATTTCAAAAGTCATGGATTTAATTGACGAAACTTATTCAAAATTCGGATTCAAATATAAAGTTGAACTATCAACGAGACCTGAAAAGAGAATTGGAAGTGATGCGATTTGGGACAAGGCAGAGAAAGCGAATAAGAATAAGTTTC
>CAZRDP010000015.1:0-10595 GCA_964598985.1 Candidatus Woesearchaeota archaeon | reverse complement strand
TGAAAATGTTTTGAAGAAGAAAAAGATGAAATATAAAATTAATGCCGGCGACGGAGCATTTTATGGGCCGAAGATTGATTTCCATTTAGAAGATTCACTTGGGAGAACATGGCAGTGCGGGACTATTCAGGCGGATTTTTCAATGCCGGAAAGATTTGAAATTGAATACACCGATTCGGATAATACTAAGAAAAGACCAATCATGATTCACAGAGCAGTTTACGGAAGTTTAGAGAGATTTATAGGAATTTTGCTTGAACATCTTAACGGACGTTTGCCGACGTGGCTTGCTCCTAAACAGGTCAGAATTTTAAGTTTCACGGACAGAAATATTGATTACGCAAAAAAAGTTTATGAAAAACTGAAGAAAGAAATTCCTGGATTGAGAATTGATTATGATTTCTCGCAGACGACGGTTCCCGCAAAAGTCAAGGACGCTGAAATTGCAAAGATTCCGTACATAATTGTCGTCGGGGACAGAGAGGAAAAAGAGAACTCCGTCGCTGTGAGGGAAAAAGGCGACAAGAAAATTAATGCAATGAATGCTGATGATTTTGTAAAGAGTTTGAAAAAAGAAGTTGAAAACAGGAACTAATCTTTTAATAAATATAAAATTCTTTCCTTTTCACTTTCAACTTTTTCGATATAAGTTTTGTTTGAATCGCTGAAATAACAGTTTACAGTGATATTGTGAATAGGGCGAACAAATCTTCGCGAAGTATATTTTGAAAAAGGGTAATTTTTTCCGTTTATATTTACGACAAAGAAACCTTCAACAGAACCATTAACAATGCCTTCTAATTTAGGGGGATTTTTCATTAAAAATTGAAAACTAATGAAGATAAATATTTTTCCATTATCTCCTGTAAAAAATTTTCCAATTTGAAGTGTAAATCTCTTCAACATATTCTTTATCCGGGTTATTAAAAACAACTCTTACAGAAGAGCCGCTCTTAACTTGCCTGAAGAAAGATGCATTTCTTTCTGAAAAGAATAATCTCTCGGAATTTTTCTTATTGGGATAATCAGGGTTGTTTTTCGTCCTGTGCGTTTCAACTTCAAAAACACCGTTGGAAGAGTTGACAACAACACCTTTTGATATAAGGTCGTCAATCCCTTTAACTTTTCTCGAGGCCATGGAAATACCACAAAAATCCCCTTTAAAACATTTTATATCCTAAAACTTATAAATCAAAGAAGCATTATCTATCCATGGAATTTCAGTTTTACATGGAGAAATTAATTTCGTCAGCGGAGTTCAGGGATTTTAAAAAAGAAAATCCTTCGGCATTTTTATGTTCGGGGTTCTTTACCGTCGACAAAAAGCCGGGCGCCGGGGCGGAAAATCAACAACACCTTGATTACTTTATTCCGAAGTTAAATAAAATGGTTAGTTTCAAACTTAACCAAAATCCAATTGAGGTTGTGCCCGTTGAAAATTTTGGGTATGCAAACAACGAAAAAATAAATCCTGTCTCGGATAATTTAGGTTTGAATTTTGATGAAATTGAAGGATTTGTAAAAGATAAAATGTATGAAGAAAATATAAATAAAAAAATTGAAAAATTAATATGGAGTTTGCAAAATCGCGACGGGGCTAACTTTCTTATTGGCACGGTTTTTATTTCAGGTTTGGGAATGATAAAAGTTTCTTACAATATTGACGAAAAAAAACTTACCGATTTTGAGAAAAAAAGTTTTTTTGATTTTGTTAAAGTTTTGAAGAAATAATCAATAAAAATCCTCTGAGAAATTGCGGGACAAAATTGCAAATACTTGATTTTAAATCAATTTTTCTGGGCGATAAAATTTATCATCATTTCGGAATTATGCGACGACAAAATTTTAAATCCGGTTTTTTTGAATAAATCATGAATTTCATTCTCTTCAAACGGATAGTAATATCTTTTTCCTTTGTCAGTCCACCCGATTAATTGTTCCCGACCTTTTTTCTTTTTTCTTCTGAACCTTTTTGAATTTATATTCCAAACTCCTATAAGCACTTTTCCTTCAGGTTTTAGAACACGATACAATTCTTTAATTGCTTTTTTTTGCTGTAATGGTTTAAGGCAATGCAAAGCCGAAATTGAAATCCCGCATGAAAAAAAATTATTTTTGAACGGGAGTTTTTTTGAAATGTCAGCGACGACAAATTCAGCCGGGATTCTTAATCGTTTTGCTTTTTCTTCAGCAAGCTTGAGCATTTTATCTGAAAAATCAACAAGATACATTTTTCCGTTTTTCAATTTTGTAAGATGTCTTCCAGAACCCGAACCTAAATCAATGATATCACCGTCGCAGTCTTTTAAAAAATCTTTGCTTAATCCTGACGGAATTTCTTTGTAAGTATTCCATTCTTCCGCAATTGAATTCCAAAGTTTTTGCTGGTTGGGTATTTTGAGTTTCATATATTTGGAAAAGGTTTTAAGCTTAAAAATTATCGGTTTTTTATGGCAAAATCAGAAAAAATATATTCAAAAGAATCGCCGAAGAAACCTGTGCGGAGTGTTTCGGGTGTTACGCCTTTAACGGTTGTTCTAAAACCGAAAAAATGCGACCACGGAACGTGTATTTACTGTCCGGGCGGAGAAAATGTTCCACAAAGTTATACTGACAAAAGTCCCGCAATCATGCGTGCTCTTGCATTAAAATTTGACCCTTACATCCAGGTTAAAACGCGGCTTGAGACATTAAAAAAAATGGGTCACCCGACGGACAAAATAGAATTAATAATAATCGGCGGGACATTTTTGCAGTACGATAAAATAAATGAAATTTCAAAACACAGGTGTGTTGCAATGTGCATTGAAAATCGGCCTGACAATTGCTCTGATGAAGAAATTAAAAGAATGCTTGAATTCGGATGCACGAGAGTTGAAATAGGAGTTCAGCTGCCTGACGATGAAATTTATAAAAAAGTAAACCGCGGTCATACAGTTAAAGATGTTGTATCAGCGACGGAAAAACTGAAAAACGCTGGATTTAAAGTGGGATACCATTTTATGCCGGGGCTTCCTTACAGCAATCCTAAAAAAGATACAAAATTATTCAAAGAACTTTTTAGGAATGAAAATTTCAGACCTGACCAGCTTAAAATTTATCCGTGCCAGATTGTTGAAAGTTCAGTTCTTTCAAAAATTTACAAAAGAATAAAATACAAACCATACACAAATGAACAAATTGCAAAATTGCTTTCTAAAATGATTCCGGAAATTCCTGAATATTGCAGAATAATGAGGATAATGCGCGAAATTCCAAAAGAAAAAATGATTTCCGAAATTAATCCGATAAATCTTGATTTAAGAAAAGATATTGAAGATAATTTGAGAAAAAACGGCGTTAAGATAAATGAAATTCGTCTTCGGGAAATTGGATTCAATGAAACAAATTCGGATAAACTGAAATTGAAAATTATAAAATACAACGCCTCAAAAGGAAAAGAGTATTTTCTAGAAATTGTGAATGATAAAAATATTTTATACGGTTTGTTAAGATTGAGAATTTTGAAAAATAAAACTGGGGTGATAAGGGAGTTGCATGTTTACGGAAAAGCGCTTGATTTGGGGGAAGTTGGAAATATTTCGCAGCATAAAGGAATTGGAAAATGGTTAATGTCTGAAGCCGAAGAAATTTCCCGACGGGAAAATTGCAAAATTTTAAAAGTCATTTCGGGCGTTGGTGTTCGGGAATATTACAAAAATTTAGGATATGATTTGGATAATGATAGGATTTATATGGAAAAGAATTTATAGTTTGAATAATTATTTAAAAAATGGCAGAAGGAAAATATATCGTTGCATCAGGTCCTGTTATTATTGAAGACGGGAAAATTCTAGTAGCAAAAGACAACAAAGATGATTTCTATAAATTTATTGGAGGAACCGTTCAAGAAGGTGAAAGTCTGGAAGAAGCTTGTATTCGGAAAGCTAAGCAGGCAGCAAACGCGGAAATACAGATTATAAAACCCTTGTCTCCAAATATACTTTATGAAAACCCGCAAACAAAAGAAAAAATGACAATTGTATTGATTAATTATCTTGCAAAATTAAAAAATAAAAGTAAAATCAAGCCCATTCCTCCAGAACAGGATTTAAGATGGGTTAATATAAAAGATGTTAAAGGAGGCAAAGAAAATGTCTCTCCAAATGTTAGAATGCTTGTTGAAAAAGAATATAAAAATTTATTAAATTAACCTCTCTTTTTTTCAAAAACATCTTTAATTCTTAACGAAATTAATGCGAAAGCAAGCATCACTGCGCTGATGAAAATGAATGAATACTTGAATGGGAGGAATTTTATTATCATTGCAACTGCAAACAACGACACTGCATAATTCACGTCGACCGTCGTGTTTTGAACTCCGTAAAATTTGTCTTTTTCGGATTTTGTTGTTATGTCAAAAAAGTACGCTTCCGTCGTCGGTTCAAGCATAGCCATTCCGACACTTCCCAAAACTAAAAGAATCAAAATTGCATAAAAGTCGTTTATTAAAAAACACAAACCGGCTGCAATTGCAACTATCAAAAAACCGCGGAAAAACATTTTTTTAAAACCGAATTTTGATGCTAAAATTCCTATGGGATATTCTAAGAAAATCAGCGGAGCAATTACGCCGGCCAAAAAATAGCCAACAACTAAATCGCTTCTTCCTGAATCAACTATGAACATTGGAATATAAATATAAATAAAAGCCCACCAGAAGTTTACACCGCCGTGAATTATGTAGGAAAGCACAAATTTTTTTCGAGCGAAAAATTCTTTTGTTAATTTGAAAACATTTTTTTCGGGCCTTTTACTAATCCCGCTGTCGTTTAGACCGAGCACTTTTAACAAAATGAATGATATCCCTACCAGGATTCCCGCAATTATAAACACAAAACGGATTCCTATTTTTTGCGCGACGAACCCCGCAACAACGGGTCCTACCAGCCATGCAAAATTAAAAACCGTGTACATTACGCCGGTATTTTTTGATACTTCATTATCTTTGGATTTGTTGCGCATAATTATCCCGATAGTGCTAACACGCGCCGACGCAATTACATATATTAAAGTTCCCAAAATTATCAAAGCAAAAATGTCATCTACAAATGCGAATAAAAAATAAGAAATTGCGTAAAGGAGAAGAACCAATGCAAGAATTTTTGTTTTATTGTGTTTTTCAATTATCGGTATAAAAAATAAAAATGCGAATATTCCTGCCACCCCGAACCATGTTGAGATTAATCCAACGGTAGACGGGTTGTGAACAATCGACTCCATATAAATTGCCCATATTGTCCCGACGAGGGCGATACCAATATATGAAAATAAAGTTATTGCACTTAACTGACGTATATTTGAAGATAACCTTTCCCTCTTTCTGAAATCATGCTCATGCATAACGGTAATAATCTTTCAGGATTTTTAAATGTTGCAAATTTAAGAAAATTTCAAGACACTTTCTTTGCCGGTATTCATGTCCTTAACTTTGAATTTTTTTTCTTTCACTTCTTTTTCTCCGACGAAAATTACTTTGTTATACCTGTAAGAATTTGCATACTCAAGCGCTTTGGATGGTTTTCCGTAAAATAAATTTGCAGTTTTATTTTCCCGTCTAATTTTTTCAACGATTTTTATAGATTGCTTATCTTCGTCGAGTGAAACAACAAGATATTTTTCTTTTTCCGTCGGGATTTTTGCTAAAGTGCTTAGTCTGTCAATTCCGAAACTTATTCCGGTGCATTGAACTCCGTTGAATTCATAACTCCCTCCGGCGGTGATTGTTTCCTTTATGGATTTTGTTTTTACTTCAAAAATTGTTCCGTTATAATAAGAAAGACCTCTGGCTAAACCCGGCAGGAATTCAGCATTTATTTTATAAATTTTGAGATATTCTTTCAAATCAAGAATTTCTTTGTAAAAAGAATATTTTTCAAAATACTCTTCGGGCTTTTTGAAAATCCCTAAAATCTTTTCAGCTTTGTATTTTTTCAGATTATCTTTTATTTCTTTTTCCGGCAATTTGTCCATCTTGTCAATTTCTTTTATGACATTATTTCTGTCTTTTTGATTAATGCCCTCTTTTTCAAGAATTTCGTTAAAAAGTTTTCTGTTGTTAAAATAAATCACAAAATCAATTCCCAATTTGTTAAGAATTTCTGAAGTCATGCTTAGAATTTCGGCTTCACTTTTGAACGGTTCTTCTTTTGAAATTCCCACTATGTCAGCGTCGGCCTGAACAAACTGCCTGAAACGATTTGCTGAAACAGGTTCATCACGGAAAACTTCCCCGATTTGATATCTTCTGAACGGGAGTTTTTTGTTTTGCATTATTCTTTTTAATTGAAAAGTAAATTCGTATCTTAACGCAAGTTTTCTGTCACCCTTGTCTTTTAATTTGAAAATATCCGAAACGGCTTCGTCTTTTTCATTTTCCCCAGTCACAAATTCTTCGTATTCCACGACGGGAGTTTCAACAGGATTGAAACCGTAACGTTCAAAGGCATCCGCTAAAATTTTTTTTATTTCGGCTCTTTTGAGAGCATTTTCATCAAGATAATCATTGAATCCTTTTACGGGTGATGTGTTCATTTTAACTTATCAAATACAAGTTCATTTGCTTTTTTATTTCTTTTTATTAACTTAAAATTATTATTCTTCAAACTTTTAATAGAGGCAACATTACCAATGTCTGTTACAGCTCTAACATTTTTTATTCTTAAATCTTCAAATAAATATTTTGAAATTTTTCTAATTGCCTTCGTACCAACACCCTTCCGCCTATAATTTGGGAAAACAAAAAATCCTAGTTCGTAGTTTCCATTATTAAGATAATATGCAATTGAACCGGCAAATTTTCCATGAACCAAAATTGCAAACTTATATGACTTTCTTTTAACAAATATTTCTTTAATCCCTTGAGAAAAATATTGAAAAAAAGTTTTATCCAAATCGCCAGATGTTTTGGGATTAAGTTTCAATAACAAAAATCTAAAGTTATCAAAAAAAGTAAATTTTCTTAAAACAACCTCCCCCATACCCCACCAAACAAACCCCAATATAAAAACTTTCTTAATTTGAATTATCACCTCTTTTTGAAACAGATTATTGCGGGTGACTTCAGCGAGCGGAATTAATATAAATCCAAGTCAACTTGTAAAATCATGAAACAAAAACAAACATCAAGACAGAAAGTAAAAAAGAATATGAAAATTTCCGAGATTATTGAAAATTATCCTGACGTGATTCCGGTAATAATGAGTTACGGGCTTCATTGTATAGGCTGCTCAATTGCGGGAAGTGAAACACTTGAACAGGGAGCGAAAGCGCACAGCTTGCCCGACGATGAAATAAGAAACATGATTAAGGATTGCAACGATTTGCTGGACGAGTTAGGAGAGAATTAAAAACCTTTAAAAACTCCCCGTTCATTTTTCTGATATGAAAAATAATTCATATAATAAATTATCTGAGGAACTTGTAAAAAAGATTTCTGAATATAAAAACGAACCAAAATGGATGCTTCAGAAAAGGCTTAATTCGCTTGAAATTTTTAACGGCAAGTCCATGCCAAAGTGGGGACCGGGTTTGTCTGATTTAGATTTTAATGAAATTAATTATTTTACAAAACCTAACGCTAAAAAGAATTCAAAATCATGGGATGACGTTCCGAAAGAAATAAGAGAAACTTATGAAAAACTTGGAATTCCCGAGGCTGAAAAAAAATCTCTTGCAGGAGTCGGGGCGCAATATGAGTCCGAAATAATTTACCACAATATGAAAAAGAGTTTGGAAAAAAAAGGCGTTATATTCCTGGACATGGATGAAGCGGTGCGCAAGCAACCTGAATTAGTTAAAAAATATTTTATGACAACATGCGTTAATCCCGCACTGCACAAATTTTCTGCGTTGCACGGGGCTGTTTGGAGCGGAGGAACTTTTATTTACGTTCCAAAAAACACAAAAGTTGAATTGCCCCTGCAGGCATATTTCAGAATGAATTCTTCACGGGGAGGGCAATTTGAACACACTTTAATAATTGCTGACGAAAATTCTGAAGTTCATTATATTGAAGGATGTTCCAGCCCGATATACTCTGAAAACTCGCTTCATGCAGGATGCGTTGAAATTCACGTTTTGAAAAATGCGAAAGTGCGATATTCAAGTATAGAAAACTGGAGCAAAAATGTTTACAATTTGAATACAAAAAGAGCAATAGTTCACGACGGGGCGACGATTGAATGGATAAACGGGAATTTAGGAAGTAAAGTTACTATGCTGTACCCATGCAGTATTTTATTGGGAAAAAATTCACATTCAGAATATTTGGGAATTGCTTACGCGGGCGCAGGGCAAAATCAGGACACAGGTTGCAAAGTTTACCACGTCGGTGAAAATAGTTCTTCATTGGTTGTGAGCAAAGGAATCAGTAAAAATTCGGGAGTAAGTTCTTACAGAGGTTTAGTAAAAATTTCTAAGGGCGCGAAAAATTCGCAAACACATGTGCGCTGTGACGGCTTAATTCTTGACGATGAAAGTTCTGTTTTAACTTTCCCAAGCATGGACGTTCATGAAAACGATGTGAATGCCTCGCACGAAGCCGCCGTCGGTAAAATAGGGGAAGAACAACTTTTTTATTTAATGTCGCGCGGTCTTAACGAAGAGGAAGCAACGAAAATAATTGTTTCAGGTTTTATTGAACCCGTAATAAAACAATTACCTCTTGAATACGCTGCAGAATTAAATAAATTAATTGATTTAGAAATAGAAAACTCAGTGTGTTAAAATGACATCAACAATTTACAAACGGCATATAATGGAATTGTATTCAGAAAAACCGCATTACGGAGAATTGAAAAATAAAACGCATCAGGTAAAACACGCAAATCCAATTTGCAACGATGAAATAATAATTGATTTAATCGTAAAAAACGGAAAAATTGCGGACGCGAAATTTCACGGAAAAACGTGCTTTATAACAAGTGTTTCTGCTTCGGCTTTATTGGAGAACGTAATAGGAAAAACTGTGGGGGAAGCAAAAAAATTAACACAAAAAGATTTGAATAAATTTCTTGGAATTGAGGTTATACCGACGAGAATTAAATGCGAAATGATGCCTCTTGAGGCGATAAAAAAATTAAAATGATTGAAATAAAAAACCTTGAAGTTGAAATTCCCGGAAGAAAAATAATAAAAAATCTGAATGCAAAATTTGAAAAAGGAAAAATTTACGCTTTGATGGGTCCGAATGGCTCCGGAAAATCAACTCTTGCGAACGTCCTGATGGGAAATAAGAAATATAATATAACAAAAGGAAAAATTTATTTTAATAAAAAAGACATAACGACTCTTGACGCGGGCGAAAAAGCAAAACTTGGAATATTCATGTCGTTTCAGACGCCTCAGGAAATTGAAGGTGTGACAATTTTTAATTTTCTAAGAACGGCGTATAATTCATTGAAAGAAAAAATCTCTCTTTTTCAGTTTCAAAAATTGTTAAATGAAAAACTTAAAATTTTAAATTTGAACAAGGATTTTGCCGAGCGTTATCTGAACAAAGGTTTTTCAGGCGGTGAAAAAAAGAAATCCGAAATTTTACAAATGCTGGTTTTGGATCCCGATGTAATTATTCTTGATGAAATTGATTCCGGGCTTGATGTTGATGCATTAAAAACGATTGCTAAAGCGATAAATTATTTTAAAAATAAAAACAAAACAATAATCATAATTTCACATTATAAGAGAATGTTTAATTATATTCATCCGGATAAAGTTCTCATAATTTCCGACGGTAAGATAGTTCTTGAGCAGGGAAAGGAAATTATAGATAAAATTGAAGAAAAAGGTTTTAGAATTTTAAAAAATAAAAATTAATTTTTTTCAAGCGCGTTGTTTACGGCAGTCCACGAAGCAGAAACTTTTTCGCCATTTACGAAAAATGAAGGCGTTGCACTTACGACATTTCCGGCTTCATCGGCAACCTGCCTTACATCTGAGAAAGTTTCATCGTTATCAAGACAATTGTTGAATTCCTGCAAATTCATTCCGGAAATATTTCGCGCCATTTCTTTTAAATTAGCTTTTGAATATTTTCCGTTGTTTTCGTCGCCATCGTGCGCTGAAAAAATCGCATCATGCATTTCCCAAAATTTTCCCTGCTTGTTTGCGCACAAAGCGGCTTCGCTGGCATAAACTGACTCCTGACCGAGGAAACTCATGGGAACGTAAATAAATTTCAGTTCGCCGTTTTCGACTTTTTCACGTATTTTTTCGGACATCCCAACTAAATCAGGATACTGGTTTCTGTAATCTTCAGCAAATTGAGGCAACCCCGACGCTAAAGCGCAAAACGGACATTGAAAATCCGAAAATTCAATTACAACGTCGCTTGAATTCTGCGAACCGATGAAAGGATATAATTGAGGGTTTTCATTAAAAACTTCAAGGTCATTATTCGGCTTAGTGACGAGCAAAATGACTGCTACTATTACAACTATAACGATTAAAACAATTACAAGCCACAATGAACTTTTTTTTACTGCTACAACTTCATTATTGTTAGTCATATATATGAAATGGAATTCATATTTAAAAACCTTTGTTTTTGATATTTA
>CAZRDP010000014.1:11745-17544 GCA_964598985.1 Candidatus Woesearchaeota archaeon | reverse complement strand
GACCTCTTGTAGGATATGCCTCATACAAAAACCATATTAGTTTAGGTCCTTTCTGGAATGCAACTCTTGACGATAAAGATAAAAAAATTCTTGAAAAAAAAGGATATAAATTAGGAAAAAAAATTATTCAAATTCAGTTCAATCAAAAAATTCCGTCGGCAATAATTCAGAAAATGGTAAAAGCACAGGTTAGAATAAATGAAGAGAAGAGGTAAGAAAGGAAAAACTATTTAAAATAGTGTTTACCTCTTATTTTATTATGGTGAAAGAAAATCACACATACCAAATTATTTCTGTAATACTTCTAATTGCAGTTATTTCTTTTGCAGGATTATATTTTACTAAATCCGCGCCCTCTCAAGAAATAAATGAGCAAACTTGTTCAGAGTTTATTGATGAGTGCCCTGAAAGCCCAGAGGAAAAAGCTTTAATGTTTGGATTTTTGAATTCTTGGGGAGAGAATTTATATGATTCTAGCGAGTATCTTTTTAACTATAGATGTTTATAATTTTGGGAAAGTAGAAGCCAAAAATGTAGAATTAATTTGTGATATTTATGTTGGGGATAAAGAAGGATATATTGTTTATGAAACTCCTGTAACAACCGTTACAAAGAGGATAGGAAATGTTGCATCAACTTCATATAAATACGCGGAATTAGAGGCAGATAAGAATTCTCAAAAAGAAGGACTTTACCCTCTTGCTGTTTGTTCTGTAAACTATTGTGAAAATTGTGAAATCTTAGATGATAGGATTCCAGAACTTGAGTAAAATGTTTTTCATATTTGGGTGGGGACATAGAAATATTAAAAATTTTGGTCAAACAATTGTTCAAAAATGTTCTATTTGCTCTCACACGTCTCATTATTCTCTTGTAAGGACAAGAGATTGGTTTACTTTATTCTTTATTCCAATATTTTCCTACGAAACAAAATATTATTTAGAATGCCCTGTTTGTAAAAATGCTTTTGAATTAGAGAATGAAAACAACATAGAAAAGTTAAAAGAAATTGCGGAAATTATTGAGAGATTTGATAATAAAGAAGTAACAAAGAAAGAATTAAATAAACAGTACAAAATTTTAATCAATGGAATAAAATAAATCCAACCTTACTTGATTTCCCTAGGTCAATTTATTGGCATATGAAATCAAATTTATTTGATTTCCCTGACACTCATCTTCTTGTAAATCAAACCATCAGTTCCGACGCCGTCGCTTCTCCAATAAACTGCAATGTTTGGTTTTCCTGATTCACTTCCCGGTCGATTGTTACTGTTTGTTAATTTCAATGCCGGATTTATTCCTGAATCACATGCTGTTCCTCCGACTCCGAAATTGCTTCCTGTATCTTCAAATTCATTAACTTTAATCCAGTTTCCTCCGTTTTTTCCATCTGTCAAATCCATATATAATTCAAGCTTTACATTTCCATTTGGCAAGTCATATACAACATACTTGTATCCTATCCACTGATTTTTAGGAAGTCCTCCGCTAAAGTAAGTTTTGCTGTTCACAACTTTTGAACTTGGATGCGAGGTTTCTTTCTCAAAATCTATTTTTCCATCATATCTCATTCTTGCTGCAATTCCTCTTGTGTCGCAAAGATTTTCATCTTCATCTGCAGTTGTTCCGTGATTTGTTCTTGCAACTCCTTCAATTCCTCCCCATGCAATATTGCTGTCTGAAATTCTCATTGCATAAACAGTCATCTCAACATTATTCCAGCTTTTATCAATATTCATTGCAGGGTCATGTATATACATTCTCGGAACAGAACCCGAAATTTTGAACAAACCATTTCCGTCAACTTTGTAATTTGCGCTTCCATGGTCAGCATCAAACCATGAGTCTTGAGGGTCAACTCCTGAAAAAGTTCTTGCTACTCCATTATCCCATTTTGAAAACCATTCCTGCCCTGAAGAAGATGTTTCATAAATTTCTTTTATTCCAAACTTATCTGTTCCTGAACTTGCAGGAGGATTTTCTATTGGAGGATTTACCACAGAACTTCTTGAATAATCATAAATTTGTTTAATTTCTGAATCACTTAATTCTCTGTTGTAAACTCTTAGTTCATCAATTGAACCATCAAAATAACTTCCAAAATCTCTTGTTCCAATTCTTATAGGAGCATTTCCATCTCCCATATTTATATTATATCCGCTTAAAGCATCCTTATCTCTTAATGTTCCGTTCTTGTATATTTTTGTATTTGAACCATCAATAACTCCTGAAACAAAAAACCATTCACCTTCTCTTAAATTATCCTGGAAATAACTTCCTGCTCCTAATCCTCCATTAAGATTAAATGAATAAAATGATAATCTTTTGCTTCTTGAAACAGAATCCCACGCATCATTATTGTATAATCTGAAAGTCCACTCGTGATTTCCCGCAGTTCCTTTTCCTAAAAAATTTACATATCCCGCATTCTCACCTTCGAAATTAAATGTGTCCGGTTTCATCCAGAACGTAACCGTCATTTTCTGATTTGAATTTGCAGGAGATAAACTTTCATCGTCGGAAATTTCCAAATACGAATCCTGCCCATTAAATTCATAAGCTCCTCCTGAAATTCCCCCTTTTGAATTTAAAACTGCTCCGTGATTAACTCCATCGTTTCCGTTTCCTGTTAAATCATTTGAATTTTTATCAAAATTATAATATGCAACAAGACCATTGTTTACAGGAATTGAAGAGTTAATAACCGGCAATGTTGTGTTTTCCGTATTCGCAATTTCTGCTCCAATAAAATCAACTTCAGTTATGCTGTTCCATGAATTCACGGAATTTTCGTGCCCGACAATTCTCACGTAACTTGCATTTGTTTTTGCAAATGTGAATGTCTGTAGTGAATTTGTTTTTCCTGAACCCTGCCCCGAATAAACTTCTTTCCATGTTTTTCCGTCGCTGGAAGTTTCAATATCAAAATACTGAATTCTTTTATCTCCGTTGTAAAAAGCAATTTTCATTCCTTCCAAACTTTTCATCCCGTTCAAATTGTAAGATATCCATTGATTATCTCCTGTAGAAGACCATCTTGTTTCAAAATTTTCATCAAGAGTATTTTGCGGAATATTTCCGTCGTTGCCCGAGCACTCGCATGATACCTCACTCTTTACAATTTCACTAACAACTTCAGTTTCATTGTTTTGAGGAATTTCAGAATTTTCTTCAACAGAATAAACATTAACTTCAGTTATACTATTCCAGTTATTTTGCGAATTTCCATTTCCGATTATTTTAATGTATCTTGCATTTTCTTCAACAGAAAAATTCTGCAATGAATTTGATTTTCCTGAACTTTGTCCTGAATAAACTTTATTCCACGAATTCCCGTCGCTGGAAGTTTCAATATCAAAATACTGGATTCTTTTATTTCCCAAATAAAAAGAAATTCCTAAACTCTCAATATATTTTTCAAGACCCAAATCTAATTTTAAAAATTCTCCTTTTCCTAATGCGCTCCATCTTGTATTCAAATTTCCGTCTAAAACATTTTCAGGAATATTTCCTATTTCATTGGATGAAGCCGTTATTGTAATAGGATTAATTTCGGACGCCGAAGATGTTATTGCAATTCCGGCGACGACAATACCTAAAATTCCCAGCGCCAAAATCATAATGGGTTTGTTTTTCATTAATCTTTGAACCGGGAATGGTTCTGCTTTCATGAAAGTACTTTATTGTTGTCTGTTTTTAAACATCATTCACAGAATAAAGTTACAGTTGTAAATTTCGAGTTAAAACAGAATTTTAAAAATCAAAAGTTATTCTCTTCGTTTTTCTCATAACCCAGATTATATTTTTTATAAATTTTGTACACTTCTCTTTTTGAAATTGGTTTTGTCTTTTTATTATTTTCGTTCAGGTGCGGACCTTTTTTTCCCAAATCCCGAAGCATCTTATATGCGCTTCTTTTCTTTTTTCTCCACAAATTGAGAATTTTTTTCTCCGTCATGGCATCAATTTTTTTCTCCTTCGCTCCCGGCTTTTTATTTTCCAATCCTTTTGCGCCGTATCGTCGGTAAATTTTAACCCACCTTGCAAGGGTTTGTTTCGGAATATTTCTTTTTTTTGCAGCCCCGCTGATTGAGTCGTTCCCGATTTTCACCGATTGTAATTTAAATTCTTTTGAATATCTCATTTTCTGAAGACCTGTTTAATTCATAAATCATCTTTATTTCAGAACTGCTCAATGCCCTGTCGTAAATTCTTAGTTCATCAATTGCTCCTTTGAAATAAGCCCCTTTATCTGCAGTTCCGATATACAAATCAGATTTTGTGTGCCTCGTTCGTATTTCATCGTCGGAAAAATACTGGGTGTTCTTCAATTCACCGTTTTTGTAAATTTTGATTTTGTCGCCTTCTAAAACACCCGCAATAAAAATCCATTCACCTTCAGTTATATTTTCCTGAACATAACCTCCCACACCTATTCCTCCCTCGGGATTAAAAACATAAAAACTTAATCTGTTTGAACGGTCCTGCTGATTGCTTGAATTGTATTGTCTGAATTCCCATTCATAATTTTCGGGAGTTGCTTTCCCGAGATAATTAACGTAATTTTTTATTAAGCCTTCTCCGATAAAGCTGGTGTTGTCGAACCGCGCATAAAATAAAACACTAAATTGGTTGTCATGATTTTTCGGACTCAAATCTTTTGAATTTCTGATTTTTATCTCGCTGTCTATCCCGTTAAATTCGTAAACGCCGTCGTTAAAAATTCCCGCCGCCGGATTCCACGTCGCATTGTTAACTGTCCCGTAATTTTTATTTCCGGATAAATCGCAAACAATATTTTCGCTGTTATTTTTATTGAATGGGAAATACAGCACAAGCCCGTAATTTATAATTGCATTATTTATTTCCGGAATGTTTCCGCACGGATTTTTCCCTCCTGAAAAAATAAGAAACAAAATTAAAATTACCAAACCCGCGATAAAAACAAAAATGGTTAAAATTACAATTTTGAATCCATGGGTTTTGCTTTGAATTTCTGTTTTAATATTCCTAACCAGATGATGTTTCATTTTGAATTTCATTTTTAAACAAATATGCATCCGAATTTTTCAGGGGCGTTACTGAAATTTCACCGAACACAAAAGAGTAACTTTCATCAAAGCCGTCAATTTTTATGCCGACGCCTCCGTGTTCGGGGATGTTTTCTATTTCTGATGAAACAATTAATTTTCCGTCGATATAACATGCAACACTGTTACTCAAAACATCCATTGACAATTTTGACCCTTCGGAAATTGTTTTGTTATCCGGAATAATATGTTTCACAATTGTTTTTTGGGGTGAACCTCCGTCGACCTGAACAATCCAGGCAGAATTTTCCTGATATTTGCATGCAATGAAATTATGCGGGTCTTTGTATCTTGAAACCAAACTTATGGAATCTGCTTCTGAATTTATCTTTAGAGAGTAAGAATAATCTTTCCAAAGGTAAGAACCGTCAATATAAGAAGTCATGCTTTGAACCCCATTATTTGATTCGGGAAAAAGTGTGATTGAGTCGTTGCTGAAACTCGCAGTCCCGGAAATTCTGACCCAGTTGTCCTGATTTTTGTAATCTTCGTAATACGGCAATTCTTTAGACGTCATTGCTTCAATAAGGTCAATAATTTCTTCGGGTTCTCTGCTAAGATAGTCAGCCGGGATTCTTGAAATGATGTAACTTCCTTTTCCGGATTCGTCGTTATAATTTGACCTGTAAATTTTATATTTGTACGGGAATTCGTAAAAAACCATTTTGTATTTTGATGTTGTCAAATCTAAAAGTATTTTATTGGC
>CAZRDP010000014.1:256-11689 GCA_964598985.1 Candidatus Woesearchaeota archaeon | reverse complement strand
TAAGGCAGAACGAAAGTTGAAACTGATTTGTTCAATAACCCCTCAATTTTTTTATCCGAAATTTCTAAATCCTCTCTGATTCTTTCGTAATATTCTTCATCATTCTCAATCCTGTTCTCGTCGGGAATCCATAATTTATTCGCCATCGCAGGAGCTATTTCTCCCCCCTCATTTGTCTGAAGTCTGTAATGAAGACTGTCTGTATGTGAAACAATTTCCCATCTTCCCGTTTCGTGCGCCTCAATCAATTCTTTATGATTAAGATAATACGAACTTTCGGGAGCATCAATTGAGTGTGAAGTTATAATTGACAAAACAGCGTTATAACCAAGCGCTTCAAGTATAGGGTCGCCGTTATAATAACTTTGTTTCGCTCCGTCGTCAAAAGTCAACAGGAATGATTTATCAGGCAGTTCTTTTTCTCCGTTCATGAATGCATAAAATTCTTCAAGCGTGATTGTTTGGTACCCTTCTCTTTTAAGTTCAAACATTGTTTCCTTAAAATCTTCATAATAAATTCTAAACTCGCTGTCAGTCGGTTCTTTTGTGATTGCATGATAAGTTAAAACAAAAACATCTTTCGCATTTTTATTTTCTGTTCCGTAAGAACTCTGAATTCGTGAAGCTTCTTCTTCAAGACTTTGGTAATCCGCGGAAACAAATCTTGGATTTTCTGCAAGTTCGCCTGAATAATATCTGTAAAATAAAACTCCGAAAATACTTAGAATTAAAATTATAAAAAACATCTGAATAATATATACTAAAAATTTTTTCATCTGTGCCACACCATTCTTTTAATTGTGAAAATTGAGTAAAATATCAGCCATGAATAAATCAGCGTCGATATTATGCTCATTAAAGGTCTGTAAAGCCAGAAGTGGGAGTCGGGATTTTCAAATTTGAAAATTATCCCGTAAAGGGATCCTATGAAAAAAATTCCACCCAGGTAGAAAACTCCTGAAAAAATATCCCCCGTCATCGGTAGATAAATTAAATGCCTCAAAGCAATGAAAGGTCCGACCAAAACAAATATTGCCCCGAGGTAAAATTTAAGCGCCGGCAGGACAGGTTTTCTCCAATAAAATTTTCCTGTAAAAAATAAATTTCTTATAAAACTTTTTTTCCATCTTATTTGCTGTCTGATTGCTTTCTTGAATGTATTCGGAATATTTGTCCACACTTTTGCCGACCTGCAGTAAACAATTTTCCATCTTCGCTCCGGATAATTTTCATTTTTTACAAAATCCGAATCTTTGTATTTTCTTTTTAATTTTTTTCCTATAAATCTGCTTCCCAGGACATAACCCGTTAATTGTCTGTCTGTTGCAAATTTAAATTCCGCCCCCAAAAACTTGTCATTCTCCCATGCCGGAATGTAATTGTAAACTGCCGACCGTCGGAAAACCGCCAGAGGTCCGGAAACGCATGTGACCGCTCCGAATATGCTTTCAAAAGCTTTTTTTACGGAATACTGTGTGTGGTACCATGAATCCTGAATTTTTGTAAGTAGATTTTCATCAGAATTTAAAGCTCTTCCGTGCCCTGAAACTGCGCCGACATTTTTATCGTAAACAAAAATTTCAATTATTCTGCTTACAGCGTCGGGAGCAAGAACTGAATCGCTGTCCGTGAATACAAAAATTTCTCCTTTTGCGATTTTCAATCCGGTTCCTATTGCTCTTTTTTTTCCGACATTTTTTTCAAGGTTAATAATTTTTACCCCCGAAACTCTTGAATAATTTTTTTCAAGAATTTTTGAAGTATTGTCCGTGCTTGCATCATTTACAATTATTATCTCGCGATTTTCATAATCAGAATTTATCATTGAATCAACACAACGTGCTATTATTTTTTCCTCGTTTCTGACAGCGACGACAAAAGAAACAAACGGGAGAGTCATATTTTTGTTAAGTCCTTTTTCTCTTATCTTTTCGCTCGGGTCCCTGTACCCAAGGCTGACTAAAAATAAAAAAAATATCATCGTTGTCACAGCAGTTCCGTAAATAAGCAGGAACAAATTCGGAGTCGTATTAAAAAAAGCTTTTCCCAATATTATTACGACGAGCGCAACGAGCATCAAAACAACAACTAAATGTTTGAAAATTTTTAGATTCATTCAATTCCCCCTGCCAATGCCTTTGTAAATTATTTTCTGGGTAATAATTGGCGATTTATCCAGACAGTTTCTTCCGTCAATAATTATTTTAACATTTTTCCAGTCTTTAATTTTCAAAAATTCGTCGTGGTTTGCAGCCAAAATAATCGCGTCTGATTTTTCAAGAACTTCCTCCGTTGTATGCAAAACGTATTGCTTGCATTCTTTTGAATCTTTGCAGTGCGGCTCAGCGACGTAAATTTCGGCGCCCTTCTCTTTCAAAATTTTTTCTATTTCTATTGCGGGGCTTTCCCGGAAATCCCCGATATTCCCTTTGTACGACAATCCAAGAATTCCGATTTTTACATCTTTAATATCTTTGTTCAGTTCTTTTAAGGTTTTTATCAGTTTATTGACGGTATATTCTGGCATGCTGTTATTTATATCGCGCGCGATTTTCAAAAGATGGTGGTCAAATCCGTTTTTGCCTGCGTAGTCAATTAAATAGTAAGGGTCAACTGCAATGCAATGCCCGCCGACGCCGCAACCGGGAAAATGAGGCATAAATCCGAAAGGTTTGTTTGATGCTCCTTTTATAACTTCAAGAACATCAATTCCCAATTTGTCGAAGGACTGCGCAAGTTCATTCACGAATGCAATGTTCACGTCTCTGAAAATATTTTCAACAATTTTTGTCGACTCGGCAATTTTCAAATTTGAAACTTCATTAACAGGCGCGTTAATAAATGACCTGTAAAAATCAGCCGCTTTTTTTGTTCCTTCCCTGCTTGTTCCGCCGATATTTCTCGGAATATTGTAAACATTATAATTTTTATTTCCGGGGTCAATCCTTTCAGGGCAATGGACCAAATCAAAATCAATTCCGCCTTTCAGCCCTGTCTTTTCCAAAAGGGGGAGAATAATTTCCTCTGAAACCCCGGGATTTACCGTCGACTCAAGAATTACAATCTGGCCCTTTTCAAGATATTTTGAAACGGTATTCGTAATTTGGATAACCGGCGTCAAATCAGGTTTTTTATCTTCTGTTACAGGGGTGGGAACGCAAATCACTATAAAAGAACTGTTTCTGAAAACTTCAGGGTCACTCGTCGCGTACACGGAAATTTCTTTAATATCTTTCTGCGCCTGCTCATCCTCGACGGGAGAAATATGATTGTTAACCTTTTCAACTTTAGAATTATCAATATCATAACTGAACACGTCATAGTTTTTATTTTTCGCAATCGCGCAGACTAACGGAAATCCGACATACCCCAATCCTGCAACCGTTACTTTTATTTTATCTGTCATTTTATTTTAATTGTTGTTTAATCAGTAAATAAATAATGAATAATTTGTGATATTCACATATGTAATAACATATACTTTTATTTAAAAAAAAGCAGTATTGCCGAATACAACCGAAAAATTCATGTCAAATCTTTCGCAAAATGTTTATATATCATTAATTTTTACAATCTTAAAGCGTGAATAGTTCAGTGGTTAGAATATCTCGTTGCCAACGAGGTGACCCGGGTTCGAGTCCCGGTTCGCGCATTTTTTGGACGAGAAAATTCGATTTTTTGTGTTATATAATGCGTTGTATAAATGAATACTACTTCATATGTTATAACAATGTTTATATAATAAAACAACATAGTTACCTGATGGAAAAAGGGCAAAAAAACTTTTTGGACCATATTGAAAAACTGAAAGAGTTGCTCGCGTTTATGGGGTTGAATAAGAACGAAATTGACATTTATGTTTTTCTCGTAACTAATAAACCTTCGTCAGCATTGGAGATTTCATCCAAAACAAAAATTCATCGTTCGAATATTTACGATTCATTAAGGCGATTAACCGAACGCGGGTTTGTTTCGCGATTGCTTTCCGAAAATAAAAATAAGTTTAAAGCGACGGATTTGGAGCAGGTCCGAAAATATATTTCTCAGAAAGAAAAAGAATTTGATATTATTCTCCCCCAACTAAAAAATCTTGCGCCCTACGAAGAAAAATCCGAAATAAACATTCAGGTTTCACAGGGAACTTTCGCGGCGAGAAACGAACTTTTGGAAGCGCTGAAATTAAAATCACCGATTTATGTTTACGGTGCGAACAAAGAAGCGCTGGAAACTTTCGGGGAAGGATTTATGAAAAGTTATCATAACGATAGAATAAAAGAAAATGTTCCGATGTATCACATTTATAATAAAAACGCGATGAAAAGAATAAATTATCTGAATAAATTAAAATTAACTGAAGCAAGATACCTTTCCGAAAAATACGATACGGTTGCATCAACTTTAATCTGCGACGGAAGAGTTGTTATTTTTATTTTCACACCGCCTACACTCGTTTTAAGAATTGACAATAAAGATATTGCAAGCGCTTACCGTCGGTATTTTGACATACTTTGGGAAAAAACAAAGCATCCTAAGGAAAACTAAACTCGAACAAGGTCTAAATTTACTTTATTTAAAATCCTTTGAATTATTCCATATTCCTTATTTATTGTTTTTTCAGAAAGCTCTTCGGAAAGAGATTCAATAATTATTTGGGTCATCGGATAATCGTCAAGTTTAGTTACTTTTTTATTTCTCAAATCAAAATAGCCCGGAAATTGCACAAATTTTTCATCTATATAACATCCAATAGGGTCAAGTTTATGTTGCTGGTAATAAATAACCTTTTCCAGATTTTGGGCAACAGCAAGAGGAGAATCTTCAAAATCAAGTTTATTTTTTTGGTGGGTTCTCATTATTCCTACGCCGTACTGCTCCAAATCTTTTGTAATTTTGTCAATATCCATTTTCTTAAATTTGGATAATCTCCTGCCTTTTATCGTCGTATAATCATGAATTGGCTTTGGCCTCCAATGATTTCCGACGACAATTGACTCAATGTCTTCTTCAACTATATTATTATGTGCATAGTTTCCGTATTTTCTTCTAAGCTCTTTGAAAACAAGTTTTTTGTACCTCATATTGTCTGGGGAAATTGTTGTAATTTTTTTTGGGTCAACACCATATTCTTTAACAGCAACTTTGTTAATGAAATCGTCCGGAGTTGTGAGGGTTATCGTAATTCCATCGTATTTTTTTTCTTTTATTTTTTCTAAGATTGGCGCAACTAAAGGAAGATTTATTTCAAGAAAATCTTCAAGGAATTTTTCCCTTTCACCTCTGTGGCCCTCAATAAAATCAAATTTCTTGCCGGTGGAAATAACAAGAAAATCCGGATTCACTTCAAGCAATTCATCCAAACTTCCGCAAGGGGTAAACGCTTTGGTTTTATATCCGATTCCTTTAAGATTTGCAAGTTCTTCGTAGCTTCTCATCGGGATTGGCGGGCATGTTGTCGAGGATTTGCTGTACACAAAAACCCTTTCAAAACCCTTTACTTTTTCAGCTATTCCTAAACCAAGAGTTCCAAGCCCCGCTATTCCTAAAGTGGTTCCCTGAACTTTGAAACTTTTTTCTTCCGATAATTTTCTGACCTTTTTTTTAATTACGTTTGCGAGCTCAAGAGGGTTTGGCTTTTCAATATAGTCGTCTATACTTTTGTAACCGACGGCTTTGCTCAAGTTCGTTAAATCATCAATTATTGCGATGCACTTTGCATCTTTGTGCAATTTCGGATTTTTTTCAGGGTTTCCCGTCAATCTCCCGCCAAATTTATATATCTGCAAATCTTCAAAAATCCCGACAGATTCTTTTCCTTTTCCAAACGAATCTTCCATTATTAATAACTGAATATCTTTACTGCGCCTGAATTTTTCAAATTCTTTTAACGAAGAAAATGAAACCACTTCAAACTGTTCTTTCTCAATAATCGGAGCAATTATTTTTTTTCTGTAATCCGAAACCAGCAAAGTGGCCAGGGGTAATTTCATTGCCATCCATTTACATGGCCTTTGAAAGATATATATCTTTCGGAAAGTTGTATTACCGAAGACAGCCCGCCTTTTTATATGAAATAGTTTTCATTTTTCTAACTAAACATGGAGGTAAAAATATGGAAGACCGTTTTGAAGAAATGGGTTTTGAATACCTGAATGAATCAATAGCCGAAGAAATCGCGGACGAAGAAGACCTGAATATTGGTGATGAAGAAAGACTCCACTACAACGAATTTTATTAGTTGTTGTAGATTTGGTTACGAATATTTTTCTTTCTTTTTATTATTCATCATACTCCCTGTAATTTTCATCTTTGTTTTCCTGAATTTTTAAATTTCCAAAATCAAAATCTTTTTCCACAACCGAACTAAAGAGAAAAACCGAAGGAAAACAATTTTTAATCTCTCCGCATTTTACGCATAACCCGGGTTTCAAAAATTTATAATTTATATTTTGACGCGTCAGTTCAATGATGTTGTTTGCTTCGTCGCCAAGCCCATTCTCTGTAAGCATTTCTTTTATTTCCAGCGCATAGCAATCTTCACAAATAAATTCCTCGGAAAATTCCATAAACATTAAATTCATCTCTCCCATGTCCGGAAAAAAGTCAATATTTTATATAAAGAATGGTAGTATAAATTTTACAACTGAGAACCGTTTCCGTTTGAAAGACTTTTTTCCATAAATTCCTTTATGCTGTAATTCTCTTTTTCAGATTCTTTTTCTCTTTCTTCAACGATATTTCTCTTCGCTGAAATGAATAATTCAACAATTTTTTTTATAAGCTCATTGTAAGTTTGCCGCGGATATTCGCGCGCATCCTGCAAAAGCCCTATAACTTCTTTATCGAGCAGTATTGTTGATTTTTCATCGGACAGCTGTTTTTTCTTAGGTGTCATTTGATACATTGATAGATAATAATATATGATAGGCACATTTCTATTTATGTATTAGTTGTATTTTTTACAACTTAACGATTTTTCAATTTTTATTTATAAAACATTTGACGTCACTTTTCAATAATTCAGTTCTATCGCCGAAGTTCAGACAACTCTTCTTTATATAATAAAAGAGATTTGAATAAATATGAAAACAAATTGTTTTTTCTGTAGCAGGGAAATAACCAACCCGATTTGTTCGAAGTGCAATTTTGGCCACCTGCTTTTATGGGTTAACGAAAAACCGATTGATTTCGCAGACAGAATAAAGATAATAAAAAAAATTAAAAAAAATTTATTTGTTGAAGGGGATAATTCACTTGATTGCATAATTTGTCACAACAACGAAGTCGCAGTATGCACTTTTTGCTTTTTCAGAAAAGTTGAAAACATCTTAGACGGTCTGAACATGCCCGACGAAATGATTAGTGATTTCCGATTATCGTTCAATTTTAATATTTATTCGGATTATCCGCAATCATTCAAATCTGAAGACATTGAAGAAAATTCAAAAAATAACATTTATCATTACAAAGAACATGGGGAGGAATTTTAATGGGGCTTCTTGGCTGGTCGCTGACTTTTTTAATTGTCGCAATAGTTGCAGGACTTTTAGGATTCTGGGTAATTGTAGGCGTGACAGCGACGATAGCAAAATGGTTGTTCATAATTTTTGCAGTTCTTTTCGTTATAACAATAATTAGTCATTTAGTTTCAGGACCAAAACACCGAATGAGAAATTCAATGTCCATGAAGCCGAGAAAAGTTGAATATTATTAATTCTTATATCCTCCATCGACGATTAAAGTAGTTCCCGTAATAAAACTGGCATCATCTGAAGCCAAAAATAATATCGCTTTTCCTATTTCCTCTGATTCGCCAAATCTTTTCATTAAGATATGCTTCTTTTCTTCAGCTACATAATCGTTAGGCAAATCTTTGTTAATATCTGTATCGACCCAGCCTGGCGCTACACAATTAACTCTTACATTTGGTGCAAGTTCATTTGATAAATTTTTAGTTAAGCTTATTACACCTGATTTAGAAGCGTCATAATCTGCACATTCTGCACTTAAAGTATCAATCCCATTCGTGGAGGAAACATTGATAATTGCTCCCGACTTCTGTTTTTTTAGATAAGGGGCAGCATATTTGCAACACAAAAACATTCCAATTAAATTCACTCCAAGAGTTTTGTTCCATTGCTCAACTGTTTTTTCAAAAAGAGGAACATCAAAAACAATTCCTGCATTATTTATAAGGATGTCAAGTCTGCCAAATTTTTTAATCGCTTCAGAAATCATATTCTTAACTTCATCCTCCTTTGAAACATCACATTTTATTGCAATAGATTCCGAACCAATACTTTCAATCTCTTTAACAACCTCTTTTGCTCCTTTTTCAGATTTATTGTAATTAACAATAACCTTGGCACCTTCTTTAGCAAATAATAATGCAGTAGCCCTTCCTATTCCTCGGCTTGAACCAGTTACTAGAATTACTTTATCTTTGAATCTCATACGGATAAATATAATTTACTATTTTTAATTTTATCTATAAAAATAGGCCTGCCAGGAATCGGACCTGGAACTCCTCGGTGTAAACAAATAGACCATAAAAGTTACCTTTTACAGCGAGTTATTTTATCTACTCCGTTTGACCTCCATTGTTTAGTATGGTCGCAGGAGGAATCGGACCTCCGCCTTCTCGGCTTTTAGAATTTATGACATTTAATCGCCATTCTTGTAAACGAGAGGGTCTACCATTAGCCTATGCGACCTTATAAAATATTAAGAAACTCACCACTTTTAAAGCTTACCTTAATAATATTTAGTTTAATAATAACTTTCCTTATGATTTATTAAACAGGGAAACAAAAAATCTTATAATTCTGTCAAGATTAGAAAGTGTTATACCAATTATACCTCCAATAATTCCGCTTACAATATCTCTCTTGTAAGAAATTGAATGTGCATGATTTTCAAGTTCTCTTTTGTAATCCTCTACAATTCCTATGCTCAGTTGATTACCATTTTTATCTCCAAGATAGGAAATGAATTCTGCTAAATCTTGCGGGTCATATCCTTTGATATTTGTACTTCCAAGAAGGTTTGGACTATGAATTATCTTTTTACATAACCTTATCTTTTGTTTATCTGTTAGAGACATATGTTTTTTATAAGGACAATTTTCCTTTTAAATTTAATTTATTAATTTTCTGAATCTCAGTGAGATTATTCGTCATCATTCCTCTCCATCAATAATGCAAATATGTAAGTCACCAAAATAATCAATAAAATATAAATTCCTAATGTTTCTATGGGTTTAACTAAAAAATCAATCCACCAAGGAAGTAAGTTAAAGGCTGTTGATTCGCCAAACTTTTCTAAAAGTGACGGTGTTTTAAAAATCATATATAAAATTGACAAAATAAACCATTTTATAATTGGAAGTGATAAAAGTAACCCAAAGGAATAACTTAAAACCTTCCACCAATTATCAATAAATACTTCCCCTAAATAATTTAAACTTTCATTTATTTCTTCCCAATTGCACATCTGAGTTTCTCCATTTTTTATTTATAAATATAAAATAACTACTATATATTATAATCCCGTAAGCAATTCCAATATAATGCATAAGAAAATCTGTGAAAACCCCATTATTGAACATAGCGTCAAATGTAGGAAAAATAATTTTTGGAGTAGCAAAGAATAATATTGGAGTTAAAATTAATATAAAAGTGAATAATAAATTTTTCTGAGATTCTTTTGTTATCTCGATAAAGATTTTCCTAAGATTAGATATTAAAGTTAATAAAAATATCAAAAACAAAATAAAAATAAACGCTACCAAATATGAGGTTCCTTTACTATAATAAACAACAAAAAACAAAACCACAAAAAGGATACAAAGTAAACTTGTTCTAACATCAAAAAATATTTCTTTGTTTATTTTATTAAAATGTACAAACCAAAATATTATTGTAATCCCTGCTAATGCTGATACTATGCCTGAAGCTCCTGCTGAATGTTGTAGGTTAGGTAGCCAACTTAAGATAATTGAATAAGATTTAACTTGAATAAGAGAACTAATTATTGGTAAGCTTATTATCAAAAATAAAGATAATCTATAAAATTCTTTCTTTAATTTTGATTGATTAATAAGGATTATTAATACCAAAGAGTACAAAAAATATCCAACAAGATTTGAACCTAGATGACGCCAACTATTATGAACAAATGACTGGGTAAAATATTGCCACCATAGGGGGTCTTTAATATTAAGCTCTAGTAAATCTCTTATACTTTGGGGAATAATCATAATAAGAGTTATAACAATCGGAAAAATTAAGAAAAATAGAATATCTTTTTTGTTAATCCCTTCTATTAACTCTAAAAACTGTCTCTTTAATGATTGCGGACTCAATTGACGTTTTAATTCCGGAATAAGGTTCTTAAACGAGAACTTTTTCATTATTAAACCTCCAAATCTTTTAATCCTTTAAGAATATCTTCTTCCAATTGCATTATCTTTTTCTTTATAACGTTTGGTTTCTCATACTCTACTTCTTCATACTCGATTTCTCTATACTTTGAGATACTCAAATCCCAACCCTTATCTTTAATCTCCTTAGTTGGAACAAAAAAATATTTTTTCTTTCTATCAATGGGATTTTCTTTATTACGAATATTAAAATGCTCCAAAATGTCATTAATATCTCCTATCCCATCAATAAAAGTTCTTTTGTCATCTAAACTGAATCCATCACTTTCCATTTTATAGAACCAAACTTTTTGGGTTGGCTCCCCTTTTGTAAAAAATAAAACAGCTGTTGACACTCCTGCATATGGCTTAAACACTCCAGAGGGCATTGATATAACTGCATCCAATCTACAATCCGTTAATAGTATTTCTCTTATTCTTTTATGGGCATTAGAATTACCGAATAAAACTCCCTCTGGCACAATTACAGCACATCTCCCTGATGGAGCTAAAGATAAGTACATTAGTTCCAAATAAAGAAGTTCGGTTTTGGTTGTTTTAACCCTAAATCTTTTACTTATCTCAGCTTCATTTAAACTTCCTTTAAATGGAGGATTAGCAAGTATCACATCATAAGTATTATCTGACACCCTTGGCTCTGCATCAGATAGCGTATTCGCTCTATGAATGTTTGGCTTTTTAATTCCGTGCATCATTAAGTTCATTAAAGCTATTCTTGTCATTGTTTCATCAATATCATATCCAAAAATAGCATCTTCATCTAATAGTTTCTTTTGTGTTGGAGTTAATGTACTTACGCCTTCTTTCTTATTTTCTTGTAAAATATGTTGATAAGCATTAACCAAGAATCCTGCTGTTCCGCATGCTGGGTCTAGAACCTTGTCGTCTTTTTGCGGGTCTGCTAAATTAACCATCATTCTAATTATATGTCTTGGCGTCCTAAATTGCCCATTCTTTCCTGCTACGCGAAGACTCACGGGTGGAACTACGTCGTC
>CAZRDP010000014.1:0-246 GCA_964598985.1 Candidatus Woesearchaeota archaeon | reverse complement strand
CTGCTGTTTGAAGTTCAGATAATAAATATTCATAAATATCTCCTTGAGTATCTTGATTCTGCTCTTTAATGTGCATATCATTTATAATATTAACAGCTTCGATTAATAACGAAGCAGTAGGAATCCCAAAATTAGCTCCTTTCATATACTCTTTGTATAAAGAATCACCATCTCCAATATTTCTCATAAATGGGAATACTTTGTCTCTAACGTGGTCTAAGATTATTTATACTGTTTTAGTAACCC
>CAZRDP010000013.1:18167-18612 GCA_964598985.1 Candidatus Woesearchaeota archaeon | reverse complement strand
ATATTTAAATCTTTTGCAAATTATTTTGGAACAAAATTATAAACGCCCCGACCGAGAATCGAACTCGGGACTCAACCGTGACAGGGTTGTGTTTTAGCCACTAAACTACCGAGGCAGGCTATACATTAAAGGTGAATATTTTTATTTTTAAAGTTTTGGGGAAGAAGTTTTTGTAATATTTATTTTATTTTTCCAAAAGATTTTTAAACATTTTTTTATTTGTATAAAACATGAGAGGTGGTAAAGCAATAATCATATTGCTAAATGCTATTTTTGTTTTTGTTGTTTTATCGTCGGTGAATTTTGTTTCTTATATAAATAAAAAAGAATTTTCCGGGAGATTTACTTTTGAAGAGAATGCATGGGACCAACCCTTAATTGATGCGGAACTTGACGATTCGGTTTTAGAATTGCCTTTCACAATAACTGAAGAAGAGCCGGTTTT
>CAZRDP010000013.1:14837-18157 GCA_964598985.1 Candidatus Woesearchaeota archaeon | reverse complement strand
GTGTGGGAAATTAATCTGCCCTGATTTTTCTTGGAAAATATTTTTCTTTAAAACTAGTGCACCAATTTTCAATTCTGTCTCTTAAGGGCAGAACTCTGTTTAGTGTTTTGTCAACTTCTTTTTCACTTTTCATTTGGTTCATATAAAGGTAATGATCGTCGTGCGGCATTTTTTGACCTCCAATTTTTTAATTTCATATCTGAAATTGCAATCTCACCGCAAAAATCCACAAGCATATCGTATAATGCAGAATTGCCGTATCTGTTAAAATAGTCTTTTAAAAGATTAACAGAGCGTTTTGCTAAATCCAAGCTTTCTTCCTGGTTGTATGAAGTATGATTTTTAATTGCAGTTGAAATATCGTTTATTAAATCGCCCTCTTTAAAACTCGCCTTAATTTCTAAATTCATAAAATAACAATTCAGAATTAGTATTTAAAATTAGTTGTTGTAAATCGCTATTTTTGAAGTTTAATTATTTTTTTTCCGCCCATATAATTTTGAAGAACTTTCGGAATATTTATATTTCCGTTTTTATCCTGATTGTTTTCCATAACCGCGATTAATGCTCTCGGGCTTGCCAGAACTGTGTTGTTTAAAGTGTGCGCAAAATATCGTTGAGATTTATTTTCAATTCTTATGTTTAATCTTCTTGCCTGCGCATCTGTCAGATTACTGCATGAACCAACTTCAAAATATTTTTTTTGCCTCGGACTCCATGCTTCAACATCGCAGCTTTTTGCTTTCAGGTCCGCCAAATCTCCGGAACAACATTCTAAAATTCTCACGGGAACATTTAAATTTTTGAAAACGTCGACGGTGAAATCTTTCATTTTGTCATACCATTCATAAGAATTTTCTGGTTCGCAAATTACAATCATTTCCTGTTTTTCAAACTGATGCAATCTGTAAAAACCTTTTTCTTCAATTCCGTGGCTTCCGACTTCTTTTCTAAAACACGGTGAGTAGCTAGTAAGTGTTATTGGAAGTTGTTTTGATGCAAGTGTTTTATCTATAAATCTTCCAATCATTGAATGTTCAGAAGTTCCGATGAGATACAAATCTTCGCCTTCAATTTTATACATCATGTTGTTCATTTCAGCAAAACTCATAACGCCCTCGACAACTTTTCTTCTTATCATGAATGGTGGTATAACATAAGTAAAGTTTTGTTTTACCATGTAATCTCTTGCATAAGAAAGCATCGCCGAATGCAATAATGCTAAATCTCCTGTCAAAAAATAAAATCCGTTTCCGGAAGTTTCACGAGCAGAATCAAAATCAACTCCTGAAAGTTTTTCGGCAAGTTCGGCGTGGTTTAAAATTTCGTAGTCAGGAGTTTTTGGTTTTCCTGCAGGAATTTTTTTTAACTCGATATTATCTTTGTCGGATTTTCCTAAAGGAACTGAATCGTGAATTATATTTGGTATTTTATACATAATCAGTTTTATTTTTTCTTCCAGGTCCTTTCTTTTCAATTGCAACTGTTCAATTTCCTCGGGAATTTCTTTCGCCTTTTTTATTTCCTTATCAGCATTCTTTTTTTCTTTTTTGAGCTGGTTTATTTTTTCGGAAATTTTGTTTCTTTCAGAACGTAATTTGTCCTCGTCAAATTTTACTGTCCGCCATTCTTTGTCAAGTTCAAGAACTTCGTCGACGAGTTTTAATTTTTCGTCCTGAAATTTTTTCTTTATATTTTTCTTTACTAACTCCGGATTTTCACGCACGAGTTTTATGTCAATCATGTTTTAATTAAAAAGAAGTTGTATTTAAATTTAATTGAAATATATTTGTCTTTTTGAATTTCCAAATTCCCACTCAAGCTCGAACTAAAGTTCGAAGACCCACCCTAGTATTTTGATGGCTTGCCAAAGTTTTGGGAAATTCAAACTTTTTCAATAAATTTAAATATATTTTGAATTATAATTAATCTTATAAACAATTGATTTGAGGAATTAACATGGATATCGATAATAAATTTACATGGTCTTCTTTGAACTTGTATTTTCCTGAATGGTCTAAAAATATGTCCGAAAATGAAAGAAGGCTTTATCTTCCCGAAGAAGTTCAACTTAATAAGGATGGAAAAATAAATGCAACTTACAGGAATTCTTATCTTCTCGAAATATATCTGAATCAGGAAATTCCAAAATGGATGTCTGCAAAAGGAAGAAAGATGGTTGAAAGAATATATAAGGATTTGTCACAAAAAGTTTACGAAGAGGTAGTTAAGCAATTGGATTCTTCATACGAAATTTTTGAAAAATGGAGAGATTTTGTAATGAAACTTAATAGATATGTCTGGACAGGAAATCTTCAGGACCATATTTATTTTGAAAATGGACGCAACGAAGTTTTTCTTTATGATTGTTATCGTTTTTATACTAACCATGAAAGTGAGATGAATCGTCCTACAAAAGTTCTTAAAAAAGTTTCAGAACTTCCAAAAGATTCATTAAATGAAAAATGGATGAAATATTATAATTTAAATGAAAAAATTGATGATGGTAAAATAACCGGAAAAGATTTGACTGAATGCATTAAGAACGCCGACGAGATTTACAGAATTGCTGAAGAACTTAAAGCGCTGGATTTTAATTGAAATGGATAACGATAAAATAAATAAAGAAATTGAATACAAATTTTCTATTGAAATTGAAAAATATCTTTCGGGGTTCAGATTAAGGCAGAATTTAAGAGTTGCATTTTTGGGATTGACAATTGCAGGAGCTTCTTGGATTTACAGCGGATTGGATAGTGTCAGATATCTCATAAATGTCGCAAATGAGCCAAAAGTACAAAGTGCAGTTGGCGATGAAAGATATGAATTGTTAGAGAAAGAGTACAAAGATAAAATTGAAAAAAGATTAAAAAGAAATCAGGCGATTTCTTATGGGGCAATTGGTCTTGCAGGGGCTTCTGTAATTTATTTTCCGGTTTCGTGTGTTGTTTCAAAACGAAATTCAAGGAAGAAGATAAAAAATCTTGAAAAGCAGTTGGCGGAAATTTCTTCAAAATAATTGAAACATTTAAAAATTATCTTTAATTAAATAATTCATGACATTAGCAGAGGTGGTGAGCAGTTCTTTAAGTGATTTTTACAGTTATTTCGTTTCTGATTTGCCGGGGTGGATGTCTAATTTTATCGGACTTTTTTTGCTTGTGATTGTCGTCGTGATTTATTCAATTTTTATATGGAAGTTTCATAAATTTATTTCAAAGAAAAATGTTTTTTCACTTGACCTTCATCAGTATAATAAATCAGAGCATCCGTTTCTTTCAAAATTGGGGGCAATGGGGCTTTATGTCGTTGAGTATATA
>CAZRDP010000013.1:5837-14827 GCA_964598985.1 Candidatus Woesearchaeota archaeon | reverse complement strand
TTGTTCTTCCGCTTTTGATTTTTTTCTGGTTTGGTGTTTTCTCTTTATTCCTTATACTTTTAACAAAAGACATTCCGATGCAGACAATACTTATACTTTCAGCGACGATAATCGGCGCGATAAGAATGGTTTCGTATTACAGCGAGAACGCATCAAGAGAGGTTGCCAAACTTTTTCCGTTCACACTTCTTGCAGTCGCGATGACTGAATCGGGATTTTTTAATTTTGAAAGAATAATAACGCAGATTTCACAGTTGCCCCAGTTTTTTAACCATATTTTGATTTATCTTTTTTTCATAATTGTAATTGAAACAGTTTTGAGATTGTTTGAATTTTTGTTTGGCATTTTTGGTTTAACGGAAGAAAATACCGAGAATAATTAATCGTATTCAAAACTTACAGTCGCGGAAAAATTTTTAACCATCCTGAAGGCGTTGAGGTATTTTGCATTAATTATGTACTTTTGGAGTGTAGGCTTTTGTCCGCGGGTTTCTATAACATGTTTAATTTGGGGTTCTGATGCACGATAATCTTCCCGGAAAGTATGCCTTAAAAATTCAGAAATGTGTTCGGGAGAGTTTGATTTTGGCGGTTCAATTTCTATAACTGAATTATATTCTATTTTGTGATTTTTTGCATCGGGAAGATTTATTCCTTTTATTGCTTCTTCAAGAGATATGCTTTTTAATCCGCCAGAATCGAATTGTTTTGACTCTACTTCCGGTTTTCTCCAGTTGCTTATCAATTTTATTATTCTTCCCATAAAAAATTTTGGAAGCAGGGGTATTTAAGATTTGCTCCTGATTAAAAATGCTCCAGTCTGAACCATTCTTTTTTGTTGTTTATTGTTTTAAGAATGTTGAAAACTAAAATTAAGAACAGCGTCGCTGAAAGCGCCACGACCCAATCAAGCCATGGCACAGGAACTGTTCCGAAAATTTTATTTGCAGGCGTATAGATTATTATAATTGTTGCAACTAAAGAAATCAGTGAAGCGTAACTTAAGTAAGGATTTGTTTTGATAGTTTTTGGCATTACCGATTTTCGGAAAGACATGAAGTTGTATGCTCCGCCGATTTCAACAAATATTAACGTGAGCAGCGCCGTCGTTCGTGCCGATTCAAAACTCTGCCCGAGAATATTGAACGTAATGTAGAATACCGCAAGAGTGAGACCCATCATTAAAATTCCGGCAATTATCAGCCACCAAATTAAATATTTATTCAGGATGTCTTCTTTCTTTCTCGGTTTTTCATCCATTATATCTTTAGATGAAGGATTTAATGAAAGTGTTATTGCGGGTAAATCGTCGGTGACAAGATTCATAAACAAAATTTGCAAAGCAAGGAGTATGGGAACGGGCCAGCCGAAAACCGGAGAGAGAAGAAGTCCGATAAACACGATGAGAAGTTCTGCATAGTTGCACGACAATTGATAGCTCACGAATTTTCTTATATTTTTGAAAATTGTTCTGCCTTCTTTAACGGCCGAGACTATCGTCGCGAAATTGTCGTCTTTTAACACCAAATCCGAAACTTCCCGTGAGACATCCGTTCCGGAAATTCCCATTGCGACGCCGATGTGAGCTTCTTTTAATGCCGGAGCATCGTTAACTCCGTCGCCCGTCATCGTTACAATTTCTCCGTTTAGTTTTAATGCCCGAACAATTTTTAATTTGTGTTCAGGTTTTACTCTTGCGAAAATAGAAATCCCCATCACGATTTTTGAAAGCTGTTCTTCGGTAATGCTGTCCAAATCTTTTCCTTCAAGAACCGAACCTTTCAGCCCGATTTTTTGCGCGACAGCGACGGCAGTTTCTTTATTGTCGCCGGTTATCATTTTTACGCTTATGCCTGCCATTAAACAAACGCGTATAGAATCTTTTACTTCTTCTCTCGGCGGGTCTTCCATTCCCGCTAATCCCAAAAAAATAAGTTCTTCTTCAAATTTGTCTTTTGATATTTCTTTTGTTTTTTTGTAAGCAAAACCTAAAACTCTGAGAGAATCGGAGGTCATTTCATTAATTTTTTCAATAATATTTTTTCTTTCTCTTTCTGTAATTCTGAAAGTGCCCGTTTCACGCTGCATATATTTGCATTTTCCGAGGATATATTCGGGAGCGCCTTTTGAAAAAATGTAATTTTCGTTTTCGTATCTGCATAAAACGCTCATCATTTTTCTTTCTGAATTAAATGAGATTTCTTCAACACGTTTGAAATTTAAATTTTCGGAGTAAATTCCCGCCTTTGAAGCCATTACCAGAAGCGCTCCTTCCGTCGGTGTTCCTAAAATGCGGTAATTTTTGCCTTCTCCTATTTTTTGTATTCTTGAATCGTTGCACATTACTGATGATTTTAAAATTAAATTTAATACGGGTTCTTTTTCTAAATTTATTTTTTTGCCGTTGTAAATAAAATTTCCTTCGCCCGAATATCCGACGCCCGCCACATCAATAACTCTGTTATCTTCAAAAATTTTCTTTACAGTCATTTCACCTTTCGTTATTGTTCCGGTTTTATCGGAGCATATTACTGTTGTTTCACCGAGGGTTTCTATAATTGACATACGGTTCACGATTGCGTTTTTCTTCGCCATTCTTGATGCCCCCGCAGACAAAGCAGTTATAAGAACGACGGGAAATCCTTCAGGAAATGCGGAAACCGCCAGCGCAATCACAAGTATGAGGGCGTCAGTCAAAAGATTTTGGTCCGGGTTTTTTCCTACAACCATAAATAAACCCGTCAGAATTGAAAAGATAATTGCAACAAGCGCCATGAATTTTGTTATCTTGTTTATTTTTTTGCGAAGGGGAAGTTCTTTCTCTGAGGTTGAAATCATCTCAGAAATTTTTCCGAATTTTGTATTCATGCCCGTTTTAATTACTCTTGCGATGCATTTTCCGTTGATTATAAACGAGCCCATGTAAAGAATATTTTTTTCCAGGTAGTCATTTTCATTTTTGACTCCGGTTTTTCTTATCTCTTTTGACTCTCCCGTGAGAATTGATTCATCAACGAGGAGTTCTTTCTCTTCAAGGACTATGCAGTCCGCGGGAATTTTTTCACCGCCTCTTAAAATAACTATATCTCCGGGAACAAGTTTTTTTGCAGGGATTTCTTTTTCTTCTCCGTCGCGAATAATTATTGAAACTGGAGTAAGCATTGATTTAAGCGATTTCACAATCTTTTCTGCTTTATATTCCTGAATAAATCCTACTGTTACGACCAAAACAATAACAACTAAAATTGTGTAAGAAGTTATTGATTTTCCGACGATGAATGATAGTGCCATCGCAATCACTAAAAGATAAATCATGAAATTTCCTTTTATCTGATGAAGAAAAATTTTCAGCGGGGAAAGTTTATTAATTTCTTTGAGCTCGTTGTATCCGTATTTCTTTAATCTGCTCTCTGCTTCAGAACTGTTCAACCCCTTTCGCCCCTCTTTTTCCATAATTTATTTATTGAAAGACAATTTATAAATTTTTATCGTTGTCCGGCCCATTAAACTATTTTCATAAAATTGCTTCTGATTATTTTGAGATTGAGACTTTTTTATTTTCGCCTTTTATATCAAGACTTGTGACGGAGCCGCTGAAAAATAATTTTTTGTCTTTCACCAAAAATTCCCCCAGTGCATTTTTCAAAATGCATGTATCCTGATTGAGATTTATTGAATCTGTGCCAACGTTAACTTTTCCTGAACATATAAAATTTATTTCACTCACGGGAAAATTATTTTTGAAAGATATTGAGTTGTAAAGAATGTCCGAGTCAAGTGATATTTTCATTTTAACATCTTTCTCGTTTGATATCGGCACTCCGTTGATATAAATTTTTGAAACTTTTCCGCTTAAGAGATTTATTGAATTTTCATCAAAGTTCACTTCTCCTGAAAATCCTTCAAGCACGAGGAGATTTGATGTTTTATCGAGTGATATTTTTTTTCCTTCTAATTTCATTTCTTTGTTGGAAGAAATATCAAAAGTTATTTTTGAATGTTCGCCTGTAAGCGTTGTAGAAGGGATATTCGTTTCGGATGAAATTTTTACCGAATTGTTTTCATTAAATTCTTTAATTGAATTTCCTGTGAATCCGCCTTCGTAAATTGTTGTGAAAAAAATTACTCCCAGCACGGCAAGAAACAAAATAAATATTAGAAATTTTCTTCCGAAATGATTCCTTTTATGCGGGTTATTTTTATTATGGTATTCTTCGTACATCATTTTTTCCCTCTCTTCTTGTATTCATTATCTCCTGCAATTTTTCTATGAATCTTTCAGGTCTATTTATGTTTATTATCTTTATAGAGGTTTCGTTCAGGAAAAGTCTTACGTTGACGTCGCCGTATCCAAGAATTCTTTTGAAGAACGGCTGGTCTACATCTAAATCGGATATCGAAGAGAATGCGATTTCGCGGACGTTTTTGTCAAATATTCCCGTGCTCTGGACCAAACCTCCGGCGGATATTGCCCACCAATCTTTAAATCTGTGGATTTCCGTAAATTTGAACGCGCCGATAACAAATATTCCTGCGGCGATTAAAGCTATTTTGTTTATCCCGTATCCGAGGTAATAAACATAACCGAGGGCGAAAATTATGACGAGCATCATTATATAAATTAGAATGTAAGTTTTTCTTGACCTTCTTATCTTCAAAAGATATTTCCTCTTTTGCATACGCTAATCAACAAAAGTAATTATTTAAAACTTCTTGTCTTTTTCAACACGCGGATGTTTTTGCCCTTTCGCTAATCTTTCTTTGAGAAGTTTCATTTCTTTTTCTTTTTCTTTTTGATAATATTTTGTATTCTCTCTCGCATTTTCAATTAATTTTGCAGCGTACTCTCCGCCCAAAAAATGCGGCATGATTACATAATTTGCCCCTTCATTGTAGAGTTCCAAAGCATCTTCAATCTGCCTTCCGGTCAGGATGGAAACAGATTTAGAATTATTTCTTTTCAGTAAATCCAGTATCAACTGATTAGTTTCTTTTTCCGGAATTGTGGAGACCACAACCGAAGCCCTTTGTATTCCCAAATCTTCCAGAAATTCAGAATCATCGACGTCGCCGTAAATTGCATTAATTCCTTCTTTTTTTAATCCTTTAACAATCTGGGGATTATAATCCACGACAAGGAAATTCTTTGTTATTTTTGAAAATGATTTTATTATAGAAAAACCAATTCTGTTGTAACCTAATAAAATATAATCGTAGTGTTTTTTGGAAATATTTTTTTCTTTCACTTTTTTCTTTTCAAATAATCCGAGCAGCCGGGAAAGTTTTTTGTAAATCGCGTCCGCATAAACTGACATGTATGTTGAACCTGCAATAGTTATTAAGGCAATTATTGTTACGAAAGACAATATGTCCTGTGAAAGGCTTCCTATTTTTACTCCGAAAGCGATTAAGATTAACGAGAACTCCGATATTTGGGCGATGGTAATTCCCGTCATAAAACCGGTCTTTTTACTATAACCTTTCAATCCCATTAATATCATGACGATAAGAGGGTTTCCAATTAATATGAACAGGGAGAGAATTATTGCGGGGAATATTAAATGACTGATTTCTCCGAAGGCAATCTGGCTTCCAAGTATTAAGAAGAAAGCGATGATGAAAAAGTCCCTGAGAGTTTTCAATTTTGAACTGATTTCAAAACTGTACGGCGACATGGAAAGCATAATTCCTGCAATCAATGCTCCGACTTCAATAGAGAATCCGAAGAAAGAAAATAAAAGCGACAATCCAATGCCCCATGAAATTGCAAATACAAATAATAATTCCTGAGATTTGGCAAAAAATTCACTTAGTTTCGGGAGAGTGTAATAACTTATCAAAACCAATATTCCTAAAATAAAAATGCCCCCGAAAAAATTAGAAAAAATAACTTTCTCCGAGGTTGCTCCTCTTGAGATGTAAGAGAGAATGATAAGGACAAGCATATGAATCAAATCCTGAACAAGCAAAAATCCGATTGATATTTTTCCGTAAAGTTTTTCGAGATTATCTTTGTCTGACAGGAATTTCATGACAACTATTGTCGAAGAAAAAGCCAGAGCAATTGCAACGTATAAGGAAACAGTAGACGAAAGACCGAGCCAAATACCGATGAAATATCCTATTGCGAAAGTGAATATTATCTGACCTATTCCCGCAATTAATGCAATCGGACCTATTTCTTTTATGACTTTTGGAGAAAGATGAAGACCCACAACGAATAACAAAAAAGCAATTCCGATTTCAGAAAAAAGATTTATCGTCCGACCCGGTTGGAGGAGGTTGAGAAAAAAAGGACCAACAATAATTCCAGATAAAATATAACCTATCATTAAAGGTTGCCTGAGTAATTTCATAATCACCGAAACGCCCAAAACAACTAAAATTACAATTCCCAGCTGAATAAATATTGATTCCATTTACACCTTTGAATGAAAAGGAATTTTGGTATAAAAAGCTTTTTAAACTGATTATAATCTTATTCTATATGGCAACGGTAAGAATCAAATTAAACAGTCCGGATATAGATACGCTCAATAGTATTTGTGAATCTGTTCAGGACATCGCGAAAAAATCGGGGATTGTTTTGCGGGGACCGATACCTTTGCCGACGAAAAAATTGAAAGTCACGACGAGAAAATCTCCGTGCGGGGACGGGACGGCTACTTTTGACAGATACGAAATGAGAATTCATAAAAGATTAATTGATTTGCCCGCAAACGAAAAAGTTTTACATCATATTATGAGAATGCAGATTCCAAAATCTGTAAATATTAAGATTGAGATGAAAGATTAATCCGTTCAGTTACAAAAACTTTTTATACTGTTGTTTATTTCTGAGTTAATGGTTAAAGAAGATTTGGATTTGGCTAAACAGCATATTGAACTTGCCGAGCAGTTGGTTTCAGAAGTGTCGCGTAAAAAAAATCTTACAGATAAGAGTGAGAGAGAATTTTCAGAGGCGCAGTTTGCTCTTGAAAAAGCGAGGGCGGAAATAGATGACATTGAAACTCTGGATAATTAGTTTGATTTAACACAATAATCTTTAAAAAACTAAAAAATTTTTTTAACCAATGGATTTAAAAGTGGCGGTTGCTGTTGTGATACTATTGCTGACTTTTGCAATAGGATTTGGTATTTACAAAATGACAGGAAATGCGGTTCATGTTGAAGATTCAGACATCGTTAAAATTGAAACGAATTACGGCGATATAGTTGTTGAATTGTATCCTGAAAAAGCGCCGATTACCGTCGGGAATTTTAAGCAGTATGTTAATGAGGATTTTTATTCAAATACAATTTTTCACAGAGTTATAGACGGATTTATGATTCAGGGCGGAGGAGTTGACACAAAAACAGGAAGAGAAAAAGAAACTCATGCAGAAATAAAACTTGAATCTCAAAATGGTTTGAAAAATGACAGAGGAACTATTGCAATGGCGAGAACAATGGTTCCCGATTCGGCGACGTCGCAGTTTTTTATAAATACGAAAGACAATGGTTTTTTGAATTATGGCTACAGAGATGAAGGATATGCTGTATTTGGAAAAGTAATTTCAGGCATGGATGTTGTTGATAAAATTTCAAAAGTTCAGACAGATGGAGATGACAAACCTTTGAAAAATGTTGTTATAAAGAAAATTGTTTTTGTTGAATAATTGCTCGCTTCAAAGTCGCTCGATTATACTGCGCTTCGTAATTGCTTGACGCAAATTACTTCGCTGTTTGAATATTAAGTCCAAACAATTTTTAATAAATGGTTCAACTCGCACAAATTGAAATATTGTGTAACAAACGATAAAAATGTTTCACCTTGTTATACCCAAATTTTCATTTAATTTAAGGGGGTTCTTAACAAAAAAGCATTCTTTAAAGTTTCCAAAGAGGATTTCCTCTTTCTTTTTTTCCCGTTAAGGGATTAATAAAATAATTGCTGTTTGTTTTATTGCTTCCCTTCTTTTTCATAGCAATTAATTTTTTATCTTCTCTTGTTTTTAATTGATGACAATTTGCACATAATGCTTGAAGATTAGAAAGATTATCTTTTCCTCCCAAAGCAAGAGGTTTTATGTGGTCAAAATTACTTCTAATATTCACAGGCATTCTTTTGTTATTGTGTAATCTTTTACAATCTTTACCTGAACACAATCCTTTTTGCTTTTGTAATATTTTATCTTTATCATAAGAATATAATGTTCCCCTCTTCTTTTCTTTTTTCAAGGGATTTCCGTAAATATCATGGGTAATTGTATTACCAAACATATCTTTAGCCATATTATAAATTATAAAAAGAGCATATTAATAAAGTTTTCTTTTCAATTTGTCGGCTTACGCCGAAATTATTTTTTAGAAAAATTAATTACTCTTAACCAATCTTCTCAAACTTGTTTCGGGAAGTTTTTTAGAATGAGCGTCAAGTTCGCCCCCCTGAAGACAGTCCCAGCAAGTGTGTATTCCCTTTTCGTCTTTCACAATTCCTGTTCCCTGGCATTTTGGGCAGTTTTCATTCATAAAAAAAATAGATTTTTAGATTATTTAAGCTTATTTGTTGTAGAGAATAATGATTCAGGAAAGTTCTTTAATTCGTTTTGTAGAAAAAACTTTTTCAATAATAAAATTTCCTTTACCAAAAACTTCATTAGGATATTTTTTTATGCCAATAGGTTCTTTTAACAGAGGACCATAAACTATTCCGTCACAAATGCAAAATTGATGCGCTCCGAATTTAACTCTTCCGTTAAATAATATTGGCTCTAAAGTTTTACGTCCTTTCAAACCATTTTCAAATATAGGCCATCCTCTTATAATAAAAATTTGGGGGTGTTCCTTTCCTTCATTCAATAATAAGTTAGCTATATCAATTGCAATTAAGCTACAAGATTCTGCATATTTTCCATCCGGGGTACAATAATCGTTGATTATCGTTTTATGCTTGTTTTCTAAATATTCTATTGCGGTTGTCATCTTTTTTTAATTTAAGTCGGGTTTAA
>CAZRDP010000013.1:0-5827 GCA_964598985.1 Candidatus Woesearchaeota archaeon | reverse complement strand
TAAAAGATTTTCTTTTTAACAAATCCCTCAATCCCTTCAAAACTTTTGAGTTTCATAAAATCATCACGGGTTTTAGGTGCGTTTTCAAAACCTCTTAAAAATTTTCCGCCGATGTATTTTGCTTTTGACATTTTTAGCAGATTATATTTTCTTGAAAGTTTGATGTATTCCGTATATAATTTTAAATTTTCTTTGTAGTTACCTTCCGCCCCGTTGTATTTTCCTGTTTTAAGATAATCCAGAGTTTGTCTGAAAATCAGGGGGTTTCCTATTGCACCCCTTCCAATCATAACTCCGTCGCAATTTTCAAGAATTTTTTCGGCATCCTTTGGTTTGAAAACGTCGCCGTTTCCGATTAAGGGAATTCCTAAATTATTTTTTATTTTTGGAAACCACGACCAGTCGGCTTTTGTTCCGCCGGTTTGGTGTGCGAGACGCCCGTGAACGGTTAAAGCGTCGGCTCCCGCTGACTCAATTTTTTTTGCGAGTTCCACGACGACATTTTTATTAAAACCCAGACGAATTTTTGCGGTTACAGTCAAATTATTATCTTTAAGAAATTTTATAATTGTATAAATTTTTTCGGGGCTTTTCATTAAGTAGCTTCCGGATTTGTTGTCAATTGTTAATTCTCCGGGGCATCCGCAGTTTAAATCAACCAGGTCGTATTTTCGCAATTCAGGAATTATTTTTTCAAAGTCGGAAACTTTTTTTCCGGTGATTTGAATTCCGAGAGGTTTGTCTTTTGAATTTGTGAGCGTTTTGAATTTAAGAGATTTATTTTCTTTTCCGTGAATAATTGCTTCTGCCTGAATCATTTCAGTGTAAGCCATTGCGCATCCCGCCCGACGGCAAATTAATCTGTAAGCCAAATCGGTGACATCAAGCATCGGCGCAAGAAAAAGCGGATTTTTTATTTTTAGATTTCCTATTTTTAGCTGCTTCATAATTTAGTTAAACTTTTTTGGTTTAATAAATTTACATTTCGTGTTATATTTTCCTGAAAAAATAAAATTTACCGCCGGTTGCTTTTGCAATTTCAATAAATTTCTTTTTTGATTCTTCTGATAAATTTATTCCGACCTGATTTAATTTTATATTTCTTTCAAGAGCCAGATTTATTATTTCTTCGTGGGATTTTTGCCCGTAATTATTTTCTCCGTTGACGATTGCAGTTATAGCATTATTTTCGCTTGACATTATGACTTTTTCGCTGGCAGGATAATATGCCGTTTTTCCCATAGCAACTTCAGTGCTTATGTCATAAGTGTGAAAAAATTCGGGGAATTTTTCGGGATTTAAATCTTCCAGTTTTGAGTTTGGAGGCAGGGTTAATTTAGAAAAAGAATAAACTCTGCTTGAATCCGGAAAAGTGTATTTTTGAAGGAGCTGCCATTCGCCGTTGTGTTTCATTGAACCCGATTGGTCTACAAGATAAATATCTGCCCTGCATACATCCAGCGCTCTTTTCAGGGGATTTTCATCAGGAATAATTTTTACAACTCTGTCTCTGCTTAGTAAAATAGAATCATTTGTTTCGGTGCTTTTTGATTTGCCGAATGAAGAAATGTAAAAATCTGTATAATTGAATTTTTTCCGAAGGAAATTTACAATTGACATTCCGCGATTATCGCTTAATTCAAGATTTGATTCTTCGCTGCCTATGCAATCCGTGTGCGCTTCAATCGTCAGTATTTTTATTTTGTTTTTTTCAATGTAAGGTTTTAGAATATTTTTACAGTATAAATTTAAATCTGAAGAATCTTTTCCCGATAAACAAAACTCGTTATTTCTAAAATAAATATTCATTGTAAGTTCGTCAAGCGAATTTTGAGATTCTCCTTCCAGCGGTTTAGATAAATTAATTATGTTATCCAGATTAGATTTTTTTATTTCCGGAATTTTTCCGCAGTTGACTTTTAGTTGTCTGACGTAGTCGCATCCGAAAACATCCTGTGATTTTACGTTTAAACAAGGAAGCAAACTTAATCCGCCAAATAAAAAACCGTAAAGCGCATTTTTGTTCATTGACTTAACATAAAATCTCCATTTAAAAGAAAATATAAACTCCAATATATTTTTGAAAAATACTAAAACTTTAAAAACTATTTTATTTTTTGTTAATGATGGTGGAAAAGGATATAGGAAAAATAAAAAAGGGTGAGTATCAGGGAACTGTTACCGATATCGTTATAGGAATCAGAGAATACAACGGCAAAGTCGGAATTGATATAAGGGAATTTGCGACGAGCGAAAAGTATACGGGTCCGACGAAAAAAGGTTTGAGAATTCCTGCTGAAAATTTTGAAGATTTTAAGGAAATGATTAATTCTATAAAACCTGCGGATTTGAAATCAAGCGGAAGTTCGGGAGATGCAGACAAAAAGCCGGCAAAAAAATCTGACTACGGACAGAGTGAACTACCTGATTATTAAGTATATTTTGCAGGATGAGAATTTTTATAAATGGGGAATTGATAAGGTTTTATGGTAAGTAAGATAGAGAAAATCACAATAAATATGGATAAATCGTTTTTAACGGAGGTTTCAAACAAAGCGAATAAAAATTTTACGGGAACGATAAATTCCGCTTTAAGGTTGTATGACCAAATAATGGACTTGCAGAAAAATGGAGGAAGTATTATTTACAGAGATAAAGACGGAAAAGATTCAATTTATCATTTTATATTCTAATCGCAACATTAATTAATCTTCAAACAATATTTCCTTCTGATATTGTGCAAGTTTTTCCAAATCCGATACACTCATTTTAGAAGTTTCTTTCACAAATTTATTTTTGTCAATGTTTTCAGGAGTTGCTCCAAAAAAATTATACAGTTTCAGACACGCATTAAAGTTCAAAAGAAAAGGGGATTCCCAGCTTTCTTTTTTTGTCACTAAATTGTATTTTCTTACCGACGCTGTCCATTCTTTTTCATTCCTGGTGAGAAAAACTGTTATAGTTTCATTTTCCTTTTCAGGGATGGCGTAATACCAAATACCTTTTTCATCTGAATAAATTTTCGAATTCAAGCTACGGTATTCTAATTTCCTTTGCATAAATCCTAAATGGAGGATATATTTAAAAATTAAATTATTTTTTAGTATATATGAAAAAAGTGGTGAAGAATTTTTTGATAAATATTATTATAATTCTTGCGATTTTTGTTATAGCGTTTTTTATTTTAAGAAATTCTCCGAACAATGTTGATAGAGAAACAGCGAAGTGCATAGGTGAAAATTCGGTTTTATATACGCAGTTGGGATGTCATGCATGTGAAGCGCAGGAAGAATTGTTCGGTGAAAATTATAAATATCTCAATGTTATTGATTGCTGGGGCGAGCCGGAAAAATGTTTTGACATAAGCGGAACTCCGACGTGGAAAATTAGAGAAGAAAAAATTGTTGGCGTTCAGTCAATTGAAGAATTAAAAGAATTGACTGGGTGTTAAAATGATTTCGGAATCGTTTACTATTGGAAGAATCACGCTTTTAGCTTTGGCTGATTCGGTTAATCCGTGCGCCATTGCGGTTTTAACAATGATTTTAATTTCTATTTTAATTGCAAATCCTAAAAATCAGAAAAAAGTTTTGTTCTCAGGAATTGCTTTTTCCGTCGCTGTTTTTATAGGATATCTTTTCTATGGAATTATTCTTGTTCAGTTTTTCAAAACGTTTGCGGAAATTTTGAGGGACAATTCAAAATATGTCTATAACGGGCTTGCAATTTTGGCTATGCTCATAGGAGCATTGAACATTAAAGATTATTTTATTTACCGGCCCGGCGGTTTTGCGACGGAGATGCCGATTTTCATGAGGTCAAAAGTTAAAAAAATAATTTCAGGCGCGACTTCTCCGACGGGAGCGTTTGTAATCGGTTTTTTAGTAACTCTTTTTTTACTGCCCTGCACTATCGGACCGTATATTGTCGCGTCGGGTTTAATTTCTGAATTGGGTTTTGTAAAAGCGATTTTGTGGCTCTCATATTATAATTTAATTTTTATTCTTCCGATGATTATTATAACGCTTATTGTATATTTTGGATTTACAAAAGTTGAGGATGTTTCAGGATGGAAAGAAAGGAATATAAGAAAACTTCATTTAATTGCCGGAATTTTATTATTTCTCGTCGGTGTTAGCATTCTTGCCGGGTGGATTTGAACACCGAATTTTGAAACTCCTTTAAAATTACAAAAAACACTTATATACATAAGAAATGTATAATTTCGTCTACTTCGGTAGACAATAAGTTTAACCTCGGTTAAGCTTACGGGAGCACGAACTTCGGTTCTTCGCTCCCACTTTTTTAAAATTAATTATCTGATAATTTTGTTTTTGTGATTCATATTCCTGATTTTATATTCCGGTTTTTTGCGTAATCAATTAATGCGCAAAGAATTTTTATATTTGAGTTGTAATATTTCATACGACGAAATAAAAAATTAAAATTATGTTGTAATTTTACAAAAAGTTGCGAAAACTTTATATAGTTCTATCTTTATTTTACTTCAACAGGGGTGTGTATGGAAATTAGGCCGGAAAAGATGGTGAATTTTGCGAAGTGTTATCGTGGCCGATGCTCCGTTTTGAATTCAATATTCAGCAATAAATCTTTGTTGCGAAAACCTTGCGTTTTATATTTTATTTTATAAATTATTTTTCTTCACTACATTTCAAAATGGTCAAAAAACAAAAAATAATAAAGAACGGAAAAAGCGGCGTGAATAGTGGGAAGAGGTTCAAATCTTTTCTTGAAGTAAAAAAGTTGTCAAAAGATGTGTGTACGCCGGAATATATATTTGATAGCGATGTTGGTTTGGACCTGAGAGCAAATGAAAATGTTTCGTTCAGACCTCTGGAACAAAAAGCGGTTAAGACAGGACTTAAAATAAAAATTCCTGACGGGCACGTCGGTTTAATCAGGGACAGAGCCGGAATAGTCAGTGAAATGAATATTCATACAGTTGCCGGAACGTTTGACCCGGATTATCGCGGTGAGGTTTCTGTTGTCCTTGTGAATTTTGGTGATGATGAAGTGCAAATAGAAAAAGGAATGAGAATAGCGCAGATAATTATTCTTCCGGTGACTAAAGTCGGAATTAAAATTGTAGAATCTTTGTCTGCAACAAAGAGGGGCTCAAAAGGTTTCGGTTCAACAGGAATTAAAGAAAAAGTGAAAGCATTTAATGAGCTAGCAAAGGAATTTGATATCTAAGACGGGGTAAAATGGTAATTCTTAATTTAATATTATTTTTGGTTTTTCTTGCTATATTGATAAAGTGCGCGGATTACGCTATAAAATATTCTTCGGGGCTGGCAAATATTCTAAGGTTTCCGGAATTTGTTGTGAGTTTTTTTATAATCGCTTTGGTATCTGTCCTGCCGGAAGCAACAATTTCTATAATTTCAGCAATTAACGGGGAGTCCGAATTGGGGCTTGGGACTCTTCTTGGGTCAAGTGTCGCAGATTTAACTTTGGTTCTTGGAATAGTTTCTTTTTTTTCAAGAGGCGGGATTGAAGTGAAAAGCAGAATTTTAAAGAATAATTTGTTTTATCTAATTCTGTTGGCTTTCCCTTTAATTTTGGGTTTTGACGGAAGATTCTCAAGAATTGACGGATTAATACTTGTCCTGGTAGGCGGATTGTTTTTTGGAAAACTTTTGATGAAAAAAAACAAATTGGATAGGTTAAACAATACCAAAAAAAAGTCAACTGTAGCCACAATTTTGTTATTGATTTTGAGCGTTGCAATTTTGCTGGTGAGCGCTTTTTTGACAGTTAAGTATGCAGTTAATTTTGCAAATGATGTTAAATTGACGACGATACT
>CAZRDP010000012.1:17030-19962 GCA_964598985.1 Candidatus Woesearchaeota archaeon | reverse complement strand
CTGCCTGCGGATATCTCGCGCCTCCGTATTCAATCATTGTAACTTCGTCTCTCGGCGCTGAATTTTCAATCGCTTTAACAAAAACTTCAACGGGATTTTTCCCCGTTTTTTTCTCAACCATTTCAAATGCTTCAAGAATTATATTCATATTTTTTGTATACTTTCCCGTCGCTCTTCCTTTCTGAATTTTGTGCTTTTTCCCTCGGTGTCCCGCAGTCGCAAGTCGGTTCATCAATCTTTCAACGACATTAATTTTTGCCTGCCCGAACTTCACAACATTTCTTCCGTGAGATTTTATAACAAGTTTCGGTTCAAGATTAACAACTGCTTTCAATCCTAAATCTTTTACTTCAATTCCCGAAATATCGTACTTGTCAAATATTTTAAATTTTTGTTCCATTTTAATTTTTGCCTCCGACAATTTTCTCAATTTTGCTTAAAACAGAATCTTCAAGAGCTGGTGACAATTCAATTTTTCCGTTTTCATAAATTTGTGCAACCAAGACATTTCTGTCGAAAAAATAAATAGTTGTATCTTTTCCCTGACCGAATCCATAGTTATATTTTCTTTCTAAAATGTTTCCGACTTTCTCTTGAGTTTCCGGGTTTGTATTATAGATTATCGGCACAAATCCTGTTCCTGTTCCGCCACAACCACATCCGCCCATTTTAATCGCTAAAACCTCTTACTTTATTTTTTCCCGAATCTAAAATCCGGTTTAATTCATTATTTACTTTCAAATTTTCCGTGTCATCGTCAGAAACTCTCAAATCGCCCGATACAACAATATTATTTAATCTCGCTGAACTTATACAATTCACTTCGCCTACTTTAAAAACGAAATATGGATTGTCAGAACTTCCTAAATCTTTAACCCCATTCAATCTTTTCAGGTAATTTACAGCTTCATAATATTCAGGTCCTCCAACAAGATAATTGACTGAATCACCATTTGAAATAAAATTACTAACTAATTCGCCCATTTTAACGTCTACCTTTTTGTATCTTGCCCAACCACAATCTTTCCAATGGCTGGTCATTTACTTTAATTACAGCATATCTAACCCCGGGAATATCGCCTTTCGAACGTCCCTGTTTTCCGCCGATTCTTTCAATCATAACTTCGTCGTGTTCATCAATAAATTTCTGCGCAAGATTTCCGGGAATAAAAGCCGTGACAGTTTTTCCGTTCTTCGTCAACTGGACCATGCAACATTTTCTCATCGCCGAGTTTGGCTGTTTAGCTTCTTTTTGAACTTTTTTCAGAACTATCCCTTTTGCCTGATTTGCTCCGCCAAGCGGGTCCGATTTCGCATACAAATCAAGAGTTTTAACTTTAAATTGCCTGTCTTTCCATCGGAATTTTCTCCGGTCTTTCATTTTTTTTACAGCATTCTTTAATCCCATCTTAACAATTATCATTAACGAAATCAGTTTAAAAAGCTTACTATGAAAATATTATATTCCGCCACAATAAAAAATAAAAACAAAAACACATTAAAAAATTCATGTTTGAAAAAGAGGTAAGGTTTCTGGAACAGCTTGAAAATACAAAATATTCAAATCCGGATGAATGGATGTTCATACAAAATATTTGCTCTTCCCTTAAAAAAGGAGATATAGAAAGTTTTAACGAGAATTATTACGCTTATCATACGATCAAAAGAAATAGTCGGTTTTACAGCAGAGAAGGTTTTGAAATAACAGAAAAAATATTTTACAAATTGAATCCGCAATTCAAAAAAAGGAATTAATTCCTCAATCCGAAACTGTCGACGGAAGAATAAGATTCTAAATTGAAAGTGTTGCTGTTCATGTCTTCTTTAATTGAAGTATCCGGCTTATAAGTAAAGCTGTTAATTTCATCCAATTTTTTAACAGAATTTAAACTTTTTATATTGTCATATAAAGCATGATTGTTTAAATCAATCTGAGATAAAAATCCTAAAGTGGCCGCAGACAAAACCCTTATTACAAAACAATCGCGAAATTTATACCAACTTTCCACAATTTACAATGTAATTTATAATATATAAAATTATTTATTATGCAACTCTGAAATTTCTTTTAAAAAATCCTTTTATAATTTCCTGCATTTCTAAAAGGCGTCTTTTATTTCGCCCTATCAATGCAGCTTTCGTCTGAACATTTCCGCCGACGACAATTTCGTTTTCATTTATTTCCATTTCTTTTATCTGAACCGGCTCAACAACAGATTCAATAAATGTTTTCGCTTCTGAAATGTCTTTCGGAATCGCAACAATTTTTACTCTTTTTCTGAAAATTTCGCTCATCCGACGGAGATTTGAAGCATTCTCGCCAATCGCGCGCGAAATTAAATGTCTCGGAACGCAAAAATAAACAACATTATTGTAAACAAAACAATATTTCGTCGATATTCTTGTAACTTTTTCAAATAAATTAAGATATCTCAAATCCTGCATATCAATTGTACTTACCATAATATTTGGACTAAAAGAAATTAGTTTAAAAAGATTTAGTTTTGAAATTTTGAAAATTATTTATTAAAAATTAATCTTCCTGATAATCTCTGCAATGGTCGCAAATATATCCTTTGCCTTCAAGCAAATTAATTGATGAATCAAAATATTCCGTCTCATCTCCGTCGAGAACTTTGGATAAATTTTCTCCGGTAAATCCTTTTTCCAAATCAGAAACTCCCGAACGCCTATGAAACATTGGAGAACCTCCCACCTCATCCAAAATAATTTTATACCACTGAAATGGAAGCCCCATATCAGCGCAATATTCACATCTGAAAATATAATTTGCAGTTGAAGAATAAATTATATTTGCATTGGCAGGCGGGTTAAGATTTAACGGATGCAGATGAACGGCAGATTTTAGAATTTCTTTAGAAAAATTTCCTTTGCTTTCAGAAATCAAATTTCTTAATTCATTAAATTCTTC
>CAZRDP010000012.1:14718-16860 GCA_964598985.1 Candidatus Woesearchaeota archaeon | reverse complement strand
TATTTTTTTATCAGCAGTTTTCTTTTCAGATTCTTTTTTTGTCAAAGGACCGACGACTTTAACTGCTAAACCTGGTAATCCTGTTCCTACCGGAACCGGCTGATTCAAAATTATATTTTCAATAACGCTTAACAATTCATCCTTGCTTCCCTTTATTGTTGCTTTTACAAACTGCGGAACAGGCGTTTCAAAAGTTGCCCTTGCTAAAATTGAACTCTTCTGTGCAATTATTCCCATTCTTGTAACTCCTTTAACTTCTCCCGTGTTTGTCATAGCGTCGGAAACAAGTTTAAGATGTCTTATGTCAATATCAAGTCCCTGCGTTTTCAAAACTTCTTTTATTTCAAGAATAAGCAATTCTCTCGCCGCCTCAATTCCGAAAATTTCTGCAACTTCATAAAAGTCATTTGAAATGCATTTTTCAGGATTTACTTCTTTCATCCGGATTATTTCTTCAAGATTTGTTCCGAGAGTAACAATAACAAAATCCCTGTCCCTTTTCACGACGAGGATTTGTTCAATTCCTTTTATTCCGGAAATTATTGTATTTTTTAATTTCTCTTTAAGTTTGTAAATTTCTCTGAATCCCAAATCTTCAGCGTCGATGGAAAGTGAATTCTCCTTCTCCTTAACTTTGTAGCCAATATCCCCAAGACGTTCAATAATTTTCTTTGCATTTGTGTGCGATTTTTTCATTGCGTCTTTGTCCAAAATAATTTCTATTCTTTTCTTACCGAAATCAAGATTTATCGACGATGAAATTTCCCTCAATCTGACTTCTTTTATTTTTTCAGCGAGTGTTCTTGCGCCGTCTTCATTGTTGTGGTCTTTATCAAGATAAATTTCCATCTTTGGAGATGAAGGAGATTTTCTCGCATCAAAAATTTCAATTAATCTTGGCAAACCGGTTGTAACCTGCATTTCTGCAACTCCGGCCATGTGGAAAGTATTCAAAACCATCTGCGTCGAGCTTTCACCGAACGACTGTGCTGTAACAATCCCTATCGCTTCACCCGAATCCAATTTTTCCTTCATGTGAAGTCTTGTAATGTCCAACCCGTCGTCGCCAAACTTAAATTCTATAATATTGTTATCACTGTTTCTTATTGTGCCGTCGTATTCAACTCTTATATCCTGAAGCGCGCTCGCCAATCTTCTGTAAAGGTAACCCGATTTAGGAGTTCTCAAACCTGTATCCATAAGTGAATCTCTTCCTGTAACTGCCTGGAAGAAAAATTCGTCAGGTCTCAATCCGCGAATGAAAGAATTTCTGATGAAACCTCTTGCCCTCGGTGATAAATCATTTTTTCTGAAAAATGAAAGTGTTCTGTTATTAAAACCAATATTAATTCTACCGCCCATGAACGCCTGCTGACCGACACACGACGCCATCTGTGTAATCTGCATCGCATTGCCGGCTCCTCCTGAACGTATCATTGAACTTGCAGGATTTCTCTCGGGAAACTCTTTCTTTACAATCGCGCCGATATTTGTTCTGACGTCATTAAGAACTTTCATAACCTTCAATTCACGCGATTCTTCAATCGTTTTTCCGGGAATTTGTTCCAAAGTTCCGTCGTAATACGAATCAATTATTTCCTGCGTTTTCTTTTCGGCTTTCTGAATTATATCTTCGCCCTGATTAAGCAAATCTTCATTCAAATCAAAATCATTAACAGCAATTGAAATTCCTCTGTTAGTCAGATAATTCTTGCCGAGATTAAATGCTCTCTTCAAAATCTTGAAGGCCTCTTCTCTTCCGACGGCAATATCAAGTTCTTTAATAAGCTGACCATCCTCATCGCCGAAAGTTGTCTTGTCAAGAACTCCCTTAACAACCTCTCCGTCTTTAATTTTTACAGAATCATTTGAGAAATTTATTTCTTTAGGGAAAACTTTTGAGAAAACTTCAAACCCTGTAACATGTTTCTTTGACATTTTTCCGTCGATACCGGAGCTGAACAAAAGCTGATTTGCATCTTCCGCCGAAAGTTCGTCTTTTCCTAAAAGATAATTTCCGGTAATTGAATCCGCAATTGCGCCGACGAGGTTTGTATTATTTTTCGGCGAAATTAAATTTCTTTTTACATCTAAAAGTATTTTTGCTTCAGCGCGCGCTTCTTCATTTTGCGGACTGTGAAT
>CAZRDP010000012.1:9182-14708 GCA_964598985.1 Candidatus Woesearchaeota archaeon | reverse complement strand
CCTCGCTTCGGGATTTTGCATTATATGAAGATTCATTTCATCTCCGTCGAAATCAGCATTGTATGGAGCACATGATGCGGGGTGCATTCTGAAAGTTCTTCCCGGCAAAACTTTTACAAAGTGCGCCATCAAACTTCCTCTGTGGAGCGAAGGATGACGATTGAACAAAACAATATCTCCGTTTTGCAAATGTCTTTCAACTTTATAACCGACAGACAATTCGGCAATTATTTCTTCCTTCAAATCAGCAGTAATTTTTTTCCTTTTTCCGTCGGGTCTTATAACATAACTTGCCCCCGGATAATTTTCACCGTTGCTAACAAGTTCTTTTAATTTTTTTATATTCAAATCAGTTACAGTTTCAGCGACAGTAACAACTCTCGCGATTTCATACGGAACTCCGACTTCATTAATTTCCATATAAGGGTCCGGCGAGATAACAGTTCTTCCTGAATAATTAACTCTTTTACCGGCCATATTTTTTCTGATTCTTCCTTCTTTACCTTTAATCCTTTCCGTGATTGTTTTCAACGGCTGTCCGCTTCTGTGTCTTGCAGGAGGAACTCTTGAAACTGTATTATCAAAAAAAGTTGTAACGTGGTATTGCAATAAATCCCACAAATCTTCAATAATAACTTCGGGCGCTCCGGCGTTAAGATTTTCCCACAATCTCTGGTTTGCTCTTATAATATCAGAAAGTTTGTGCGTCAAATCATCTTCGCTTCTTTCTCCCGATTCCAAAATTATCGACGGACGAACTGTAACCGGAGGAACAAGCAACATTGTTAAAACAGACCACTCCGGCCTTGAAGCGTGCGGATTGATTCCGATTTTTTTCAATTCCTCGTCGGGAATTCTCGTAAGCATCTCTCTGACTTCCGTCGGGAAAATCCTCGTTTTTCCTTTGTAAAATGAAGTCGGTTTATCAAGTTTCATTTTTTCCTGAACCGCCTGGCAGTGAGGACACTTCTTTGCATCCTTCGCTTTTTTCGCTCTCTGGCTCGGCGAATATTTTTGCATATCTTTATCTGACAACATCAACTTCCCGCATACCTGGCAGAAACATCTCAACGACATTTCAATTAAAGGAACATATTTAAGATGAATAACCGGTCTTGCCAAATCAATACTTCCCGGATGACCCAAACATTCTTTTATTCTTCCTCCGCAGGTTCTGCAACGGACTCCGGGGTCAACAGCACCCAATCTCAAATCCATCAAACCGCCGTCGACGGGATAACCGTCAATATCATAAAGTTCCGGCGTGACAATTTTCGCTGAACTCAACTTTTTGACAAGCTCCGGACTAAGCAAACTGAATTTTATTTCTCCGATTTTTTTTCTTACAACTTTTGCCATTTAATTTATTTCTCCTTTTACTGATGCTCTGTTATATTCGTTATTCTGCTCCAAAGCTTTTTCAAAACGTGAAACATCATATTCCAAAAATTTTTCAGATTTATTATACATTCTTGAAATTCCCAAAAAAAGTCTCGTCGACGAAATTCCTATTTTGGAATTATCTTCAACATAATTTACATAATTTGGTTGTTCCGTGTGTCCTGTCGTCATTTTATTCGTATTTATTCTTCAAACTAAATGAAGTGTTTATGTGTAATCCCTGCAACTCCTCTAAGAGAAGTTTGAAAGCGTATGAAACTTCAACCGGTTCAACGTCCTCGCTGTTGCAAATGTTGCATGTAAATTTTTTCTTCAGGTGATCTTCTTTAGCAATCGCTCCGCACTTTGAACAAATCGGCAGAACAACTTTATCCGAATCGTATCTTTCTTTCAGCAACAGCGACGCTCCGTGAGCAACCAATGCCTGCTGTTCCATTTCTCCTAATCTCAACGCACCGCCACGGGCACGTCCTTCAATCGGCTGTCTTGTCAGCAAAGCAACTTTTCCCGACGCGCGTCCGTGCAATTTATTTCCTACCATATATTTCAATTTCAAATAATATAAATTCCCTACAAAAATTTTAGAAACCATTTGTTTTCCTGTGATTCCATTGTACATTGTTTCTTTTCCGTCGAATCTGAATCCCAAATTTTCCAAGTCGTCTTCAAGTTCTTTCTTGCTTGCGCCCGAGAATGAAGTGCTGTCAATAATTTTTCCGCCGAGACAACCGACTTTTCCTGCAAGCAATTCAAGAAGATAACCGACAGTCATACGCGACGGTAATCCGTGAGGATTAAACATAACATCAGGTTTAATCCCGTTTGCAGTGAACGGCATGTTTTCTTCAGGAATAATCGCGCCAATAACTCCTTTCTGTCCGTGCGACGTCGCAAATTTATCTCCAAGTTCAGGAATTCTGTGGTCACGCGTTTTAACATGAACAATTTTATTCCCCTCGTCGTCCTCGGTGATGAAAACATTTTCAACAACTCCTTTTTCTTCCTGTCTCATTGTAACCGAAGATTCTTTTTTTGTTCTTATAGAAATTTCTCTCGCTTCAGATAAAAATTTAGGAGGAGACATCTTGCCGATTAAAACATCGCCTTCGCCGGCGTCGGCTTCGGTGTGAATTGTTCCGTCATCTTCAAGCAACCTGTAGCTGTTTTCAGTTCTGTAACCTGAAGCATCTTTTTCCGGAATTGCAATTTCATCCTGAAGTCCGCCCTGATATCTCATCTCAACAGCAGAGTAAGGTCTGAAATAAAAACTTCTTCCCATTCCTCTGTCCAAACTTCCCTTATTCATAACCAAAGCATCTTCCATATTGTATCCGTCGTAACCCATTATCGCAACGCACAAATTCTGCCCCGCAGGATAAATATCCAAAGTATCATAAACAAAACTTCTCACGACGGGCTTTTGAGGATATTGCAAAACCGAAACATCTGTATCCAATCTGCATAAATAATTCGCGGCATACAAACCTAACGCCTGTTTCTGAGTTTTACTTCCACGATTTAATCTTGAACTCTGGTCATGATTTCCGTAAGGAACCAAACTTGTAACCGCGCCAAAAAGTGAAACAGCGTCGATCTCCATATGGGTATGCTCTGGTGTCAATTCTTCTTCATACAATGCAACCAAAGAATTTTCCTCTTCAGCAGCGTCGAGATATTCTATTATTCCTTTTTTAATCAAATCTTTCCATTTCAATTCTCCCTGTTCAACCTGAAGCAGATGTTCGCTCTTTAATCTCGGAACACCTTTATCGACGACAACCAACGGTCTCAAAACTCTTCCCGGCTCGCTTGAAATATGCACAAGATTCATTCCTTCTTCAATTCTGAAATTAATTTGCTCAGGCAAATTTCCTTCGCGTCTAATCTCTTTCATTTTTTGAATAAAGCTCACACCGTCGTCAACCGAACCTATAAACTGCCCGTTTAGGAAAACATCATATTTTTTATTTTCACTCATAGTTAAACCAAGAGCTTCAAGTTCTTTCATAAATTTTTTATCGTCAAACTCAATTCTCGTCGACACTCTTGACATTATTGCAAGATTTTTTCTCAGTCCGATTTCAGTTCCTTCAGGAGTTTCAATAGGACAAAATCTTCCGTAATGCGTTGGATGCAAAGTTCTCGCCATGAAATTTTCCTGGTCTCCGGGGAGCATGGAAGAAACTCTCTGCAATTGCGAAATTGTTGCAAGATAATTTGTCTTGTCAATATTCTGCGTAATTCCGGAACGTTCGCCCGTCCACGAACCCGTCGCAATAGCCGATTCAATTCTGTGGCTGAACAGCGTCGATTTAGCCAAAACTTTTATTGAAAAGAATTTTTTTCTCTTTGAAGATTTCTGAAGCGAATACTGAATATCTCTTATCAAAATTCCAAGATTAACTCTGAACAAAGTTGTAAGCAAATCCCCCGACAATCTGACTCTTTTATTTGCGTAGTGGTCTTTATCAGTTCTGAATTCAGGATTCTCCTTCGCGATTAAATATTGTTTAATTAATTTGCAAAGCGTAATTGCTTTTTTCATTCTGTCTTCTTTTTTCTGTCCGATGTGCGGGAACAAATACGAATCAATTCTCTGATTTATTCTGTCAAGAATTTCTTTTTTAGTTCCCTGCAAACTTGTTTTCTCCGCAATGAACATCATAGCATCTTCTCTCGTCGCCAAATTGACAAATTCATAAAGATTTACAATCATGCTGTCCGTCTCTTTTCCGACGTAATTTGAAATTTCGGATTCTTTAGCCATTCCCAAAGCTTTCAAAAGAACAACAGCCGGAATGTCCTTGAATCTGCTGAATGAAACATTTATCAGACCTTCTTTATGTTCATTTATTGTAACAGGAATTCTGTAAGTTCCCTTGAGTGAAAATAATTTTAAAACAAGTTCGCCCTTTTTGTTTTCCTCGATAAAAACCTGATTTTCTGCCAAATCTTCAGCCATCACCATTACTCTCTCATTTCCTTTAATTATAAAATAACCTCCGGGGTCCATCGGGTCGTTGTAATTTGCAATTAACTCCTCCCGTGACATACCGACGGTGTTGCACGCATTGCTCTTCACCATAATTGGAATTTTCCCGATTTCAACAATTTCAGAATCAATCTGCCCGTCTTTTTTAACTGTAAGTTCAAGAGTTATCGGAGCAGCATAAGTTAAATTTCTTAATCGCGCTTCTGCCGGAGTAATCAGCGAAGAACTCCCGTCGGCTTCAATGACTTTTGGTTTTCCCACATCAATTTTCCCCAGAATAATTTCATAATCTTCATTTTCAAAACTATCCTGAATCTCGTCAACAATTTCCTGCAGACGCTTTTCTATAAAATTATTAAAAGAAATAACATTGGATTCAACTAATGAATGTTCCTTCAGATAATTTTTCACAATGATATGATTATTTTTTTCAACCATTTAAACAACCACCCGATAATATAAATTTATTTCTCCGGTTTCAGAATCTTTGCGGTCAATTTTTATAATATCTCCGACGCTGCACCCTTCCGGCAAGGCAGGGTCCGTAGAAAGTATTTTTGGTAATTGAGATTTAGAAATATTCAAGCTATCCAATAATTCCTCGCTTTGTTTTTCGTTTAACTTTATGTGTTTGGGTTGTAAAATATGCATTTTTTCCTCGGAAAATAGTCACATCGCACGGTATACACCAATTAAAAACTTTAATGACTAGTCAATAATAAAAGATACAAAAATTCGGTTTAAAAACCTTTTGGTTACAAAAGTTTTTGGCTAAAAATTTCCTGTTTTTTGTCTTTAAACCTTTTGGTTATCCTCGGGAAATATATATTTGAGCATATATATTAAAAATAAATTATTTAACAAGACCTTCCAATCCCTCTAAAATAAAACTGTTCAGTTTATCCGCGTCAAAGAATTGTGAAATTTTCATCTCATAATCCAGATTATTTCCCTCAACAACTACGTTTATTCCGAGTTTCAATTTTTCAGGCCGAGGATTAAAATAATAAACAACAGAATTGTTACCCAGCGTTCTTTCAAAGAATTTTATTTTATTATTCAAAATATTTTTTCCCGTACTTGGTTTAATCCCGTGGAGGAATAAATATCCTGCCAAATCTAAATTCTTATTG
>CAZRDP010000012.1:0-9172 GCA_964598985.1 Candidatus Woesearchaeota archaeon | reverse complement strand
CGTCATTACCAACACCTGTGTGCTCATAATATCTTTTTTTATCATAACTCATTCTCTTTTTAATTTCTTCTCTCTTTGAAATAGAATCAACATCATTAAAATCCAATTCAGTTTTAAAAACCAATGAACTTCTAATTGTCATAATGAAAAAATAAATTTATTGTTTATATTAATTATTGTTCTCGGAAATATAAAAAGAAATGGCCCCGACTGCTCGCGACCTCGCACGAGTTTTAATAATTTAAATTTCTCTCTACCACGAAATCGCTCGGGATTTGAGTTCACATCAGAATTATAAAATCAATTTCACTTTGTTCAATTAAATGGCCCCGACGGGATTTGAACCCGCGACACCTGGATATCTTCCGCCATCTCAACCGTGAGTTTTTCACGGAGAACGTTAGTTCTTCATCAACCGTGAGTGTCTCTCAAGGGAGTGGGTGTGAGGGAGAACCGTTAGGTTCTTCTCATTTAAAAGTCCAGTACTCTACCAGCCTGAGCTACGGAGCCGTTAAAGAAATTAGAAATAAATCGTTTATAAAATTATCTTAATCCTTATTAAAAACTTTTTCCAACCCTTTTGAAATTATTGAATTAATATTTGAGTTTAATTTACTCAAATAAGGAAAAAGAAAAATCTCTGTTTTTCGTCTCTCTTCCAGTTTATTAATTATTTCAACCGCCTTACTTTCTGTAAGATATTTCTTATCCACGCACTCACTAAGAGCCAAATAATAAAAATAATATTTCCGATTCAAATCCTCAATTCCAAGTTTATCTTTTTCAGAAACTTTAAGAGAGTATCCCGGAGATATTTTCATAAAAAACAATTAATTCAAAACTATAAAAATATTATTGTAAAAAATCACAACAAGCCCTATAATTATTTTAATAAAAAGTTATTTATAAAAATTCCTTCAATCTTGATTCAAAATCTTCTTCGCTCATCCCGCCGACAAACTGTTTAACCGGCTGTCCGTCTTTGAAAAGAATAAAATTGGGAATTGAAGCTATTCTGAATTTCTGCGCGATTTCAGGATTGTCGTCAACATTAACTTTTCCAAAATTAATTTTTCCCGAAAATTTTTCAGACATTTCCTCGACGACAGGGCCCATCATAACGCAGGGCATGCACCAGTCAGCATAAAAATCAATCAGCACAGTTCCCTGTTTTATAAATTCGTTGAATTCGCCGTTTGTTAAATCTTCTACCATGTTCATCAAACCTCATAAAATCCATAGAAAAAAAGAGTTTTTAAGAGTTTGGGTAACGTATATTTTAAACAATATAAATTCTTTAAAAATAAAATCTCGTTAAAACTTTATGAAACAATATCTAAATCTTCTCGAACACGTTTTAACTGACGGCGTCGAAAAAAATGACAGAACCGGAACGGGAACCATAAGCACTTTCGGATACCAGATGCGCTTCAATCTTGAAAATAATAAATTCCCGCTGTTGACGACGAAAAAACTCCACACAAAATCAATAATTCACGAATTGCTTTGGTTTCTCAACGGAGATACTAACATAAAATACCTAAATGATAACGGCGTTAAAATTTGGAACGAGTGGGCGGATGAAACAGGAAATTTAGGACATATTTACGGATATCAATGGAGAAGCTGGCCTGCTCCCGACGGAAAACATATAGACCAAATTTCTCAGGTCGTTGATTTAATAAAAAATAATCCAGATTCACGACGACATATTGTCTCTGCATGGAACGTCGGAGATTTGGAAAATATGAATCTCCCGCCTTGCCACGCGTTATTTCAATTCTATGTTGCCGACGGAAAACTTTCGTGCCAATTATACCAGAGAAGCGCGGACATTTTTTTAGGAGTTCCTTTCAATATCGCAAGTTATTCTCTTTTAACCAAAATGATGGCGCAAGTCACAAATCTAAAACCCGGAGAATTCGTTCACACCCTCGGAGATGCGCATATTTACAAAAACCACATTGAACATGTTAAAACCCAGTTGTCCCGTGAACCGCGAGAACTCCCGACGATGAAAATAAATCCCGATGTAAAAAATATTTTTGATTTTAAATACGAAGATTTTTCATTGGAAAACTACAATCCGCATCCGCACATAAAAGCAGAAATTTCTGTTTAATTAATTCCGCTGCTTCCAAAACCGCCGTCACCCCGCGAAGTAGAACTCAATTCTTCAACAATTTCAATTTTAGGATTTTCAACTTTCTGAATTAAAACCTGCGCAATTTTCTGACCCTTTTTAATTTCATAATTTTCCGAAGACAAATTAACCAAAACAACAATATATTCTCCGCGATAACCGCAGTCAATCACACCACCCATCGTTTTAATTCCTTTAGAAGCAATCCCGGATTTATCCCAAATCAAACTGACATATCCTTTCGGCAATTCAATAGAAATTCCTGTCTTAACTTTAGCCCGATAATTCGGTTTCAAAATTAAATCTTCAACTGAAAATAAATCCATGCCTGCATCCCCTGTGTGTGCGTATTTTGGAACGATTGCATCAGGATGAAGTTTTTTTATTTTTATTTTCATTTATCATCCAAAATATTTTTCCTTTTAACGATTATTGTTCAAAACCATATAATTTCAAAAATATATTTTTGACATTCTCCTCTTTATGCGGCCACGCACAATCCGAGCAATCAAAAATTTTTCCTTTTGAAGTTTCAATATATTTTCCCGACGGAGAATTTATTTTGCATCCGCCTTCCTTAACACCTAAATTATAATTCGGACAAAAGCAAAAAAGACAATTTAAATTTTCAACATCGTGGCATTTTTTATTCTGCTGATAACACTGGCATTCTTCCGGATTTTTTTTCTTCCGTTTTTCATAATCGTATTCATCAACTAATTTAGAAATTCTTTTTTGAATTATTTTTTTAGCAAGTTTGTGCATTATGCAAACCCCTGGTTTGTATCCGCAGTGAAACGAGGACAAGCGAACGAAGTTTGAATTTTATCCGCAACCAGCACCATTATCATGATTGCAATTTTTACACTTTGGACTATGACAACCTGCTTCAAATTTATACTCTGTTGAACCACAATGCTCACAAACAAATTTTTTATCCAATTTACCATTTGTACCGCTGACAGTTATTTCTTCTTCATTATCCCCAATTTTAACTTGAGAGATAATCTTATTATATTCGTCCGTTCCGGATTTAACTTTTCTTAAGTTAGGTTTTCTAACCGTTTGAACAAGCCTCCCCGATTCAGAATCCCTTTCCACAATACCATTTGTTAAGAAATAATGCTCTAAAACTAAACCAATTGCATGTTCCTTGGATTTTAGTTTATTAGGACCAACTCCCTGATTTTCATCTGAATACACTGACTGAAAAGTTTCTATTAACTCGACGTAATTGGGGTCAACAGCTCTAAATGCATTTGACAAAAGAATCCCTTCCATTGTAAAACTTGCACTTTCAGTTGATCCAGGTGGGAGCCTATTAGTAAAATTCTCATCCGGTAAAAAATAAGCCTTTTTATTTTTATCATCGACGTATAAATCGCTTGTTGGAATCATATGAAGTCTATCAAAATCCCTTTTTACTTTATATTTTATCGCTTGAGGTTTTATATCCAAACGAGGATGCGGTTTAACGTTTTTCTGAACTAAAGTAATTCCTTCCAAATTTTCTTTTCCAGAATTTAATATTCCTTTTCCTCTTGAACCCTCTCTGTAAACAGTAACGCCTTTACATCCCTCTTTCCACGCAGTTCTGTACAATTCATCAACTAAACTTTCAGGAGCATCCGACGGTAAATTGATAGTTACGCTAATTGAATGGTCAATCCATTTTTGAATGGCGCCCTGCATTTTAACTTTTTGCACCCAATCCACGTCGTTGGAAGTTGCCTGATAATAAGGAGATTTTTTTACAATCTCATTTAATTTTTCTTCCTGATTTTTATCATAAAAACTTTCATCTGCAATTTTTTTAACTTCTTCAACGCTATATCCGTTAGTCCTCAACCATGTTTCAAAATGGTGATGGAAAACTTTATATTTTTCCCATTTATTTCCTTCGTCATCTGCCTCAACAACTTTAGCATCAAGATTATTTTCGTTTACTTTTCTTCTTCTTTCATAAACTGGCAAAAACGCCGGCTCTATTCCTGAAGTTGTTTGCGTCATCATGCTTGTGGTTCCCGTCGGTGCAATCGTCAATAAAGAAATATTTCTTCTTCCGTGTTTAACCATTTCATTATATAAATCAGGGTCTTCTTTTTTCAATCTGTTAATGAAAGGATTATTTTTTTCTTTCTCCGGATTGTAAATTCCAAAAGAACCTCTTTCCTTCGCCATTTCCACCGACGAGCGATACGCTTCCAAAGCAACTGTTTTGTGAACTTCCGTCGAAAAATCAATTGCACCATTGCTTCCGTAAGTAAGATTCAAAGCAGCAAGCATATCACCTTCTCCCGTCGTGCCAATGCCCATTCTCCTTCCCTCTTCAGCTTTTTTCTTTATATTTCCCCAGAGATTATATTCAACTCTTTTAACTTCATCATCTTCAGGGTCGCTTTTTATTTTTTTCAAAATCGCATCAATTTTTTCAAGTTCTAAATCAATGATATCGTCCTGAATTCTTTGCGCATAATGAATGTGTTTCTTGAATAAATCTTTGTTAAACTTAGCTTTATCTGTAAACGGATTATCGACGTAACTGTATAAATTAACTGCAAGTAATCTGCACGAATCATAAGGACACAGAGGAATTTCTCCGCACGGATTTGTTGAAACTGTTTTGTATCCTTTGTCCGCATAACAATCCGGAACAGATTCATTTATGATAGTATCCCAAAATAAAATTCCGGGCTCTGCCGACTGCCACGCGTTGTGAACAATCTTCTCCCAAATTTTTTTTGCATTAACTTCCTTCGTTATTATCGGATTGTCAGAATCAACCGGAAATTTTTGAATATATTTCCCTCCATTATCAACGGCTTCCATAAATCCATCGTCAATTTTCACTGAAATATTTGCATTAGTAACTTTTCCTTTTGTCATTTTTGCGTCGATGAAATCTTCAGAATCCGGATGTTTTGAAGAAATACTTAACATTAATGCGCCTCTTCTGCCGTCCTGTGCAACCTCCTTCGTTGAATTCGAATATCTTTCCATAAAAGGAACAATTCCCGTTGATGTAAGCGCAGAATTTAATACGGGGCTTCCTTTAGGTCTTATATAAGACAGGTCATGCCCTACCCCTCCGCGGCGTTTCATCAATTGAACCTGCTCCTGGTCAATTTTCATAATTGCTCCGTAAGAATCGGCGGACTTCTCCTTATTTCCTATAACAAAACAATTTGAAAGCGAAACTGTCTGAAGACTATTTCCAATTCCCGACATCGGTCCGCCCTGAGGAATAATATATTTAAAATGGTCAAGCAAATCAAAAATATCTTTTTCATGCATAGGATTTTTATATTTATTCTCGACACGCGCAATTTCCCGGGCAATTCTTCCATGCATATCTTTTGGACTTTTTTCATAAAGAATTATATTTTCCGTGTCTCCTTCTTTTTTCTGTTTTGAGGCATCTTTCAAAGCATATTTATTTATCCACGTCGTCGCGGCCATCTCGTCGCCGTTAAAATATTCGGTTGAATCTTTTAGTGCATCCTTATACGGATATATTTTCATACTATTTGCAGGAATATCTGCAGACGACGCCATGTTCTCTAAATCACCCATTTAAACTTTTTTAATAACCTCCTTAAAATCCTTAACATCTTCAAAATCCCTATACACTGACGAGAATCTTATATAAGCGACTTTATCAAGTTTTATAATTTTTCGTGAAACTAAATCGCCGATGAAAGAACTTTTCACCTCTTTCTTTCCCCTCTTCCTTAATGTTTCTTCAACCTCGTTTATCATTTTTTGTATTTCCTGCTGTGAAACAGGACGCTTCTCAAACGCTTTTTCAATTCCCGCTTCAAGTTTTTTTATCTCAAATTTTTCACGCCGTCCGTCCTTTTTTATCACATACAATTCCGATTTTTCCACAACTTCATACGTAGTAAATCGCTTCTTGCATTTCGGATTCAAACACTCTCTCCTCCTTCGTATTCCTGAAGGCGAACTCCGTTTGTTCGTTACTCGTGATTTTGTATGTGCACAGTATGGACAGTTCATTATTTACCTTAATATACAATATCTTGTATATCTTAAACCTCTTTATTACCACAGGTTGTATAAAGTAGAAACTTAATTTAGCAAAACTATTTAAAGATTTAGAACTATTGAAAAGTTAAGAATAAATTTTATTCTTTATTCTGACTGTTAAGATATTCTATATAGCTCAAATTAAATTCAAAGTTATCAGAACTTTTGTCTCCAAAATCGCCATCAATTTCCATAAGCGCATACAAACTAACCCGCTGATGACCTCTCAAATTAACGCGCCAATCAGAATACCTGTCACAATTTGAATAACAACTCTTGTCAAAAACCATTTTATTCTTTCTTTTCTCCAGCAGGAAAAATTTCACCCAATTTCTTGCTTCCTTCTCTCGTAAGTTTTAGATTTATCTGAATAATTTTTTCTGAAATTGTTTTTCCATGAACAGTTTTCCTCAATCTTAATCCGTCAGGTTTTGCGTTTGATTGTTTTCTCTTCCCTTCTCTCTTTGCTCGTTTGTGCATCCCTTTTCCGTATCCGAATAAAACTTTTTTCAAAGTGAATCCTTCAACTTTTTCCAAAGCAGGAAATCCCGATTTGTCTGAAGCGCCTGTAACCTGAAATTCGTAACCCTCAAAATCAGGGGAAATTTCTTTTCCTTTTATAATTTCACCGACGGACTTGCCAACAAGTTCAGGACTTTCAATCTCAAGTTTGTACGTCTTTCCTTCCTTCGTTCCGATATTTATTTTGAATGCCATGAATTTTGATGTAAAATTTAGTTTTTAAATTATGCGGTTTAGAAAATTTGAAAAATTTCCAAAATTAAACAATAATCCTCAACTGATGAAATTTTCATGCGTTGTATTAATTAGATAATAATAACATATACCAAAGATTTAAATATTTGGTATATCATCAAGAAAAATGTCAAATTTAGAATCAATTAGAAATGCAGGATTAATAATCGGAGGAGTTATAGGCGGAACCTGGGCTATCTCAAATTTGTTTTCACAAGAGATGAATAAGGCCTCTAAAAAATATTCAAGAAGAATAACTGATTGGGATTATCTTAAAAAAACTCTTGATGAGGAAAAAATACGCCAAAAAATCCCAGAAGAAGTTGAAATAAAAATCTTGAATTTTGGAGAATTCCCTGATTACAGTCCTTCTCAAATCCATAAAAAAAGTGAAAATTTTTATGAAGTTTATTTTAGTCCAATTGACTTAACTCGTGATGATGTAAGACATGAGCTTTTCCATTTAAAAGATGGGCATTTAGATAAAAAATTCCATAAAAATAAAACAATAAATGCAATAATTGCGAATATTTATTATAACTTTTATGCTGAACCAAAAACGGCACTTTATTGCTGGAAGAATAGAAAGACTAATTAATTATTAAACAAATAAGTTTATAACGCCCCGCGAATTTTTACTAAAATGAACAAAAACAAAAAACCAAATTACAAACCTTTCAAAAAAGATTTTAAGAAACCCGAAAAAAAATCCCCGCAAAATTTTAATTTCAAAACATCTTTCATAAAAGACATCCGTGCCGGAAACGTTGAGAAGGCAAATATTACAGGACGCGTAAATCGCATTGTTCAAACAGGAGGACCTACGGTTTTTGTCGTTTCCGACGGAACGGGTTCTTTGCAATTAAAAGGATTCGTAGGCCCGGGCGCAAGAGCATTTCCGGAAATAAACGAAACCGACTGCATAAAAGCATTCATAAAAATTGAAGAATTCCAGGGCGAAGTTGAAGGAGACATTCTTAAAATTACTAAATTAAATTCTGAAGAAGAAAAGGAATTTTTGGATTCTCTTAAAAAAATTGAAATGGAAAGGGCAAAAGTTTCCGCTCCGAAATTTTTGGTTGAAAATAATATTCTAGAAAAACTAAAACCCTCATTCATTAAAGCAGCGACGGAAATTCGTCTTGCAATAATTCAGGACAGACCGATAATCGTAAGACATCACAACGACACCGACGGATACAGCTCAGGTTTTTCGTTGGAAAGAGCAATTCTCCCTTTAATTGAAGAACAACACGGTTCCGAAAAAGCGGGCTGGGAATTTTTTGTTCGCGCGCCGTGCCAGGCGCCATTTTATGAAATTGATGATTCTATAAGAGACACCGCAAATTCTTTAAGAAACGTCGCAAAATTCTCAAACAAAATGCCTTTGATAATAATTGCTGATAACGGTTCAACGCCCGAAGATTTAATGGCAATAAAACAGGGAAAAATTCACGGAAGCGATTTTATCGTCGTTGACCATCATTTCTTCGGAGAAGAAGATGTTATTTCTCCCGAAGTAAAAGTCCACATAAACCCTTTCCTGGTTGAAGAAAGCGGAGCAAAATATTCCGCAGGAATGTTATGTTCCGAGCTTGCAAGATTCATAAATCCCGACGTCAAAAACATTTCACAAATTCCCGCGATGTCCGGTTTCGCAGACAGAATTGATTTAGAAAATCCTGAAGTAATGAAAAAGTATCTTAAAATCGCCGAAGAAGAAAGTTACACAAAAGAACTTCTTTCAGATATTGCGTTGGTCATTGAATACGTTTCAGCGAAAGTCCGTTTTATGGAAGTCCGTGAATATATTGAAGTTTTATTCGGCCAACCGCGAAACAAACAAAAAGAACTTGTAAAATTAATGGCTCCTTACATTAGAGAAATGGATAAAAAAGGTCTGGCAATTGGAAAAGCAAATTCAAAAATTGAACGGGTTGGGCAGACAAACTTGCAAACAATTCACATTGAAGAAAGTTTTCCGGGATTCGGATTTTTTCCAAAGCCGGGAAGAGCAGTAGGATTAATTCATGACAATATTCAAACAGAAAAAGGAATAACTAACTTAATTACAGCGGGAATAATGAACACCGCAATAACTATGCGCGCAACCGACGAAGCAAATTTTTCCGTGCATGAATTAATTCAATTCATAAAAAATCGTTCCCCCGAAGCATTTGTCGAGGGCGGAGGACACAAAAACGCGGGCTCAATAACATTTATTCC
>CAZRDP010000011.1:14132-20244 GCA_964598985.1 Candidatus Woesearchaeota archaeon | reverse complement strand
TCGGTCGGGGCGTTTATAATTTTGTTCCAAAATAATTTGCAAAAGATTTAAATATGAAATGAAATTCATATCTCTAACTAAAATCTGTACTAAATATGAATTCCATAATTGAATTAAGAAAAGAGCACATGCGCATAGAACAGATTCTCGTTCGTCTTGAGGAATTTCTTGACGGAGAAAAACTTGACGTTGAAAAAATAAGAAAAACTTTCAGCGAGCTTTTTGCTTACATTAAGGTTCACGAAGAAAAAGAGGATGAAATTTTTGAAGAGGTTTCAGAGTTCAGCAAGGAAATGGAAGAATCTCTTGCGGAAATTAATGCCGTGCACCAAATTATAAAAGGCCACGTGAAGGTTCTGAAAGAAGCGCTTGTTTCCGACGATAAAAATTACATTCGTGTTGCTCTGGAAAATGACGGGAGAATGTTTTTTACAAAACTTCGGGAGCATATGCATTTTGAAGAAAAAATTTTTGATTCGGTCTTGTTTATGAATAATTTGAAATCTGAGAAGAAGAAAACTTTTTAAATAATTGTTAACTTAAATCTCGGAGGGAAATGATATCATATTCTTTAATAGGTTTGGGAATAATAGTTGTTGCCTGGCTTGTCCAGTTTTTTTTGATTAGTAAAAAATCTAAAAAAATAAATCCTTATTTTGTCGGTCTTTATGCCCTTGGTGTGGCTGTTCTTGTTTATGACGGATTTAGTTCCGGACTGAAAAATCTCGCAATTGCGAACCTCATAAGTTTGGTAGTTTCCGTTTTAGTGTTGGTTAGGGTTCTAAGGAAATAATTCGGTAAATTTAAAAAATCTTTTTCATACAAATTTTCATAGCCCTATAGTACATGAATTTCTTTTTTAGAAAAAAAGAAATTACACAGTAGAAAAAACTACAATTTCCCTTCGGGTAGATGAGGTACTATAGGCTGAGGCAAAGCCCTATAGTACAGCGGTCAAGTATATCGCCCTCTGGATGAGAAAACTATTCTTGAGAGTTAGGCGGTGACCCAGGTTCGAATCCTGGTAGGGCTATCGCATATTCTGTATGCAAAAAGGCATTAAGCCTTATGAGATTAGGGTCAATTCTAGTGAGAATTAAGTGCAATTAACTCATTCCGAGAACTTCTTTTTTGCAGCAATGCTTAATTTAATTAAGTCCTCTTTTGAATCTAAAGTTTTATCTGGTAACTCTTTTAAATTAAACCAACCATATTCTTCTGATTCCTCATTTAAAATTATTTCTTCAACTTGGTCTATCTTTGCAGCGTAGATAAACTGTAAAAAATGAACTGTTGGAGCTATTGGATTTTCAGTTATCTCTTTAACACTTAAAAGTTTAAGTTGTTCTGGATCTAAATCAATGCCGCTTTCTTCTTTTACTTCTCTTACACAAGCTTCAACTAACTTCTCCCCCCATTCCACTCTTCCTCCGGGGTTTCCCCAATCTGCTTTGTTTAAATCTCTTTTTGCTTTGTTTCTTTTTAGAAGAAATATTTCAGAGAAGTCTCTATTAAAAACGCATACTATTACTCCAAGTCCAAATTTATTATTTTCCATTTTCTACATATTCTAAAGCAAGACTAGGATTTTTATATATTCTCATTTTAGTTTTAATATTGTGTAACATATCGTTCTCATAAATACAAGCACAATCTAAACAATTTCTGGGATTTTTATCTTTATCTTCACTAGTAAATCCTGACCCGGCTAAAATTTGTTGAGTATAACAGGGATAATAACGATTTCCTTTTACAACTCGCCTATATTCCTTTGAGGTCAATTCTTGAGAACCGACTAAAACAAATAAGATAGAAAAGAAATAAAAAGAAAATAAAAATTTATGCGAATGTTTTTTTGGCTTCTTTAGCAAACCACAAATATCCGCCGATTGCGCGCTGATTAACAGAGAGACAATTGAACTTGTTGCTCCCTGAGCAAGGCTTACGATTGCGCTTATAACTCCCAGTGCTGAAAGAATTATAACGACAATTCTCGCCCATTGCTTTGCCTTCCAAAGACCTCTTCCGATAAAGAATCCGACGACTCCGAAGACAACCATGAGTATTCCGCCGACTATTGCCAATCCGCTGAAGAGAGCGCCGTAATTTTCAAGATAATTTCCGAGCATTCCTCCTCCGACCATAAGCAAAATACCGACGATGACGCTTGTGACGGCACCGATGTAATAGAGAATCGAAATTATTTTAACTATTACAGGAACCTGTTTAGAGACTTGTTTCATTTTCACCTCCTTTCGTATATTAGGCAGAGGAGTTTTATAAAAGTTTGTTTGTCGAAATGAGAAGTTTTAAATATAAAAAATCCTCTCAAAAAGTGAACGAGCCTATAGCTCACCGGGTTTCTTAAAAAGAAACTACGATGGTAGAAATGCTTAAATGCATTTATTCGCTATAGGAAATTATCAACTAACGAGCCTATAGCTCAGCCTGGTTAGAGCACCGCTCTTATATGAGTGCAGTCCACGAGGATTGTTTCTCTCTGGAGAAATCTAAGAGAGGCGGGGGTCCACAGTTCAAATCTGTGTAGGCTCATTTGTGATAAGAAATATTTTTATATTAACGCAGATTTTTTAATTCATGATATTTACTAATTCTGACGGTGGTGCCCGCGGAAATCCCGGACCTGGCGCGTGCGCTGCGATTGTCCGACGGGAAGGCGAGATTTTAACTAAGTACAGCAAGTTTTTGGGGAAATTTTTAACAAACAATCAGGCAGAGTACGAAGGTTTAATCATGGCGCTTGAACTCGCGTCTAAAATTACCGACGGAGATATTATATGCGTTTTAGATTCTGAACTTGTTGTAAAACAATTAATGGGTGAATACAAAGTTAAAAATAAAAAATTACTTCCGTTGTTTTTGAAAGTGCAGAAATTGCAGGAAAATTTTAAGACGATAAAATATCAGCACGCATCGCGATGGGATAAATTTCAGAGAATCACCGACGAGCTTTTGAATGACGAATTGAACCGGATGGGATATTATAAAAAAGCTTATAGAAGAAAGTAAATTTTTCAGTTATTAAGCTCCGCCGAATAATTTGTAAACCAAAAATGCAGGCCAGACGATTGCTTTTAAAATTCCCAAAGCACCCTGCCAAAATCCTTGAGCTTGTTGGATGTAGTAAATTGCTGCGCCGACTATTCCGAGGAAGTACATCCATCCGCCTGAACGATTGCATGACAATTCTCTGTCGTTAAATAAAACTTTTTTCATAATTTGGATAGGCGAAAGAATTATTTAAATGTTATGCGTGATAAATTATATAAACCGATTTAATTTAATTTTATCATGGGTCGTGAAGAGCAAATCGTTTCGGAAAGATTAAAAAAACTTGCGGAGATAAAAAAATCGGGTGTGAATCCTTATCCTGATAAATACGATAAAAAGCAGAATTGCGACGATTGTGTGAAAAGCAAAATTGGTTCTAAAGTTAAGACGGCGGGAAGATTAATGACAAAACGCGACTTGGGGAAAATTGCGTTTTGCGTTTTGAAAGATTTTTATGGAAAAATTCAGATAGTTTTGCAGGAAGGTGAAACGCCGAAAAAAGAAAAAGAATTTTTTGAAAAATATATTGATTCGGGCGATTTCGTCGGTGTTCAGGGTGAAATTATAAAAACAAAAACAGGAGAGATTTCAATTCTTGTAAAAAAAATTGAACTGCTTTCAAAAAGCATTTTGCCTTTGCCGGAAAAATGGAAGGGCTTGCAGGACGAAGAAGAAAAATTCAGAAAAAGATATCTTGATATTTTAATGAATCCGGAAGTGCAGGAAATGTTTGTGAAGAAATCAAAGTTCTGGAATGTCATGAGAAATTTTTTAATTGAAAAAGGATTTGTTGAAGTTGAAACGCCGGTTCTTGAAAATTCTGCGGGCGGAGCGGCAGCGACGCCATTTGTGACGCATCATAATGCTTTGGATATTGATGTTTATTTAAGAATTTCAATGGGCGAGTTGTGGCAGAAAAAATTAATGGTTGCGGGTTACGAAAAAACTTTTGAAATCGGCAGGCAGTTCAGAAACGAGGGCATGGATATGGAGCATTTGCAGGATTACACGCAGATGGAATTTTACTGGGCTTATGCGAATTTTGCCGACGGTATGAAACTTGTTGAGGAAATGTACAAAAAAATCGCGAAGGAAATTTTCGGAAATTTGAAATTTGAAATTCACGGCCATAAAATTGATTTGGGAAAGAAATGGGAAATCTATAATTTTGAATCGGTTATAAAAAAAGAAACGGGAATTGATATTTACAAATCAGATAAAAAAGAAATTGTAAAAAAATTGAAAGAACTTAAAGTTGAATTCGACGAAAATAAAATGGATAAGTGGAGATTGGTTGACCAGCTTTGGAAATTTTGCAGAAAAAAAATTTCGGGGCCGGGATTTTTGACAGGACAGCCGGTTGAACTTGCTCCTTTGGCGAAGAGAAATCCCGACGACAAAAGAAAAGTTGAACAATTTCAGGTAATAATTGCGGGTTCTGAATTGGGCAACGGTTATTCTGAATTGAACGACCCTTTTGACCAGGAAGAAAGATTTTCAGAACAAATGAAACAAAAAGTTTCAGGAGATGCGGAAGCGATGGAGCATGACAAAAGTTTTGTTGAGGCCTTGAAACACGGGATGCCCCCTGTATGCGGTTTTGGTGTTTCAGAAAGATTATTCGGATTTTTAATGGGAAAACCTCTTCGTGAAACGGTTATTTTTCCGTTGATGAAACCTGAAGGGGAGGAATAATGTCAATCATAATAAAATCCAACATTCGTCCTCTTGTGAAAGAGCTGGATGGGGAAAATTCCATTTCGTCCGTCGCTGAAGAAGTTGAAAACGCGCTTGAAAGAAAAGTTGAAGAAATTTTAAGCGCCGGAATAAAACGCGCAAAGGAAAACGGAAGAAGAACTTTGCAAGCCCGCGACTTGTAGTCGCGTTCATTCATTTCATGTGAGCACAGGATCAAGAAATCCTATTGAATCTTTTAACAGAATATTTTTCTAAATCTTCTTTCTTGTTTAAACCAATTCCTGCATTTTCTTTTTGTTTGTATAATGTTATGTGCGGTTCAGGGAAGTCGAAATTAATTTTTACTCCTCTTTTTTTAAGCAATTTGAAAAATTTCTTTATCAAATTGGTTTTAACAATTTGGATTAAGGAATATCTTGTTTCCTTCTTTTCACGATTGTAATCTTTTTTAAGAAAGTAAAAATTATTTATGGGGGTTATTTTTGTTTTTTTTAAAATTTCGTTTATGTCTTTTTCAATGTTTGAATAGAATTTTTTAATTTCATTTTTAGATAAATTTAATTTCTTTAAATAATTCAAAAGAAATTTTCCATTTTCGTTTCCCAATAGAGTAATATGAAACTCGTCTTTTAAATAAAGTTTAATGCCTTCAAGAGAGATATCTTTTTTTAGGTTTTTTATTTTCAGAGGAATCTTCAAAATGAATGTGGGAGCATCTTCACAAACAGAAGATTTGGCTTTTATCAATTCCATTAAATTGAGAGTGGAAGAAATTTTATAATCTTATCGTTTCTTAAATAAATGCATAAAGTTTTCATGAGAAAACATTTATAAAAAAGATTTATCTAATTTAAACATGAGGTGTAAGCTGGTTTTGGTTTTGGGATTTTTGCTTTTTATTAATTTAGCGAGCGCGGGTTTTGGCGTTTCAAATTTTAGTTTACAGAAAAGTTACAGCGCTTCCGACGATATTTCGGGTTGGGTGAATATGAACTTTTCAGATGAATCACTTAATTCAACTTTTGCAGACAATCTCGGGAATTCAATAACCCTTAATGATTTGCTGTCTTTAAATCCAAATTATGTTTCGGTTTTGAGCGAAGATAATTTAACGATAACCTCGTCGTCACAAAAATTATACTTTAGCAACGCAAGTTTTGCTTTGCCGTCGGCGGAAATAGACAAATATATCTACAATCTCACTCTTGATGGCAAACACGTTTTGACGGTAAATATAAGCATAAGCAATGCAGAAGCAATAATCGGACAGGAATTGGCGAGAAAAAAACTTTTGCTCGAGAATATTACAAAAAAAATTGACATTATATATATATAATTTTTG
>CAZRDP010000011.1:12049-14122 GCA_964598985.1 Candidatus Woesearchaeota archaeon | reverse complement strand
TCGTTTCCGGTTTTCTTGAGAACGAGTGTAAAATCTGAATTGGGTATTCAAGGATTGGGTAAAAATCTTACAGAATTAGAAAAAGAGTACAATTCTTCGTCGGCAAATTACGATGATATTCTCGAAGAACTTGAAAAAATTGAAGTTCCTGAATCGGTTGTGGCGTCGGAAACTGCCAACGGCATTTCTTTTATTCCAGAAAAAAACAATATTGATTTGGAAATTTTGAAAACAATAGGCGGAGGGGATTATAATTTGTCGTCGGAAGAGCAATATAAAGATGTAATTATATTTCAGGTTCAGGAAGATTTTGACCCGCAGTTGAATTTCAAAAAAATACAGGCGCAGTACGAAGACCACGTCGAAAATCTATTAACTTATGTTGAAGTTGTGATTAACTCGGATCCTTCTCAGGAATTGTATTTTATAACTGAAGAAATTGATAATCTAAATTTTGAAAAAAATTACGGCGAAGAAACTGAAGAAAATTTTGTTTATATTGACTTTAGTCAGATTGATAAAAAGATAGTTTTTACAACTTCGGAAGACCTTGAACTTGATAATTTGCCTTTTTTCATTTCTCCGTCGCTGAGCGAGATTTCAGTTGAAGGTTCGGAAGATATAATTAATAGTGAGGAAGAAAAAAATTTTGCGAAATGGATTTTGTTTTCGCTAATTACTGTTTTGCTTTTGATTATTTTTGCGGTTGTTTATTATATTCTTCATTCGTGGTATGACAGGAAATATGAAAATTATTTATTCAAAAATAAAAATAATCTTTATAATCTCATAATTTATATTAACAATGCAAAGAAAAAGGGAATGAAGGATAAAGAAATTGAATCCAACCTGAAAAGTTCGAAGTGGAGCGCTGAGCAGATTCGGTACGTCATGCGGAAATATGCAGGCAAGAGGACCGGTCTGTGGAAGCCGGGCGCTAATTCGGGTAAAAATAATTAAACTAAAGTACACAAAATTTAATAAACCTAAGAGATGAAGTAAAATAAAATGGAGATAAAAAAATTAAATTTTTTGCTAAGGGCAAAAAACTCTTTCAGAGTTTTTAGTTTGTTCGCCCAGGCGTAGTCGAACAAATGGAGATAAAAGTTTTCAAAAATTTTTTTAAGAATATATTCTCAAGAATATTCGGGAAAAGGGGGGAGATAAAACTCGGTTTTTATGGTCCGCCGAATGCGGGAAAAACTAGTTTAGCGAATAGGATTTGCAAGGACTGGACCGGTTCTGAAATTGGAACTGTAAGCAAGGTTCCGCACGAAACACGAAACGTCCAGTTTAAAGAGAAAGTTGAGATTGACTATAAGGGAAGAAAACTGACATTCAAGATGATTGATACGCCGGGAATAGCGACGAAAATTGACTATGAGGATTTTTTGAAATACAACATGAATAAAAAGGACGCGAAGGAAAGGGCGAAAAAAGCGACGCAGGGAATTGTTGAAAGTATAAAGTGGCTCGACGATATGGATTTGGTAGTCGTTGTTTTGGATTCAACTGAAAATCCTTACAACCAGGTGAACATAACGATAATCGGAAATTTGGTTGCGCGAAAAATTCCTGTTTTGATTATTGCAAACAAAATTGACCTGAAAAAAGCGAATGTGAAAAAAATTGAATCGGCGTTCCCTGAATATGAAGTCGTGGGATTGAGTGCGCGCGACGGAATAAATTTTGAGGAGTTTTACGAATCGATTTTCAGGTTGTCAAAAAAAATTTAGTAAAAATTAAAAAGCAAAATTGCTAATGAATAAAATGGTGAAAAAAAAGGGGTCAGGAAAAAGGCTTGGAGAAATAAAAGGATTTTCAATCCAGTTTTTGCCTTATTCGGAAATAAGAAATTTGAGCAGCGACGAGAGAATACGAAAAATTCTTGGAATAGTTCTTGGAAGCAACATTTTATTTTTGCAGGGGAGATTAAAATCCGAGGAAGAAGCGAGACAGGTGAAGGAAAGGCGTCAGGCCGGTGAGGACTTCGCGGACCTCGCAAAGAAGTATTCCATCGATCCCAACGCCAGGGTGACGGGCGGCGAGGTCGGCTTCCATCCCAAGGGCACT
>CAZRDP010000011.1:11701-12039 GCA_964598985.1 Candidatus Woesearchaeota archaeon | reverse complement strand
GAGAGTAATCGGTGTCACTATGGCGATGATAGGTCATGTAAAAGATTTCAAAGGCATTGAACTTGCGGTAATTTCAGGAAATGGCGAAGACAGAGTTTTGGACAAAGTGAGAGCGGGTCTCGTTAATTTTCTTGGCGGGGGAGATTTAGGCGCAATGACAATAATCGGTCCGGCTACTATAGTTAAAGAGATTAAGAGAAATCCTAAAAAAATCGAACTCTTTCTAAACAAATAACCGTCCGATTTTTTTCATCCATTCGCCCAGGCGTGGTCGAACGAAAGAAATTAAGAGAAATCCTAAAAAAATCGAATTGTTTTTGAATAAGTGAATTAGGAAA
>CAZRDP010000011.1:11066-11691 GCA_964598985.1 Candidatus Woesearchaeota archaeon | reverse complement strand
ATTTTTTTGTCTGCTTTCCTTTAATTCTTTAACTTCCAAATATTTTTTTGCAGCGGTTTCTTTAAAATAATTATTTCTTGATTTAGTTATGGTTTATGGATATGATACAAATGAAGAATTTATAGATAAGTCTTATCAGCTTCTTGAGAAATTTGAAGCGAAAGGTTTGTGGAATAAGGACACTTTGGTGATTGGTTTGGATAAGTCTGTGAGACCGCTTACTTATACTTTGCGGAAATTGTCGTCGGAAGAAGGAGGGGAGACGCCGGATATTAGATTTTTTAATTATAGTTCTCTAGATTATGGTGTAAGAGCAAAATCAAAAAAGAGAATTGCTGAGTACATGGGACAAAAAACAAATCCAGAAAAGTTTTCTAATTATAAAAATATCTTAATTTTAGATGAACATACTTTCGGAGGAGATTCTCTAAAGGACATGGGAAAAATTCTTACACAATATTTTTCAAATTTGAAATCTAAACCAAACATCTCTTTTGCATTTTTAGGTAAAACTGAGTCGACTCCCCTCGGAATTTCTGGAAAGAAGACAACTTTTTTAAGAGGAGAAAGACCTTGGGAAAAGGCTAGATCTTTTGATACTGGAATCAGAGAGAAATATAGATTT
>CAZRDP010000011.1:7500-11056 GCA_964598985.1 Candidatus Woesearchaeota archaeon | reverse complement strand
CCTAAAATTCAAGAATCGAGGGCGTTATGGAACAATAAAAGAATGAAGAAAGAACTTAAACAAGATCTCCCCGAAGACATAAAATCCAAAATACGAACAGAGATGAGAGAAAATAAACAAAATTACAAAAAATTCCTCTCCAACCGCCGACAACTTTCCTCGGACATAAAAAATTATCTTCATGAAAAACATCCTGAAAAAGTTTTAGGGAAAAATAATTCGGGAACTTTGGAAAAAATTGTTTCGGGTGTTTTTGTTTTATCTTTTCTTGTTGGGCTTTTTCTTAGTTCGGGAAATTTAACTGGAAATGCTATTGGAAGTTCAGGAAGTTTTCATAAATTAATTGGAATAATTTTAATTCTTGTTGGAATTGGAGGATTTTTTGTTTATAGGAAGTTGATAAATTAAAATTCTTCTTTTTCATTTTCCAGAAATCCGTTTCTTTTCAGCCATTCAATCTGGTTTGAAGGATATTTGAAAACAACATCGCCTTTTTCGTTGTCAAGCTCCCACGGTTCCACAATCACAACGTCATTTGGCCTCAACCAAAGTTTTCTTTTTAATCGCCCGGGAACACGGCAGTTTCGCGTTTTTCCGTCGAGACAACCGACCATCATTTTATTTCCGCCTAAACGTTCTTCTATAATTCCGATTACTTCTCTTCCGCGCGGAAGTTTTGCGCGGGTTTTTTTAATCTCTCCGTTTTCACCTTCGATTGAATCGTTGTCTTCCTGATTTTTTTTGCTATGAAAATTTCCTGCCATGAAATTTCTAAAAGAAATTAGTTTATAAGGTTGGCGGTAAATGAATTTTGCTGAAAGAGTTTTGAATTTTGCGAAATTCAAAACATAAATAAAAAAGAGATTTTCAACAAAGACCCTTTAATAGAAGAATATTTAAATAAAAGTTTTTTAGTAATTAAAAGATGGGTTTTTCTTTTAGAAAAAGAAAAGCTACACTGTAAAAGAAAACTAAAAAAGATGGCAGAAAAGGAACAAATTTTTTCGAGCAAGTTGAGGTACGTCGGGTTTTTTGATTATTCCGGTTTTTACAAATTTTGTTATATGTGGCTCAACGAAGAAAAGGGTTTTGACCTCGCTGAGACCGCTTACAAAGAAAAAATAAAAGGCGATTCAAAAGAAGTTGAAATTGAATGGAAAGGAAATTCCAAAGTGACGGATTATTTTAAATTTGAAATTAAAGTTGAATTTAGGATATTAGGGCTCACTGATGTTGAACTTGTTAAAGACGGACAGAAATTAAAGACGAATAAAGGTGATGTTGAAATAAAATTGAAAGGGACTCTTGTGAGGGATTACGACGGGAAATTTGAAAAATCGTCGTCGCAGAAGTTCATGAGAAGTATTTATGAAAAGTGGATAATTCCGGCAAGAATAAATGAATATGAAGAAAAATTAATCGGGACTTGCGACGAGTTTTTATCTCAGGCAAAAGCTTATTTGGACCTGACCGGAAAAAGATAAATAATTTTATTCAAAAATTTTTAAAAATATAAATAATTTTTCCCGACGGTAAACTGCAAATTTTTTAAATTTCATCCAAAATTTTGCGGAAAATATGCAAAAAATTGCAACCGAAATCCTTAAATATAAATTACGCAATATTTATTCATGAAAAAAGTGATTGGTGTTATGATTTTGCTTGCGGTGCTTTTAATTCCGGGAGTTCTTGCTTTGAATATTGAAGTTACTCATCCCTCGGCGAAGAGCGCGATGATTATAGGCCTTGATAAACCTGCCGTTGTCGACGTTCAGATAAAAAATAAAGGCGCTTCGCAGAATCTTGAATTTTATACTTATTTCACGACGAGCATGTTCCCGAAAGGAACTACCCCTATCGGAGCTTATGAAACTAAAACTGTGCGTTTGGAATTTTATCCTCCTGAAAGAATAAAAGAATCGGGATATCATACATTTGATTATTTTATCCATGCCGAGGATGGTTCTGAAAGCCAGCAGACAATTACAATTAATGCAGTCAAACTTAACGAGGCGCTTGAACTCGGGTCGGGCGAAGTGAATTTGGACGACGAGACAATACAGATTTATGTTCATAATAAAGTTACATTTAATTTTGAAAATCTTACAGTGAGATTTACTTCTCCGTTTTTTGATTTTGAAGAAACTTTTTCACTTGAACCCAATCAGAGAAAGGATTTTGTCGTCGCTCTTGAACGTGATGATTTCAAAAAATTAATTGCCGGTTATTACACGATGAATGCGAAAGTTGAGACGGGAAAGTTAAAGACTGAAATTGAGGCGCCGATAAAATTTATTGAAAAAGATATTTTGACTGAAACTAAGAAGGATTACGGATTTATTGTTAACACTAAAATAATAACGAAGACAAATGAGGGAAATGTTGTTTCGGATACGCAAACATTGATAAGAAAAAATATTGTTTCAAGATTGTTTACAACTTTTAGTCCTGAACCGGATTTAACCGAGAGGCAGGGTTTCAATGTTTATTATACATGGAATCAGGAAATAAATCCCGGAGAATCGTACGAAATAAAAGTTCGGACGAACTGGCTTCTTCCGTTTGTTTTGATAATTCTTTTGGTAATCATCGTCGGAATAACGAAATTTTATTCAAACAGAAATTTGGTTATGAGAAAAAGTGTTTCGTTCGTCAGAACTAAAGGCGGAGAGTTTGCGTTGAAAGTGAATGTTTATGTCCGTGCTAAAAATTATATTGAGAATATCAATGTGACTGAAAGAATTCCGGCAATAATGAAAGTCCACACGCAATTCGGAACGGAAAAACCCGCAAAAATCGACGAGAAAGCAAGAAAAATTGAGTGGAAGTTCAGCAGACTTCAAAGCGGCGAAACGCGTGTTTTAAATTATATTCTCTATTCAAAAGTCGGCGTTATAGGAAAGTTTGCGCTTCCGAGAACAAATGCGTTGTTTGAACGCGATGGAAAATTAATGGAAAGAAATTCAAATCAGACGTTTTTTGTAATTGAACCGACGCTGAAGAAGGAAGAATAAATTAGTGACTAAAAGTTAATGTGACTTTTAAATAGAAGATAATTTTGCATAATTTTTTTAATCTCTTTTTTTAAATTTAATATTCTCATTACCGTGATACCAGTTATTAGTAAGAGAGCAATCAGGAAAAACCAGCTCCAATTGATAGTGCTTAAATCTTGTGTTAAAAAAATTACAATCATTAGGACAGCATAAGCATAAAATCTGCTTGATTCCAGATTACACTTGAATTTATTTTCGTCTAATTTCAATTCTAACTTCCTTATCTTGTTCGCCATTTTTTTTAAAATAAAAAATCCCTCCACCCAGAGTCGAACTGGGGATCTGCCGGGAACTGCTTATCAGTTTTCCCGTCGACGACGGCTTATCATGCTTCATTCTGTCCAATCATGTTGGAATGTCCGCACTAGCAATAAGCTACAGCCAGCCGCTCTAACCACTGAGCTATGGAGGGCTAAAAACTAAAGAAGAATTTTGTTTTTAAATCTTATCACTCGCCAATAATCAAATCACCGACGGAGAATTCGCCCGCCGAAAATATG
>CAZRDP010000011.1:6865-7463 GCA_964598985.1 Candidatus Woesearchaeota archaeon | reverse complement strand
AAACCTCTTTTTTTAAATAGAAGAATTTAAAAACAGAACATTACATTAAAAATTAAGCTTGGATCAAGCTAAAACGAGGTTTAAAAAATGAAAGAAATCGATGAATTTGTCGATGGAGTGGACGACGATGACAGCGACTTCGGGGATATAGATTTCCTCGACGAATAATTTTTTATTTTTCTTTTTTATTTTACGTTAAGAGTGTAAACGTTGTTTTCCTTGCTGATTTCGTCAAAATCTCCTGATAAAATAAATTCAATTTTTTCAATGTTAATGTTCGTGACGAACAAATTACTCAGAGAGATTTTTCTCCCGTAACCAATTTCCACCGGCGGGACTTCAACTTCTTTTATTGTTTTGCCGTCGACCGAAATAATTATTTTTGAAGCGGGGGAATTTTTAAATCCGTTGTTTCTCAAACTTAAATTTGCATCAAGATATCTTCCGTTTAGATTTGCATCCACACTTTCAAAAGATAAATCGGGTTTGCTCGGGATTGAGTAAATTTCGTCGATAAATTCAGGAATTTCATCACCGATTGTCTGTCCGCATTCATATGTTTCGTACATTATATTGTTTGGATTTTCAGAGTGTGTAA
>CAZRDP010000011.1:0-6855 GCA_964598985.1 Candidatus Woesearchaeota archaeon | reverse complement strand
CCGAGCGCATGAAGAAGTTCGTGTATTGCGATATTCGGCGTTGTGCATTTTGAATCTTTTATCAATAAAATTTTTCCGTTAAATATTACATGAAATCCGTCGATAACAGTTACGTTTGTGACACCGCCTTCACCGCCGATAAATGTGTTTTCCTGAACGATATTCTCGTCGGTGCATGTAACAGAAATTTCTTCTCCGTAAACGACGGGATAGAATTCCAAAATTGTAAGATTTGAAATAATTTCCAAAGCGCTTTCCATTTCATTTTTTTTAACGAGCGAACATTCATTTGAAATTTTGTAAGAGATTTCGTTTTCCTGATATCTCATGTTTTCGTAAAACTGCATGCCTGATGTTGAATTGTCGAGGTTAAAATTTGAATTTCCCGGTTTGTATTCGGGATTGAATTCGATTGTTTTTACAGGAATAAAGAAATAAATCAAAAGCGCAACTATCACCGCTATTACAAGCAATCCGAATAAAAAATTTGCCCACCTCATTTTTGTATTAACCGATTAAACTATTTAAAATGATTGACAGAGTACATAGCTGAATATATATTGAGGAATAAAAAAATTTAAAAAGAAAAAAATTGTGGTATACGCATGAAAAAAAGGTTGGTTTTATTTTCTTTATTATTTGGAATTGTGTTAATTAATTTTTTGAGTGCGATTTCGACAAATATTGTTGTCAATACAGCTCCTAATTACAGTATTATGGCGCGTGTTTATGAAGTTGGCGGGACGCAGCCGGTTACAGATAGTGTTTATGTGACTTCTAACGAGAAAGGTGTATCAATAATAAATTTTGAATTATCAATTGACGATTATGACCTTGAAATGTGGCTGAGAGACCCGACGACGGGAAGTTATAATTTAAGACATGAAAGATTTGAGGAAAGTTATCCTGCCGGAGTTGATTTTGAGATGAATTTTTACCCCGATTGGTATCCTATTGAAGATATAGAGAAGATAAACAGCGGGGAAAGTCTATCTAATGAAACGACGGCGGTAAACGAGACAGTTGTGCAGAGTCCTGTTATTTTGGCCGATGCTGAAAATGAAACCGTTGATGTTCCAGAGGATACGACTTTGATTAATGAAACTTCTTCTAAAAAAGGAATTTTAACTGCATTGTCAATCTCCGACGGAACGCTCTTCAAGAATAAGAATTTTTTCTATTATGTTGCCGGAATTATAGTTCTTGCTGCTTTATTTATTTTCTTTTTCAAATACAGAAAATACAGGAAAGAAAATCCGAGGGAGTATAAATCTGTTAAAGTTGTAAAATTGAGCGAGTTAAAAAATCCTCCGCAGCAGTATAATGCCGGAGATATAAAAAATCAGGAAGATAAAATTGAACAGGCCAAAAAAATGATTCAGGAGGCTGAAGGTGAATTGAAACGATTGAAGAGCCCCAATGTAGATAAAATTGAACAGGCAAAAAGAAAGTTGATTGAAGACGAAAAAGAATTGATGAGATTGAGGAGAGAATCTAAGAACGATTAATATTTTTTGATGAAGTTTATTCCTTCTGCTTTTTCAAGTAAACCTTTTCTGTTTTCGGGAATGTCTTCTTTTTTTGATTCCTTGAGGTAATTTAAAACTTTTTTCTTTTTTTCTTTTATCGAAATTTTGAGTGTGTGCGGACCTCCGATACATCCGCCGTCACAGAACAAGACGTCGAGGAATTTTATTTTTTTGTCCGGTTTTTTCAGGAATTTTAAGACCTCGTTAATGCCGTCAATAACTATTATTTCATTTTTTTTAATCACCCCTTTAAGGTGCGCGGTTTTGCTCAGCCCTCCTGAAAGCGGGTAAATTTTCGTGTAATCATTGTAGAACTTGTCAAATAAAATTTCTTTCGGAGGATTTTTAATCTTTATTTTATTGATTATTTCTCTTAACTGGTCGTAGTCAATTACGTAGTCAACATATTTTGATTTTTCGGCTTCAAGTTTTTTTAAATCGCACGGGGAGATGAAAACGGTTTTGTGTTTCGGAAAATGTTTTTTGCAAATTTTTGCCATTGCCATCATCGGACTGTCTACAGGAATCAGATTTTCTGAATATTCGGGAAAATTATTTTTTATGGTGTTTACGATTCCGGGGCAGGCGGTTGAAATCAAAAGTTTGTCAGGATTGTTTTCAAGTATTTTGCGATATTCGCGGTTTACCATTTTTGCGCCGAAGGTTAATTCAACAACTTTATCAAAACCCATTTCTCTCAGATAATTTATTATATTTGGATATTCAAAATCAGCGACGAAACTTGGCGCAACAAGCGCGACCATTTTTTTCTTTTTCAATTCTGAAAGAATTTTTGTGATATTATTTTTTTTGAACATTTTAAATTCCAAACCACTTATTTTCAAATGTTGGTTTATTTGTTTGGTATAAAATTCCGACGGGGATTTTTCCGTTTTTAGAATTGTAATCCCATTCCTCGACGAGTTTAAGCGCTTTTTCGTAATTTTTATTGTCCGGAATTTTGTGCATTAATTTTTTTCTTGCCGTGTTCATTTCTTTATTGAAAATTACACATTCCTGCATCATTTCGATGTATGCAAATCCTTTGTGCTCTATTGCTTTTTTTAAAATGTTTACAGTTTGATTTATGTCTGCGGGATTGCATCGGGCTATGAAAGTCCCTCCTGAAGCAAGCGCAATCTTTACAGGATTTAAAGGGAGGTTAAATTCCCCGAACGGCGCCGTTTTCGTTTTGAGACCTTTCTGCGTCGTCGCTGTCGCCTGACCTGTAGTAAGTGAAAATGACTGATTATCGTGCACAATCATTGTCATGTCTGAATTGTATCTGAAAGCGTGAATAAAATGCTCCATGCCCTCGGAATAAGTATCTCCGTCACCGCCGAACCCTATCACTTTTAATTTTGGGTTTCCTGTTTTCATCCCGATTGCCATTGGCAGAACTCTTCCGTGAAGTCCGTAAATTCCGCTTAAATTAAGAGCGTCGTAAATTTTTGCGTGACATCCTATTCCCGTTACAAAAGCAAAATCTTTCAGCGGGTATTTTTTTGAAGCCGCGATTTCTGAAATTGCTCTTTTGACGCATTCAAGGACGAGGAAATTTCCGCATCCCGGACACCATGTTGGTCTGTTCTTCGTGGAAATATTTTGGGAGGTCATTTCACACATCTGTTTTTCAATTCTTTAATTAATTCGTCCGAAGAAAAAGGCCTGCCGTCGTATTTTAAAATTCGGTTTTTTTCGGGAATTTTGTAACCGGTTTTTTCGCGGAGCAATCTTCCGAGTTGTCCTGTGGAGTTGTATTCAATAAGATAAACATTTTTTGCATTTTGAATTTCGGATTTTATTTTGTTGCTCATCGGCTTTAAGTATAAAACCTGCAAAAATTTGCAGTTAAGATTTCCGTCGGCAATTGCATCAATAATTGCGCCTTTTGTAGAGCCCCATCCTATAACCAAATTTTTGCTTTTTTTATTTCCGTGAATTTTTATCATTTCGTATTTATTGCAGAAATTTTTTATTTCGTTATATTTTTTTAATCTTCTTTCATTTCCAAGAATTGCCGATGCCGAATCTTCCGAAGTGTCTCCGATTAAATTGTGTTCATAGCTTGAGCATTTTACTAAATCTTTCGACGGGATTTTTCTGTTTAATGGAATTTTTTGCAAACTCGGAATTTTTTCAGAAAATGAAAATTGCGATTCTGCGACGTGTTTGTCTGAAAGTATTATTGAAAGCGCGTTGAATTTTCCGGCGAGAAAAAGCGCCTGATTTGTAAGAGTAATTGATTCGTGAGCATCTCCGGGTGCGACGACAATTCGGGGAAATTCTCCGTGACCGCCCCGTAAAGCAATATCCAAATCAGATTGTGAATTATATGTAGGCAATCCTGTCGACGGACCTCCGCGTGATGCAAGATAAATTGTTAAGGGTATTTCTGTCATTCCCTGAAAACTTAGCGCTTCGGTCATTAAATCGTAACCGCCTCCTGAAGTTCCCGCCATCACATTTGCTCCGGCAAAACTCGCGCCGAGCGCGTTATTCACGACGGCAATTTCACTTTCGGTCTGGAAAACTTTTAAGTTATTTTTTTTGTTTTGCATTGATGCGAGTTCTTCCATAACGCCGGTCGCGGGAGTCATTGGGTAAGCAAAATATCTTGTTAATCCTGAATTAAAAGCCCCCAGAGCAACGGCTTTGCTTCCTGTCATTAAATTTATTTTATTATTTAATTTTTTCAAAAAGTATTTTTTTTCTGCTGAATTGTATCCTTTTTCTCCCGCTTCAAACGATTCTTTGCCCGGGAATTTTTCTTTTATTTTTTTAAGGAAAATGTTTTTTTCAATTCCGAAAGTTTTCATGAGCGCTCCGGCAAGCGCAAGGTTTATATTTCTTCCAGCGTCGGGAAATTGACTTCCTTTAATCAGAATTCCGTTTTTTTCGAGTGAATTTTTGTGAATGTTAAAAGTGTTTTCATCAATCGAAACTATACAATCTATTTTGTCCTGAAAACTTGCTATTGGTTTTTCTGAAACTGAAATTATGTTAAAGTTGTGCCCTCCGCGAATTAAACTTTGGTAATCTCTGTAATTGAAAATGTAATATCCTAAAGATGTGAAAATTTCCGTCGCAATTTCGGCAATAGCATTTATTCCCTGCCCTGCTTCGCCACCTATGAGAATGTTCCACCTCATTAAAGTAAAAAATAAAATTATTATTTAAATGTTCTGAATGAATTAGATTATTTTTTAACACCCCCCCAAGCGACCCAGACCGCCCCGCCCTTGCTACCGCGTTAATGGTAAAATTAAGTTGATGGACTTTGCAACGACGATAAATCAAAAAAAGTTGTAATTATTTTTCAAATAAAATCCTCGCGTCAATTATTTCGGCTTTTCCGTCGTGAAGCATTAAAGGATTTATATCAAGTTCGGAAATTTCGGGGAATTTTTTTATTAGCGAGTTTAATTTCATTATGTTTTTTACAATTAATTCTATATTGTTTTTGTTTAGTGATGAATAAATTTTTGTTTCAGCTAGCATTTTTATTGCGTCTTTTTTGTTTATTGGCGCTACGCGAAATGAAACGTCTTTTAATTTTTCAACGTCGCTCCCGCCCCTGCCAAAAACAATTACGTGATTAAATTCGGGCGTTTTTTTTATTCCTAAAAGAATTTCTTTTCCTGATGCCTGTTTCTGAACAATTACTTCCTGGAAACCTTTTATTGCTTTCATTTTTTCAAAATGCTCTTTTGCCTGTTCGTAATTTTTTATATTTAGTCTTACTCCGCCTATTGCTTTTTTGTGCACGATATTTTTTCCGGATATTTTGAGGACAACGGGGAAATTCAGTTTTTGGACGGATTGTTTAAACTGATTTTCGTTTTTTGCGTACAGCGACGGGAAAATTTCAAAATTATTTTTTTCCAGAAATTTTTTTGCCTCTTTTTCCGCGTAGTACATTTTCGTTCGAGGAAACTTATTTATATATACTTTTCTGATAGATTTCATGAGAATGAAAAAAGTGGTGAGGAATTTTTTGAAGCCTAAAAGTGTTGCGCTTGTCGGGGCTTCGGAAACTCCGGGCAAGGTCGGATATATTTTAATGAAAAAATTTGAGAATTTTAAGGGGGAAGTTTTTCCTGTGAATATAAAACGCGAATTTATCTTCGGTAAAAAATGTTTTTCTTCGGTGAATAAAATTCCGGGAAGGGTTGACCTGGCGGTTATTGTCACGCCTGCAGAAAGTGTTGAGAAAATAATTGAGCAGTGCGGTGTGAAAAAAATACGAAGTGTTATAATAATAACTTCGGAATTTGCCGAGGTGAAAAATGATTTCCTGCAGAAAAAAATAATTGAAAAAGCAAGAAAATATAAGATGCGAATTTTGGGACCAAACTGTTTTGGCGTCGCGAATCCGGATTTAAATCTTGACACGACGTTTTCGAATTTTTCGCCACGCGGGGGAAGCACGGCGTTCATAAGTCAGAGCGGAGCGCTGGGAAGTTATCTTGCGGATTTGCCCAAGGTCGGATTTTCGGGTTATGTCAGTTTAGGAAACATGGCTGATTTGTCTTTTGTTGATTTTATAGAATATTTTAACCGCGATAAAAAAACTAAAAAGATAATTCTTTATGTTGAAAAATTAAAAAACGGAAGAGAATTTATTGATGTTTGCAGGAAATCGCGAAAGGAAATTGTCGCGGTGAAGGTCGGGAAAACGCGCGAGGGTTCGGAGGCGGCAGTGAGCCACACGGCAAGTTTAGCGACGGATTATAATGTTTACAAGGGTGCTTTCAGTCAGGCGGGAATTAAAATTTCAAAATCACTTTACAATGCAATAAATCCGAACAGCGAATTTTATTTTCCTAAATTGCGGGGCGTAAAAAATAAAACTTTTATTGTAACAAACGCCGGCGGCGCGGGGGCTATCATTTCTGATATGGCGGAAGAAAACGGATACGATTTGATTGAGAAACCTTTGGATTTGCTCGGAACAGCGACGGCGAAAGATTACGAAAAGGCGCTCAGCAAAAAATTTGTAAAAAAATACGACGTTGTTATGGTTGTTCTCACACCGCAGAGCATGACGAATCCGGATGAAGTTGCAAAGGTTGTTGTGAATTACGCGAAGAAAAATAAATCAAAAAAAGTTATTGGTTTTTTCCTCGGAGAAAAATCCGTGAAGAATGCGTGGGAGATTTTACGGAAGGGGAATGTTGAGGTGGAGGGGAGAGTTTGAGAAAAAAACGCCCCGACCGAGCAAGGCTTGGTTATGTGACTTTAGAGGGCGTTCAGCAGACACTCTTTTATTTATTTGATGCACTATCATCTTTTGATTTAGCCTCCTCTGCTAGTTCTAATAATT
>CAZRDP010000010.1:20621-22211 GCA_964598985.1 Candidatus Woesearchaeota archaeon | reverse complement strand
CCACTTCTTCCCTTTCCTTTTCAAACTTGCTTTGAAGAGCGCCCCTGAATTTCTGTGAAATCTCTTTGTGAAGTTCTGACTCAATCCGCTGATTGTATTTTTTAAGATATTCCTGTTCAAGTTTTTTCTTCCTGGATTCAAAATCTCTCAAAAGATTATCATGCTTTCTTCTGTATTTTCCCTCGCGGTTTTCCAAATCTTTTTTCAGAATAATATCCATCTCATCTTCGCGGCTCTTTACTCTTTCGGAAAGCGCTTTTTTCATTGAAAGCAAAAACTCGTTAAAGTTCGTGTCCACAAGAACATCAACACCCGAATCAAGCGGAATCTTTGTCTTCGGAGTTTTCCTGATTTTCTGAATCTCCTTTTTTATATCTTCAAGCGAATCTTTTCTCGTCTTTTTCAAAAGTTTCAAATCGTCCCGGACATAATCTAAATCTTCATTAATTTCTTTTATATCTTTATGAATTTCTTTAGTCGGACTTTTTTTCTTTTTTGACGGCTTGAATTTTCCCGATATTTTTTTCTTTAAATTTTTCAAAGATTTCTCTATGTTCGGAATTTCTGAAACATTCTTCAGTTTGGATTTTATCGCGTCCGCATCTTTCGCAAACCCGCGAGTATCAAGAGAATTTAATTCCTTTTCTAATTCTTTTAATCTCCGAACGCCAAATTCAAACGCTTCAAATTCCCTCTTGCTTATTGTATTCTTCCCCGAACTGCTTCGGTTTTTCTTAGAATTCACTCTGGTTTTTTTCACCCTACTCTTCACCTTCTTCTTCACCTTTTTTTTAACCATCTTCTCTTTAATTAAACGTTTAAAAGGTTTTTAAAAGTTACTTCTCCAAAAAACTTGTATCGTAACCTTGTCTTTTCCATTCGTCTACATGGTCCTTGACACTCTTATGAGTAATTTTCTTTATTTCGTCGTCGGTTTCGTACAATTTGTAACCTTCATTTTTCCATTTAGAAAGTTTATCATTAAGAATATTTTTTTTAACTTTTGTTTTCTTTAAATTCTTAATTTCTTTTTTCTGATTGGCTTGTTTCTTTTTTATTCTCGCAATAATATTTTTCTTGGCTTTTTCAAGAACTTCTAATTTCACTTTTTTCTTTTCAGGTTTTTCCTTTGACTGCGTGATTGCTTTTTTTGAAATTTGTATGCATTTAAGATTTCTTTTTATCTCCGCTTCCTGCTGTTTCCGCAACTGAATCAAAAGTGAATCCCTTGTATTAATAAAATAAATTACAAGTCCGAGAATCAAAACCACAAAAACCACGACGCCGATTAAAAACACCGACGAGTTCACAAAAAAATCATTTTTACCGGGGTTTGAAACAGAAAATAAATAACTTGAAAAACTCAAAGTGCCTTTGTAATCAACATATGAAATAAAAACATAATCACCCTCAGCCCATTCAGACGGAATATTTATTATTTCAGTTTTTCCACTTGTACCGACGATTAAATCGCTGTTTCCGTTAAGAATGGTTTCATCATTCAAATCTTTTATAACATAACTTGACTTAACTGTCTGAACATTTGAGCCGGCTAAATCAAAAACTTTTAATTCAAGTCCAAGCTTTCCT
>CAZRDP010000010.1:15562-20611 GCA_964598985.1 Candidatus Woesearchaeota archaeon | reverse complement strand
AAAAACTTCGTCGTACTGCGGGATGCTCGTCTGAATTATAGCGAAAGCATGATTAGGGTCTTCAACTCCGAGGATTATCGGAATTTCATCTTTTTCAATCGCGCCCTGCAAAATTAGTTTTCCGACGTAAACTCCGGGAACTCTTTTTTCATCCTTAAAATTTAAAATCAAATTTTTAGTTTCCTTCGGTTCAAGAACCAGTTCGTCCTGCGTAAGAGAAGCAAGCCCTTCAAAATCATTAAATGAAATTTTTATTGTCTGTTGATTCTTTGAAGGATTTGTAATTTTTATTGTATTATTTATTTCTCCGCCGAGAGGTAAATTCATTCTAATTAAACTTGTCTTTGAAAAATCATTGCTTCCTGAAAAATTATCTTTCAAAAAATAAAAAAGCCCTGCTAGAATTATCACTAAAACAATTACTAACACCCACCACTTTTTTTTGAACGACATTTTCCTTTCTTTACACACGATTTTGAGCTTTTTATTTCTTACGCACAGCTTTCAGCATTCTTCTGTATTTTCTCGTTACAAAATAAATTGTGATTGCAACGAAGACGAGCGCACACAAAATCAAAATCATGAAAATATTATTTTTCTGAACTAAAGATTTCTGACCTACTTTAAACTGCGAACTCGCAACTGCAACACCGTCGGGATAAATCAATTCAACGCCCAAAACATATTCTCCATCCGGTAAATCGCTCGTATGGAATTCCTTCTCAAGAGTTTTCTGATTTTCAACTGCAATAGTTTCTGATTCTGAAAAATAAACTTTGCCCGTGAAATCTTTTATGACATAATTCAGAGTAACATCCATTTTCTCCTTTATACCCATCTGCAATAAATCAATCTGCGAAACTAAATTTGTCGCCGGCTCAATAACTTTCATTGATTTTGGAATTGTCACAATCAAATCATACAAACTCTTCTCCGTTCTTATGTTCAAAGTTACAGGAATTGTTTTTACATAACTTCCTGAAACTATAATTATTTTCCCGGTGTAAATTCCGGTTTCAGTCGGAGGAGTAATTCTAAATTCAAAGTTCTTTGAATCTCCGGCGCCGACGGTGATTTTCGATTCTTCAAACTCAATTAATGAATTTATTGTTTCAACTGAAACGCTGAAAGTTTTATTGCCTTCTCCTGTATTACGAATTTCAATCTGACCGAATTCTATTTTATTCAAAGCTAAAGTCCTTTCAATTGAATCAGTTCCGACTTTTATACTATCTTGCGTAGTCGTTGTCGCTCCTCCGCCACCGCTTCCCGAACTTCCCGTGGTTCCCGAACTTCCGGAAGAAACACTTACAACAAAATTAGTTCCAACACTTGAATTTACATGATCATACAAATCTGCGCATGAATAATTCACAACATAATTTGCGTTTGCCAAAGTTGCCGTCGCTGTATGAATTGTCCCGTTATCATTTCTCGTCATTGAATTATTTGTTGCAAAACTATTTGTTGAATAATTGCACGTTGAATTTTCATTTGTCGTAACCTGGAAAGTTACATCTGCTGAAGTATAAGTGTTTCCGGAGACAGGAAGAGCAATTGTAACCTGCGGAGCAGTTGCGTCAAGGTTCACATACAAACTTCTTGAATCTGTATAATTATATATCCCCTCCTCTAATGAAGTAAAATTATTTTCATACCTGTATGCTGAATTGTTATATAATGCTGAAATTTCCGTCGCTGATAAAGTTCTGTTGAAAATCATAACTTCATCTATTGAACCATTAAAGTATTGTCCGGCCCCTGTTGACCCGATATTAACAAATGTTACTTCAATTCCAGAAGGTACTCTTAAATCTGTATGTTCACTTAAATCTTCAACTCCGTCAATATAAAATTTAATTCTGCCAGAAGAACTATCAAAAGAAACAAGAACATGTGTCCAAACATTTGTATTTATAGAACCAACTGACAAATTAGCATGCCCTGTATTTAAAATTTGATAAGCAAGTTTATTTCTATTTAAAAGGAAACTATAATCATTAAATCGCGAAGCGATAATTCTATGATAACCATCTACATTTGTGGGATATATCCATGCTGATAAAGTGAAATTTCCTGAAATCCCTAAATTTGAAATGGAATTAACATAATCTCCATCCCCATCAAAACTCAATCCATTTCCTCTTGCACCCTGTGAGATATTTGAACTTCCAATTCCTCCGGTAAATGTGCCAAAATTTCCATAACTTGAATTATCAAAAACACCTGTTGAATTATAACTATCAAAACTCCAATACCCAACCAATGTATTGTCCCAATCAATCCATGCTGATTTATCTGAATTATAATTATCCGTTATTGAAGTATTTATATAAGTATATGGATTTGAAATTGTAACACCATCATTTTCCGTCGGAGAAACAAATTCAATTACAGGTTTTTCTGTATCAACAACAAAATTTTGCGTTGAAGTGTTTACATTTCCTGCGCCGTCAACTCCGTATAAAGTATAATTATGCTGACCCGTCGCTAAACCCGTAAATGTTGCACTAAATTTATTTGCCTGTGAATTATATAATGCATTTATCTCTGATTGAGATAATGAACGATTAAAAATCATAACATCATCCATTGAGCCGTTGAAATAATTTGAAAACAACCCGAAATTTAAAACAATATTGCTTGCTAAATCGCCATTAACAGAAGAAATATCATAGCTCTGACAAGAATTTGCATTTATGTAATTGATTGCATTTCCGTTTCTGTTAAAAACTGCCCCAACAAGATACCATTCATTTTGATTAATCGCGCAAGCATGGGTAGTTGTTCCAACCCTTGTTGAACCAACCTGTACCTGAGAATAAAATCTATTTCCGGACATACTTATATGCCACCCCGGAGTCACCCCCCCTGGAGCTCCCTTATAGACAATCCCCTTAACACCTGTTGTATTCAAAATTTTAATCCATACAAATACAGAAAAATCCTCATTTTCTTTAAATTCAAACAGGGGTAAATCTCCAATAGAAACATAATCATCTCCCCCATCAAAACTCAAACCATTTCCTCTCGCACCCTGTGAAATATTTGAAATTCCAATACCCTTATTGAAAGTTCCGAAATTATTCCACGAAGAATTATCATAAACTCCCGTTGAATTATAATAATCCATTGACCAGTATCCAACTAAACTTCTGTCAAAGTCAATAAATGAAGAGGTATTCCCAGCTGAATCATCAGAAACATTTGCAATAATTGTTGCAGAACTTTTTGTATAAGAATTATTTGCAGGAGTCGGAGATTCAAAATTAATTTGTGGCAAAGTCAAATCATTATTCAAAATTAACGAAGTCAAATTAATATTTGAAGCTGTATCTACCCCAACTAAGCTTAAACTATTTGTTCCTGAACTTGAAAGAGTGTAACTTACATTAAACTTTTGAGCTGATGAATTATACAATGCTATTATTTCATCGTCAGATAATGTTCTATTGAAAATTAAGACTTCGTCGATAGAACCGTTAAAATAATATTGAAAACCAGTATTTGAACCTATCATAAACGACCTAACATTATCAAAATTATACAAATAACCGGTCACATTATTTGCCAAAACACCGTCTATATACAATTTTGTAAAATTTGTTGATTGGTCTCTGACTCCAACAACATGGTGCCAGGAATTATCAAAATAATTTCCAGTCGATGTTGCAGAAACCAGAGTAGCGCCGTTTCTGGTTTGAAAGACTAATTTACCACTTGCGTTGATTAAATAAATTCCTGAACCATTAACAGAATCTAAAAACCCATCTCCTAACACAGCGCAATAAGTTCCTCCAAAACATCTATTCGCTTTAACCCAAGCAGAATATGAATGAGATTGCCTTGAATCAAAATCAGCAATATCCCCAAAATTAACATAATCATCAACTCCCTCAAAACTTAATCCATCTCCAAATTTTGCCGTAGATAAATTACTTGTACTCAATCCACCATTAAATACACCAAAATTATTTTTTCCCGAAGTATCAAAAACTCCTGTTGAATTCGTAGTATCAAAAGTCCAATAACCAACTAAATTTGTATCGTTTATGAAAGCATAAGTTGGATTTCCTGAACTATCTAAAATTGTTGCATCAAATTTAGCAACAGAATTTACGTAAGAATTATTTGTAGGACTATTAATCGCCACACTTGGAGCAGTTGTGTCGTTTCTGAATTCCGTAAGAGAAACATTTCCTACAATTAAAGGTGAATAAAAATTATTTGAGCTTGCGACAAACTTCACAGTCAAATTTGCGCTTGTTTTATCTCCGGGAATTAAATAATCACTCAAACTACAACCTGAAAAATTCTGATAATCTCCGTCATTAATTTTTCCCTGAAAATAACTTCCATTAATCTGTGAGCAACTATTAAGTGTTAAATTAACTTTATCTTTTGTTCCTAAATTTAAATTCTGAAATAATAATTCTCCTGTTGGATAGAATCTTGGATAAGTTGAATTATAAATTTGCTGAACTTCTGATTCAGACAAAAATCTGTCAAAAATCATGACTTCATCAATAGAACCATGCATATTAAGCACTGCAGGACTATTTGAATAAAAACCCCCGATATAAACAGGAAACTGATTGTGAATTATTGGAGCAGTACGCCTAACACCTCCTAAAACACCATCAAGATAAATATACATTGTCCCGTTATAAGATGCAACAATATGGTGCCATGTATTATTGATAGGAAAATTGGCTATACTAGTTTCATTAAAGTTAGATAAATTGCCTCCTATCCTAAATGCCAAACTATTTAAAGTGTTCAACAATAACCCATAACCGGTTCTCTCTCCAAGAGTAGAATCAAGACAAGTTATAATTCCCCTATTTGTTCCATTAACATTAGTTTTTACCCATACAGAAATAGTAAAATTTTCAGGTTTCAATATAGTGCTATTTCCCAGATTAATATTGCCATTACTAACCCCACTAAAATAATAAGCCCCAGAACTATAAACTCCGCCGGTTGAATTAAATGTAATTGGTACATCTAAATTTAAAGTTCCGTCGTTGGAATTGTTTGTGTAGTCAT
>CAZRDP010000010.1:13692-15552 GCA_964598985.1 Candidatus Woesearchaeota archaeon | reverse complement strand
GCTGATTTCAGAATTTTCCTGAACATCAAAAGGCATATATAAAACCAAACTGCCGTCAGAAATATTCAAATGCGCGATTTCTTCGGGTTCAACAGTCATATTGCTTCCTGTTCCATTCGCGCTTAAATTTAAAGTGTAAGGATCAACTATATAATCAAATTCAACTCCGCTCAAAGAAATTATTTTCAGGTCAAAAACACCGGCACTTTCATTCGTTAAATTTGTTAAATAAGTTTTATAATATCCTTCCGACGAAATATTCTCAATTATCGAAATACTTTCATTCCCGTTTTCTCTGTAAATTTCAATATTTGCCGTCGAATTTTCGTCGGCATTTCTTGCATAAATTGTAATATCATTTTCGCTTGTCAAACTTTGTTCAAAAGTAACTCTTACATAATCTCCGTCGGGAATTTCATAGCTCCAAATACCATCCTGTGCTTTAACTTCATTGTAGATATTTTCAATTAAATTTCTTTCAGAATCTAAATGTTCTGCATTTGTAATTTCAATTATAATTTCATAAGTCTGATTGCTTAAGTGCGGAACAACCCATGTAATAAATGAAACCAAATTTTGTGCCGGAACACCATTAACAATTTCAGAATTATTTATCAAATCATCAACAGAAACATTTTCATAACCTTTTTGTTCAGGAGTGCTTCCCAAAATTAAATTGCCGTTAAAATCATACGCATCAAAATTTGCCAAAACTTTTTCTCCTGTAATTTCATCATAATGATACAATTTTATTTTGTCAAATCCAGTTTCATAAGGCAATTCGGCATACGCAAGGATATTTTCATAATGAGTTTCCGAAGATATTACCACTTTTTTTCCGTTTGAAATATTTTCTTCATAAGAAATAGGGGCAGGAGTTTCGTAAGAAATTTCATACTCCGCAACACTTTCATTGACTTCATCAATATTTACAACAACAGCATTTCCTTCATCCTGAACATCAATAACTTTTCCTGTTATACTCTTGAAAATTTTCTTAAATAATTTTATAATTGAAGATTTCTCACCCAAATTTATTTCAGCAGTTGCCTGTCCAGTTATTGAAACGCTTTCTGAAATATCTTCAGAAATAATTTCATTTGAAATATTTTCAATGGATTTAACAGAAACATTTTTCGCTTCTTTTGGAAGTTCTACGGTGATATTGCTTGCATTCTCTGCTATAATTTTTTTCTTCCATTTTACAGGCATTCCCACAACTGCGCCGTATTGAGTAGTGTCAATTTTCAATGAACCATTTCCAATATTCACAATTGTTTGATTTGTAAAATTTGCAACAATCGTTTGATTAGTTTCATTTAACAAAACATTTTCCAAAGTTTCATTTTTTCCATAATCAATATTTATTTTCTTCTCAACAGAAATTAAATCTTCTTCGGCATAAATAATTCTAATTGAAAAAGTTCCTTCTTTCGCAGTGATGTTCAATTCATCTAAATTTATATTATAGTTAATTTCTTTTTTTCCAAGATATTCCTCTCCGTAACCCTCTTCATTTTCAGAATAATCTGTTGTAACAGTTAAAATTCCTTCCTTGACTTTTACATCTATATTCTGCTCTGAACTAACAATTTCAACAGTTTTTCCGTCGGGAAGATTGTACAAAAAAGAATTTTCTTTTGAAACACTCCCTTCAATTAAATTTAAATTTTCATCGATGACTCCTCCGGTTATCGGAGAATTTTCAAGTTCATCTGCATTTTCAGAAGTAGTTTCTTCAACTATTTCCGATTCAACAATTTCTTCAGTTCCAACTATTTCTCCATTTTCTTCTTCAACATTTCCAGGAATTTCTTCATCCATAATTTCAGGATTTTCTTCAACAACTTCCTTTTCTTC
>CAZRDP010000010.1:13256-13628 GCA_964598985.1 Candidatus Woesearchaeota archaeon | reverse complement strand
TGAAGCAGAAACATCGTCGACAATTTTCAAAACAAAATTAACTTCAGGATAAATTATTTTTTCACCTGGAACTCCGTATCCGCTTCCGTAACCCGAAATTCCCTTCTCATGAATATGATAATTTCCTTCCGAGATTTCGTTTCCCAAAAAATCACTTAATAAAAATTCTCTCACATCTCCTGAATTATCAATAACAACTTTTGAACTCGCAGGAATTAATTCTCCTTCACTCAAAATCAGTTTTACACTACCGGTAATTTGTTCTCCTGGAAAATAAGTTTTTTCCGTCGTCAAAGTTGCCTTTCCGGTCAAAATTAAGTCCACAACAAAAAGCTGTAGCAGAATTAAAATCCCCAGTAAAATCATGATTGC
>CAZRDP010000010.1:0-13246 GCA_964598985.1 Candidatus Woesearchaeota archaeon | reverse complement strand
AAACAATTTTTTGAACAAAGAATTTTTTTTCTCAGCTCTTTTTTTACACCCTTGCCAACATATTCAGAAATGACTTTTCCATCCTGCTTAATACTTTTGTATTCATAAGGCCCGTAGAATTTCCCGTCTTTTTTAATAAACCTCTTGTAAACCATGCAACCTCTTTTACACTACCGAACTTAAGAAAAAAGTGTATTTAAATATTGCTGTAATGGTTTACACTACCTGAAAATTATTTTCTTTTTCTTCTCCTAAACACTTTAACCCAAATAAAAATAAAAATAATTCCGACCAAAACATAAATTTTCCAGCCAATACTTTTTATAGCACCGGGAATTTCATCAAAAATATTTTCATTCTGTTCCTGCCCATTTTCAGATTCTATTTCTTCATTAATTAATTTAAATTCAAGATTTGCATAATTTCCTTTAACACCATTATTGAATATCGCAATATCATAAAATCCGTCGTCATTCAAATCAATTTTTTTCGACGATGAATTTTCAATCTCATAATTCTCTCCGTCAACACTTACAACAACTTTTTCCTCCGAAACACTCTCAATCTTTACAGTTTTCTTCTCATCACCGACGGGAATTTCAACTTTTTGATTTTTTGCGACATTTACATTCAAGCCATTTTGCAAAACTTCCGGTGAAAATCTGAATACAGCACGCCTTGAACTTTCTAAATTTTCTCCATTATTCTGATTTGATGAAATATAACAACCTTCATTTAAAACAATATTATTATTGGATATTCCGTAAAAAGTTCCATCGGTGTAATTCGGCCTAAATAGGGGAGCAATTTTATAAGAATATTTCCCGCCCATTTCCCTGTAAAAAGAAGTTTCATCAACCCAATGAGAATATGCGGCCCCATTTACAAGCGTCCAATTACCACTTGAAGATTCAAAATCTCCCTCGGAAGCGATTAAATCATTTCCACACCTCAACAAAGAAACTGAATCATAATATATTTCAAACAATTCCGCCTCGTGAACATTCGGATACAACGGGTCCGTATAATTTTCTATGGCCAAAACTCCTAAAGTAATATTTAATAATAAATCATCGCTAAGATTAGAAGGAATTTCAACATTAATATGCTGCCATCCTGAAAAATTATCAGAAAAATTCTGAGTCCATATGATTTCTCCGTCGACAATAACCTGTTTCACTAAAAGTTCCGGAGAATCTATTCTTGAATTTTCAAACATCCAAAAATTAAGATAAGTGCCGGTTGAATTATCGGGAAGAACATTTATTGTAATGTAAGTCCAATTCAAAAAACCATTTTCATCTGAGACGGTCAACTTAATTTTATATCTTCCTGCTTCTGAAAAGGAATGACTTATTACTTCACCATATGCAAAAGAATTATTATCCGCAAAATCCCATTCATAATATCTTATTAAACCGCCTGTTTTGTAACTCCCAGAACCATTAAAAATAATCGGTTCATTTATGGAAACATTATAATTGCTTGCCTTTGCAATAGCAACTGGTTCTTCAAACTGTGCATTTGTTAAATTATTAAGATTGTTAAAAATAGTGACATTACTTACATTTCCGGGAGGATAAACTCTTGAACCATTTTCATTCAATGTAAAAATAGAATTTTCCAATTCATTATCCTGAAACCAATTATTATAAAATTGGGCGCCGTTTTCAACGAGAGGGATTCCTCTCAATCCTATTCCATCTACATCTAAAATACCGTCATAAGAATAAAAAGAATTATGATGTATTATTGTATAATTTCCTGCATAACCCGGATTCCCGTGCCTGTCAAAATCATGGCTATTCTTCTCGTCAAGTTGAATATTATATCTTGCTTCGTAAGAACTTGCTTCGTAATCCGACGCAATTGAATGCCTGTTATGATTAAATAAATTCCCTTCCATCAAAACAGTTGAGCCCCCGTGAATATAAACCCCGTAACCCAAACCATAATGACAATTGTGATGAATATAATTGTGATGATAATAATTATTAATTGCGCCATTGCCTGCAACCACTCCTGCATTCCTCCATCCGTAAATTTCAGAATTATCAATTTCAGCATAAGAAGAGTAAGAAACAATCCCAATCGACAGCGGATTAATCTCTCTGTAATAAACATGAGGATCAACTTCTAAATCTGCGCGATTTTCAGAGAAAAGAGCATGATGAACTTCAAAATTGCAATCCAAATCTCCTCCGTCAAATCTCAAACCTGTGAATCTAACCCCTGCAGAATTGATTCTGAATAAATACATATAATCATAGGGGGAACTTGGCACAAATTGTTTTATATCTTTTTTAAGCAAAGCACCTTTTGAAAAATTATTCCCTCTTCCCGACGCAATAGTTATATTTTCCGTTGAAATCAAAATAGCATCATACCCTGTTAAATCAAGAGTCACACTGTCATTTATATAAATAACCTCTCCGGGAGAAACATCATTCAACGCGGAATAAAATTCGTCGACGGTGTTTACATAATACGTTGCATCTTCGGAATTAATAATCCTTGAATAATTTGCAAAACCACCTATAGGATTTCCTGTCGGATTTGAGCCGGCGCCATAATATTCGTCGCTTTGATTTTCAGGAGGCCAGATTAACTCGGACCAATTTGCAAAATAAGATGTGTTAAGGATATCGTGATAAGGACTTGTAATTGTCGGACTATAAAATCTATTTTCATCTGAATTCAATCTGACAGTAAATCTTACATTTGATAAATTTCCGAGAAAATCAGAATCATTAAAACTGCTCCCGGAAAAATTTTTCCAATCTCCGTCGTTAATTTTTCCCTGAAAAGAACTCCCGTTAAGAGCAGAAGAATCAGAAAAATATAAAGAAGTATTTCCCTGAGAAGACAAATCAAGATTATTAAAAGTAATTTCTCCCGTCGGGTAAAATCTTGAATAAGTTGAATTGTAAATTTGCGCGACTTCTGCTGAAGATAAAGTTCTGTTGAAAATCATAAATTCATCCATTGAGCCATTCCAATATCCTGGGGAACCCGATATAGAAGAAAGTTGATGTCCTAACAACAAATTTCCATCATTATAAAAATCAAGCGAATCAATACTGCTTCCGTTTTTTACAGAATTTCCGTTAAAATAAAGTCTCATACCCGCCGAAGAATTTGATTCATAAGTAAAAACGATGTGATTCCAATTACCACTCATAACTTCATCAGTGTATACATAAACTATAGTTTTGGATGTGGTAGAATTCCTTACACCCGCTCTTAATTGATGCCCTCCAAAATAATCGTCTATCGCATATCCGAATGAAGAAGATCTTTTTGAAATTATACCATTTACATTTAACCCCTCGCCATTCCCTGCTTTATAAATCCATAAACTTATTGTAAAATTGCTAACATTTGTAAAATTAAAAGATTCTGGATTTGTCAGATTAACATAATCATTAATTCCATCAAAACTATATGCCCCGCCATATTTACCTCCAGTAGAATTAAATGTTGCTCCGGAAACACGATAAGAATACGAAGCATTTGCATAATCTTTAGTCAAATTGTGATAGTTGTGAAGTGCATCAAAAGGGAGATAACCAATAATATCCGGATTAGAAATATTTATCTGAAAAGAATTATAATTAAACGTTAAGTTTTCCGAGGAAAAATCCTCCAATATAATTAATTTTGCGTCTGCATAAAATGTAAAAAAAGATAAAACTGTCAAAAAAATAATCCCAAAAATCAATATGCCTCTTTTCATAAACAAAATAATTAATTATCTCTTATAAACTTAATTACTTTTAACTTTCTGTTTCTTAGCAACCCATCTAACTTTTCTTCTCTTCATAAGCATATTTTTTCTGCATTTTGAAGAACATAAATGTTTTATTGTTCCGTCGGTTTTCACCAAAGTTAATCCTTTATACAAATCATAATCTCTTCCGCAAAATGAACATTTAGGCATTTTTCACTCCATTATTTTTTTTATAAATAAATGAAATCAAATATCCGCTTTCACTTTTTACAGGTCCGACAATTTGATAATTATTTTGATAAAAATTTTTCAAATTATTTACTTCATCAAAGTGGGGTTTAGAAACTTCTACAACTTTACCGTTTCCAATTTTTCTTAAACTATCTTCCAATTTATTCAATTCTGAATTTAACATCGGCATTTTAAGTATAAGCACCCTTTCGTTTGGCCACGCCTGACGAACGACTTAGGTGTACGCTCCTTTTGTTACTTTAGATTTAATTCTTCTTGCTTCAATTTCAGTTTCTCTTAACATTAAAATATCTCCGACACGAACAGAACCCTTGACATTTCTTCTCATGCTTCTGCCTTTATCACGACCTTCCTGAACTAAACATCTTACCTGCGTGATTTCTCCGCGGAAACCGGTTCTCCCGACGATTTCTTCAACAACTGCAGGAACAACTTCGCCCGAAGCGATTCTGTCTCCCTTGCTCTTCTGTTGAGTTTGTTCTTGTTTCTGTTGCGACTTTGCCATTCTTCTTCTCCGTTTTATTAATTAAGCAATTTAATTATTTCAAACCAGCAATGTCTTTACTTGCATCGCCGGCATCTATAACTGCAACTGAAGAAGCTGAAACCGGCAACCCGACGGCAATTCCTAATTTCTGCTTGCTGTCAACTTCATAGCAAGGAATTTTTTTCTCCCTGCACAAAACTGACAAATGCATAACAATTTCTTTCGGGTCAACGTCGCTCGCGTAAACGACAAGTTTCGCAGTCCCGCGCTCAATTGCTTTCGTCACTTCGTTGGTTCCTTTCTCAACTTTTCCTGACTTGCTTGCTTTATCAATAATTTGATATATGTCTGCCATTTTATTTTAATTTATACCGACAAACTAAAGAGAAGATAACTCCTCGCGTCAATCGTTCATCGGATATTTTATTCAGAAAAACTCCATTTAAAAATGTTTCTTTCCATTAGGCTTTGTTGAAAAAATCAATTTGGTTTCACAAACATTAGGCAAAAATTTTAAAAAAGTAGGGCAGGTTTTCGACGAAGTCGAAACTATGGTGGAAAATTTAAAATCAAATTACAAAACGTAAGAATTTCAACAAAGCATTTATATTATCCAAGGTATCTTATCTTTCCCGGTCTCGGTTCAAAAACAATTCCGTCTTCAATCAATTTTTTGATTTCAGAACTTATCAAATCCGGCGGCGAGTCACGGATTTCAATAATTAATTTTTCAACTTCAACCCCGCCATCGTCTTCCGAACTTTTTATTCTATCAAGAAGTTTGTCGCGCAAAGCAATGACAATACTTTTTTCAACTTTTAATCCTGCGGAATTTTTCGAACGCTCTTTTTCAATTTCAAGTTTTCTGATGAGAAGATATTTTGGATCGTGAACTTTGACGATTTCCGGCTGAATATAAGTTTCATTATTCCAGTGTCTCAAAACCCCTATAACCACAACCGTTTCACCCTGATTATAATTTTTGAATTTAACAACATCGTCCCCAAAAACTTTAAGTTTTATCTGCCCCGAACCGTCATCAACAATTAAAAATAAATATCGCGTTTCTCCCGAACTTTCATATTTGTCAACGACATTTCCGACGACATTCACACGAACAATTTTTTTGTCTCCGAGTTCAAGATGCGCAAATTTTTCGCCGTTCATAATTGGTTTTCCAAGAAGCAAATCGCCGATTCTCAGTTTATATGCAACGTTTCTGTGAAAATCACCTTCGGCCATAAAAACAAAAATTTAAACAGGTTTATAAGTTTTTATGAAGTTTTTGAATTATAATTATTTAGATTTGCCAAAATATCCAAAGTAATCTTTATTAATTTCCCTGGAACCACTCTCGCCTTTTACTTCTAATATTGTAATAGGATGCCCTTGACGAGGAGAATATTTAATTTTTATAATTTCATAAGGGCCAACTCCAATTTCTTTTTGGGTAGATTCCACCATCTCTCTTTGAATCCTTCTATCACGAGGAATTCTAAAATAACCCGGATCAACAAAAGAAACCAAATCTCCTCTTTTTGTTTCTACCATTTCACCATCAATAAAACTTCGCATAAAAGTACTCTCAATCTCTGGTCCCATAAATACCAATAATAAAATTTCTTTTTAATAATTTGGATTATCAAAAATATACTTCAAAATATTAGTTTTTCAATTCCCAAAAAAATTCTTTACACTTAATTCTTCATCCAAAAGTTTCTTGTTTAAAATTGAAATTTTCATGCAACCAATTTTCCAAAACCTTCTATTTTTTCCAAAATATAATCTTCTTTCTTTTTTTCATATCTTTTTTTCATTTCCGGTTTCATTCTTTCTCCGGAAGAAAGACAGACTACGCCCGATAAAAAATAAACAAGATCATTTGCAACTAATCCTCCGACGATACCTGCAACACCTCCAAAACTCAAAGCATTAGTCAAAACCCGCCCCATTCCTGCATAATAAAATTTCTCAAGATTAAATTTTCTTTTTTGCTCGGGAAATTTTTCAATCATTCCATTATAAAAATCAATAATATCTTTTCCGTAAAAATAATTTTCCAATGTCATCTCAAAACACCCCAATATATCCTCTTTTCGGACGATAAATCTCATTTCCTCTCAAAAGTTTTTCAACAGCGTCGTCAATTTCTTCTTTTGTCATCTTTTCGCTAAGCTCTTTTTCAAGTTCTTCATACGGAATCATTTTTCCCATTTTGCTTTCCAACGCAGTTATTGTTTCTTTAACAAGCATAATCTTGCTTCTCTGTGCCGACGAAAATTTTCCCGAAACCTTGTCAATATCAAAAGTTTTTGATTCGTAATCGTAACCAACCTGCATAAGATAATATTTCATTAATTCAATTGCTTCTCTTGCATCTTCTCTCGTTACTTCTTCCCTCAGTTTTATTTTTGCCGACGATTCCGCCATTCTGATTAATGCCTGAAGTTGACGCGCAGAAATCGGAATCGGTCTCATCGCTGATTCTGAACTTACAGGTTTGTTTCTCAAGTCAACATAAAAATTTCTAAGTTCCTCGACGGCATCTTCGGAAAGTTTCGGTTTCACTCTCTGCTTTGCATAAGCAACATACTTCCTGAAAAAAATCGGCTCTATCACAAAATCATTCGCACTTTTCTGATGCTCCCTCAAAACGTGCATCGCAATTCTGTCGTCTTTCGCTTTATTAGGAATATCGCGCAACGTAAAAATAATATCAAAACGATTAATCAGCGTCGGTGGTAAATCAATCTGCTGTGCAATTGACTGATACGGGTCAAATCTCCCGAATTTGGGATTTGCTGCTGCGAGAACCGAGGTCTCGGCTTTCAGCGACGCCTGAACGTTCGCTTTTGAAATTGTAACGCTCTGCTGTTCCATCGCTTCATGCATGGCGCTTCTGTCCTGCGGGTCCATTTTTTCCAATTCATCAATGCAAACCAAACCTTTATTTGCCAAAACCATCGCTCCTGCTTCCAAAGACCACCCTTTAAGATATTCATCCCGAACAACCGTCGCTGTTAAACCGGCGCCCGACGCTGATTTACCAACAACATATCTTCCTTTCGGTGAAATATTCGCCATAAATCCAAGCATGACAGATTTAGCAACTCCTGGGTCGCCGATAAGTAAAATATGAATATCGCCACGCGACTTCGCGCCGTCGGACATTTTTTTCTGAACTCCTCCGAACAACTGCAAAACCAAAGATTTTTTTATTTCCTCGTAACCCCAAACGCTCGGCGCAATACTCTTTGCAAGTTTGTTAAAAACTTCGGGGTCCTGCGACAATTCCAAAATCTGCCTCTCATCTTCGTCGTTAATGTCCAACTCTTCAAAAGTTTCTTCCATCGGAATAATATTATTGACTTCAACCGCAAGTTCAAATCTCGTCGACAAACCGCCCGTTGACAGCGGAACAGGAACTTCTTTCAAAATTCCTATAACTTTTACTCTCGCTCCGGGCGTGGTTTTCTCTTCCATTCGCGGTTCAACTAAATCTTCTTTTACAAAAACATTCAGACGTTTTGGCTGCTCTCCTCCCGACAAACTTTCAGGCGATTCTTCAACAACCAATCTTTGCGTATCAACTAAATCTTTCTGAATTAATCTGAATCCTCCGCGACGACCGCACGAACATCTGCTTGGCTCACGAAATTTATTTTCAATTTGCAAAACCGAAATTATTGTTCCGCACGACGGGCATTCAAATTTCGCGTTGACAACCTGCGGTCTCACATCCGACGCCTGTCTTATAATTCCCTCAAACATAACAAGTTCATTAAGATGTTTTGCCCGAATATTCCTTATTTTAATCTGATGCGAATCCTGAAGATTTTTCAACCGCACACGCGCGTTCTTAACGAAACCAAGTTCTTCAACCGCAAGTTCAAAAATACTCAGCGTCTCCTCCGGATTCACAACAATTTCTTCAGACAGTTTGTTCGAAAATTCAATCAGTTTCATAAAATCAATGTAAATTACATTTGTCCTTTTTCGGATTGACTCCCCCAAATCCTCTTTGTAAAAATTAAAAAAATTCTTTGCCTCAAGCAAAAGCTCTTCCTGACCGCCCTTCGCCTGTTGTCTCTGCTCCGGCTGATAACCCTCTTCGTCCATATCTAATTATAAAATGCGCCGTTTTTATAGATTTATATAAAGAAAAATAGATTATCTCCACGTAACGTTTATATCGTCAGTTCTCTGCTTTGGTAAAATATCAACTTTACCTAATTCTTTGTATGAAAAGGTATTTGCATTTTTCTTATACATAATTTCGCCGAGAAAAGCAATCATCGCGCCGTTGTCGACAAGCAGACTTTTTTCGGGACAGAAAAATTTTGTTTTTCCTTTCCCGGAATAATCTTCCCTTTCACCGCACATAATTCTGCACATTTCCTGCAAACGCGAATTGCATGCAACTCCACCGCCAAGCAAAAGTTCATTTTTACCGACGTGGGCCAAAGCTCTTTCCGAAACTTCGACAAGCATTGCAAAAACCGTTTCCTGCATCGAATAAGATAAATCCTCAACTGAATATTTTTTTGATTCCAACTTTTGTTTTAAATTCGTAAGCATTCCCGAAAACGCGACGTCCATTCCCTTAACTGTATAAGGAAGTTCAATATATTTTACTCCCAAGGATTTTGCATACTGTTCAATTTTAGGTCCTCCGGGAAATCCGATGCCGGCACATCTCGCAAAACTATCAATAAAATTACCGACGCCAATATCTAAAGTTTCTCCAAAAATTCTGTATTTTCCCGACGCGTAGGCAATAACTTGGGTATTTGCTCCGGAAGCATAAAGTAAAACCGGGTCTTTTGCGCCCGTGATTTTCCCGACTTCCAAATGCGCAACACAATGATTAACTCCGACTAAAGGTTTTTTTAATCTCAAAGAAAGTTCTTTCGCGAACTTTATTCCCTCGAGCAAACACGGCGCCAGTCCCGGCCCCTGCGAAAATGCAATCGCATCAATATTTTTTTCATTTATTCCTGACTCTTCCAAAGCGCGCGCATAAATTTTATCCTTAACCGCAACATGATGTTTCGCAACTTCCATAGGTATCATACCCCCTCCGCCGTCGGCGGTTGAAAACGAATCTTTTACATTTGCAAGAATTTCCCCGTTCTGGACAACTCCGATTCCAAAAGTATGCGCAGTCGATTCAATTCCTAAAACTCCAACAGAATATATAAAACTAATCAATGAACAATAAAAATAAAATAAATTAAATGTAAAAAGAAAAATTACTTCTTTTTCTTTTTCTTAGCGGCCTTTTTCTTTTTTCCGCCTCTTGCCATCACAGCCTCACATACATTTCCTTTGCCGTCAACATAATAAAGGTGTCCTGGCTTTCTCTTAACAGCATTCTTAACAATAACTTTTCCCATATTATCTACCTCCTTTCATTTGTTTTTTTCTTGGAAAACGAATGAATGAGAATCTGCGATTCGCTTTCATCCTCTTCGGTAAAAATAATCTTAAAAAGTATTTAAATCTTTTGCTCCGACGATATTTTTTACTTTCCGGAGATAAAAATCATTTAGCGGAACCTCAAGAATTTTCTTATAATTTTTTACCGACGGAGAAATTGCAAATATCCATGGCTTAACAATCTTTTTCTCCAGAATTTTATTGTTTTCGTCCATCCATAAAACCAAAAAAGGAAAAAATACAAATAACGAAGTCAAATGAAAACTCACAGGTTTTTTGAAATTAAACAACAATGCGCGCGCTTTTTCACGACGTTGAAACATTAAACCGTATCCTTTTTCAAAAAAACCAAGTTGCTTCACACTATCAATTTTTATCTTTCTAAAACCATCCTTTAATTCCAACCTTTTCATTTTTCACCTCAATATTTTTTCTTTCATATTTCTCAATTTGATTTTTCTTATCTGTATAAGTTTTGTGAAACAAGTTTACATTTTCGTCACAAACCCAGTCATGATGCCTGAACCCTCCGCCGAAAGTTTTCGGAATGTGCATAAGTTCATGAATGATTGTCTTTATTTTTTCTTCCTGGGAAAGTTTATCATACCGCTTTGAAATAAATTCCAGAGCATAATGTGCTTTTACACCGACGGCAAGTTGCATTATCTTTCCGAGGGCATGACAACGCGCAATTGTTCTTCGGGATGAACTTCCGTAACTTCTGAAGCATTTTACCCTGGACATATCAATATGAGGAAAAAGCATCAGCGAAATTTCTTCGGCAAGTTTCTGCAAATCTTCTGCGTATTCATAATTCATTTGTATAAAAAAGACCCTCGGTTTTTATATTTTAGTAAAAAAATACCGGCTCACGCAACTTCAAAAATCCACTCGCCATTTTTACCGCGTCCCAAAAAAGAAATATTTTTCGAAACAACGCCCATTTTTTTTGAGATTATTTCAACCAATCTTTTATCCGCATCAGCGCTCTGGGAAAAATGGACATAAATCAAATAATTATCGCCCATCACTCTTTCAAATTTGTGCTCGGCAACATCAAACCTAACTTTTACATTCATCCTCATAACATTTTTACAAAATCAGGATTTTTAAGGATTTATATTTCAACAATCTTAATTCTCGAATTAAATCCCGAAACAATCTTTACTTTTTTTCCAAATTCTTTTTTCAAAAATTTTTCAATATAACTATTTGCTTTTCCGTCAATGGGTTTCTCTTTTATCCAAATTTCATATTTGATTTCCCCCTCGGGAAACACGGAAATTTTTTCTTGCGAAGAATTCGGATGGACTTTTATTTTGAATTTCATGTGAAAATAAAAATTCTGTTATTTAAAATTATTCTCATCATAACGTTTTTAAATCAAATTTAATTCCAACACCGATGCAAACTGAAAATATAGTCCAAAATGAATTTATCGTCGTAAAAAATTCGAAAATTCACAAAAGAGGAGTTTTCGCAAAAAAGGATATCCCTAAAGGAATGAAAATAATAGAATACGTCGGCAAAAAAATAACAAAATCTGAATCCGAAAAACTCGCCGAAAAACAATTAGAAAAATCAAAAAACCATACGGAAGAAGGAGGAGTTTACATTTTTGAACTCAACAAAAAATACGACATCGACGGAAAAGTGCCATGGAATCCTGCGCAGTTCATAAACCACTCATGTTTACCAAACTCCGAAGCGGACATTGTTCGCGGACACATATGGATTACTGCTTTGAAAAAAATAAAAAAAGGTGATGAAATAACGTATAATTACGGATACGATTTTAAAAATTATAAAGAACATCCGTGCGCATGCGGTTCAGAAAATTGCATAGGATTTATCGCAGCGGAAGAACACTGGAAAAAAATTAAAAAAACAGAAAATAAAAAATAAGTTTATTGTAAATTTAACAAACTAGCTCAAAAAAAGAGATGGTAACTTAACGGTCTTCAGGTTCTTTGTAAGGTCTTCCCAATGCAGCATAAATTTCCTCTTCAGTTTTTCCGGCAACTTTCCTTCCTGTTTTTCGGTTATATAACCCGTGCTGTGTTAATTTGAAACCTTTTCTTTTCGCAACCATCCTTAAACCAATGTTGGAACCTTTTTTTCCGGAATACGCCAGAAGTTCAGCACCCCATTCATCTTCATTTGTATAATATAATTCAACATTCACATTTTGGACTTTCCACGTCGATTCTTTTTCACCGCCCTGGATAAATTTTCCGAGAGTTTTCATTTTTTCCTCCAATTTGACTCTGTCCTTTGGAATCAAAACAACGTCGATATCTCCCGGATTTTTTTCATGCCGCCTTATACTTCCGGCAATTTCAATTCGTTTACAAAACGGCTTTAATTTATCCCGTATTTCACGCGCAAGATTTTTAACTTTGTTTTTCATCAAATTTTTATCCTTCCCTCTTGCCAGTCCTTCAAAATCATTCTCGCAGTTTTGTCTTCGTCAACAACCCCTCCTTTTTTGAAAAAACCTTTCTTTTTCCCGACGAGTTCAATTAATATTTCAGAATCTCCGTCGGAATTTACGCCGTAAAATTTTTCGATTTCTCTTCCATGACTTTTCATAATTTCAAAAACAACCATCTCGGGTTCTTTCACTTTACTGTAATCCCTCGCACCAACTTTCGCATGCCTCGCGATTTTTTCCCGGTCTGTATGAGAATATTCTTCTTCCGGAATTACCCCCGGACTGTCAAGCAAAACAATATTTTCTGTCAATCTTAATTTCTGCAAGGACTTTGTAAAACCCGACTGCGGTGAAACCCCTGCCGAACTTTTTCCTATTAAAACATTTATCAAAGAACTTTTCCCGACATTGGGATAACCAATTATACCGACGGTGATTCTGCCCGAAGTTTTATCCACAGGTTTATCAATTTTTTTTGCGAGTTTTTTTATCAAAATCCTAAGATTGCCTACACCTTTTCTTCCTGTTGAAGAAACTAAAATTTTCGGATTTAGTTCGGCATATTTTCTCGTCTGAAAATTTTTAACCAAATCGGATTTATTAAAAACATAAACAAGAATTTTTCCTCTTGCCAAAACTTTATTTTCAAATTTTTCATTTCGCGTCTCGTCAGAAAATCTCGCATCTAAAATTTCCAAAACAATATCCGAATTTTCAATTATTTTTTCTGCTATTGACGGATATTTCGCTTTTTGCTTTCTGATATTTTCTGTTTTTCGATTATGTCTTGATGAAAAACTGTATCGCGGTCTCATTAAAATATAAAACAATTCAGGTTTAAAAATAAACGCCCCGGCCGAGATTCGAACTCGGGTTACCACCGTTCTCCGCCGTAAATTTCTTC
>CAZRDP010000009.1:8633-23439 GCA_964598985.1 Candidatus Woesearchaeota archaeon | reverse complement strand
AAAGGAAAGAGGCTATTATAAGGAAAAGATTGAATGAAGAGTATGAAATAAAACTCAAGAAGCAGATTCAGGAACATGAAGAAGAGTTGAAGAAAAAGAAGCTTGATTTGGAATTGGAAATGTCAAAGAAGATAAAGCAAGTGTTGAATTAGGTTTGGATTAATTTCCGCAAATTTTATTCTGTTCTGTTTCATTCCGCGGGTCTGTCCAGTTTTCATATTTTTGTATTACTGCTCCGGTTATAGGCGTTTGTCTTACTACATTTTTTCTGCGGCATTCAATAATATAATCCTGACACGAAGTTTCATCGCAAACTGCTTTTGTCCATGAGTAATAATCGGGGTTTTTTTCAACCGATTTAATGTTGATTGCATTAATTGCAAAAATAATTACTAATATTGTGAGTAGAACGAATGTTATTGCGATTATTTTTTTGTCCATTTTTGGATAAAAATTTCAGGTTTTTTAAATTTTTTTGGGTTGGATTTTGATTTCAGAATTGCACTATTTTAGTTAATTAATTTTATCCAAATTTTCGTCAAAATTTTATTTTATCGACGATAAAAGTGCAGAAAGGTTTATAAATTGGGTTTTGTTTTTTAGTTTGTCAATGAGTAAATAGGGAGATTTTTAATCAAAATGTCAGACAAAAAAGATTACAGCGCAGAGTCGATTAAGATTTTGGAAGGTCTTGAAGGCGTCAGGAAAAGACCTGCAATGTACATAGGTTCAACCGGGAAGGAAGGACTTCATCATCTTGTTTATGAAGTTGTTGACAACTCTGTTGATGAAGCGTTGGCAGGATTTTGCAGAAAAATAATTGTTAAATTAAATAAAGACGGTTCTGTGACGGTTGAGGACGACGGGCGCGGGATTCCCGTTGATATGCACCCGCAGTTGAAAGTTCCGGCGGTTCAGGTTGCTTTGACAAAACTTCATGCAGGAGGAAAGTTTGACAAAAAATCTTATCAGATTTCAGGAGGATTGCACGGTGTCGGGGTTTCGTGCGTTAACGCACTTTCAAAAAAATTAATTGTTGAGGTTAAACGCGACGGGAAAATTTACGCCCAGGAATATTCGCGAGGAACTCCGCAGACGAAATTGAAAGTTACGGGAACTTACAAAGGCGATGAATCCGGAACGATAATCACATTCTGGCCTGACGAAGAAATTTTTTCGACGGTAACTTTTGATTATAAGGTTTTGGAAACAAGATTCAGGGAAATTACTTTTTTGAATGCAGGATTAAAAATAAGTTTGTACGACGAGAATAAAGGAAAGACGGAAGAATTTCACGCAGCCGGCGGTTTGATGGAATTTGTGAAATGGTTAAATAATTCAAAAGAAGTTCTTCATACAAAGCCGGTTTATTTCAAGCGCGTCGGAGAGAAAAGCACGGAAGTGGAAATTGCGATTCAGTATAATTCAACTTATCAGGACAATATTTATGGTTTTGTAAATACAATTAACACGGTTGAAGGCGGGACTCACATTTCGGGATTTAAAACAGCGTTGACGAGGGTAATAAATGATTATGCTAAGAAAAAAGGAATGCTGAAAAACGGCGATGGTCTTTCTGGAGATGATGTTCGTGAAGGTTTGACTGCAGTTGTCAGTGTGAAAATTGCGGAGCCACAGTTTGAAGGACAGACGAAAACAAAACTGGGTAATTCAGACATAAAAGGATTTGTCGATTCAATTGTAACAACAGCGTTATCTGAATTTTTTGAAGAGAATCCGACAATTGCGAAAAAAATTGCGGACAAGGCGCTTGATTCAGCGAAGGCGAGATTAGCTGCTAAAAAAGCAAAAGATTTGGTAAGAAGAAAAAGCGCATTTTCCCTCGGCGGGCTTCCCGGAAAACTTGCTGACTGTTCGTCAAAAAAAACTGAAGATACTGAATTGTATTTGGTTGAAGGTGAATCGGCAGGAGGTTCTGCGAAAATGGCGAGAAGCAAAGAGTTCCAGGCGATTTTGGGGCTGAAAGGTAAAATACTTAATGTTGAAAAAGCAAACCCTTCAAAAGCGTTGTCGTCGGAAGAAATTGCAAATATGATTACTGCGATTGGAACAGGCGTCGGTGAAAATTATGAAGTTGAAAAACTAAGATACAATAAAATAATTATAATGACTGATGCTGACGTCGACGGCGAGCACATTAAAACTTTACTGTTAACATTTTTTTACAGATTTATGCCTGACTTAATTCAGAACGGGCACATTTACGCGGCGATGCCTCCGTTATTCAGAATAAGAAAAGGTCAGAAAGATTTTTATGTTTATACTGAAAATGAACTTGAAAAATTAAAAAAAGATTTGTTGATTTCCGAGGGCGGTGTGACGCGGTTCAAAGGTCTTGGAGAAATGAGTTCAGAACAGCTTTGGGAAACGACGATGAATCCGAAAACACGAAAGTTGAAAAAAATTTATATTGAAGATGCCGTCGAAGCAGACCAGGTTTTTTCAATGCTGATGGGAGACGATGTTCAGGCGAGAAAAGAATTCATACAGGAAAATGCACACGCTGCGGAGTTGGATGTTTAAATGAAAAATAAAAAATTTAAAAAAATGGTTATCCCGATGATTGGAGCGATTTTGTTAGTTGCAGTTTTGGCTTTTTTTGTTGTTAAAAGTTTTACAGGAAATGTTGTTAAGGACAACAGCGAAAAATCGGACTGGCTTAATGAAAATTGCGATTGCATTGAAAGAAATAATTTAAGATGCCCTGAAGGTTATTATGTTGACGGAAATTTATGCAGAAGCGAAAATAATACGGTAACGTATCCGATTTTAGGATGTTCAGCGTATGACTGCGACGGAGAAATTTGGAGGATAAAAAATTAAATGGCCAAAAAATCAAAATTAGCGACGCCGGCATGGATACTTGAGGGATATGATAGTCCTGAAGCGTACAATAAAGCTAAAGGGATTTCGGGAAAAAAGAAGGAAGGGAAAACTTTCAAAATTCGTGAGTGTCCTAAATGCGGAAGCGACGACGTCGGAATCGTGTTGAGCGGAAATGACAGCGAGGAAGAAAGTGACACCGGAAAAGAATGGGAATGCAGAAAATGCGGATGGAAAGGTTCAAAGGTTAAAGAAAAAGAATTGACGGAAGATGAACTCATGAAATATCTTGATGAAAAAGAGGAGGAAGTTGCATGAGTAACAAGATATTTCAGCACAGCCAAAAAATTTCAAAAGAAATTTTTAGTTCGTTCGCCCAGGCGTGGTCGAGACGAATGTCTTATTTAGATAAAAAAGGAGAATCTGTTGCATAAAATGACACCCGAAGATAAAAAAATTGCGGAAGATGCGGAGAGAGGAATTGTTCAGACGGAAGTTTCTGCTGAGATGAAAAAATCTTATCTTGATTATGCGATGTCAGTTATTGTTTCGCGTGCAATCCCGGCGGTTGAAGACGGGATGAAACCTGTTCAGAGAAGAATTTTGTATTCAATGCAACAAATGGGATTGAAGCCAAATTCACAAACTAAAAAATCGGCGAGAATCGTCGGAGATGTAATCGGTAAATATCACCCTCACGGCGACACTGCAGTTTATGATGCGATGGTAAGAATGGCGCAGGATTTTTCTTTAAGGTATCCTTTGGTTTTCGGGCAGGGAAATTTTGGAAGTATCGACGGAGATCCTCCTGCTGCTTACAGGTACACCGAGGCCAAAATGGAAAAACTTGCGGAAGAACTTATGGAAGATATTGAAAAAGATACTGTTGATTTTATTCCTAATTTTGATAATTCACTTAAAGAACCTGTTTTGCTTCCGGGAAAACTTCCGGCTTTGATGCTCAACGGCGCCACAGGAATTGCCGTCGGTATGGCTACAAATATCCCCCCTCATAATCTTGTTGAAGTGTGTGATGCGATAAATGCATATGTAAAAAATTCTGAAATAACTTTTGAAGAACTTTGCGAAATAGTGAAAGGTCCGGATTTCCCGACGGGCGGGAGCATTACGGGAGATATGCTTGATTTATATAAAACCGGAAGAGGGAAATTAATTATGAGAGGTAAAACTACGACGGAAACTTTGAAAAACAGAGAGGCGGTCGTAATAACTGAAATTCCTTACATGCTCAACAAAACGCTTCTTATAGAACAGATTGCGGCGCTTGTAGCGGATAAGAAAATTAAGGATGTTTCTGATTTGCGCGATGAAAGTGCGAAAGGGAAAATAAGAATTGTTCTTGAATTGAAAAAAGAGGCGAATCCAAAATTTATAATAAATTCGCTTTACAAATATACGAGGCTGCAGGATAGTTTTAATGTAAACTTTTTGGCGTTGTATAACGGACAGCCGAAAGTTATGAATCTGAAAGAAGTTCTTGACGCTTATGTTTCTTACCGTAAACTGATAATTACGAACAGGACAAAATATGAACTTAAAAAAGCAAAAGAAAGACAGGAAATTGTTGAAGGTTTGCTTATTGCGTTGAAAGATATCGACGGCGTTATTAATTTAATTAAAAAATCAAAGACAAAAACCGAAGCTGCCGACGGATTGATGAACAAGTACAAACTGACAAAGAGACAGGCCGAAGCGGTTCTTGAAACCAAATTGCAGCAATTAACTTCTCTTGAAGTGGATAAATTAAAAGATGAGTCAAAGGAACTCAAAGAAAAAATTTTGGAATATGAAAAAATTTTAGGGGACGTTAAAGAAGTTTTGAAAATTATTGTGAAAGAAGTTAATGATTTAAAGAAAAATTACGGCGACGAAAGAAGGACGAAGGTTTTAAAAAATATTGGAGAAATTAATGAAGAAGATTTGGTTCAGAAGAAAGATGTTGTTGTTACGATTACTGACAAAGGTTATTGCAAAAGAATGGATGTGCAGTCGTATAAGGAACAGAAGAGAGGCGGAAGAGGAGTTATAGGAAGTGAATTAGCGACGGGAGATTTTGTAAAACAGTTAATCACGTGTTCAACTCACGATTATCTTATGTTTTTTACAACCCGCGGAAGATTGTTGTGGCTGAAAGCGTATGATGTTCCGGCTGCGGAAAGATACAGCAAGGGTCGTGCAATTGTAAATATGCTAAATCTTAAAGACGAAGATGTTACGAAAGTTATCTCGGTGAAAGATTTTGATGATTCGTTGTTCATGGCGACGCGCGCCGGTCAGGTTAAGAAAATTTCGCTTAAGTATTTTTCAAAACCGAGAGCTTCGGGAATTAAAGCAATAAATTTGCCGAATGATAATTCTGATTTTTTAATTGGTGTTGAAGTTGTTAAAAAAGGTCAGGAAGTTTTATTAGCGACGAAAAAAGGGAAAGCAATAAGATTTAATGCCGACGATGTGAGAGAAATGGGAAGATCTTCTTACGGAGTTACAGGAATAAAAATGGAAAAAGACGATGCTGTCGTTTCACTTGAAATTTTGGATACGGCTGCGATAATTACTGTCACGGAAAACGGCTACGGGAAAAGAACTGCCGTCGAGGATTACAGAAAAACTGCAAGGGCCGGCAAAGGCGTCATAAATGTTAAAGTTTCTGAAAAGACAGGAAATGTTGTGACGACCGTTTCGGTTAATGACGACGACGGAATAATAATCACGACGGCAAAAGGAATGGTAATCAGGACGGATTTGGAAAATATAAGAGTCATGGGAAGAGCCGCGCAGGGTGTAAGAATTGTTAAACTTCAGCCGGGAGATAAAGTTGTTGATTTGGTAAAAGTGATTGACCACGACGAAATTTTGGAAGAAAGTATAGATAATTAAGTTTGTATATTTATTTTTAGAAAATATCTAAAAAATTTCTATCGGGTTCGTCCGCAGGATTTTCACCCGTAAATTTTTCTTCAACAATATATTTTTTTATTGCAGGAAAATTTTCAATGCTGTTTTCGGAATTTTTTTCCTCAACATGTGTGGAGTACGGGGAGTTTAAATTCCATGCCGGGCAAACTTCTCTGTATTCGCACCAATCGCATAAAATGGATTTGTCCGTCGGGAAATACATGGAGTTTTCTATTTTTTTAATTAATTGTTTCGTTTCGTATTTTAGTTCTTCAAGCTGTTCGTTTGTTCTTTTTGAAATAATTTTTTGATTGTGCGCAAGATAATGCCATATTAAAATTACTTCTTTGTCTTTTCCGTAAATTTCTTTTATTGCTATTGAGTATAATGCGAGCTGTCTGTCTTTGTCCATTTTTTCCTGAGTCGGGAGAGTGTTTGCGGTTTTATAATCGTGAATTTCGAAATGCCCTTTTTCTATGTTGTGGACTAACCGGTCAATGAATCCCTGCAACATTGTGTTTTCGTCGAGTTCAATTTCAATTCTTTTTTCACATTCAATTGTTCCGTCGCGGAATGGGGAGTGCATGTAAAAATAATTTGAAAGAAATTCTATCCCTTTGTTGAAATAATCTTTGTATGTCATATTTTTTTTCACGACGAGGATATCTTTTGAAAAATCTTTTTGCCATGTGTCAATGTATTTGACGATGATTTCGTCGAGGTTTAATCTGTTTTCAGGATTTTCTTTTACAAAATTATAAACCCATTCAAGTGTTTCGTGAACCGCGCTTCCGAGATGCGCCTCAATTGTTTTTTCAATAACAGGTTTTACTTTGTCTATATATTTTATTTTGTATTTGAAAGGGCATTGTTCGTAGGTTGAAAGTTTTGAATGAGAATAAATCTTTTTATGCATTTATTGAAAAATTATAACGCAGTTATAAAGATTATTATAAATTTTGCACAAATTTCACTCCTGAGCCGATGGAGATGAAACAACGAGCGAAATTTAGATTTTAGCAATTTCGTAGGGTGGGAAGGGAAGGTTTTACCTAATTTCGTAAATGGCCTTGGTTCCAAAATATCTCTTATTAAGAGGTTCTAGAGCAAAAGAGTTTGTTAGTTTCAGGTGAAGTTTAAATGCATTAGATTTTTTCATTTTTAGGATAGTCCAATCATGAGTTTTAGAAGTTGAGAGTTCAATATTTGGAAATCTTTGGATATAGGTTCTGAAAGGAATTATTTTGCCTCTTTGATGTATTTCAAATATGTTTTTATAAGGCTCATCATATTTATTCTTATAATCCTGAACTTCTATTCTAGCTAAGCCAATAGGGGTTAAAACTCGATTGACTTCTTCCAAGAAATGAGCCTTATCGTGAATATATTGCACAGTTGCCTGTGCAAAAACATAATCAAAATAATTCCTTGGAAAGCTGAGCCCTTTTCCTGCATCAGCAATTAAAACTTTTGGGAGATTTTCATCGATTTCTGATTTATCAAATATTTTTTCAGCTAATCCAAAAACTCTTACTAGTTTTTGAGTCCATCTCGGCTCCAGATTTATCCCAAAAGTTTCTATTTTATCTCCATATCTCTTTCTTAATTCTAAAAGGGCTCGGCCGTAACCGCAGCCAACTTCTAAAACTCGCAATCTATCTTTTTTTGTTAATAAAAAATCTATATCTCCAGTAATATTGCCGAGCCTTTCTTGTGCATCAGCTACTCCTCGGCATCTTCCGGTGTTCCAAACTCTTTTGCGTTTCCCATTAATGATTTTTATATCATAAATGCTCATCTTAACTTGAAAAGTCTTCCCTGTTTTATAAAACCTTCCCGTCTGGCTGGGGGATGGAATAACTAAAATTAATCTCGTGCAGAGTTTTTTGTGAAGAGAAAATTGAGCCTAACAGAATTTTAATGAACTTCGCTAAAATTGGTCAATACAAAATCTCCGGTTTTAAATAATTTCCCCAAAACCAATTAATCTCCAGTGGTTGTTAATATTTCGCGCGATTCCGACGTTGTCGCCTTTCAGCGCAAGGATTGGTCTGTTGAGTAAAAGTTCAACTTCGCCTTTTTCAACGTTGATTTTCTCAACCATACCGACGGCAATTGTTGTATTTACAGAAAGCATTAAATTTTCGCGGGATTTTATATCTTCAACTTTTTGATGCTGTTCTGTTCCAAGAACTTCGTTGAATAATTTAAAATTAATTTTTATTTTGTTTGAGATTTCGGGTAAATTTCCTGATGTTGAAACGATGCATCCAGTTAGTGAGTCAGTTTTTGCAAGGAAGGGATCGAGAGAAGTTTCAATTGAAATGCTCGCGCCGGGCGATATTTCTTTCAGCGATTCGTTTCCTTTATGCAAAGACAAAATTTTTGTTTTAAGCGGCTGATAAATTATTTGATTTTGTTTTTTGACTGAAATTCCGGGTTTTATTTCTATTTCATCTCCGACGTGAAATGTGCCCTTTTTCAGAATTCCGCCCAAAACTCCGCCTTTGAGATTTTTAATTTCCGTGCCGGGTCGATTGATGTCAAAACTTCGCGCGATTAAAAAAATCGGTTCGGATTTTTCGTCGCGTTTTGGAATTTCGATTTTGCAGATTTCCTCCAAAATTTTGTCAATGTTAACATTTTGTTGTGCGGACACCGGAATTATTGGCGAGTTTTCAGCGATTGTTCCTTTGACTAATTCTTTTATTTTTTTGTAATTTTCAAGCGCTTTTTCTTTTGAAACCAAATCAATTTTATTTTGAACTATAATTATATTTTTTATTTTTTTTGCCTGCAAAGCAACGAAGTGTTCGCGTGTCTGGGGTTTTATTCCTTCGTTTGCGGCGACGACAAGAATTGCAGCGTCGATGATTGCAGCGCCTGAAAGCATTGTTGCCATGAGCATTTCGTGTCCGGGGGCGTCGATGAAAGAAACATATCTTTGCGGAGTTCCTTTTGAGGTGTTGTAATTATCTTTATCTTTGTAAATGGTTACTTCCGCATAACCGAGTTTAATTGTAATCCCGCGTTTTAATTCTTCGGAGTGCGTGTCGGTGAATTTTCCTGTCAGTTTGCTAAGAAGAGTCGTTTTTCCGTGGTCAATGTGTCCGACTACACCGACGTTTATTGAGGGGATATTTTCATTTTTTGTCATGAAAATTTTAGAATAAGACGATTTATAATGCTTTTGATTTTTGGAAATTTAAAATCGCTTTTTCAAATTTTTGATTTCCAAATTCCCGCTTAAACTTTTGCAGTTGCAAAAGACCCGCCCTTGTTTTTTAATGTTTTGCCGATGGGTTTGGGAAATCAAAAATTTTGAAGTATTTGTATTTTTGATTACAATAATTTTTTTAAAAGGATGTATTATGGAATTTCATGGGGCTATTCAAACCTTCCGATAAAATTTTGGAAATGATTTGTTTAAACGGAGAGAAACCTTTGGTCCAATATGAGGTTTATCCTTTTGGTTCTTTGGAAGAAATGGAGGGTTTGCAAGTCCAGTATTGTTGCGGTGTTTTTGAAAAGATAATCCATTTTTACAGAGAAGATGGAATTGCTTTGGATGACGAGTCAAAAAGCAGATTAAACCATCAGGGCATTAGCAATGTAATCAGTGAATCTTTTAAAAATTGGATTGACCATGCTCCTGAAAATTCAATTTTAACAACAGGTTTATTTCTTGGTCCAAAAGGTGTTTGTTACGGTTTTCACGACGGTGGATATTTTTTCAAAAGACCTGAAATAAAAAATCAGTTGGAAAATAAAATCCCTTTTGAAAAGTTTGATGAAGCTCCAAGGGGAAGTTGCGGTCATCACGGGTTTGGAGATATTTATGAAGACTCTGCTTTTATAGAAGTTGATTCCAAAAAAGGAGTTTTATATTGTGTTCAATTGAAAAAAAATTTGATTGCGCCTCCCGGAAAGAGGGGTTCTGAATATTTTTATGAACTGAAAAACGTAAAATAATCCATATTTTTCCTCACAAAAATTTATAAAGAATAATGCATTAATTTGCACATGAAAAAGAGTGTAACAATGATTTTATTTTCGTTTATTTTGGTGACAACTTTATTATCCGTTGTTTCGGCGGAAATTATTTTTAATAATCAGGTGAAGGATGTTTACAACGTCGGAGATTCCGAAGATTTGAGCGTTACGATAAAAACTGTCACGCCGGTTTCTGGAAATTTGAGAATGTATCTTATTTGCAGCGGAAAACAGACGCCCGTTTATCAGAACGGGGTTAATCTGGGAGCAGGTGAGGAGAAAACTATGGAGGCCTCTTTGATATTTGACAGAGAAAATGGTGTTGTCGTCGGCAAATGTTCAATAAAAGCTGTTTTTGGAAGTGAATACAAACTTACAAGTGATTTTGAAGTTTCTGATTTTATAGTTATCCAGTCAAAAGTTGAACAGATTGATTACAATCCGGGGGAAAATCTGGTAGTTCAGGGCGATGCAATAAAGAAAAACGGGAATAATCTGAACGGTTTCGTGGATCTTAAAGTCGTCGTCGGAAACGGAACTGAAGTTGAACAATTGGGAACAGTCAACAATGGATTTTTTTCGGCGAATCTGACTCTGCCTGAAAATCTTGCAGCGGGTTCTTATTTAGTTAATCTTAATGTTTATGAAATGAATCTGGACGGAGAGCAGATAAATAAAGGTTATATGAATTACAATATTAAAATCAGGCAAATCCCGACGACGCTTGAAGTTTTTACTGAAAAATCTCAGATTAATCCGGGAGAGAAATTAAGAGTTAAATCAGTTCTTCATGACCAGACGGGCGAGCCGATTTCCGCGGTTTCGATAATGACTGTGAAAAAATCGAGAAACGAAATTCTTCAGCAGACGGAAATCCCGACGGACGAATATCTTGAAATTGAAATTCCTTATAATGAAGCTCCTGCAAACTGGACAGTTATTGCGGTTTCTTCAATGCTGACAGGAGAGGCAAATGTAATTGTAAAAGAAAAGAAAGAAATTTCCGTTGAGTTGGTGAATGAAACTGTTTTGATAACAAACAGAGGGAACGTTCCTTACAATGACAGCGTCCTGCTTAAAATTGGCGCGAATTCCGTGGATTTGAATGTTTATCTTGGTGTTGACGAATTTAAAGAGTACAGGTTGAGCGCGCCCGACGGAGAATACATTGTTGAAGTTTTTAGCGACGGTCAGAGCAGGGTAAGCAGAAATGTTTTGTTGACCGGAAAGGCAGTCGGAGTCAAAGAGCCCGGAGCTTCCGATTTTAATTTTGTAAAATTGCTTGTGTGGGTTTTTGCCGTTTTAATCGTCGGCACAGTCGCGATAATTATTTACAAAAAAGGGAGGAGAGGTTTTTTTGGAAGGTTTAAAAAAAAACGTGAACCTGTAAAAGCAAAAGAGCTGCAAAAAGTCAATATGAAAGAATTACCGATAACCGCTATGGCTAATGCCGGAAACAAGGCAGTTTTATCGCTGTCTATAAAAGGTGACAGACAGGAAGCCGGAATAATTTGTCTGAGAATAAAAAATCTTTCCGAAATAAAGAAAGAAGGGATTCAGGACACGATGAGAAAAGTCGACGCGCTGGTTGATAACAGCAAAGTTTTTGTTTATGAAAATCAGGAAAGTTTGTATTTCATTTTCTCGCCGGTAAAAACCAAAACGTTCAGGAATGAAAAAGCGATGATTGATTTTGCGCGCGATTTGAAAGAAGTTTTGACTGCGCACAATAAAGTTTTCAAATATAAAATGGATTTCGGAATTTCTGTAAATAACGGATATATAGTTTCAAAAATAAATAATAAGGGCGAGCTTGAATTTATGGGAATGGGAAATATTCTCGCGATAGCGAGGAAAATTGCGAATTCTGCAGATAATGAAATATTTTTGAGCAGAGATGTTAAGGAAAAGGCAGGAAGCATGATAAAGACCGAAGACAGAAATATCGACGGCATGAAGGTTTACACAATAAAAGAAATGCGTGAGAGAGAGCAGTACAAAGAATTTATTAGCAATTTTTTAAGGACACAGAAGAGGGACGAAGAAGATAGAAAAAGAAGAGAAGAAAAATTTGGGTGATTAGATTAATGTATCATCAGGTTTTCGTTCATATCTCCTCGGAACATCTTTAAACTCTTTTTCAAACCTTTCTTTTCCAACACGTTCAAGTAATTCATCTTCTTCTAACATTCCAACATAAACATAAAAATATTTTTTTATTGTCTCTCTTGAAATTCCACAATTTCCTGTGCAGGAATTTTCTCCATTGCATCTGAAATCGCATTTGTAATTCTGACCTTTCCTATATTCTTTTTTAAGAACGTCTTCTGAATTATCTCTTGGAATTTCTTTCCAGGGTATATTGAAATAACAATTTTCGGAATTTGAGGGGGTTTTGAAAGGATAGAGTTCCCATCTTTTCATATCCGGGACAGAGCGATAAAGCCATGCTTGTATTTCCCTTTCATCATGAGCCATTCCAGACCATGAATATTTTTTTGAATTTTTATTGTAGCTAACTAGGTCTCCATTATTTTCTAAACAAGGGGAATAATTATTAATAGCATCTTCTACATTTGAAATACTTCTAAATCTTGACGGGTCTATTGACATTAATTTTTCCGCCAATGTGTTAAACTCAATCATTCCGCCTGCAATTAAGACCTGTTGCGTCGGGAGACAAGAGTATGTTCCGGCTGTCATGAAAGATTAATCTTGATTTCTTTTTTAAAAATATGTGTTTTCAATTAGTTATTTCTTCTTAACATTAACATTCAGATTTTGTTTTGGAATATTTTTGTTATTAATTTGCTTTTCAAGTTTTTCATTTTTTTGTTCGAGTTCTTCAACTTTTTGTTTTAAAACTTTTTCCTGAATTTTATTTTTTATTTTTATTCCCAATGCAGTTAGTTTAAAGAATAAGCCTATTCCGATAAATATTATTCCGATTATAAACATCCACAGAAATACTTTTGTTGATTCCGCGAAGAAAATGCCGACGATTTGGGAAATTATTTCGTTCGTGTTGTCGCCTGTCACCGACGATGAAATCGGATTTAAGAATATTTTTGTTATTCCCGCACCGACTTTTTTTAGCAGAGAAACAATTAATGCTGCGGGTATCAAAAGCGCCCCCGCAAGAAGCGGGCTGTTTGATTTTCTTTCAGTTAATAAAATTATTAATAATATCAAAAGCATATCGAGGAAAATAAATTTTTTATAAAGGTTGTTCCAGTAATCTTTTGCGTGTTCTGAAATTAAAAATAGCGGAATGTCTGATTGTTCAAAACATTTTATGAATGTGCAGTTATATTCTTTGTAATAAAAATCGCTGACGAGATAATTTACGGTGTGGTTTATTATCGCTGACTGGCCCTGCGTTATGACGTCGCACGGGAAAACAAAAGTGTATCCCTGAAAACTCTGGACTATTTCGGTTTTGTTAATGCAGTAGGTTTTAAGGTAAGGTGTTAGTTGATTCAGGATTTCCATGGAGCCGATTTGTTCGGTGACGATATCGTCGGCAATTGTGTAAATTCTCGGCTGGACGTTTTCATAAGTCAAAGAATAATTAAGCGTTGCGAAAATTCCCGTCGCTAAAAAAGACAAAAATAAAATTACAGAAATTATGACTAAAGCAAAACCTCTCAATACACCCATTTTAAATGTTTAAGAGAAAGACGTTTTTAAATTTATTTGACAGCAAGATTTTCAGGGACAGAAATATTCTCATAATAGCAATCGCACTTTTTAATGGCGGAGTCAAGGGTATTATTCATTTTTTTATAAAAATCTCTTTCAGTTTTCAAATCAAATATTTCATAGATCAATTCCAATTCGTCCCTCACTAAGTTGTTGAAATTATATTCAAGGTTATTGTATTCTTTTGTCAGTTCTTTATGGTTATCAATTAAATTTGCATATTCGAATTTAATGTAGTCGTTGTAGAGCCAAAGTGAATCCTCTTTTTTTATTAACTCTTTAACAACATTCTGATTTTTTTGCAATTTTTTAAGTCCTTCATCCAAAAGATTATTTTTTTCATAAGTTAATATTGAAATTTTATATTTTTTGTTTGCTAGTTCTTTTTTCAAATCATTGTTGTTTAAATTATTTTGAATTATTGATGTTGCAATAGCACAGAGCCCCGCAACTCCAAAAAATGTTACTGCAAGGTTTTTATAAAATTTATTCATAATCGTCAGAAATTAATATCATTTTTAAGAATTTATATTCTTTTGATTATATTCTTAAAATTCCTCTGAATCCTCTTGATGCGTAGTAAGATTCTGCGCCGTTGTGGTAAATGAAAACTTTTCCGTAGCGAAAATCAGCGAATAATGCTCCGCCGAGCTTTCTGATTTCTTTTGGAGTTTTTATCCAGCTTGATGTTTTTGTATCAAATTCCCCGAGTTTTTGGAGTTCACGATATTGTTCTTCATCTAAAATTTCAATTCCCATTTCATCCGCTATACCAAACGCGCTATTTTTTGGTTTGTTTTCTTTTCTTGATTTTAATGATTCAGCGTCGTAACAAAGATTTCTTCTGTTTGGGGTTTCGGGCGAGCAATCACAAAAAATGAATTCCCGTGTCTTTTTATCATAACCGACGACATCCGGCTCGCCAAGGGTTTTTTCCATTTCATTTAAAGACCATAATTTTTCAGGTTTATCTAGTAATTTTTTTAATACTCCATCCCATTTTATATTTCTATGACGATTCATATTTTTTTCAAAACGGAATTTCAAAATTTGGATTAATTTTTCGCGTTGTTCTTTTGTGAGATTTTTCATGGCGTATTAAGGCGTTTGAGATATATAAGAATTGTTTGTTTTTTTCCGAATTACATTCTTTCCAATGCAGAAATTCTTTTTTCAATCGGAGGGTGAGTTGAACCGAGATTTTTGAAAGGGTTTGCGAAAAATAATGGAGTGATTGCTTTACTGGGTTTGTTTTTTTGTTTTTGCATTGTGCCTTCGTTTGGCTTTTCATAATCTGATTTTATTTTTTTTAGCTCTTTTAACAATTTTATGTATTCATTTTTATCGGGAA
>CAZRDP010000009.1:723-8623 GCA_964598985.1 Candidatus Woesearchaeota archaeon | reverse complement strand
TTAATCCCTGCGGATTTCGCGTGAATTTTACTGCTGTTGCGTCGGCGGAATATTCGTGTTTTCTTGAAATTGAAAGCTGAACTAAGTAAACTACGATTGGCGCGAGAATTGCGAGGAGGATTCCTATAATCAGAAAAATTGCCTGGGCTTTGTTGTTGTCTGAGTTTCCTCTTGAACCTCCGGAAAACCATAGACTTCTTAAGAAAATTTCAGAAACAATTGCAATCATTCCGACCATAACAGCGATGACAGTCATGTAACGCATGTCGTAATTTCCTATGTGACCGAGTTCGTGCGCCAATACTCCCTCGAGTTCCCTTCGGTCTAATTTTTCCAAAGCGCCTTCTGTAACACAAACGACTGCGTGTTTTGGATTTCTTCCTGAAGCGAAAGCGTTAATTTGGTTTGATGGCATTACATAAAGTTTGGGCATCGGAAGTCCGGAAGCGATTGTTAAGCCTTCAACCAAATCATAAAACATTTTGTGTTCATTTCTTGAAGCAGGTTTTGCACCGACGCTGGCAATTGCGATTTTATGTGAATTGTAAAAACTTATTGTAACGTAAAGAATTGAAATTATTATTGCAAAAATCATTATTATAAAAGTTAATGAAGGGTCAATCGCGAGAGAGATTACATATCCGAGGATTAAGAAAATTAAGAAAATTAAAAATATCATGAAGAAAGATTTTCTTTTGTTTCGCGCGATTTGGTCGCGGAAGTCTATTCTTGTGTATTTGTCCATAATTTGTTTAAGAAATGAGAGTTTTTAAGATTTTTTTAGACCGGTGATAATTATTTAAATTAAAAAATGCAGATTAAATCATGCAAGATAAGATAACTGCTGAAAAAATTGAAAAATATTTTGACTTGACGACGAAGGCATTGAAAGAAGTTAAGAAAAATATTATAAAAGGTCGGGAAAAATATGCAAAAGAAATTATTGAAATGGTTGAAAATTATTTGTCAGATGCAAGGCACTTTGAAAAAAAAGGTGATTTTGTTAATGCTTTTGCGGCGTTGAATTACGCGCATGGTTGGATTGACGCCGGGGTGAGATTGGATGTTTTTGATGTGCGGGATGATAAATTGTTTACGGTGAAATGATTTTTCCCACCCGCCCACCCTTTGCCTTCGGCAATTCGGAAAGCTTCGCTTTCAGATTTCGGCTTCGCCTGAATTTTCCGCTAATTTGAAATATTAAGCTGTAATTCACGAGAGAAATTGATGTACTAAGTTGCAAAATATTGTTTCAAATGCAAAAACATCTCTTCGAGATTTTTGCGTCATCCTCCGCGGCGGCGTAGAACGAAAGAGGCGATAATTTCTTCTCCAAAAATATAAAAACGTCTTCTTCTTAAAATATAAAATGAGGTTAGCAATAATCGGCATTCAGGGAAGCGGGAAAGGAACTCAGGCGAAGCTTATTTCGGAAAAGTTTAAAATTAAGAGAATTACTGTCGGAGAGATATTAAGAAAAGAAATAAAAAAGAATAATAAACAAGGCAAAATTCTGGCAAGATATATGAATAAAGGATTGATGGCTCCGAACGAAATAGTTAATAAAATTCTTTTAAAAAATACTCCAAAAGACAATTTTATAATTGACGGATTTCCAAGAGATAAAAGACAGCTTAATGTAGCTGATAAATTTAATCTGGAAAAAGTTATTCTTCTGACGCTCCCGAAAAAAGAAGTTTTTAAGAGGATAAAGAAAAGGCGTGAGATAGAAAAGAGGACGGACGATGAGGAGAAAGCGTTGGAAATACGTTTAAAATTGTTTTATGAACACTCCCCAAAAATAATTAAACATTTTAAAGACAGAATTATAAAAATAAACGGAAATCAGACGATAAAAAAAGTTTTTTCAGATATTGAAAAGGCGTTGAAAAAATGAAAAATCAAATCCTAATTACCCAAACAGAATTTAACAAACTAAAAAACAAAGTTAAAATCGCAAAGTCCGACGGAAAAGAAATTATTTTTAGTTCTTATGATGATGAACTTAACAGAAAAGTTATTGAAAAACTTGATGTAAATATTCTTTTAATTAATTTATCTGGAAGAAAAGATTTTCAAAAACAAAGAAATTCTGGTTTTAATCAGGTTATGGCGAAAGTTATGAAAAAGAAAAATATTGTTTTGGGAATCAATTACGATGAAATTATTGAAAGCAGGGATTTGAAAGAAAAAGCTGAAATTTTGGCGAGGATAAAACAGAATATTTTTTTATGCAATAAAGACAAGATTAAAATGAAATTTGTCTTTCAAAATGATAAAAATTCCAGAAATGTTTATGATTTGAAATCTCTTGGTTTGGTTTTGGGAATGCCGACCTGGATGACGAATGAGTTATAATTAGAGAAAATCTTTTAAGCCGTTAAATATCAAAAGTGTAATGGTAAATGGCTTTGAAATGGGGCCCGTATTGTTATGGGCACAAAATGCGGATAATTTTGAAGAGATTAGAGAAAAAATTAAATCCGAGTTTGGTTTAGTTGAAGCACACCATAAGGAGACCATCCCTCTGGAAACTGCATTGGTATTTCCGCATCCATGCGCGCCAAACGATTTATACCTTTACAGAGTGAGATTCAATATTAGCCATGACTATGGCCCATTTATTGATTTCAAATATCATGCAAGAGCATATTCACATTTACTTGATAAGGATTTAAGAGCATTAGCAATAAAAAGAGCAAGTGAACTTGTGGAAGTTGTAAAAGTCACAGGTTGGACAATGCAAGATGTTGAATTGCCTTATGTAAAGGTTTCTTCTAAATAATTTTTGTTTGAAGTTCACTTCTCTTTGAAATCTTTAAGAAAATATTTAATCCCAAAACAATTTTAAATCCTCTTATTTTATATTTGACATGGATGGAAATATGAACAAAATTATAGAATCCTTGAGTCCGCACGAAAGAAAAATCCTGCCGTTTTTGGCTGACGGTGAGAATATTGTTGAAATTTGCAAAAAGACGAATCTTGACAAAGTTTCGGTTTTGCGTGCGATGGAATACCTGCAGAATAAAGGAATTATAAAAATAAATTATGAAAAGAAAAAAATTATTGAACTCGGGGTTAACGGGGCGTTGTATAAGAAAAAAGGTTTGCCTGAAAGAAGGTTGTTAAATTTACTTAACGAAAAAAGAATTATTCCTCTTGAAGATGCACGGAAACTTGCGGGTTTGACCGACGACGAATTTAAAGCGTCTTTGGGAAGTTTGAAGAAGAAAGCGCTGATTGAATTAAATAAAGGAAAAGTTGTTTTTAACGGTTCACCGACGGAGATTGCAAAAAAAACTCTTGAAGAGCAACTTCTTGATGTTATTCCTGTGGATTATAATGTTTTGCAACCTGAACAACTTTTTGCATTAAAATCTTTGCAATCCCGACGGGAAATTATTGAAATTGTCGAGGAAAAAGAAATTAGTTACGAGGTTACGGATATAGGGAAAAAAATTTCTAAATCTGAATTTAAGGATGAATATTTAATTGAGCAGATAACTCCTGAATTGCTGAAATCGGAAAAAAACTGGAAAGGAAAAAAATTCAGAAGGTACGATGTTTCGTCGCCGTTGCCGGAAATTAAGGGCGGTAAAAGGCATTTTGTAAATCAGTCGCTGGATTACATACGGAAAATTTGGCTTGATATGGGATTCAGAGAGGTTTCAGGGAATATGATTCAGCAGAGTTTCTGGAATTTTGACGCGTTGTTCACGGCGCAGGACCATCCTGTCAGAGATATGCAGGATACTTTTTTCACAGATAAAAAAATTGAACTTCCGGAAAATAAAAAATTAGTTGAGGCGGTGAAAAAATCGCATGAAGTTGGAATTGAAGGAAGCAAGGGCTGGGGATATTCCTGGGATGCGGAGCTTGCGAAGAAATTGGTTTTGAGGACTCACACGACGTCGCTGTCTGCAATTGAATTGACAAAATTGAATGAAAAAGATTTGCCTGTAAAAATTTTCGCGCTCGGAAAAAATTTCAGAAATGAAACTGTTGACTGGAGCCACGGATTTGAATTCTATCAGACGGAAGGAGTTGTCGTCGATAAAAATGCTAATTTCAGACACTTATTGGGTTATTTAAAACAATTCTATAAAAAAATGGGTTACGAAAAAATAAGATTCAGGCCGGCGTATTTTCCTTATACTGAACCGTCGGTTGAAGTTGATGTCTGGCATCCTGAAAGAAAAATCTGGCTTGAATTAGGCGGAGCGGGAATGTTCAGACCAGAAGTTTCAGCGACGCTGTTGGGGAAAAATATTCCGATTCTTGCATGGGGTCAGGGAGTTGACAGAATAATTATGGATTATTATAAGATAAAAGATTTAAGAGAATTGTATAAGAACGATTTAACTCAATTGAGAAAAATTAAATGGTGGATGAAAAATTAAAAATGATAAAAAATAATTTTAACTATCACAATGAAATTATGAAGAATTTAACTGAAGGCTATAAAGAAGGTTTTAATGCAGAAGAAAAATTTCTTAAAAATAATATAATAGTTGGTTCTAAAGTATTAGAAGTAGGATGCGGGGATGGAAGAAGTTTGGTTTGTATAAAAGATATTGCTAAGGAAATTTTTGGAATTGACCATAATGAAAAAGCAGTAGAATTAGCTCAAAAAAGATTCTATAAAAATAAGAATGTTAAAATAATAGAAGCTGATGCACTAAAATTGCCTTTTAATAATAATTATTTCGATTATGTATTGTGTATGACTACTCCGGCTAATTTTGGAGATAACAAATACAAGATTTATTCTGAGATTAAAAGAGTTTTAAGAGAAAGGGGTTTTTTTATATTAAGCGTATTTAATGAATTTGCATTTCAGGATAGAATAAAGATTTACAAAAAATTAAACCTTCAGTTCAGAGAATCTTCTAAAAAAGGAAAAGTAATTTTTGATTTTGAGGACAAAGATAATATTTCAGAACAATTTTCACAGGAAGATATAACTAATATTCTAAATAAATCTGGATTTAAAATTTGTGAAATTAAAAAAGGGGGAATATTTTATTTAATTAAAGCAGGAAAGAAATAAAATGGCTTCAATAAAATTCAGCAAAAAAAATTTTGAAAAAGATATGGGAAAACTTACAGAAGAAATGCTCCAGAAAATCGCGCTTTTCGGGATGACTGTAGAAAGCGTCAGCAATGACGAAGTTGAACTTGATGTAACTCCTGACAGGCCGGACTTGCTTTCGTATCAGAATTTTAAAAGAAGTTTTTTGGCTTTTACGGGAAAAAAAACCGGATTAAAAGAATATAAAATCAACAAACCTGAAAAAGATTTCAAAGTAAAAATTGATTCTTCAGTTAAGGGTGTCAGACCGTATACAGTTTGTGCGATTGTAAAAAATTTGAAATTAAGCGACGAGAAAATTAAAGAAATAATTGATATTCAGGAAAAACTTCATGTTACCGTCGGAAGAAAAAGAAAAAAACTTGCGATAGGGATTTATCCTCTTGAAAAAATAAAACTTCCTATAATTTTTAAAGCGCTTGAACCGGATAAAATAAAATTTATTCCGCTTGAAATGGAAAGAGAAATGTCAGGTCTGCAGATTTTACAGAGACATCCAACAGGAAGAGATTACGCGCATTTACTTGCGGGAAAATCAAAATTCCCTGTTTTTGTGGACGCAAATGAAAATGTTTTGAGTATGCCGCCGATAATAAATTCGCACATGACGGGAAAAGTTGAACTGACGACGAAAGATGTTTTTATAGAATGTTCGGGTTTTGATTTGGAAGTTTTGAAAAAATGCCTCAATATTTTAGTTTCGTCTTTTGCTGAAATGGGCGGGGAAATTTATCAGATGGAAGTTTCGGGTTTGCCGAAGGAAAATGTAACCCCTGATTTGACCCCTGAAAAAATGAAAATATCTCCGGAAAATGTAAACAGAATTCTTGGTTTGAAAATCGATAAAAAAGAATTGAAAAATCTTCTTGAAAGAATGGGGCACAATTATAAAAATGATTTAGTTGAAATCGGAGCGTGGAGAACTGATATTCTGCACGAAGTTGATTTAATCGAGGATGTTGCAATTGCTTACGGCTACGATAAACTTGAACCTGAAATTCCGGAAATAGCTACGATAGGGCAGGAAAATTTGCATGAAACAATAAAAAGAAAAATTTCAGAAATTTTGTCCGGGCTCGGAATGCTTGAGATTTCAAATTATCATCTTACAACAAAAGAAGACCAGTTTTCAAAAATGGGGGTTCCGGAGAAAATGGAAAAAGGTTTTGTTCAGCTTGAAGAATCAAAAACTGAAAATAATATTTTAAGAAAAGATATGAGTCATTATTTACTAAAGATATTTTCTGAAAATGTTGATTCAGAATATCCGCAGAAAATTTACGAAACCGGAAGAGTTTTTGAAATTGAAAACAACAAAATTTCGGAAAAAGAAAATCTTTCAATCGGGATTTCACCGGGAAATTTCACCGACGTTAAACAAACGCTGAATTATCTTTTGAGGATGCTTGGAATAAATTCTGAAGAAATTTCAATTAAAGAAACCGAAAATTTTCCGGGATATTTTATTGACGGGCGCGTCGGAGAAATTATCTTGAAAGGAAAGAAAATCGGATTTTTGGGCGAGATTCATCCTAAGATTTTAAGAAATTGGAAAATTAAAATGCCTGTCGCTTTGGCGGAAATTTCGCTTGAAGAAATTTTTGATTTGGTGAAATAATTATCCAAAATAACCCCGATTATTTTCCTCGCTGTTTTGCTTTGCGGAGAAATTTTTTTCAGCGGAGTCAATTATTTCGTATAAATCCTTTTTGATTTCGTTCCATAATTTAAATGAATTTTTTATAAATTCCGCCTCGACAGATTCTTCAGGATTTAAATCAATTTTATAAGTTTGATTTCTATTTCTGAAAGTTTTTTATATATTTCTGAAAGCGTGTTTCTTTTTCCGTTATCAATAAGTTTTACAAAAGTAAATGCAAACATTGAAGCGTTTGCGGGATTTATCAGATTCTCAATAAAACGCATATAATTCTGGAATTTTTCGGCAATTAGATGGATTATTTCTCTGAATAAACGCTCGGAGTCAGCATCGGCTTTTTCTATTGAAAAATTTTTATTCATTTCTTCAAAAGTCGGAAGGGAATATTTTTTTTGAAGTTCTGAATATCTTTTTTTTAATTTTTCAATTGAGTTTTCTTTTTCGTTTTCCATAAAAAAACCTAAGAAAGAGATTTTATAAAGTTTAGGTTTTTGAAATTTTCATGCCACGATAGTTCAGCTGGTTAGAATACCACATTGGTAATGTGGAGGTCCCGAGTTCAATTCTCGGTCGTGGCTTTTTTTAAACTCTTGCGAAAAGAATCATTTTGTTTCCGCCGTATTTTTTTGCGCACTTCGGGCAGTAAGCGTAATGAACGTAATAATTTTTTGGTTTTTTATTTTTTGACTTCAGATAAACATTCATTTCTTTTATGAATTTTGGAATTGCGTTATAGTTTCCTGTGAAAACTTTTGACATAAATTTTCCGCTGAGTTTTGCGTTGTTTGCCGTCGGGACGTTTCCCGTCACAGAAAAATAAATTTCAGATCTGAATGGCGTCGGGTCGGTGAACAAAATTAAAACGTTTAATTTGTCCCGCGAGATTTTGTTAACTTTTTCCGCGAGATTCATCATCTTTGTAATTTTCCGTCCAATCATCGGCGGGAAAGGGATATGAAAAAAAGTCGGAATTGTTTCTTTCAGGAAAGGTTTGTTTTTCCACAAAAATGTTTTCTTGTCCCATTTCTTGGAATTAAATTTCGGGCAACAAATTCTGTCTGCTCTTTTAATCATTTTCTTAATGCTCTAAGAACTAAAAACACCACGAGTGAAATCAGGAATGCAAGTGCAATAAATCCTAAAAT
>CAZRDP010000009.1:0-713 GCA_964598985.1 Candidatus Woesearchaeota archaeon | reverse complement strand
ACGTTTCATAAATTACGTTGTCAAAAACAATGTAAAGCAGATATGAAATAAGTGAAAGTATTACAAATAAAATTAAATTTCTCAAAACTAGTTTTATTCTTGAAGGTGTAGCGCGGACTCGTTTGATTTCCAGCGACGGGTCTTTTCTTTTAACAGGTCTTCTTGCTTTTTTTACGGCAGATTTTTTCACCCTCTTTTTTGCCATATTTGATAAAAGTTTATGTTATTTATAAATTTATCTGCCGAAAGTGGCGTTAATTTTCGGATTTGAAATTACAAATAAAAATAAGTTTTCATCCTGTGGTTTTGTTTTTTTGAATTGTTTCGGTTTCGTCTACTTTCCAGTTCATATCAACCGCGTTTGCCGTCAGAGATTTTAAATTTTTAAAAACCGAGCCGAGCCATGAGACGTAAAGTTGTCCTGCTTTTTTCAGCCCGTCGGATGTTGTCAGATTTATATCTTTTCCTTTAATAACAGCGACGAAACTTATATATGAAAGTAGAATAAGAATTATTATAAAAATTGCAAATGTCTTGTGCCTGAATCTTTTCACTTCAACGAGGACCCAAATGACGACGACTAAAATTAAAACTACAAGAAGTGTACCTCCAATTGCCATAATAAACCGATATGTTTGAAGTATAAAAAGTTTTGCCAGTGGATAATTTTAAAAAGGAATTTCAGCTTAATTTTTTGAGAACTTTCTGATGCC
>CAZRDP010000008.1:12885-27582 GCA_964598985.1 Candidatus Woesearchaeota archaeon | reverse complement strand
CTTTATTTGATTTAAATAAACTCAATGATATCAGTAAAAATGTCCTGGTAAAAATACCAGTGGAAGAAATCTATGGTTTTATGCTCAATTGGGCGAAGGAATATAGAGCTGACATCGTCAACCTTCTCTTAGAGCATAAGGATGCCGTTATAAAACTTTTGTCTGTAGGCAGAGATTCAGATAAGCCGCGCAAAGATTTGATCTATTGCGAACAAATCTTTACCTTTATCAGCTATTTCTTTGATGATTATTTTGAAATTGCGGATCCATATCCTGAGAATATTGATGATAAAGAAGCTGAAAAGTTACTGCAGGCATACTTGGAATCATATAATCATGGTGATGATCAAAGCCAATGGTTTGAAAAAATACGAGCCATCGCCGCTGAAAACGGATATGCAGCAAAGCCGAAGGATTACAAGAAAAATCCGGAAATGTATTAAGAGATTTATTTGAACCTTTTTCAGCCTTGTTCGGGGCGTATGATAAACCTGAAAAGCCAAAAGAAAAAAAGTCCGACGGCAAAAAACCAAAAAACGAAATTGTAAAAATAGATTCAGACAATTGGTACGAATCCGAGTTCTTCAGAAAAACTGCGGCAAAAAGTGCAATTGACGTGGCATACAGTTTATTTGATTTGTATAAAAAAGCCCACGGCATGCCGAGTTATTCATAATTCCATAAAATCTAAATATTCTTTTTCCCATATTAAATAATGTCCAATAAAGAAAAACCCAAAATAAAGGAAGAAAAAAAAGTCGGCAAGGAAAAAAAATCCGACGATAAAAAATCAAAATACGGTTTGTCAAAAGAAACTCTTGAAAGAATCCTTGAAACCAAAGTTCACAAGGAAGTTTTGCCGAAAAAAGATAATTTTCACGACGAAGAATTTCCCGAAGAAGAATTAATCAATTCATCAAATGAAATGAATTTATCCAGTGGAAATAAAAAAAGAAGAACATCTGTTTCGCTTGAAGCAGTAAATGAAGGTGAAAGAAATTTAGGAACTCTTGTTCACAGCGGTTGGCAAAATCAGACAAATTCTTCAGGCGAAAATGGAACAGGAAGCGGATTTGAATACATTTCAAAAAATTCTGAAGAAAATTCTGAAGGGAAGAAATATCAAAGCTACGAAGTGAATCCAAATATAAAAACTCTCAAACCCGAAGAAGCAGCGTCGGAATGGTCAAAAGATTTTACAAAAGCAAGAAACGTAAAGTTTGTGCAATATGAACAAAATTCTTCGGGCGAACCAAAGTACGAAAAATTTTTCACGCCGAAAAATCTCAGCGAGAGCGAAATGAAAGGACTTCACGAAAAAAAATTCCGGGATTTTGAATTTCAGGAAAAGAAATTGAACTATTACGAGGAGAAATAATTTTATCTCCAACCATTAAATTAATAAATTCCTTTTCATTAAATTTACCGAGGTGAATAATGATTAAAATAATTTTGGATGCTGGAAGTGTGAGAAACCCGCAGGAGGTTTTCATTGGCTACCGACTATAAAATAGAAAATCTTTATCAGGGAAGTTATTCTACTCTTGACCCGGACAAAGCGTATGCAAGCGGTTTCACAGGTTACAGAACGAATCCCGGCGATTTATCTATAACTACCGACCCGCGAACAGCAAATGTTCTTAAAGAAATAACCACAAAACTTTCCGGCGGATTGAAAAATGTAGAACTTGTTCTCCTTTCTCCGACGATGGACATGGTTCCTAAACAGCATTTGAAGGAAGTCGGACAATTGAGCAAATTAACCGGCGTTGATATGACTGTTCACGGACCGGTTATCGACGTCGCAGGAATGTCCCAGCAGGGTTTTGATGAATTTTCAAGACAGCAATCAGAAAGAGTTATAATTAATACTCTTGAGCGAAGCCAGGAAGTAAATCCCGACGGCAATGTTAACGTCACGTTTCACACAAGTGAAGGAATTCCGGGAAGTGAATGGAAATCTCTCGGCGATGTTTCCGGAAAAAACAAAAGAGAATACAACAAGATGATTGTCGTCGACAGAACGACAGGGCAAATGATAACCCAACTTTCTCCCGAAAAAAGGTATCTTCCCGAAGCTGAAAAGGGAGTAAGAGAAGATACAGAAACTCCCGAAGAAAGATTAATCGCTGTAAACAAAACGCGTTGGGATGACGAAGTAAATAAAGTAATTTTCCAGAAAGAGATGGGTGACAGAATTATTTCGGAGCTTCCTCCGTCGGCAAAAGAACTTTACGTTGTTGCAAAACACGACCAGGAATTTTTTTCAAAACTCCCAAGGGAACAACAGCAGGTTTTATTAAATGCGCGAATTGCCGACGAGCATTTGCTTGATGCGCAACAGGCAATTTATTCTTTGTTTAGTAAAGCGTATGAACACACAAATAAAAATACTGAAAAAGACAGACAAACTAGAAAATTATTAGAGCAGGCGGGAAGAAATTTCCAGAAAAATTTGACAGGTTTCGATAAAGATGAAGAAAAACTTTCTAAAAACGAAATGCAAATTGCTTATGCTAATCAGATGGATTTGCAAAATCGTTCGCGCGCGTTGCAGTTGTTCGCGCAGGAAATAAAAAATGCAAACCCGAATTATTTTATTCCTTTGGAAGATTTCGCTCTTGAAAAAACCGCTATGACTTTTGGAAACGCGGCTTATGCTGCGTACAAAAAATTCAAGGACAAAGCCCCGGTGATTTCAATTGAAAACCCTCCCGTCGGTCATGCGCTTTCTACAGGTGAAGATTTGAAAAACGTCGTTCATGAATCCAGAAAAAAATTTGTTCAGAATCTTATTGAAAATGAAAAGATGAATGAAAAGCAGGCGGAAAAAATTGCTGAAAAATTAATCGGCGCGACATGGGACGTTGGCCACATTAACATGCTTAGAAAGCAAGGTTTTGGAAAAGAAGAGATTGTGAAAGAATCTGAAAAAATCCGCCCGTTCCTCAAACACGTTCATCTATCTGATAATTTTGGAATGGAGCATACTGAACTTCCTATGGGAATGGGAAATGTTCCTATGAAAGAAATTATGGACAAATTAGGGAAAGAAGGTTTCGAAGCAAAAAAAGTTATTGAAGCGTCAAGTTGGTGGCAGCACTTTCAGACAAATCCCGCCGTCGAAACGCTTGAAGGTTTGGGTGCGCCGATTTACGGAAACAAAAAAACTCCTTACTGGAATCAGGCGCTGGGATTTTATCAGGGTTATCAATCAGGTCTTGAAGGCGCGTGGCTTCCGGGAAACAATTATCAATTATTCGGAACTTATTTTTCGCAATTGCCGACGGAACTTGGTGGTCAGGCTCCAAACGCACAGGGAAGCAGAATGTCCGGAAGAGGAATGGAATAATTTATTAAACACAAAATCTTGAATTCAGCATGGGAAAAAAAGAGAAAGAAAAAAATTCGGAAACAAATTACATTAGCAATGCAATTAATTTGGGCATAAAATCAATAATTAAATCTCATCCGAGATTTGCAAATTTTCAGCCTTATTTGCTGGAGCATATTGACGAGGATAAGTTAAATGAAAAAATTTATAATTTGCACGCAGAAGCCCAAGAAAAAAAATTATTTGGAAAGGAAGCAAAATACTTCATCAGTAAAAATCTGACTGAATATGTGGCATCTGGAGAGATTATTGATGAGAAAGGAAAAAAAGTTATTCTAAAGAACAGTCTGGAAGAAAAAACCGGTTTCTTTCACAGGTTATTTCATAAACCTGAATTCGATGGAGAAAAATATCTCGACAATTCAATGGAAGCATTTCAGGATTTGTATGCTCTGTTTAAAACAGGAGATTATGCCAAAAGAATGCCGGAGTTAACCGAATCCGTTTCAACTCTTCACGATATGCAATTTCTCGACCCTGCTATCGATGTTTTAAAATCGCACGGATTAATTAACGATAAAAAATATAAATTTCTAAAAGAAAAAATTTATTCCAAAGTTGGTGAAGAATACGGAAAAGTTGTCACGGGTATTGAAAAAAGAATCGTTCCGGAAGCTTACCAAAAAGTCGCAGCGTCGGTTCTTCTCGCCTTCGGCGCAATTTTATTAATCACAAATATGGAAATCACCGGCGCAGTTGTGGGAAGCTTAAAACATTCTGTAAAAGGTATAATCGGAATTTCGTCAATGATACTTTCCGCAGTTTTATTTTTAAATTCAAAAAAGAAACTTTAAAAACTTCAAAACATTACTAAATCATAGTAATAAAAGAGTGTGAAAAAATTGGTTAAAAAAAATCATCCAAAAAAATCTTCTAAGAAATCAGATAAAAAAAATTACGCGAAAGCTCCGACGATGAATCTTAAGACGGAACACGATATCGCGATGGATTTCGCCGTGAAAGCTGCGCAGAAATTTAACAAAATTGTGAAGTCAGTTGTTTTGTTCGGTTCAACTGCAAAAAAAGAACAGACGCTCGGCTCGGACGTTGATATTGTTATGATTATCGACGACGCCTCGCTTGCATGGGATCAGGAATTAATTGCATGGTACAGGGAAGAACTTGAAAAAATAATTCAGACAAGCCCTTACAAAAAATCCCTTCATATAAACACGGTTAAACTTTCAACATGGTGGGAAGATTTAATGCGAGGTGACCCGCTTGTTATAAATATTTTGCGTTACGGAGAACCGCTTATTGACCTTGCAGGATTTTTCCAACCTCTAAAATATCTTTTGCTCAACGGAAAAATTCGTTCAACTCCCGAGGCAATTTATTCGTGTTTGCAAAGAGCGCCGTTGCACATCGCAAGAAGTAAACAGGCAGAATTGGGTGCAGTAGAAGGTTTGTATTGGTCAATGGTTGATTCGGCGCATGCGGCTTTAATCTCCGCGCACGTTTCACCTCCGTCGCCCGAACACATTCCCGGATTGTTAAAAGAAAATTTTGTAATGTCCGGAAAATTAAAAATAAAATATGTTGATTGGTTTAGAGATTTGAATGCACTTCACAAAAAAATTTCTCATCACGAAGTTGTTGACTTGAAAGGCGTAGAAATCGACGAATGGCAAAACAAAGCCGAAGAATTTTTGAACACGATGGCGTTGCTTGTTAAAGAATTGGTTTAATCTGAAGATTCCGAAGAACGATCACTTGAATAATTTCTTGCATTTTCATCCATTCTTTCATACATCTCTGTCGTGTGACCATCACCGCAGTAAGGGGGATTTAATAATTCACTGAAATAATGCCCTGTTAATGCTTTAAAGAGTCCCATTAAAATCGCAAGTGCAAAAACTATTTAAATCTTACTTTTTCTTCCCTTCGTCTTTCTTTGGTTCTTTTGTCTTGTATTTTTCAGCAATAGAATCTAAAATAGCTTTTTCATTAGATAGATAACCCTTATTCATAACGTTCATTGCAGCTGTTTTTTCATAAGAAGCTGTGAGCAACGTATATATTGTAGACGCTTCTTTAAGTTCTTCAGAAGGTTTTTCTCCGGCTTTTTCAGCCATTTCATTAATTTTTTCCAAAGTCAATCCCTTGAATTTATCCGCAACTTTTAATCCTGCTTTTGCAGGGTCAATTTCGTTTACAATTTTTTCAAGATTGCCCAATGTTAATGTTTGAAGTGCCGGTCCAGTCATTTGTTTAGCATAATAAGCTGCTGCGCCATTATCCGGCATTACTGCATCCCATGCAACGCCCTCTTTTTCATATGCCTGTTTTGTTTGAGCATACATTCCCTGTTTTATTTTCAAAACATTTGGGTCAGTATTCATATAATCATTAGCAACAGAACCGCCCGTTTTTCCGAAGTTCAGCTTCGCATAATTAGAACCAATTATTCCGTAATCAGTGCGCAAAACCTGCATCTGAAAATCCTGCATTTTTTTGAATTCAGCTTCTTTTTCTTCTTTTGTCATTTCTTTTTTATTTTCTGCCATTATATTTTTGCCCCCAAATTTTTCTGTATTTTTTCATAATCTCTTTCTAAAATTTCAATATTTTTTAACGAAGCTTCAACAGATTCATTAATGACATCATATCCGTTATTTATACCATAAACTATTCTGGCTCTTATTTTTCCCATGTCTTCTTTTGTTTCAGCATTATCTGTCATGTATGAAATTATTCCTTTAAGGAAATTTTCTTTCACTTTTGCGCTTCCTGTTTTTTCTATTGTGTCCGCAAGTGTAATTTTATGTTTTGGAATTAACATTTTAGAAATATCCGATTGAGTATAAACGTGTCCTTTTTCCCTCGGTAAAACATCAATAACATTTTCGCCATTCGCAACTCTTCCAAGAATTACGTTTCCGGCGTTGTAACCGACTCGTCTGCTTCCGAATAAATTATTAATTACGTTTTCCATGAAAATATCCTCCTATTTTATTTACTAATTTTCCATAAACTATTCTATCAATTATATATCTACCCAAAGAAACTTCTTTTATAATTTCTTGTTCTTCCTCTTCATCATGTCCCGGACAGATTTCATACATCTCAAAAAGATTAAATTTTTGAGGTTTCAAAACTCGGTCTAAAGTATCCTCTAGAGCATTTGTGTAAATCCTTCCAATAAATGAGATATTTTTTTTCATAAAAAATATTAATATCTGAACTATTTAAATGTTTCGGTATTGTTACCATTCAGAAAAAGTAACATTATTGCGTTCCGGTTTTAACTTCATCAACACGGATTTTGCAGGGCAACTTTGACTTTATTTCTTTTATTAAATTTCTGGCGAAAGCAACTGCCTTTGGATTTGGTAAAGCGAAAAAGAAAATTTTTGCATTAGGTCTTAATATCGCGGCTTTTCCCATCGATTTACCGAAGGACAACTGCATTCCTGTTTGCATACGGTCAGCTCCTGCCCCTGTCAACATTTTATTCTCTCTCTGAATATGATGCGGGAACGGAATGACTTTGAAAACATACTGACCCGCGAGCGAAGTATCAAGCTGTTTGTTTACATACTGTCTGCATGCTTCAAGCGCATTGTGTCTTATCTGAACAGCCTCGGTAGTTACCACATTAAGTTCGTAAGGAAGTTTTCCTTCATTGTACACTTTCTCGCTGCCCATTGAGAATTTCACAATTTTCTGCGGCGGAACAACTTTTATGAAAGATTTTTGTCGTCTTTTACTAACTCTTGTGAAAGGAACAACAATTCTCTTTGAATATGCATTTGCTTTTCTCAATCCTGCCATTTTATTCCCGCGTCCCCTTATTTATAAAATTTAAAATTGTTTTGGATTTAAGTTCTTCAGCCATCTTTTTAATATCTTTAGGATGTAATTTTTTATCAGTTGCAATCTGCACTAATTTTTCTTCATACTCTTTGTTAATATTATTACAAAAAACAACATATGTTTTATAATTTTTACCCGAAAGTTCCTTTTCACATTTTATCTTAAATCCGGGATAATGTTGAGTAAGTATTCCATTTTCCCAAATCCAGCCATATGGCGAATTATATAACCCTCTTGCAAACTGATTAACAAGGCGAGCATTTCTGTCGGTTACTTCAATGAACTCTTTATCCATGCTTCCTTCTTTCATTTTACCTCCACCTTCGTTGCAACTGCCTGTCCCGGCAAACCTTTTTCGAAAATTGCTCTCAAGACTCCCTTGTTTCCGTGAACGTCGGCGATTTTTCCCGCAATTTTTTTTCCTGCAGGAGAAACCCATACAACACTTTTTCCAATATATTTAACTGCGTCTTCCTTTCCTGAAACATCGTCAATTTCAATCAAAAAATGTCTTTCATGAATAACGTGTCTTCCTCGTCTGAATTGAATTATTTTTCCTGTGACCATGTTTATTATCCTCAAAATTGCTTTATAAATTTTGTGTGAGCAAAAGTTATTGCAAAAATTGCCTGCAATTTTTGTTTTGATATTGATTCTATAAATTTTGCGTAGCGAAGTGCGACAATTTTTTTTAAATTAAAACCAACGCAAAAGGAATTCCCTCAATCTCCCCGATATTTTCTTCGTCTATTATTCCCGTTTCAAGCGCCAAAGCAACAGATTCTTTTCCGACAATATTAAACGTAGCATCTCCAATTTTCATGTCGCGCAAAATTTCTGAAATTTCTTCAGGCGTTTTTTCCTCGCCTTTGTAAAAATTTTCTTTAACATCAAGCTGAAAGTTTCCTTCGTAAAAAACTTTTCCAATCAGCTCTTCGTCAGCCAAAGCGACGACATACCTGTAACTTTTTATAATATTAATAAACATCTTAAAATAAAAATAAAAATTTAATTATTTCAGTCCGCCCATTCTGCAAACTGTTGTTCCGCAAGTCGGGCATTTTCCTTTTGCTATCTTTGTTCCTTTTGCCGTCGTAGACTCAACAGGATTTTTGATATCAACCTTTTTCTTGCACTTAACACAATAACCTTGAGTTGCCATTATAACCTCCGAGTTTAATTGAAATTCTGTGAATTTCTTCAATCTTTGACGAAATTTTCTTTTTTAAATCTTCTGAATGCATTTTTGTTAATTCAAATGACGACAATTTTTGAAAATTGAATCTTTCCTATTCAGTTTATCTTGAATAAAATATTTTATATTCTCAAACTTTCATTCTCACCGGATGTTTTGCACCGCAGGCAAGGCAATGGATAAAATTAATTTTTCCTTCCCGAATTATTTGCGTATCGGGTTTTTTGCATTCTTCGCAGAGAACAAATTCTTTCACATAATTTTCAATTTTTGAATTTATTTTTTCGCTCGGAATTTTATTGTTTAAAACCAATCTGTCTCCTTCCTTTTGACCCGAAGTTGCAAGTTCTTTAAGCAGGAATTTCTGAAAATGTTCGGGTTCACGACGTAAAAACGAAGCCATTTGAAAAAAATTCGTTAATATTGTTTTCTTTCCTTCAAAATGTCCTTCTATTTTCGGTATTTCAAAACGCTCTCCACTACCTTCAACAACTTTAACTTTCCCGTAAGCTTCACTTAGCAATTTTTCATAATTGTTTTCTGTCATAAATTTTCAAGAAGAAGTTAGTTTATAAGGTTTTTTAGCGAGGGATTTTCTTTTGATTTAGCGTTATTAATACTTCCATAAGTTGAGCAATTTCTTGAAGAATCTTTTCGGCTTAATATTTTTCAAGTAGCGAACGTCGTGACATGTGTCCGACGTGAAGCAAGGTATTATCCGAGCCTTAGCGAGCAAATATCTATTTACAGATATAAATTCTTAAAAAGTATCAAAGATTAATTTATTAAACAAAAATGCTAAACGATTATTATTGCGACGATTATTCTCGCGAACCCTTAACAGAAAGAAATTATTCCGGCGAAGACAATGACAATTCTGAATCATCGGGGACAGTATTGGGTGCGGCAAGACTTATTCATGGCGAAGTTAGAAATTTTATTTATAAATCACGTGGTAAAAAATAATTTTCGCCCCTTTTAAGTTCAAGTCCCTCCTCAAAGAATTTCTGTGGGATAATTTTTCAAAGTTCGGAAAATCGTGCGTCAAGCCGATTTGAAGAACAGCATCATCCGCGAAGTGTAAATCCCCTTTTCAAATTCCTCATAATCTAACTCGTTCGTTTGACGTCGCCACGGCAAACGAACTAAAAATTTCTGCGAAATTTTTTGCCTCTGGCGAACTTGACTCAAATATGCCTATAGTCAAGTTCGTTGTTCACAACAGCAACTGTCTGTGAAGCAAAATACATTTTATCACCGACGGAAACTTCTTTCACCAAACCCTCTTTTTTTAACCGCTTGATTTCCTGCGACGGCAATCCTTCGTGGTCTCCTAAAATAAAAACACAATTCTCCGAAATTTCTGCTTTTCGCAAATCTTCGCCGTTTTTTTCCAGAATAAAAATTTCATTCCCTTCACCAATTAATTCTTCAACGACATTCAGAAAACTTTTTTTCTCAATATAACACTTCGGAAAAACTTCCGCTTTTTCTCCTGGGCGGTATTTGTAAAGCATTTTCTGTATTAATTTACCGACGTCTTTTTTTGAAATTTCCAATTCATCCGTAACCTGTATTTGAATGTGTTTTGGCGGGTCGGGCATCCCATAGAAAATAAAATGAAAAATAACATCTTTTCTAAAACCGTGGCTCAAAAAAACCCCCTGAATAAATGAGTGAATTGCGATATCCATACGCCCGGCTTTCATCAATCCGCCGTCGGCATATTTGCTCAACGATTTTCCCGACGTCGCGGCGGTTTTTGAAAAATAAATAAAATGTTTCATAATAACTTAACAAATTCACTAATTATAAAATTATTGCTCTTAAGGATTGCAGAAATATGCTCTTACTTTTGATTTTGAAAATTCAATGCCAAAATCTTCTCCGTATATCAAATCTTTCTTTTTTATTATTTTGTAATTTTGAATGTTGTTTCTTTTAATATATTCTTCAAAACTCTTTCTATTAATTGGATTTAAAAAAGTAAGGCGATAATAATGATATCCTCCATTTTTATGAATTTCTAAATTTTTTCTGTCAATATTCTCATTTAAGTTCATTAATTTTACTAAACTTTGAAAATCCTCAAAACCAACTCCTTTTTTTACCAGGATTTCTTCAGCAAGTTCAGGATTTTCCCTTATCAGATTTGTCAGTTCTCTCATTTGAAATTCATAACTTCCGTATTTTTAACAATTGCTATATTCAATTATATATTTATTTTATTGGTTGGAAAACAAATTCCGGTTTTGCAAAAATTTCTCTTCCCCGTGAAATTTTGTACATCCCTATAAATTTCCCGTTGTAAAAAACTCCGACGACAGAATCATTTTTCAAGCCTTCATCTTTCACAATATCTTTTCTATAAATCGGTCTTCCCGTAAAAATCTGCTTTAAATTATCATCTTTAATTTCAACGCAAGGATAAACTTCTTTGATTGCTTCTTCCGCCGGAATAATTATTTTTTTAAGCAATCTGTCATCTCCATTTTTATATTCCTCAACTGCCTTTTCAAAATCATAAAGATTAACTGAATTTTCTTCGCCAAAAATTCCCGCATCCGTTCTGCGAAGTTCAAGCATATGCGCGCCAATTCCCAATTCTGAACCCAAATCATCAATTAATTTTCGTATATAAGTTCCACCCTCGCATTTAACTTTGAATAAAATATCTTTTTTATCGTCGCTCTGTTCCAGTAATTCAAAACTGTAAATTTCTCGGGGTCTTAACTGTCTTTTAACGCGCGATTTCACAGGAGGCATTTGATTTATTTTTCCGATAAATTTTTTTTCAATTATTTCCCTGATTTTATTAATGTCTGTATTTTCATGAATTCTCATTATTCCGACGTAAGTTTTATCTTCGCCAAGAAAATAACCGGTTAATTTGCATGCGCGGTTTAATGCAACCGGCAAAACTCCGGTGACTTTAGGGTCAAGTGTTCCGAAATGAGAAGTTTTTCTCGCGCCTATTTTTTTACAAATAAAATCTGAAACACTGAAACTCGTCGGCCCGGAAGATTTATCTATATTTATAATTCCAAATTCAAGCAATTCATGAATTGATTTTTCTGCCATAAAGAAACTATTTTATTTATGTTTAAAAGATTAATTATATGTTTTAAGATATATTGAATGATTCAGACAGAATAAAATATCCTAAGTTAAGCTTAAAAATGCAAAATAATAATTAATAATATGCCTGGCAAAAAAAGAAGTGGCTTTAATATATTTAATCTTATAAAAGAAATATTTTTGATAATTTTGGGTATCCTTCTTACTGCATTTGGTTTTGAGAGCTTTCTCATTCCAAGCCAGCTTATTGACGGCGGGGTCACAGGACTTTCACTTTTAATCTCTTTTTTGACTCCTCTTTCTTTTCCAATTCTTATTTTTGTTATAAATCTGCCTTTTATTTTTCTTGCAAAAAAACACATTGGGAAAATGTTTGCAATAAAAACATTTTTCGCAACTATCGGTCTATTTTTATGTCTTATTTTTGTTCACTTCCCCGTTATTACAACAGACAAACTTCTTGTTGCAGTATTCGGAGGATTTTTTCTCGGGGCAGGATTGGGTTTTTCATTAAGAGGCGGGGGAGTTGTCGACTGTACAGAGGTGCTTTCAGTTTATCTGAACAGAAAAACCGGGTTCAGCATAGGAGAAATAATATTTCTAATAAATATTATCATCTTCTCTTTTGCAGCAATATTTCTGAGTATAGAAGCCACACTTTATTCCATCCTGATTTATCTTGTTGCGTCAAAGACAGTTGATTTTATAGTCCACGGGATTGAAGAATATATAAGTCTGACAATAATTTCAAATAAAAACCGCGAAATAAAAAAGAAATTAGTAGAATCTCTTGAAAAAGGTGTTACGGTTTACAAAGGGACTGGGGGGCATTCCGATTCATTTAATGGAGAAACTGAAATATTGTATACTGTCGTAACAAGGTTGGAAGTTGTAAGAATAAAAAACGACATCCTTAAAATAGACCCCAACGCAGTTATAATTGAACAAAGCGTCAGTGAAGTTTACGGAGGGTTTCTCAAAAAGAGAAGGTCTTTGCCAAATTAAATTTTCAAAATGAGAAAATTAGAAACAGACAATAATCCTAAATTTCCCCTTTAAGATAAGCTTTTCTCTTTTCTTCAGGAAATTTTTCAATCGCATATCTTAACATCGTCCTCGGCATTTCTTTATATCTTGGTTTCAGAAAAATTTCAAGAACCTGCACATTTTTCTTTCCGACTTCTCTCAACATCCACCCGACCGCTTTATGAATTAAATCGTGTTTATCATTTTTCAGCATATCCGAAATTGCAAGTGTTTCACCGTACAATCTTCTTTTAATAAATGCGCCGGTTGAAATTATTGCAATTCTTCTTTCCCATATATTTTCAGATTTTGCAAATTGTCTCAATAACTCCGTCCCCTCATGCGCACAGAAATCACCGACGATATGCTGGCATGTAACATCAACCAAATCCCAGTTATTTATGCTGTTTGTATTTCTTATGTAAATCTCAAAAATTTCTCTTTGTTTATATCTGTCTTTTTTATTTTTTTTAAATTTATTAACGAGAATTATTAATCCTGTCATTCTGTATTCATGGATTTTGCTTTTTAATAAAATCTGAATATCATTCAGGGGTAAATCTAAATATTTTTTCGCAATTTTCCGTTGCTGCGGCATTGTCAAACCAATAAAAACATCTCCCTCTGCATACTCCCCCAGACCTGTTTTGAAAAATCTTTGATATAATTTTGCCTTTTCAGGATTCGCAGAATCCCTTAATTCCTGAATTAAATTATTCAACATAAATTTTTATATTCAATTTTCTATAAAAATCTATGCCCTCTTCAGAAACCGCAATAAAACAATTAAAGAAAATTTCTTCATTAGGAAGAAAAATGCGTCTTGCTGCCGAAGAATGGCCGTCAGAATTCCAGACCCTTATATCAATAATTCTTTCTGCCAGGTCGCTTGATGAAATCACAATAAAATATTCAACTATTCTTTTTGAAAAATTCCCCGACGCTGAATCTCTGTCAAAAGCTCAATCAAGCGAAGTTGAAAAAATAATTTTTCCGATTAATTTTTATCAGAATAAATCTAAATATATAATTCAATGTGCAAAAGAATTGCTTGAAAATTACGGCGGAAAAATCCCGCATGATATAGATGAATTAATTAAACTTCCGGGCGTCGGCAGAAAAACAGCGAATGTATTCCTTTCGGAAATGAACCAAAAAGCCCTCGGTGTTGACACTCATGTCACTTACATCTCGCGTTATCTTGGATGGACAGATCACCCCGAAAACGCTCCGCAAAAAATTGAAGAAGATTTAAAAAAATTATTTCCAAAAGAAATGTGGAGTCAGGTAAATCCTTCACTTGTCAGATTCGGAAAAACATACGTTAGCCGTTCCGAAAAAAATAAAATTCTGGATGAAATAAAAAAGATAAAATGAAACTCCTTATTCAAAAAATAAATGAATTGAAAAATTCCGAAATAAGAAATACAATAGATTCAAGGATGAAAGAATTTGAGGAATTGGGAAAAAAATCTAGCCACGAAATTTTCAAAGAATTATGCTTTTGCCTTATGACAGCTAATTTTTCAGCGCACGGAGGAATAAAAATTCAGAATGAAATTAATAATGGTTTTCTTAATTTAAAAGAAGAAGAATTAGCCAAAAAACTCTCTGAATTAGGTCATAGATTTCCGAATATGCGTGCAAAATTTATTTGTTCTGCTCAACTACATAAAGATTCAATAAAAAAAATTATTCAGGGTTTTCCCGACGAGAATTCAGCAAGAGAGTGGATTGTAAAAAATATAAAAGGGTTGGGCATGAAAGAAGCCTCGCATTTTTTGAGAAATATCGGCTACAATAATATTGCAATAATTGATTTTCATATCGTTGACTTGCTTGCAAAACATAATTTGATTGAAAAGCCAAAAAATAAATCTTTGACAATAAAAAAATATCTTGAAATTGAAAATATTTTAAAACAACTTGCTCAAAAAACAAATCTTAATCTCGGAGAACTTGATTTATATTTATGGTATGAAGAAACTGGGAAGGTTTTGAAGTAATCATTTCTTATTATCGCCTTTGCTGTGTTCTTTCTTTTTGTCAGATTTTTCAGGTTTTGTAGTATGCTTTTCTTCCTTAGCCATTTCTTTTTCCATTTTTTCTGTTGATTCTTTTACTGCTTCTTTTTTCTCTTCCAGTTCCTTTTTATCATCAACACCGTCGGCATTTTTGTCTTCTCTTC
>CAZRDP010000008.1:0-12875 GCA_964598985.1 Candidatus Woesearchaeota archaeon | reverse complement strand
GCGCCTTTAACACTTTCCTGCATTCTTTCCTTCAAACTTTTTTTGCTTTCAACTTTTGCCAAAGCTTCCTTCGAAAGTTTTTCAGCGCGTGCTTTTTTGAATTTAAGTTTATCCGGATATTCAACAAGTTCTACTCTCACAAGCCCTTCAGAATCTTTTATCGCTTTAACTTTTATTTTGTGCGGCGGATTTTTTATTCCTCTTCCCCACATATATTCATTGACATAACTGTCAATCTTGATTTTATCCAAATCTCCGTCGTAAATTTTCATGTGCCTTGCTATAAATTCTTTTATCGTTTTCACAGCTTTCGGCGTTTTTTTGTAGCGCGGAACGTGCTGATATTTTTCCCTCAGGGGAATTACATATTCTCGTTCAATTTTTTCTGCCATTTTATTTTTCTATCTCTTCTCCCAAAATTTTTTCGATTAAAGATTTATTTGTTTCAACATCTCCTGAAATTTCAATTTTATCATAATTCCGTCCTTTTTTATCAATAAGGATTATTCCATTAACGCCTTTGTAAACATCATTTGAATTATTAAAATGCAATAATTTTATTTCACTCCCTTCTATGCCTTCCATAATTCTAGTTGCTGTATTATAGGATTTTGGGATTCTATAAATTTCATAAACTTTTTTTTCTTTTGTCATTTTATCCGTAATGATTTGGCCGGGCGTTTCTTGGCTTGACGTGTAGTTTAGTTCTTCTCCATGAACGTTTCACGTGAGTGAGAGCTGAAGGATGAATTCTTTTTCCCGGACCGAATTTTCTCAAAATCGTCCAAACCGGAGCCCACTTTGTCTGGCGTCCTTTCACAGCAAGCGTTGATTTTTTTCGCGGATTTTTTAATGACATTTTATTTCAATTCCTCCAAAAACTTTTTTCCTTTTTCTGTGAGTATTCTTCCCGGTCTTTTGCTTCGAATTCCTTTTATTGCTTTTTGAATTTCTGTAAATCCCGCTTTATCAGATTGCTGAAGAATTGTTCTTATTATTTTTCCCGACGATTTTCTGAATTCCTCCGGTTTGAAACCGCGATTTTTTTTCGAGCCGTATTTTGTTCTCAATCTTTCAACACCAACCGAATCTTTTCTATAAATATTTTTCAAAATTGAAGCAGAACGTTTATACCAAAAATCCTCGTCGTCAATCGGTCTTTCTTTACTTGGACCGGACTTAACAAAGAAAACCCATTCGGGCGCTTTGAATTCAGGAATTTTTTTCAGCGCATCAGCTAATTTTAAATTAAATTCCTGTGCATCCATTTCATAAACTTGGTTTGTTTTTTCCATTTTGTAGCTTGTCTTGCGACAATAGATTGTTCTGTGAACAATTAACTAAATATCCCAGAAAAGTTGGGTTTATAAAGTTTGCTTATATAATTTAATCATGGCAAAACAGATTGAAATATTTTCTCCGGAAGACCCCATCATCATGGATATACTCTAGACATGCAAGATTGAATCCATTCTTAGATACGTAAAAGTTACAGATAATAGTACAGGAGAGACTTTCAAAATATATGTTAATAAAGATGATGAAAAAGCATTATATGATAATCCTGACAAATTTATGAAAGAATACCTTAAGAATTTGTATCCAACTAAAATTCAAATACAATAATTTTTATTCAATAAATTAGAAAATAAATTACTATTCGCTTTCTAAGTCCTGTTGCGCTTTCCAAATATGATAATCTTCCTGCCTTTTCAAATAAGCTTTTGTTGCAATAGCATTTATAGAATCATAATTTATATTACTTCCTTCAATGAAATAACTATATTGTGCAAGATTATTAATTATTGCTCTTCCTGCATCTCTGTCCGATTTTGCCAAACCTTCCAAAGTTCCGCGTGGAAATAGAATAAATTTTCTATCACTATCTTTTCTGCACAAAAGATAACCGCTTTCCTCTTTAGGGTCAATTCTTACTTCCAATTCAGAATCTTCAACAACTAACTCATATCCTTGTTCATCTAACTCTTTATTTGCCATAAATTCAAATTAATTTTTACCTTTTTAAGAATTTGTATAATAAACATCTACAAAGAATCATGATTTAAATTTTTTATATAGTTGACAAATGCGTCTAAGAGTCCCGGGTGTTCACTTAGTTTATAGCAAAAATCTTTTGACATGGGGGAAACCATCCCGTCGATTTTTAATATCACATTTTCAGCTTCAAAATGGTCTCTAAACCGGGCGTTTTCTTCCGAATAAATAACCTTATAATTTTTCTCCCCGTCATCGGAAACGATTATATAATCAATCATGAAAATTCAATAAAATACTTATTTATATTTTTTATTGTACAAAAAAATATATTATTCTCTCTGCGGTTTTCTCCATTTTTTCAGAATGATTGTAAATCCTATTGTTCTTGCTGTGAAATTTTTCCCGAGTTTTTCCAAAATGTCGTCGGAGAATTTTTTAACGTCGTCCTTGTTTTCTCTCGCCGAGCGCAAAACAGAAATTCTAACGTTGTTGCAATCGTTAAACTGATTTTTCAAACTCGCAATAAAATTATCTGTAACTCCGTTCTTTCCGATTTGTATTTCTCTTAGTGTGGGCATTTTAACTTTTTTTGTAATTTGAATTTTGTATTAATGCAAAATATCTTATTAAACTAAATCTTTCTTTAAACTTTTTTATATTGTATCCTGAATGTGCTAAATTATCCAAATAATTCCTTCCAAATATGCGGTCAGTTTCATTAAGATTTTTTTGCCAAAAACCTATTCTTTTCTCCAAATCTTCCTGACTTATTTTTTTAACCATTTTTCAATATCAGCTTTTTTTACTTTTATAATTTTTGGTTTCGATTTAATATTCCATGTTCCCGTTTTTGCGAATAATGGTTTTTTGATTTCTCTTCCTGAAAACAAATGCAAATCAACATTTGATTTATTATCGCGCCAGTCCTGGCTTTTTAATGCACATATTATTGCGGATTCTTTAACTTCTTTTTCCGTCGGTAAATCGCCAAGAATTACGCAAAAAGGACTTCCCGGATTAACAGTGTGCAAAATTAAATTTTCCTTTCCCTTGAATTCTTTCATAAGTTCATCATTGCTTTCTGCATCTTTTCCAAGAAGAATTTTTGTTCCTGTTGATAATTTAAATTCGCGATATTTTGCCATGAACAAGTTAATTAATCATCATTTTTATTTCTTCTGTTCAGCCAATCATTGACAATTTTCAGACATTTTTTCTGGTCTGCCCAAGTAAGCAATTTCATTGCTTTTCCATAAGAGACCCATTTCCCATAAGAATGCTCTTTATCATCAACCTTTATTTTTCCGTTTCTTTTATCAACTTTAACAGCAAACAAATGATATGTCTGACCTATAACTCCTGGTCTGTCTTTAAGTTTTTTCTTATATCTGTAAAGACCATCAATATGAAATCTTTTTATTTTCAAAACTTTCAAACCTGTTTCTTCTTCAACCTCACGTCGTGCAGTCCGTCTCTTAAATTCAAATCTTTCAATTTTACCTTTTGGAAATTCCCATCCTTTCCAGTGTTTTTTTCTTTTAAGAACAACATATTCAACATTTCCGTCGCTGTCCACAGAATATGCAACACCAAAAATTGCTTTTCTATATTTTATTTTTTTATCACCTTTTTTCATGATTGGAAATATTCAAAGAAGTTTTTAAATTTAATCACAACAATTTTTATAAATCTTAAAAACATTCATTTTCATGTTTAACCGAGAAAACGAAATGAAAATGAGAGATTTGGAATTAGCCTTACAATCAATTCCGGATGAAATCCCTTCAAAACCTGAAGAAAAAGAAAATGCTTTTACCCCAATAAAAAATTATTTTACCGGAAAAATTTGGTACACTTATGAATACAATGAAAAGACAAATAATATTGATTACTTTATTCCAAGAACCCTCGTCGGAGATTTAAAATCTATAAAAAATTATTTTCTAAATTTGTTTAAGAAAATTTAAATTTTATTTCTTTTCCAATTCTTCTTTTGTTGTAAGAATCTTTGTAATTAACATAATTCCTAAAACAGAAATTATTGTCACAATAAATGCACTTACTAACTGCCCCTGAACAGGCGCTCTTTTTGAAATGTTATCAACAAACCCTGTAATTACATCTTTCCATACCAAAGCAATCAAGAAACCAAATGCAGCCATTATTGCGGTTTTCATCTGGCTTTTCATTTCAATATTGAATTTTTTCAGTCTTTCTTTTGCGCTATTAAATTTTGATTTTATTTTTTCTGTCATTTTATTTTTAAGTGAGACCTATTTTTAAGTTTAACCCCATTTCCCCAAAGCTTTTCTCAATTCTTCATGAGTTTTTGCATATTCTTTTAATGAAATTTTTTTCATTGTTGCATCAACTGCTTGCCTCATTGCTATTGCTCCTTTTATTGTTCCATCAGGATGTCCGTGTATTCCCCCTCCCCCCTGAATAATTACATCTTTACCCATGAACTGAATAATTTTATCAACTATTCCAGGATGAACGCCTCCAGAAGCAACAGCCATAACAGGTTTTAATCCATACCATTTTTGTTCTAAATATTCCTTTGTTTTTTTTGTTCTTGGATTTTCAATTTCATCTTTAATATGAAATACTTCATTCTTTTTTCCGGTCATTTTTCCAAAAGCAGTTCCAATATGAAGTGTATCTACACCAATCATTCTTGCAAATTGGGCAATTACCTCCATAGACATACCATGTTCAGGAGTTCTGTCAAACATTGCATGTCCGGCACGATGTGCATGAATTGGAAGTTTTGTAACTTCTCTTGCTAATTGCAAAGCTCCCCAACCCAATGTCAGAATATCCAGCATAATATAATTTCCGTGATTTTTTTCAACAAATTTTATTCTTTTAATCATCTCACCAGCAGGAGCAGTGCAATTTGCCAAATATGCTTTTTTCTCTCCTGTTAACTTTTCTGCTTTTCTGCATGCTTCCAATGTCAGCGGAATTCTTTTATAAAAATTATTAAAAGATTGCGAGGTTAAATTTTCATCATCTTTTACTACATCACATCCTCCAATCCATGCATTATATGCTACTTGTGCATATTCTCTGGGTGTTAATCCAACTTTTGGTTTTACAATTGTTCCTACAAGAGGCCTATCATAAACTTTAAAATATTTTCTAATTCCTAAAATTCCAAATTGAGGTCCTTTAAAACTTTTAAGCATTTTTTCAGGGATTTCAATATCTTCCCAAAGCAATCCGGTTATACATTTCATTCCGTAAATATTTCCTCCAACAGAAGATAATATTTCAGGAACATTTCCCAATTCAAATAATTCAACGGGGTATGCAATCCTGCATCGTTTATTTTTTTCATCAATATAATAAACTTTCGGAGAAATTTTTTTCTGCATCTTTTTGTTTATAGTTGAAATATCTGTCCATGTTCCAACTGAGCTTTCTCCTGCAGTTATAGAACAAACTTCTCTGAAATCATAACCGCGTGCAGGAGTGATTTTAAATTGACAAATCACGTCCGTATTTTTAGGTTTGTACTTGGTATCAATAAAACTTTCGTAATGAACTCTTGTCATTTTTCACCTCTTTGATATTATGTAATTGGGATTTATAAATTATTCTTCTCTTTTCTTAACTTCCCACCCATTTTTTCCGTCGAGAATCTGATATCCTTTCTTCAGTATTTTATCCCTTAATTCATCTGCTTTTTTCCAGTCTCTGCTTTTTCTTGCATTTTCTCTCTCATCAGCAAGTTTTTTTATTTCAGCAGGAATTTTTATTTTTTCTTTTTCAAGTAGTTTCAATCCAAAAACATCATCCATCTTTTTTATTGTTTCAAATTTTCCTTCAGCTTCTTCATCCCGAATTAATTTCCATAAAACCTGCAAAGCGTTGGGCATATCCAAATCATCGTTGATTGCATTTTCAAATTCTTCCAGATATTTTTCGTTAAGTTTTTTATCGTTCTCAATCTCTGAAATTATATTTTTAAGCCTTTCATAAGAATTTTTTGCAGATTCAAGATTTTCCATCGAAAAAATTAATTGTTTTCTGTAGTGAGTGGTTAAACAAAAATATCTGTATGTCAACGGCTTAAATCCTTTTTCTTCCAAATCTGAAATCGTCAAAATTTTTCCTGATGATTTCGACATTTTTCCGTCTTTAAAAGTCAAAAATTCTCCGTGCATCCAAAATTTCACCCACGGCTTTTTTTCAAACGCACATTCTGATTGTGCAATTTCATTTGTGTGGTGAATCGGGACATGGTCGATTCCCCCTGTATGAATATCAAACTGTTTGCCTAAATATTTTGAACTCATCGCTGAACACTCTATATGCCATCCCGGAAAACCCACCCCCCAGGGAGAATTCCATTCCTGCATTCTTTTTCCGGGCTCTTCTGAAAATTTCCACAAGGCAAAATCTGTTTTGTTTATTTTCTCTCCGAGACCAACTCTTTTTCCTGCCTGAAGACCCTTAATGTCGAGCTTTGCAAATTTTCCATAATCCTTAAATTTCGATGTATCAAAATAAATTCCGTCGGAAGTTTTGTAAGTGTAACCTTTTTTTTCAAGAATTTTTATAAGTTCAATTTGCTCCTTAATGTGTTCTGTTGCTTTGCACCATATGTCCGGCTGAATAATATTTAACTTTTGCAAATCTTTATCAAATACAGAAAAATAATGTTCGGCAATTTCCTGTGCACTTTTATGTTCTTTTTGCGCAGCTTTTTCGATTTTATCTTCCCCCGAATCCGCATCTGAAGTTAGATGTCCAACATCAGTAATATTAATCACATGATTAACTTTGAACCCCTTATATTTCAATACTCTTTTTAAAATATCTGAAAAAATATATGTTCTTAAGTTTCCAATATGCTGATACCAGTATACCGTCGGTCCGCATGAATAAATTCCTGTAAAGTTCTTGTGCAAAGGTTTAAAATTTTCTTTTTTTCGCGAAAGAGTATTATAAATTTTCAACACCATAAATTAATCAGTAAAATAGAGTTTAAAAAATTACTTAGGCAAAGTTTATTTAGAACAACCCTTTCTTAATGACTTCAATATCAAAATAGGTGGAAGTAGTTTCATCATTGTAATCTTCACAACTAACCACCACATTAAATCTTTGAAGACAAGGAGAAACCGTTTCCGGAACGTCTATTTTTATTAATGCATAGCCATTAGGACCTTTAATTTGGTCAAACGAAACGTCTTCACTTCCAGTTTTAATATCATCGTTAACTCTTGCCCAGCCTTGATTTATACAATATGTTGGTTGATCTGCAGCAGTTACAGAATATTTACAATTCTGTTTACCTGTTCCCCATGCAGCAGGATCCATTGGTGAGAAACCAATAGGGATTCCAAAATTTTCGGTTCCTTGTTTCACTTCCGCTGTATTCTGATTACCTAAACTTACAACAAGAGTATCGCCACTATCCCCAAATAAATTATTTATTTCATTTGTTACTTGATCATCAATTATATTTACACTTTTTGTTGCAGTTCCAAAAATCTGTCTAACCATAACCAATCCCAAAACTAAAACTGCCATTAAAAGAACTATTGTCACAATCGTCCCGACGGACATTTCCATTGCACCTAATTTTTTCATTTTCATTTTACGCGCTGGCTAAGGCACTCCAATCAATATTTAATAATGTTAGTGTTACCGAAACCGCTGCGAGTATAACTCCAATAATAATTGCGACGACGTTCAAAACTTTCGCCTTCCTTGAAATCGCGTCTTTATTTTTTCCGATTCTAACCAAACCGACAATTCCCAAAATCAATCCCGGAAGCGGATTCATAATTGAAAGCACTAACGCAATAATTCCTATGACATAATTAGAATAAATTTTTACTGCGCTAAAATCATCACTCTTTTTTACCATTATAGATTTAGAGTTTTTTATTTTATAAATGTTTTGAATTAAGTAATTTTCACAATCAATAGTTTTAAAAAATAATTTATTCTTGTTTTTTAATGCGGGGCTCTAGCTCAGTGGGAGAGCACATGACTGAAGATCATGGTGGCCGGGTTCGATTCCCGGGAGCCCCATTTTAATATTTTTGGAATCGAACTAGTTTCGTTCTACGCCGCTGCGGAGGACGACGGGAAAATCTCTGGTGGCTGGAAGTGTGAGAAACCCGCTGGAGGTTTTCAGTTTTCACCATGATTCCCGGGAGCCCCATTTTTTAAAAGATAATTAAAGAATTATATTGATGAGAATTATTGAATGTTACTCTTGTGAATGAGGGATTAAAAATTTTCGACACTTTCAATTTTTCTAATATACTTATTTGGCATATCAGTAAAAATTCTACTGTCATTAGTTTCACTTGCCAATATAACTTTTTTTCCGAAATATTTTTTTAATTCAGGATACATTTCCTGCTCAACTTTTCCACTTAAATCAAGAACATCAACTTCGCAATCTGAAAGATTTGGAATGGTCATATAAAAGGGGCACCAGTTCTCTTGGTCTGTATCTTTTTCCATTTCATAAACTGCAATATTTTCAATTCTTACTCCACATGCTCTTGGATGCTGAAGTTTCATTATTTCTACATTTATTGATTTGTAAGATGAATCAAATATCCTGTCCCAAAAAGGAACTTTATATTTTGCATTGATACTTGTTTCCATAATTCCCCTACCTTTAATCTATATTTAAATTTTATGGTGATAAAATTGTAAGTCAGGCATAGGCCAGATTCTGTATTTCCCCGTCTTTCGACAGACGGAAATTGTTAACATTCAACTATGCGTAGTTATTCTACTTGCACCGATTGGGATGCTCGTTCCACCGCAACTTAATGCGCTCGTCTCTATACCAGAGCCACGCCTCGCGACGCACGGGATTTCCCCGCCAATCTTCCGACGACAATTAAGTCATCAGGGTGTCCGGACCTTCCTAAGAAATCAATATCGTTATTTTCGACATTCGACGATTTAACGCCAGATTTCCGAAGTTAACTGCCTGACTTAAAAATAAATCTTTTTCAGCATATTTAAGTGTTTCTGTAATACACAAAATAATAAATACTATCTTTCATCAAAAAAATAATGTGCGGAATTATTGGTTACATCGGCGACAAAGAAATTGTTCCGGTTTTGTTAAATGGTTTGAAAAAACTCGAATATCGCGGATATGACAGTTCGGGAATTTGTGTTTCAGATTGCAATTCTTTGAATGTCTTAAAAGAAAAAGGAAGAATTTCTGAACTTGAAAATAATCCGGACATAAATTTTATAAAAGGAAAACTCGGAATTGCACACACGCGTTGGGCGACTCACGGAATCCCTTCAAGAGAAAATGCGCATCCTCACACCGACGACAAAAACAAAATTGCAATAGTTCACAACGGAATTATAGAAAATTATCTTCCGTTAAAAAAAATGCTTGAAGCAAAAGGCCACATTTTTCGCTCGCAAACTGACTCCGAAGTTTTGTCTCATTTAATTTCTGAATTTTATTACGGAAATTTGGAAGAAGCCGTCGTGAATTGCCTGAAATTAATTGAAGGCGCCTTCGGAATTGCTGTAATTTCCAACGACAGCGAAAAAATTGTCTGCGCGCGAAAAGGTTCACCATTAATAATCGGCGTCGGAGAAAATGAGATGTTCGTCGCTTCAGACGTTCCCGCAATAATCGAGCACACAAAAAAAGTAATTTATCTAAATGACAACGAAGTTGCGGTGTTGACAAAAAATAATTGCGAAATTAATCATGTCAACGGCGACCACGTCGCAAATTCAATTCAGGAAATAAAATGGAATGTTGACCAAATCGAAAAAGGTAACTTCAAACATTTCATGCTCAAAGAAATTTACGAACAGCCCGAAGCGTTAATGAATACTTTAAGAGGAAGAATTAAAGACGGAAAAATAAAATTATCAATTAATGTTGATTTTAATAACATCAAAAGAATTATAATAACCGCGTGCGGGACAAGCTGGCATTCTGCGCTTATAGGAAAACATCTTATTGAAAAATTTTCCGGGATTCCCGTCGAGGTTGATTACGCATCTGAATTCAGATACAGAAATCCTATAATTTCCGACGGAGATTTGGTTATTGCAATTTCGCAATCCGGAGAAACAGCTGACACACTCGCTGCGATACGTGAATCAAAATCCAAAAATGCAAAAACTTTGGGAATTGTAAATGTCGTCGGTTCAACTCTCACGAGAGAAGTTGATTCAGGAATTTATTTGCATGCAGGACCGGAAACAGGAGTCGCAAGCACAAAAGCTTTCACGTCGCAGGTTCTTTCACTTTTACTTTTATCTCTTTACGCAAGACAGCAAAAAAATTTAGAGTTGGATAAAAATTTGTTGGAAGAAATTGAAAAATTTCCTGAAAAAATTCGTGAAGCGTTAAAAAATACCGACGATATAAAATCGCTCGCTGAAAAATTTAAGGACAGTAAAAATTTTTTATATTTTGGCAGAGGAATAAATTTTCCGTCGGCGCTTGAAGGCGCGCTAAAGTTAAAAGAGATTTCTTATATTCATGCTGAAGGTTATCCCGCAGCCGAAATGAAGCACGGCCCGATAGCTCTTGTCGACGACAAAATGCCCTGCGTTTTCATTGCGACAAAAAGTGAATTGTCAAGCAAAATACTAAGTAACATTCAGGAAGTCCGCGCAAGAAAAGGAATTATAATTTCATTAATTAACGATTCTGAAAAAGAAATTGAAAAATTTTCGGATTATACCATAAAAGTTCCGGAAACTCTCGAAGAACTTTCTCCGATTTTAAACGCAATTCCGCTTCAGCTCCTCGCGTATTACATCGCTGATTTCAAAAATTTGGACGTTGACAAACCGCGAAATCTTGCGAAGTCAGTGACGGTTGAATAATCCTAAAATTTATATATATCAAAAACATCCAAATTCAGAGGTGGAAATGAAATCTAAATTTAATTTTAAAATCTTTATAATTTGTCTGCTGATTGTTTTTGTTCTCGTCGGTGGAATTGGAAGTTTATTCACTTCAAAAAATACAAATTCAGAATGGTATAAAACTGTAAAACACGAAATAACTCCTCCAAATTTTGTTTTTCCCCTTGTTTGGAATGTCTTATTTTTGCTTATTTCAATTTCGCTTTATTATTCGTGGATGAATTCAAAAACTAAAAAACAAAAAAAGAAAATTGCATTTACATTCGGTATAAATTTTATTTTAAATATTTTGTGGAGCGTTTTATTTTTTGGTCTTAAACTGCCTACTTTAGCTTTCGCTGAAATTGTCATTTTAGAAGTTTCAATTTTTTCAATGATTTTAGTAACAAGAAAAATTAGCAAATTATCAGCATGGTTGTTGGCCCCGTATTTGCTTTGGGTCGCTTTCGCGTCGGTTCTTACCGGGTTGGCCGCTTTCGGATAATTCTAAAATCCTAAAATTTATATACTCTAAAGTATATATTACAGTATCTTTCACAGAATGAAAGGAGGTGTAAAATGAAAGGAGTTATTGATTGGATAGCTATGATTTTGTTGGTCGTAGGAGGTCTTAACTGGGGGCTCGTCGGAATTTGGAATTTTGATGTAGTCACTTGGATTTTTGGTTCCGTACCGACAGTCGCAACAATCGTCTACATTTTAGTAGGTGTCGCCGGCCTTTGGGGAATTTACCACTTAGTCCAAAACGACTAAAATTATTTTTTATTTTTTTATCTGTTTCTTTTTTAATTAATTAAATATTATAGAATTGGATTGGAACAAAAACAACCCCTTTATCTGGGTGCATGAAATGTCCTTCATTGTAGGCATTAGCACCGAGAGCAAGTCCTTCTTCATCTATTTTATGAAATTTATCGGTTAATCTATCCTTTGAAGTAAACTTGAATATTCTAGAATCTCCAATTGGAGATGCTTTAACCTCATATCCTAGATCACTAAAAAAAATTCGCTTAATTGGATTCCAGGAAATCTTTTCCAGTCTTTTCATTGAAAATAAACTCTTTATCAATTTATAAGAATTATCATTATATAGAATATATCATAAATAACAACAAATAAGTAGCGGAAATCATCTGATTACTAAACTTTTTTTAAATTAGTTTTCATATCCAATTGAATCTATCCTCAAAGTATCAGTTCTTATCAAGTTCCTGTCTAAAAGTTCTTCACCTTCAGTTCCAGTTTCATAATGCCCAGTATAATGGGCACGATAAGTATCCTGTAATCTTATAATTCTTACTAGAGATTTAGGGTTTTGAATATTTTCATATTCTTTGACTTCCCTCATTTCTCTTTCAATTGGTTTATTATCCATACAACTTGTTCCAATTAAAGATAAAGTTCCAAATACTAATGGAATCAATTTTCTCGTCAAATTTTTTATTTTCATAATTATTTACAACAACCAAACTATATAAATCTTTTTAATTGTAACTATTTAGAAATAACAACAAATAAGTAGCGGAATCCCTAATGACGCTTTTCAAAATTTCTCAAACAAACTTTCAATAAAGTGAATGAATTAATTCAATTTATTGAAGTGAGGCTTTTAGTTGCTATATGCTGAAATTCTCGGCGAACCTTGAATCTTACACAATAGCTCTATCAACGTTGTCTTCTTCAACGGCCTTTGTTGTCTCGTTTTGCGAATCGCTTCAAGCTTAGATGCATTCAGCTCTTATCGATATAGTGCGTGGTTATGCAGCCTGCCATATGACAACTGCTCGCTAGAGGCACCCAACTCCCGTTCCTCTCGTACTAAAGAATTGTTCCACTCAGACAACAACACACCTAGTAGATATTATACAAACTGTCTCGCGACGTTCTTAACCCAGCTAACGATCCCTTTTAATGCGTGAACTCCGACACCCTTGCACGCTTCTGCACGCGCAGGATAGGAAGAGCCGACAGCGATG
>CAZRDP010000007.1:27042-28849 GCA_964598985.1 Candidatus Woesearchaeota archaeon | reverse complement strand
TCGTCCCTGATAAACCCAAAACAGGAACTTCAGTTCCAACGCATTGGCTTCGCGTTGTTATACGGCAACCTGCAACTTCAGAAGAAATAAAATTCACTGATAATAAAAATATTCCAATAACGACTAAACTAAAAACAACCAAACCTCTTTTTTTCATTTTAAATATTTAGTGAAAAGGGTTTTATAAATATTATTGTTGATTAAACTGTTTTTGTAAAAATATATTGAAAGTTAGCATTAGGGAATTTTTTTCTCAATTCCTTTATTTTACGAATATCCGCTTTTTCGACATTTGCTTCAATGATGCCTTTTGAAGAATTAATTATTTTCAAATCTCTTAATCTTTTCTCAAGAGAACCATGGTCTTCAAACTGAATTAGTAAAAAAGGTTTATATTTTAATGACAAATAAAAACCTATAGAGTCATCTTCGGAACCTACATTTATTTTGGAATAGCCTTCTTTTCTTGCAGTTTCTTCAAAAAATTGCACCAATTTTTTTCCGAATCCTCTTCTTCTAAACCTTTCATCAACTGCAATTTCACTTATCAAAAAATAATCTTCTCTAGGAAAGCCGAAAATAACCCCAATCAATTCATTATCCAAAAAAATTCCTGCAAAAAACTGGTGATATTTTTTAAATTTTTCTAAAAGAAATTTCTCATTTCTTACTCTGTTCTTTCCCAACTCTTTATCTAAAATTTTTAGACCTTCTTTAAAATCTTTTTTTGATAAAGTTTTTATTTCTAAATTGGATAATAATCTCATTTTTTCAAAATCTGAAAACACTTTTCTTTCCTCATTATCTAATTCTATAAGGTTTATTCCTTCATTCAATTTTTTTATAAACTTCTTGTACTTATAATCTATTTTCAAATCAATTAATCTTTTACAATCACAAATGAAAATTGCACCATTATCTTCTCTCCACTTGACATGTTTGTTTAAAGTTTGCATCATTTTGAATTATAAAAAGCATTTAATTTTTGTTCGTAGTTTTTGAGATTTTTTAATCCCAAGTTCTTGCCATTCTTTATACAAAATGGAGTTGGAGAAGTTCCGTTTTTAAAATATCTAAAACTCTGGGCAATGCACTTATTGCATTCTGAAATCATCTTGCATCCATCACAGCCTTTATCCATGTAACTTCTAAATTTATTAAAAACATCACCGTTCCAAATCTTAATTAAATTCTTATCTCTTATATTTTCAAATTTCATAAATTTATTGGGTATACAAACTCTGGAAAGAGTGCACGGAGAAACTGTCCCGTCTGAATGGATTTCACAAAAATTCAACGCAGCTGCACAGGTGTATGCAGAAAGTCCTTTTTTGCCCATCTCGACGGGCAAGTCAATCATTCTGACGTTTATCTTTTCCCTATTACTTTCCATTTGAATATCTTTCCAAAAATCTTTATCTAAATATTCATAATTTTCAGAAATAAATTTATTTAATTCACCTCTTCCCACAGGAATTATGGGGGAAATAAACCAACTTATTGGATTTATCTTTTTGATTAATTTTTGAAATTTATCAATTTTAGTTATATTTTGCTTGTGAAGAACTGTAGATATAGTTAACGGTATCCCTTTTTTTTTAAAAAAGAATATATTTTTTATTACAATATCAAATAAATATTTATTATACTTTCCTTGACGGTCTCGTCTTATATACCCATGACTTTTGCTATCTGGACCGTCAAGACTTATTTTCATGCCTATTAAATAGGTTTTATGATTAAGGATAAACTCCCTTATTTCATTAGAAAATACCCCGTTTGTTGTTAAAATGAAATGCAGCCCTTT
>CAZRDP010000007.1:5019-27007 GCA_964598985.1 Candidatus Woesearchaeota archaeon | reverse complement strand
GAGTAACTGCCAAAACAATGTTTGCATCTCAAATTACATTTACTTGTTAAATTAACGTAACAAGAATACGGGAACAAATAAGCATGCTTGGAGATTTCCATATTGAACAATCTTATTTAGTATTGATTTTGACCACAGGGAACAACTTCGTTACGTATTAAAGCAAAAAGTCTGCTTTTTTCTGAAACAGTTTTTACAGATTCATATGAAGGTTCCATTCTTTGAGCCACCCCTGCCGTTCCGGGAGTTACGAGTTTGTAAACTTCATATTTTTTCTTATCTTCCATAAAAAATTTTATAACTTTAAACTATATAAACTTTACTATTTGATAATTAAAACAGTCACTTAACAACAACTTTCCCTGTTTTAATTATATTTGAATTCTCATCATTTTCTTTGAATTGATATAGATAAACACCTGGCGCATAATTACTCACATCCATATTTATTTTTCCGCCTACACTATATTCTTTTCCAACTTCTTTTCCATCAACAGAATACATTGTTACATTTGCTTCTTTATTTGATTCTGCACTAAAATTCAAATAATCCGTCGCAGGATTTGGATAAACTTTTAATGAATTTGATAATTCATCTTCTAAAGAATTTGGTTTATCAACAGAAAAATTTACACTATCCTTTGTTTTGTTATAGAAATAATCTTCAGCTTCAATTAATAATTTATGATTTCCATTAGCTAAATTTAAATTAGTTGTTCCTGACTGGTTTAATGAATTCCATGTCTGACCATTATCAACAGAATATTTTGCTGATTTGAAATTATCATCATTTACATTGTAATCAAATGGAATTTCACTTGCAGTATAAACTTCATTTTCAAGAGGAGAATTTCTGTTAATTACTGGATTTTCTTTATCTCTTTGCATTATAAAATTCATTTCAGGATTTACATAACCAGTATTTCTTGGAACACCATTTTCTATTGCAAATTTCTGAACAGGGACAGATTCTAAGTATTTTCCTTGAATATCATTTTCCTTAACAAATGTGTATTTTACAACAACTTCACAATTTGAAGGTATGCTCTGTGAGCCTGGAGCAACTACCCAATCTGTTTGAGGTTCTGTATATTCACTATCATAAAAATTTTCAGCATCATCTCCTACAATAGTTGTGTTTAGGGCGTGTTTTCCTGCAATTTCTACATATAACATAGGAATGTTAAATCTGCCATTATCTCTTAATTCTCTTTCTTTATCATAACCTAATTCTGGAAATCCATGGAAATTAACCATTGTTTGTCGAGCAAAATCCTGGCATGCAAATCCCTCTGAAATATAACCCATTGTATCAGTTTTATCAATTTCTTCCATTTTACCTTTCCATTCTTTTTTTTCTTGTATGTTCAACTTATCCCATTCTGCAGGGAGATAATCTATTAAGCCACTTAACTTATTTTCAAGAATTTGTTTATCTTCATTATTGACTATTTCATTGCCATCAACATCTGCTCTGTCAAGAGTTCTGTATTCTGCAGGGTCATCAGAATTTAAATCAGGCACAAGAGTTCCATTAAGTATGCTTTCAAGGCCTTGCACATCACTCCAGTTTATCATATTGTCATTATTTACATCTCCAGAACCATACCAATTTAAATCAGTGTGGTTTGGCTGAACGAACAATCCCGCAGGATTTACCTGCCCGTAACCCTCTTTCAAACCGCCGGCTAATCCGAGCATAATCGGCAAAGCATACACGAATTTCTTTAATTTTGACCCTATTTTTCTCATGTTTTTTATAGGCATAAGAACTATATAAACCTTTTGATTTGTTGTCACTATTAAATGGGTAAGAAAAATAATTTATCAGGATAATAATGTTTAAATATATTGGAATTATGTAGATTTATGGATGCTAAAAGAGAAGTCAGACTCCAGAAGGGTTTGACTTTGGGATGGCTGGGATGCCTTATTTCTACGCCTCTTACAGGACCTTTAGGTTTGATTGGCGCTGCGACTATTTTCACGGGGCAAGTTCTCAGATTAACTTCAAAAGAGGGTAGTTGGGATGCTTATTGCGGGAGAGTAATCCATCCTCCTGAAAGTTCTGCAGGCGAATACATTTCTAATCCTTCTAAGTTATCTAAAAGAGATAAATACGAGGTTGATGAAAACCTTACAGAAGATATTGCAAAATTTATAAAAAAGGAGAATGAAAGAAGAAATTATATATCAAGTTTAGCGAGTGGAAAAGAAATGGTTGAAAGTTATTTTTCTAATTTGCCTTATCGTGATTTTTCAAAAATAAAACAAATTGAAATCATTGAAAAAGATAAAACATTTTTAGGTTTTCCAACCGGAAATAAATCTTTGGAGGTTAGAACAATAAAATGAATAACATAATTCCATTATATGATTATAATAACAGATATCCTTATTTAAATTCATTTAATAGCTATCCAGTGATTGAGGAAAGTCCTGAATCAATTATTGCAAAAACCGATTACCGGTCTGCATTGGAATTACTTGAACAAAGGTCAAAGCAAAACCATTATCAAAGGTTAGCTGAAATAGGTCAGAATATTGTTAATTCCTATGTAAACAATTTAAGACCTGAAGATACGAAGGGAATTAGAAAAATTATTGTTGAGCCCGAGGTTGTAACTCAAAGAAATTGGTTTGGGAGACCAACTGCGAAAGGGATGGTAATAACCTTTGAGAGGGATGATTAAATGAAAATCTATCAGAAAATAAAAAATTTGTTTTCGGGAAAAAATGCAAATAGAAATTTGTTAAAATCTTTTGAAAATTACTGGAAAGAGTTTGCCGGTTCAATTTATGACTCAATTTACAACTTTAATCAGGATTTTCTAAATTGGAAGAGTTTTGGACAAAATTATTCTCAAAAAATTATACAAAACATGAGTCCTGTTTTAGCCAATAACAACTTCGGGGTTTATTTCACCAACAATGGTTTTGTTTTTGAGAGAAGGAATTTGGAAAGTATGTTATAAGTTAAATATATTCTGTGGTAATCCATAAAAACATTTATTACTCTTCCCATTTTATTAACTTCATGAAAGAGGAAAGCCCTAAACCGAAAGTGAATTTTTCTAAACAGGGAAAACTTAATCGCGCGTCGGGAAGAAGATTTGAAGCTAAAATCCGTGCCGAGCTTGAGGCAATGGGTTGGACCGTCGATAAATGGACGAATACAGTCGATTACAACCGTGAAGAAGTCATAGGAAAAGTCGTTCCGTCAAAAAGGAAATATAATCCATTCAGAAAAGTAATGGTAATTGGAACGGGTTTCCCAGATTTCATATGCATAAGAAATACCGACGATAAATGGCAGGTTGTCGGAGTTGAAGTAAAAGCAAACGGCTATCTCGACCCGATTGAAAAAGGAATGTGCCACTGGCTTATAGACAACAAAATTTTCTCGCGAATCCTCATCGCAAAAAAAGGAAAAAAACGCGGCGAAATCATATACGACGATTTTGCAGAAAAGTATAAAAAATAGAGGTTTTTTCGTTGAATATGTACAAGAATATTAAATATGGACTTGTCGGCCTGGGCGCAATAGTAAAATTATTCGGAGTTCCGCAAACAGCGCATTGTCCGACGCCGCCGAAAACGCATTACGAAGCAGAATATAAAGATGCATTTCAAAACACAATAAATCTTAAAAGTGATTATCATCTTTACAATCCATGCGAAGAGGACTAATTTTTTCGTTCGTTTTTCTGTTTTTAATTGCGGGAATTTATGCTTTATGTGAAGAAAATCAAATTGATATAAATTCAGCGTCGTCGGAAGAACTTGATAAACTTGACGGCATTGGTCCGGTCAAAGCACAGTCAATAATTGATTCAAGACCGTTTGATTCCGTCGGCGATTTAATCGATGTCCCAGGAATTGGTGAAATAACTCTGGAAAAAATAAAATCTCAAAATCTTGCGTGTGTTGAAAATTCCGACGACGAATCCCATACTGAAGATTCATCCGATGAAGAAAATTCAGAGAGTGAAGATAAATTTGAAAAAAATTATTTGCCCGCGATTGAAAACATCTCTGCAAAGAAAGAAATTCGGGTCGAAAAAGACACAATATTTCTTGCGCCAAAAGATATAAAAACCGCGTCTGTTAATGAGGATAAAAAGAAAATTAATTACCCTTTATTTGGTCTTATTTTCTTCGGTGTTTTGGTCGGATTTTTGTATCTGATTAAAGAAAAAGGAAACAGAAAAAATGAATTTAAAGAATAAAAATAGCGAAACCAGAGGCATTAGGGCAGTCCTAATTTTAGAAATGGTCGGGAGACCTGCAAGCCATCTCACTGAAACGATGGAAAAAATTATTCAGGAAATGGAAAAGGAAAAAGGCGTTGAAATCATCTCCAAGGAAATAAAAGAACCCGTGGAAATTAAAGAAAATAAGGAATTTTTCAGCACTTTCTGTGAAATTGAAGTTGAAGTAAAAGAAATCGCGTATCTCGCAATATTGCTTTTCAAATACATGCCCGCCCACATTGAAATTCTTGAACCCGAATTAATTGCTTTAACAAACAACGGATGGGGCGATATCTTAAATGAAATTGCAAGAAGATTGCATAGTTACGACGAGGTTGCAAGAATTTTGCAGTTCAGAAACGCAGAGCTCGAAAAAAAATTGTCTGAATTGACCTCTAAAGAAGAAGTAAAAAAATAGGCAATAATTCCAAAATTAAATTTACCGGGGCAAAATAAATTTTCTTCTCCTTGTTCTGCCGTATTTTATTTTAAACCATATTAGCAAAATTAAAATTATTCCAATAATTGTCCAGCCGATAATTTTTCCGCTCTTACCGGCGGGTTTTTTCGTGCACGAACTCAGACAGCATATTCCGTTTTTTGCATAAGTTGAATTGCCATTTTCACAAATTTGATTCGTACTGCAAACTTTTCCTTTCAATTCTTCACACGTTTTCGAAGACGCTGGTGAGTCAATCACATTCCCTTCGCCATCAACAGCATATTCATTCCCCTCATCGTCGGTAACAATATCATAATTGTCATTTGAATCTTCATTTTCTTCATTGTTATCTTCCGATTTATTTTCTTTTTTGAAAATGTCCCAGAAACTTCCCTGGCTTTCATTTTTTTGTTCATAAAAACTGTCATTTTCTTCTTCATCAGGAACTTCGTTATCAGGAAGATTTTCCGCAATTATGTAAACAGGAATTTCATATTTTGTATTTTCCGACGACAAAGTTATTTCTCTGACTGTTGTCCCGTCGACGTTTTCAATCGAAACTTCTATTTCTTTCGTATCTCCGGATAAAACTTCAAACGAATCAGAAAGTTTTTCATCGTCGCAGAATAAATCTAAAAATCCTCCGGAAGAGCCGGACAATGTGTCAACATCCAGCGAAATATTTATTTTTGAGGGATTTAAATTTTGTACAGTTATGGTGAAATTTTTCTGTGTTACAATAAAACCTTTGTCAATTGAAAAATCCGCAGTTTCATTTGTTATAGTAAAATTTTTCGAAATACCTTCAGTGGAAACCTGCGTGCCGACGTAATATCTTACATTTTTTATATAAATTGAATAATTATTTTGCTGCTTACCGACGGTTTTAAATGAAATATAATAAACGCCGTCTATAAGCCCGACGTCATGTTCAAAAGCAGTTTTTATAACGTCGTTTCTGTAAAATTCAATATTTTCTTTTTCTATCGGGTCAAGAAAATTCCCTTCAATCGTTGCAAGTGTCGTTTCGCCCTGCAGAATTTCCGTGTTCATATTTATTTCAAGAGAAGAAATTAAAGGGACTGCAATTAACAGAATAAATAAAAAAATAATTTTACCCGTTTTCATTTTAATCATTTACTTCCCCATTTCTCTAAGCTTTTTTAAAATCTCATCTAAATCTTTTGAAGTTTTTGACGGGGTTTTTGGCGGAACTTTCGGAGGCATTCTCGGGCGATTTGCCGTCGGCGGAAGTATTCTTCTCGGAACAGGTCTTCCTGTATGTGCACCCGGAGGAGGCGACATTGGTCTCAATCCTCCAAACACAGGTCTTCCGTCAGACCTTGGAGATTTTCTTGATTTATGTTTTAGTTTTAAAATTGCTTCGCTTATTTTTTCTCTGAAAACAATTCCAAGAATTACAATTAATATCAACCCTATAAGCACCCAAATAAACCACGTTTTCTTTTCGGCTTTGGTAACACAGCAATCGTCTCCCGAACCGCACGTGTAATCATAACTTATTTTCTCGTCGCTGAGGCATATATCTCTGCAACGTCCGCCGTTAATTGAGCATGTATAATCTTCCTGAACATCTTCAACGCAATCCGATAAACAACAAACTTCCCCTGAATCCAAATTGTCCGCTTCAACTGTGTCGTCGTCTTCGCAAATTTCGTCCTCACTGCAAACTTCCCCTTTGTTTGAAATACAGCTTCCGTAAGTTATTGGTTCGTCGCAGCATTTGAATGAAACACTGTCACACTTATATGTACTAAGTATATTTCCATCACAGCTCGACGCGGACATGCAGAATCCTTTATTTGATTTGCAATCCGGTTTTTCAACACAAATATTGCTGTCTGAACATGTTTCATCATTTTTGCAATCATCGTTGGTTTCACATTCATAATCTGTTGTTATATTTTCATAACATTTTCCGCTGGCAGAACATAAAAGTCCGTTGGGACACGGCTTAGTTTCATTGCATTCTGGCAAAATGCATTTGTTTTTGTTGAATGTGCATTCTTTTGATGTTCCGTTAACATAACACGACAAATTTCCCGACGCGTAACCTAAACTTACACAACTCTCTCCGTCCAAATTTGTTCCTTCGCACTCTTCATCGCCGGTTATAATTCCGTCTCCGCACACTTCATCCTCGCCGCCATTTCCTCTCGGCCATATAGAATACAAAATGAAAGCAGTATTTCTCAAATTATTATTATCCCAGCAACCCGATTCCTGCTGGTCGCCCAAAAGCCAATTTTTCGAATTCTGTTTTTCAATCGGATTTTCATTTCTCAACGGAAAAAGTGCAAGCGCAGTATCATAATATTCGTCCCCCGAAACAACCCAATATTTATTTCTTACCTGCAGACCTAAAAGTTCGGGTTTGAATTTTCCCGTCATGTAATAAAGAAATGATTGAGATAAAAACTTTTTATTTTCTGTTTTTTCTGAGAACGCAACTATATACGGGAGGAAAGCTGAAACATCTTTGTCAAGCGCGAACAAAACCTGCGACGCCCACAAACTTCCTTCATAAGTGCATTCGTTTGTCGTTGGATTATTTGAGAAACAATATGAATCTATTTTTTCCGTCGTAGTTCCTCCGGCAGAAGATTCCTGAACTGTATCTAAAACATTCAAAACATTTGAACCTTCCATTTTGAAAATCAAAGTTGTTAAAAATCCCTCATCACATGAAATATCTATTTCCTGATTGTAGCACGAAGGCGAAACTTCAATAAGATAATTTTCCTGAGCAAGATTTAAACAATTTCCCAAACCCGATGATGAAAGTTTTTTGTCTTCGGCAACATTCACAACAACCCCGCTTTCATGCCCGGTGTAATAAATCGTGCACGATGATTCCGCGTCAGTTTCAATTTCTAAATACCATTTTAAATTTGCAGGATAAGTTTTGTGTGATAATAACCAGTTCACAGCAAGTGTTGAATTGTAAGAAGAATCGCGCTCTTCCAACGCAAGTATTGCTTGCGCTGTCGTTTTCACGTCGCAGTTCTCGCCGGGCCAGCATTCATTTGAATGAGAATCATTTTTTAATTCACCGACGCATTTGTCAACTGCCAAAACCGAAAATATTTTCTGCTCCGTCGATAAACTCGTACATCCTGAAGAATTAATTAAATTATTTAAACACGAATACGCCTGATTGATTTGAGTCGCTTCGTCAGCCATAACAGCGGGAAAAATCATAAGCATTAAGAATAAAATGCTCGCTAAAATCACAACTCTTTTCATGCTACAAATAAAGGAAAGTTGTTTATAAATATTTCTTTGATTTAATCTCTACTTTTCCTCGTCTTTTTTGAAGAAATTGAATTTTTGTGAATAACATAATTTACGGGATTTTTTAATTGAAGTTCTTCGGGTTCAGGAACAACGCCGATACCTTTGTAATAATCCGTTGAAAAATTCGGAGGCAGAATTGGTTTTTTTGAATACGCCCACGAAAGCTGAGTTTTTATGTAACCCTCTTTTAACGGCACTTCATTTTTTGAATTCCATTCGTAAATTTTTTTTTCGAATTCTTCTTTTTCAATTCCTATTGACCTGAAAAAATTTATTAAAACAAACAGCGCTCTTTTTCTGCCGTCGGAAACTCCGTTGAGAATTTTTTTTATCGACGGCGGGAACTGTTCGTCTGTAAGATTTTTTAATTTTACGGGCTTGAACTCCGAATACTTTCCGGAAATTTTCTCGTCGGAAATCCCGTGTTTAAGCTGGTTTTCCCTGTACCAGTCAAGCGCTTCTCTTACAAAATCTTCCGCTTCATTTTCTTTTGAATCAGGAACAAAACTTTTTAATTTTTCAGGAGAAAGTTTCATCGCGTCCGCATCCAACATGTCAAATTTTTCAAGTTCTTTTTCATCAATAACGACGCTGGCAAGCGCGGTTTTTTCGTGAAGTGAATACGGCATTCTGAATAAATGTCTCGGCGAAACCAAAATTAAATCCAGCCCCATCAAATCAAACAAATCATATTCTTTGTATCTTGAAAAATTTCGCGGATTTTTTTCAGATGAAATATTGCATTTAATGCACTGATAAATTTCCTTTGAATCGCGAATTTCATATTCTTTTCTGCAGTCGGGGCATTTGAAAATTTTATTTCTGTTTTCAGAATCAACCGAAATTTTTTTGAATTCCTGTCTGTGGCATTTTGGGCAGATATAATTTATCATTAAAATTGTTTCAGCGACGTCTTTGCATGAATTGCATTTAATGCCTCTTTTTATTTTTGTATCTTTAAATTGTGAAAGTTCTTCTTCGGTAACCAGATTTTTCATTTCGTCTTCCGCCCTGAATTTCAAAAAAGAAATTAATCTCCTCGGAAGTTCGGGAAACAAATCTTTTGTTTTCTCTCCCGCAATTTCTTTCGGAAACGACTTCCACGGCACAATTATATGAAAACCTTTTGAACCAGAAAATTTTAATCCGACGCTTTTTATTTTATAATTTTTGAGAACATTTATTATCGCCCTCGCTGCTTTCTTGCTGAAGTCAAACCATTTGCAGTCAATATCAATCAAAAAATCCCATCCGATTCTCAAAGCATTTGAATCTTTTTCTGACATCCCCGTCTCAATTTTCAGCGCGTTTTCCCAAAGCTCCTCGGAACAATGAAAAGATGTTGCTCCGCGTTTTGCGAGTTCATAAATATCCCCGGGAAACTCCAGAACGTCCGGACGCTTTCCGAAACCTTCGTAATATCTCGGACAAATTTCTCTGTTCTTCGAAAAACCGTAAATAATTTTCTGAATTTCCGGCCTCGAATAATAAAGATGCGTAATTCTTCTTACTCTTTCCTCCTTGAAACTTTTGACATCTTCAGACATTAAAAACTAAAAATTGGGTCGTTTATATTATTTATTGAACTCAGGGTATTATTTGTTTATTCTAAATATTTATAAATATAAAAACCCTAATCAAAGCATGGCTGGAAAAAGGAAGGTGCACAAAAAAACGATAATTACCGAGGTTGTTGAAAAAAAATCTTCCCCGAAAAAATCTCCGGCAAGAAAATCTTCCCCGAAAAAACCTTCTTCGAATCCAAGAATAGAAACTGCGCTCATTGAAAATTTTATTTCGCTTCAGAAAGTTATGGTGAATCTTTCCGTAAAATTTGACGGGCTGACAAATCAAATTTCAAAACTTTTGGAACTGTTTGAAATTTCGGCAAAAGCCCTCGCTGAAAGAGATTTTGTGACAGAAAAAGAAAAAAAAGAGAACAGGGAAGTTATGGATAAAATGGACGAAATTATAGGACAAAATAAAATTCTTGCGCGCGGTTTGACGCTGATGCACGACCGAATCACCGAAGAGGGTGAGATTCCCTTCACGCCTAAAATGCCTGCTCCAAGAATGCAAATGCCTCCGAAAATTCCGGAAAAAAATTCTCCTGTTAGAGAATTAAACAACTCTTCCGACGACATTTATCAAAGGTCAATATCCTCTCACAATGGTCCAAAATCTATTTAATGAGAAGAAAATCCTCTCAACAGAGTTTAAACAATTTTTTCTTCTTAAATTTACAGAACAATTAATCCGCAATTCCGCGCCGATAGAAGTTCTGAAACTACGGGAAATTCTGAAAGACAAAGGCGACAAAGTTCTTGAAGCTCAGGAAACAATTAAAGAAGAAATTAAAGAACACGTCAGGGAAGTTCTGAAAACCGAAGAGCTTTACGAAAAAAGCAATATGCCCAAGGAAGATAAATTTGAAAAAAAATGGACAAAACCAAAAATTGAAAGAAAATCATTTCCGTTTGAAAGTTTCAAAAATGTGCGCCTCACGATTCCGGAAACAAATCTCCCTGAAAGATTAAGATACCTGAAACCAACGCCGGTTCATACAGATATTGATTTAGGTCAGTTAAATCCTTTGATAAAAGACCCGTATGTAAAAACAATTGAATGCCAGGGGCCGAGCACAAATATTGTTGTCATCGGAACGATGGGCGAGAAAAAAACCAAAATTGTTCTTGACGAACAGGATATAAAAGATGTTATCACAAAATTCTCTCTGGCTTCAAAAATCCCCATTCACGAGGGAGTTTACAAAGTTGCCGTCGGAAAACTGATTTTCATGGCTATAGTTTCCGAAGTTGTAAGTTCAAAATTCATAATCAAAAAAATGATTTTCTAACCAAGTATTGCATTTGCAATAGCTGACGTCAAAAATGAAATTAACATTAATGCGAAAGAATGTTTTATTCCCGCCTTCGCGCTGCTTTCAGAAAGTTCACCGATGGTTAAACCCGTAAAAAAACCCTGAATTAAAAGCAGATACAAAAATGAGCTCGCAAGTTCTGCTCCGCTTATTGTTTCACCGCTTGTTATTGTTTCTGTATTTCCGAAATTTCCCGACGTGACATCTCCGAGCCCGGATATTCCCGAAACCAACGGCAAAATTTGGAACTGCATGATTAAAATAATTATCATGAAAACGAAAAAAATAATGTAACCCTGAACAACCAGCGTCGATATTGCGGCTTTTCTTTCTTTTTTCAATCTGTCTGACATTGTAACAGCGCCGGCAACTGATTCAAGAATTTCTCCGATGTCTCCGCCCGCTCTTTCCGCTTGCCCTATTAAAGTTATAGTTCTTGAAACAGTTCTGTTGTTGACATCTTTTGCAAATGTCTGCAATGCCGTATTAATCGGAATTCCGAGTGAAATTTGATTTGCAAGTTTTTTTATGTGTTCTCCGAGGACGCCATACGCTTTGTCCCTCGTGTTCATAATGCTTTTGCTGATTGGCGTTCCGGTCTTGACGCTTTCAACAAGGTTTCGTGTAAACTCCAGAAACATTTCTTCCTTTTCATTTTCCATACGCGTTTCATTTATCGCCGTAATTACGAACGGGGCAACTCCGATTAAAATTCCCCCGCCGATGACAAGGTAAAATATTTTAGAACCTGTTAAGAAAAGCGAAACAATAACTATAATCGCTCCGAGAAAAATTCCGAGGAAGTGTATTCTTTTAAATTCCATTATTTTTTCATCTCCGATATTGAAAGGAAAATTATATTTATTACCGTTACTGAAACCACCATAATAATTGTAATCATTTGCGTGCTTAAAGAAATTCCAAGACCGCTGAGTTTCATCATCATAAGCAAAATCATAAGAATCATCGGCGCTGCGATAACGACGCTGATGTAAATATCCATGAAAGTTTCTGCGGCTTTCGTCCTTTTTTCTTTTTCAAGCCCGTACTCAAAAAGCAAACTCTGTGAACGTTTGTCAAAAAAATCCGGCAAATCCCCTCCTGAGTTTATCGTCGTCGCAAGTCCGTTATAAAGTTCCGAAAGTTTTTTACTCGGGCTGTTTACGGCGTTATTCCTCAGCGCGCTCACAATGTCGTAGCCATAAATATTTATTTCGTTGATTAACTTTGTAAATTGTTTTGACAAATAAGGATATTCTCTCGCCGAGATTATAATTTCAAAAATCTTTGACGGGTTAATCATAGAACCCGAAATCGCCGCCATATGCATCGTCGCGAAAGGCATTTCATGATCCATTTTATTTCCTGCAGAATTTTTTTCTATAGCCGGGTAAAAAAACATCAAAAGTAAAGTCCCGACGGGAACTGCAAAAATAAGCCAGAAAACTTTTAGTATTCTCGTTCCGAATTCTTCGGTTGTTCTCACAATTATCGGCAAATCCGGAGTGATTTTGAAAAAAAGGAAGAACAATGCAATAAAAAAGGAGGCAAAAATAGCGACGATAAAACTAAGCAAAGTCACCGAAAGATATTCCTGTGGCGTGCGGTGGATGTTCGCTTTAACTAAATCCCTTCCCAAAGTGTCAAAAGTTTTTTCATCAACAAGTTTTTTTGAAAAATTCGAGAAAAGTCTATTTGCAAATTTTACATACGGATTAACTTCCTGCGAAATCGTCGGTTTAATCTTCGTCGCTGTTTTTTGTTTTTCAATTCTTTTGAAAGTTTCCCGTTCAAGTCTGTCCGGTTTCATTTCCTTGTGTGAATACATTTTTCTGATTACTACCGGCGTAGGAAATTCATATTGTCGGTGAACTTTTTCTTTTGTTTCTTCAGATTCAGCCCCGCCCGAAATTTCTTTTTCTTCTTTTATTTCAGTTCTTCCGGCGAGCGGTTTAGCCAGATTTATTTCTTTAATCAAATTTTCCGTCTCATCACCCGCCTTTTTTAATTGTTCGGTCAAATTTGCAAAATGTTCGGCAATAATTTTTTTCTCTTCGGAATTTCCCTGATTGTAATAATTTTTTGAAGAAATCAGTTCTTTCACAATTTTTTTCTGCCTTGAAATTGATTCCTTTATTTTATTAAAGTCCGGTTTTCCCATTCAATTCCTCCGAAATTTTTTTGTTTAGTTTAAGAATAAATTGTTTCGCCGCGTTAAACTGTTCATTTTTTTTCCGTCGGAAAGATTGCTCCATTTTAATTTCCGCCTGCTCGAGAGTCATTACAATCTGATTCAGAAAATTAACATCAATTTCTTTTATAGGATCTCTTTTTTTCACCGTATTTTTCATTGAAGAAAAAAGCAACTTGCGTTATTAAATATTTTCTTTTGAAAATTTTATTCAATACCAAATCTTCTAAGAACTTCTTTTGGTCTTTTATAATATTCATTAATAACCTTTTGCACGTCTTCAAATCCGAATGTTTTTGTCTGATAAATTCTGTATAAAAGCTGAACTCTTCTTCTGAATTCCAATTCTATTTCTTCAATTCTAAGTCCGTATCTTTTTTTTATTTTTTCAAAAATTTTGGAATTTCTTTTGAAATAAAATTCGTCTTCCATTGAATCCCAAATGAATGGCGTGTTTGTTATTGCGACACCTTCCGGAGTTACATTTATGATTTCAACAACTTCTTTTAGTTTTCTTGTTTCTTCTTTGTTAACAACGGCGTGAGTCATAATGCAAACGCAGTCAAGGACATTTAACAGCGTCGGTGAAAGTTCAATCGGCGGAGTTTCAAGTCTTTTTATAACTGTGTCTACAGAGTCCGCGTGAATGGTGCTGATTGAAGAATGCCCCGATGCCATTCCCTGGAAGAGAACCGACGCTTCTGCTCCTCTTACTTCCCCCACTATAACATAATCCGGATTTTGTCTGAATGAACTTTTAAGCAAATCAAACAAACTTATTTCCCCATGACCGCCGACTCCTGTGTCGCTCCTCACAACGCTCGGCAACCAGTTTTCCCTCGGCAAATTCAGTTCACGTGTATCTTCAATTGAAACTACTCTTGCTTCCGGCGGAATAAAAAAAGCCATCGCATTAAGCAAAGTAGTTTTTCCCGACGACGTTCCGCCTGTGATAAGAACATTCATTCTGTACTGCACCAACAGCCAGAGATAAGCCATAATTTCCGGACTTAAAGTTCTGAACGAAATTAACTGCGGAGGCGTCCACGGCGTTTTTGTAAATTTACGGATTGTAAATGTCGGACCTTTTGAAGTTATGTCTTTTGTATAAGTCGCATTAACTCTTGACCCGTCAGGCAAACTACCGTCGAGAATCGGCCTCGCGTACGAAATATATTTTCCGCATCTTTGCGCAAGTTTTTCAACGAAACTTTCCAGACGCTGGTCATCTCTGAAAATTAAATTTGTTTTCTAATCCCTCGCCAGATAATAAAAAATTTTCTTGTAGCTTTCGTAAGACATTTCTATTGCAAGTTCAATTGCAATCATCTTGAATTTTTTATCAATATAACTAAGCTTTTTTTTCTCATCTTTTTCAATTATCTCTTCATAATTTATCATATTTCTCATCGCTGTTATAATTTCTTCCTTAAATTTTTTTTCCGTCTCGTTTAGTATTGGCTCTTCAATTTCGTAAACGATTTCATAAATTTTCGGGTCCCAGTAAATATGCACAAATGTGAACGGCGAAATAAGACAGTATCTTATGTTAATCTGCGTTTTATCCTTATATTTTTTCAGAGGCGGAACTTCCGGATTGAAATTTATTTCAACCTGCGGATAATCTTTTATGCTTACTTTCTCTTTGCTCATTTTTGCTGAAATATTTTCCATCATATTAAATCGGTGTTTATTCTTGTTTTATTTGAATTTTCGTTTCCCTCATTTGAAACCACAAGTTTGTAAGGGACTGATGCTGCCGTCAGCGTTTTTTGGATTTCCGAATTTTGGTAAGTCAGATTATATTGCGATATATAATCCCTGTTTATCGTTATCAAATTAAATTTTCCCCTGTCCTGCGTCGTGATATTGAGGTTGCCGACGAGAATAACTTCTCCCGGCTCGCTGTAAGTGTATCTGCTTTCTATTTCAAAATATATGCTGTCATTTTCAGGAACAATTTTCATCTGGCCTTTTCTTATACCGATTTCAACAATTCTTTTATTTCCCGGAACAACGACGTCGGAAAAAACTTTTTCAAGATTATTCATGATTTCAATGGATTGCTCGACGACCGCTTTATCGCGGAGTTCTTCAATTTTCGGTTTGACAAATGACAAAACCAATCCTATCATAACGAAAGCAATCAGAATATAAATAACGGTTTCAACCCAAATTTGAGCTTTTTTCTTAATCATTTTTTCCTCTTTCTGTTTAATAAGATTTTATCTTTTAATAATATTGCTAAATAGGTTTATATTTTTTATTAATGTTATTTAATTCCTTCTCAGAACCAAAATATAAATTTCAGCTGAACAAAGAACAATCTTCAAGTTCGTAAATTGTGTCGGTCGGGTCGCATTGTTTCTCGCCGACAAATGGCGCAATTTTTATCCAGTCCGGAATTTCTTCTATGCCCGTTGCAATATAAGTTAATCCGGCGTTTTTTTCGGGCATCACCGCGCCGGTTGTTCTGTCTGAATATTTTAATAAATCGGTTTGCGTTCCGGCTTCTGAAGTAATTTCAAAACTTTTTGAACTTCCGCCCGCAGAAATTGTAACTATTATTTTTTCAATTTCAACATCTCCGATACCGACGGAAAATTGGACTTCTTTCGTTGTGGAATCGTAACACGTATAATCGCCGTTAAAAAAAACTTTTTCGGAAAAACCGACATCAAAACACGACTTGACCCCTTCAGTTTTTTTCTCGATTAAATTATTTATCGTAGCCCATATAATTGCAGCAGCGACGATTACAAGCAAAATCATTATAACAACCGCGACAACTTCCGACAATCCTTTATTATTCTTTAATTTGCCCAATGAAATATTTATTTTCATTTGTTTGACCACGCCTGGGCGAACAAACTAAAAATCTCGTCAGAGATTTTTTGCCCTGTGAAATATTTATATTCCATTTTATAATATTATCTGATAACCGTGCTGATTTTCGTCGCAGACATAAGTTTTCTTTCCCTTATCAGAATTCCCAATAAGGACAGGAATTAAAACAATCTCGTCGCCCGTTATAGAAATCTCGTCGGAAAAACTCATTCCCTGATTTAATCCTGTTTTGTAATTTGCTTCCCACTCGTCGGATAATAAACTCAAATCATTCGTTGTATAAGAACCGCCGTTCATTTCTTTTATCTTAAAATTATATATCGGGACATTTCCTGAATTTCTTATAAGAAGCTCCTGCGATGTGCTGGAATAACTCGCCTCAAAATAAACATCGTCGCAGACAATTTTTATATTCGTCCCGCCGAATTTTGTAATCTGCTCTTCCGTCAAACCCCTGAACCACAGAAAAACTATAAGCGCAATAACGATTGTCATCGCAATAAGAAGTATCGTCGCCACGACCGGAGATAAAGCTTTTTTTCCACCAATCCTTTTCATGATTATATTACCTGTTTCATATTTTTAAATTCTTTGATTATCCGCAGGAAATGATTTCCTTAATTCTCGACTCCGAGCAACTCACGACTCTGTTTATTCTTCTTTCTTTCTGCCATCTTATCGGAATAATTTCAACAGAATAAATATTGAAATCTGCGCCCGAGAAATCGTATGTTTCAGTTTCTTCATTCATCGGTTTTAATGAATTCATTTCGCCTGAAAATTTTATTCCCGTCGGATTTAATCTTGAAGTATTGTCAGACATGTAAAGAGTCAGATCGCGCGTTGCGAGTTCCTGCGTCACGTTCGTCGTCGCGTAAATAAAATACCCGCCTATGTTGAATTTTCCGTTATTTTTCAAAGTTAAACTCAAAACGCTGTTGTTGCATTCATAATCTTTCACAAAAAGCGAAGTTCCGTCGGGGCACTCAAGTTCATCCGTCGGCACGTAAGTTCTCATCCAGTTGTAAATTATAACCCCCAAAACTATTACGAACGTCACCAAAAGCACATATCCGATTATCGGGCTTACCGCTTTTTTATTTGAACGTCTAATTTGTGTAAACATATCTTTCACCTCCAATATCCTGAGAAAGCACAAAATAAAAATTTTTCCCTTCGTTAAGTTCAAAGTTATAACTCACATTTCCGTCACTAAAAATTATCTCATCCCCGATAATACTCGCCTGCGAACTCAAATCAACTTTTGTATCGTCGGTAAAAGTGTATGCTTCAATTTCCGGGTCGTCGGCAATTATAAAAAACGCGTCAAAATCTTTTCCGATATAATAACTGTACTCTTTCGTGAAATCTTCAATTGAATCGTGGTTGGTTATTTCATCGTAATCGTAAACTTTTTCAATTTCAATTTCAAGTTCCTTTCCGTAATTTTCAATTTGATTATTTTCCTTTTTGTTTGAAAAATTTGTAATTGAAATAAGTGCGATAATTATCGTCGCCAAAATCATCGCGGAAACAAGATAAAATTGCGCTTTATTTTTCAACCTCTTCATGAAATAAACAGAAAAATGAAGTTTATTAAATTAACGAGAAAAAATTAAAACAAAATTGTAGACCGGAAGCCAGCTCAAAGATACTGGTGAAGCTTACCTTTACAACAACTCTTCTCTGCAACCCGAAAAGCATCTTAACAAATGTTTAGGGCTGCTCCGATCAAGGCCTGACCCGTTTCGCGTATGCAAGATCAATCCGGACAGAGCGTCAACATTGAGCAAAGACCTCAACAGCGCCTTATCACCGACTTCCTTGCAGTCTGCCTAAGTCCGTTTGCAAAAAGCGGAGGACTAACCCGCCAACCTGTCTACTAAAATTTCAGAAAATGAGCATATTTAAATTTTTAGTTTCTCCCGTTCCCACAAAAAAAATAAACTTCTTTTATTGCTTCGTTTTTTTGCGCCTCATAACTTTCATAGAATTTTTTAATCTCTTCAAGAGCTTTTTCCTTTTTATCTTCAGGCATTGTTTTATTTTCTTTTAATTGTTTCAATGCCTTTTCAAGTGTAGAATAAATTATTTTTGAGTTTTCCCGATTAAAGTCGTCAATGCTAAAATTGTATTCCATTTTAATTCATTTTGTCTTTATAAAACGAGTTCCAATATTGTTTCTTTCTAAACATTAAATTTTTTCTCTCTTCTATTTTTTTATATAACGGCATTTTTTCACGTTCAATTAAACAACTGCATTCATGAAATCTTTCTTTCATATCATGAAATCCTCCGATTGTAAAATCCCAATCACAAAATATCTCCTCTTCCACTTATAAAGAACAAATTTGAACTTTTAAAAGATTTATGTGATTAATTGAAATTAACACTACTTACTGTGCTCGGATCTTTTGAAATTATTTCCGCCAAATCTTTCTTAAAACTTTTTGAAAACTTCTGCAGATTATCCTCATATTTCTTTATTGCTTCCCCTCTCTTTTGCGAACTCAAACTTATTACGCCGTTTAAATCCTCTCTCTCTTGAGATGAAATTTTAAAATGATTCTTTTTAAGTTCCCAAAGAATTTTCAACTGGCTTTTGTAAAATTGAATTTGGTTTTCATAAGATTTTAACCCTTCAATTAAATTTAACATAATGTTATATTTGGATTCATAACTTCCGTCAATCATCCTGAGTTTTTCAACATCTCCAAAAAAAGTTTCATAAAATTTCTTCCTCCCTTCATCCGACAAATCTATCATTTTAATTTTAAGCATATCAGTTATAAAAATATTTATATTCTGTACTCTTCTTTAATTTCTTCATATTTTTTTACAAAATTATCAACGTCAGCGAAAATTTTATTCTTCTCTTTCTCCGAATTTCTTTCAGTGTCAACTTTTACTCTTTCACAAAGTTCATAAATTATTTTAGCCCCGTATGGATTAAAATCTCTTTCAAAAAATTGAGGTTCCATTTTATCTCAGTAAATTTATTAAAATGATTAAAAGAATAATCAGCAAAATAACTCCAAAAATAAAAAACCAGTTTAATCCGGACTCTGTTTTACTATTTGCAATGATCGGCTCAACACATTTTGTACTTTCAATCGGTTTGTTGTATTCAACTTCGCAATTAAATTCATCGACGCAGTTTCTTGTTTTCACTCCGTATGAACATTCACTCCATCCGGAACATTCCCAGTTTGGAATGCATTCATGGAAGTCAAGTTTTTTTCCGCTATAAGATAATAAAGTCACATCGTCATCTTCTTCCTCTTCAATCTGGCATGTTGAAGAACAACCATCTCCGTTTACCAAATTTCCGTCGTCGCATTCCTCGCCTTCATCAGCTTCAAGTTCTCCATCACCGCATGTGCAATGAACGAAGATTTGTCTTTCAGCATAATTGTCCGAAGTGTTGCATTCATCTTCATTTTCCACTTCAAGATAAATTGTGTGCGCTCCGCAAAATTCTGCATTATTTACGTTCAATTTAACAGAATAATTATTAATATGAGAGCTAGGATTTATTGTTCGGTTGTATTCCGCTATAATTGTATTATCAATCTTAACAAATATCTGAACTTCATCAGAAATATTTTTATTATTCTCAATATAAAATCCAACTAAATAATTTCCTTTTTCTATTTCAGCAGGGTTTCCGGAAATCCAATCGCCCGAGGTTGGTTTTATTCCTATACCTGTTCCCGAATAATTCAATGTCGGAGAATCTTTCTTAATTGAAACATCATATTCGCATGTAGGATTTTCTTCAATTTCACATTCAGCAGAACAGCCGTCATTATTTTGAGTATTTCCGTCGTCGCATTCCTCGCCAGCTTCAACTATTTCATTTCCGCAGAAAGGTTCGGAAGGATTTTCAATTTTACATTCATAGCAACCATCTCCCGAAACATTATTTCCGTCGTCGCATTCTTCACATTCCTGTTTTATTCCGTCACCGCAATAGTTTGTAATTGTTATGTTCTGGCAAGTTCTTGAACAGTAAGAGCACGAACTTCCATATCCTGCCCAGCATAAAAATCCGTTTAAAGCTCCTCTGTCGCATGTTTCAGGAAATTCAATTTTTCCATTTCCGCAGAAAGGAAGAGGAGTTTCAATTTCACATTCAGCAGAACAACCATCTCCCGAAACATTATTTCCGTCGTCGCATTCTTCACTTTCCTGATTAACTTTTCCATCTCCGCATTTGGGTTCAACAATTTTTTTCAAACCGATGCAAACAACAGCGACGCTGTTTGGAGAATCAGTTGTAGGCACTTTATTATACTTGTAATGGAACGCTTTAACTTCATCCGCTCCGTTTGGCAATTCCAATTCATCATTTACAATTTCTTTTAAAACAACTTGTGAAACATTATCTTCCAAATCTTCATGCGCATTGCTTTTTGCAACCTCACTTGAATTTTTTCTGAAAGAAGCATAATACTGTTCATAATTTTGTGTAACATTCACTCTTGAATCATATCCGTCGCTGGCAACCAATGTAACTTCATAATTTCCCGGAAGAATATTTTTTTCATAAATATTTGAACGTGCTTCGCTTTTTGTCATATCCGACCTTAAAAGTTCTCTTATGACAATAACATAGTCATATTCATTTTCTCCCTGCCCTTCAACTAAATCACATTGAGCAATATAATTTTCTGAACTCGCTTTAACAACTCCTAAAAGAATCACGCTTAAAATCAACGCAAATACAAAAATGAAACTTATTTTTTTATCCATTTTATTTTTTATTTCTCTTCTTAAGTTCGCTCAACTTCACGACTTTAATTTCTTTCACCTTCTTGCCGTTAGTTTTTTTGGGTTTCACCTTTGATTTTTCTTTTTCATCTTTTTTTACTGAAACAAATATTAATCCAAGTATTATCAAAATTAAAATTCCTATTGAAATTTTTCCGCCCTTTGTTTTTACAAAATCAGCAACTGCAAAACCTGTAATTCCTTTTTTGTTTTCTTCATCCAGATTTTCAGTTGAAGTTTCATTTAAGTTTTCACCCTCAGTTGAATTTGTTGAAAGTGTTACAAGATTATTTGTATTTGATGATGAAGTTGAGGACCTTGAACTTCCTCCTCCTCCGCCACCGCCCCCGGAAGAACTGCTTGAAGAACTTGAAGGGCTACTTGGAGTTTGACAAGTACAATCCTGTGAAGTGATTGTGCATGTTTCACCTATTTCAACGTCGCATCTTCCGTTCCCGGCACATAAACTTGTTTTTGAAGCGTCACAATCAAGAAGATTATAAGAGCATTCACCTTTTGCAGGTTCGCAAATTCCGTTAGATAATGGCGTGAAATTTGAAGGTAATGTTTCAACAGTAAAATTAAGGTTTACATCCGCCTGAAGGTCAAAAGATGCACTTCCTATTTTTGTGCTTCCTATAAAGAATTCAATTAAAGCGGACTTCATTTCATAAGGCTTGAGAACAATGCATAATGTTCCCTGACCGTAATTTCCATTTATAACTTCACATTCTGCACTAACAGTTGTTCCTATTTTAGCAGTTATATAATATCCGTTTGGAATTGCACTGCCGTTTGTATATGTAACTTTTCCATAAAATGTCATCGCTTCAGGAGGCAATTCTTTTGCTGAAACAACAACTAACATTAAAACTATTAAAAACAGTGCTAAAAATGCTTTTTTCATACTGCCACTATAAAGAAGTCATTTAAAAAGATTATTATTTGAAATAAATTATTTTTTGTAATCACTCTTTTCAGATAAATTTTTAATCATTTTATTTTATCGATGCTAATATGTATAACATGCAGTTGAAGCGCTGTAAGAATCTTCAACATCTACTTCCAGCCAATAACCTTTTCCGGGATTCATTTCATCATCTAAATCCAAAGGAATAAAATTTTTGTTTTTATATCCGTAAAGAGCGCTCCATTTAGGAAAACCTCTGTAAGTATTGACTAAAGAAAACAAAGCGCAATAAGAAGTTTTATTTTCAATTTCGTAATGTCCTATAAGATTCCATCCCTTGTAAACTTCAACACTCGGCGGAAATTCCATCGGA
>CAZRDP010000007.1:1005-5009 GCA_964598985.1 Candidatus Woesearchaeota archaeon | reverse complement strand
CAAATCTTCTTTAATAACAACTATTGAACTTTTTTCTCTCACCCGAACCCAATATCCTCTTCCCGGAACAATTTCTTCAAGGTTTCCTCCACGTCCTGGAATGTAAGCTTTCCATTCTCCGTTTTCATAACTCCACACACTTTCAATACTTTGAGTGTCCCAAAAAATTTCTTCTGAATTATTGTTCCATAATTTGTAAGGAATTGAAATTAAATTCCATTTTTCATTTAATTCTATTCTAAATTCTTCCATTTCCATAAGCTGAACTTTTATATTATAATTTCCCGGAAAAATTCTTTCATGAGTTTTTATTTCCAAATTAATATTATTTTGCGAATTTTTTTTCATCAAACGATAATCTTCGTTATAACAATAAAAAGTTCCGTTAGGAACATCGTCAATAAAATAAATTGTTTCAAAACCATTTCTTGTTTTAAGTTTAAGGAATGGTTCTTCTGTACAAGAAAAAATAATCTCTTTTCTGTTTCCAAATACATTTCGCGTCATAAAAGCGCTCAAATTAAAATCTCCTTTCCAGACGGGGAAATCCGCATTTTCTGAATCTATTTCAACTTTTAAAAACAAAGTTGCATCGTCGTAACTTCCTTCTATGTCTTCATAATCAAAACTAAATTCATTATAAATTGTTTCTCCTGAAAAAACATTTTGAGTTTCAAATTCCGAAGGAGTAAGATTTGTGATTGTTCCCGCACTCACAATTCCAATTAAAAAAATCATTCCTAAAATTGATGTTGCTATTTTTGTTTTCATTTTTTATTGTTTTGAAATTTCAATTCTTGAATAACCATGAGTGTATTTTTCTCCTGAACTTATCCAATACTCAGAAGTTCCTCCCGAACCTCTGATTTCTAAGGCGATTTTATCAGTAGTATTTAGATAAATTTTTCCGGTTGAATTACATGAAGTTATTCTTTCTGTAAAACTTATTTTATGATTTGGCTGAACATAATTCGGAGAACAAATTTCAGTTTCAATTCCAAAATTATTTATTTTCAAAATTCTAAATTGCAAAATATTTCCTTCAAAATTTGTTCTTGACCAGATATGAACTTCAAACCTCGCAGGATAAATTTCTGTTAAACCTAAAGATTCCGATTCATATAGAAGCCTGTTTCCGTTAAATAAGCGAGTATCATTTTCAACTGAAGGAATTTCATTCAATAACAAATTTTTATACAGGCTTTCATCATTCGCTTCAAAATAAAAAACAGGTCCTGTAACTTTCACGTTTCCAAAAATTGCATTAGACAAATTAGGAATTAAATTTGCTGTTACAATTCCAATTAATAAAATTCCAAAAATAATAATTGTTATTTTTATCTTGTTTTTCATTGTTGATTATGTTGCCCTCTTTCCCGAGGGACTTTTTGGTTTTTCCGAAAAAAATAAATTGGAAAAAATAAAAAATAAATTAGTTTACGGAGATGTCGGGAATACTACTGTTGCTACATCCTGTCCATCTTCAAAGACTGTTGCCTTAATTGTGTATTTCCCGATTGCGTTAACAGGGAAATTCATTGACACTTTTACATAAATCAATTCAGTATCATCAGTTACACTATTGGTCCAAAGCCACAAATCCGGATAAGAAACTCTATAAGTTTCTCCATCTCCCATATCTACTAACACAAGTTTTCCCGCAGTTTCTAAATCTTGTACGGTGTATGGTCCAAGACGCTGTTTATCTGTTGGCGCACTAGCACTATGAGCCCAATCATAAATTTCTATTCCAGAAATTATTTCTTTTATTTCAGCTTCTGTAAGACCTTCATCATTTGAAATCTCAAAAACAAGATTTCCTTGAACAACATGGTCGGCTAAGTTTTCAACTTTTATCCAAAAGCCATCAGAACCTCCTCCGTTGAGAGTTTCTCCTGACAAGAGGCTGTCAGTTTCCAATTCTAGTTCAGGCACGGAAACATCTTCGATTTGAGCTCCGTATAAATTTATAGGAGATTCAACAGTTACTTCTCCGACGACAAGTCCCGTAAGATAAGGAACCAAAGCCGCAGCAGCCAATCCTAAAACAGCAATTGCAGTAATCAGCAAAACAGAAACTTTTTTTCCAAATACATTAACTTTCTTTTTATGAAAATTTCTCATTTTATCACCTCCTTTCATCTTTATCTTTAAGTAACTAAATTACTCAAAATTTTTCCAAAAGGAAAATGACATAAGAAATTAGTTTCAGGAATACGTTCACCACTCTTCATTTTATAAAATATTTTTTTACATATTTAAAGATTTAGATAAAAAATAATTAGTATCCACTAGCTCATAAAAAAAATAAAGAAATAGAAAAAAATAAAATAAAATTAATGGAATCCGTAACAGATTGATGATGGACTGTAAGAGTCTTCAACATCCATTTCTACCCAGTACCCTTTACCAGCATAAGTTAAATCTGATGCAGATAATGGTCTGAATCTTTGGTTATCAGAGTTATATCCCCATAAAGAACTCCATCTTGGGAATCCTTGTTGTGTATCAACTAATGAGAACAACGAACAATAAGCAGGTTTGCTTGGAAGTCCGTAATGTCCGATTAAGTTCCAACCTTTTTCAAGTTCGAAACTTGAAGGTGTTGTAGCTTCGCTGAACAATTCTCCTCCGATTACAATCGATGTTTCTCCGTGTGTTCTTACCCAATATCCGTGTCCAGGAAGAATTTCTTCAAGACTTCCTCCACGTCCTGGAATATACACTTTCCACTCACCGTTTTCATAACCCCAAACACTTTCAATGTTTTCATCATTTCCGAAAACTTCTTCCACATCACTACTCAATAAATTAACTGGAACTGAAATTAAATTCCATTTTTTATCAAGTTCAATTGTGAAAGATCTTCCTTCAACTTTGAAAAGTTCTGAATCAACTTCTGAAGTTTTTTCTACATTGTCAACGCAGTAAAAATCAAGAGTGTGTTCACATTCTTCTGTGAAGTATAATGTGACTTTTTCTTCATCTTCTACATCAACGCAATAGTAATCATCTTCAGTGAAATATCCTCCTTCGTAGTAAGGATAACTTTCATTTATATCTCCACCATCCCATGTTATTTTGTAACATAGTTCAGCAGTTCCTGAAGGGTGAGGTCCTTGGTCATTACAACTCAAGTAAACTGGAGTGTCCATTGTTACTTTCCAATCCCATCCTTCTTCACAAACACCGAATAAATCAAATTCAGTACATTTGTGACTTGGATTTCCAACTTCCTTTATTGGAGTTGGAGCGGTGTGGTCAGAGAATATAAATCCGTGCTGAACAGGTTGTTCGTTTCCGAGTCTGTCAACAGAATAATATTCTACAACATGGCATGATTCAGGAAGCCCGAAAGGTTCTGAATAAACTTGCCAACCTTCTGCGTCCTTTGAAGTTGTTGTCCAAGATGTTTCTGGATTATAACAATAACTGTCATCAACTTGTGCATATCTGTAATATGTTGTTGCAACACCTACAGGATGCGGTTTAGGATCGCTAGGTAAAAGCTCTATTCTTGAAACAGTATCAATCCATTCAGAATTTTCGTCTGGATAGTAAGGTCCAATAAATCTGGCATTTGTATAAGGAGCCAAATCATCGACGATATCTGCTTCGTATAAATCAGCAGTGTTTCCTAGAGCATCAGTTGCAGTACAATGAAGTTCATGATATGAACCTTCTCCGTAACTAAAGCATCCGTTTTCATCAAGTTCCACTTCTACGTGTCCTGATGGTTCTGCTTCAAAGTCTGTTGCCCACCATGAATATTCACATGATATTTCAACGTTATTTGAAGGGTGAGGTTCTGGATCAACTGCAGATAGGCAAATCTTTGTGTCAGTATTTACATACCAATCACAAGCTTCCCATAATGCATCACATCCTGAAACTTTAGGTTCACCAACTGTCTTTGTTATTATCGGAGCAACAGATTCTACAACAAAATCTTTAGTTTTGTGTATAGCTTCTTTTCCTACATTATCATAACACCAGTATTCTAA
>CAZRDP010000007.1:0-995 GCA_964598985.1 Candidatus Woesearchaeota archaeon | reverse complement strand
AAGTATGGTTGGAATCTTCAGCGAATTTAAATGTAGCACTATCTCCGTCGGGAGTTTGAGTCGTTGTTCCATTAGGTCCATTGATACTATATTGTATATAGTCAACACCGGATTGCCATGCAGCAACAGGGTTATCATCAGTACAAGTTATTGTAATTTCTGTTTCATTATTTACATAACAAGTTCCTTCTCCTTCAGAACAATCTCCGTATTGAGGTGTTCCTACAGATTCAAGATGAACAACAGGTTTAGCATGGTCAACGTTGAATGTTTCTGAAACGTCTAATGCACCATTTGAAGTTACTTTAACTTTCAAACAATACTGTCCGCTTTCAGAAGGTTTGTCCCATGTGTAATTGTATGGTGAACTAGTTCCCACAATACTCTGTGTTAAACCACTTTCTGTTCCAGGCACATCAGCCCAGCTCGCAAAATTCGGATCACATTCCCCATCTTTTTCATAAAAGATATAGAACTTGTCTATTGGAGTACATCCTTCACTCAAAGTCCATTCTATTGGAACAGCTTCGCTGTCAAAATAAACTTCGCCTTCAAACTCGTAACCCCCTTCAAATGGACTTACCGTTAAGACACATTCAGGTTCAACAACGATTATTCCATTGTCAAGGGTGTAACCATCATAATTTCCAGTACATCCTTCATCCTGATAAGTTCTTACACTGAAATCATAACTTCCAGCAATTAATGCAGGAATAGTTATTGTGAAAGATTCAGAATGAAATCCGTCTTGTGTATGGTCTTGAGTGTTAACACAAGTCCAACCAGTTCCTGCAATCATGTAAGAAGTAGATTCCCATTCATCTGAAGAACCGCTTCCCCATGTATGTACAGTAACTCTAGTTCCAGCAGCATCTCCTGCTTGAACAACTACACTACTTGAACCATTAAGTGTCACACCAGTTACATCAATAGCAGCGCTCACACCAGCAATTGTTACCAAAAGCATAACTCCTAACATCAAACTAATTAATGTT
>CAZRDP010000006.1:31284-31593 GCA_964598985.1 Candidatus Woesearchaeota archaeon | reverse complement strand
AACGGAAAATACAAAAGTATTATTGAACTCTCCGACGACGAAACAGAAAAAATAACTACTTCGATACTACTCCGAAACCCCAAAATAAAATCCAAAGACCTAATAGGCGATTTATTTTTACTAAAAATGTTTAACCAGCTTGAAGACGCAAGGGACTTAAGCGCCGTCGTGAACGCATGCTCCCGTTCTGGAAATTCGGAAATTGCGTTAAAATTTCTTATGGAAGTTTCTTCTTCAAAAAAACTTGCAGAATCAACACATATAAAATATCGCCAAAAATTAATTTCAGGTTTGAAATTTGTTGAAGAA
>CAZRDP010000006.1:22243-31274 GCA_964598985.1 Candidatus Woesearchaeota archaeon | reverse complement strand
CCTGATACGATGGCGGGAACAATCGCGAGCATCCTTTCAAATTCGCCGAATTACAGCGAAGGCACGGTAATAGTAACAATGGCATATTATGAAAACAGAATAAAAGTTTCGGCAAGAAATGCCGGAAAATGCGGACGCAACGTCCGTGAATTACTTGCACGGATAATACAAATTACCGACGGAGAAGTTGGCGGGCACGAACACGCTGCAGGTTGCATAATATCGCAGGAAAAAGAAAACGAATTTATAGAGTTACTTAAAAAAAATCTTGAAGTTGAAGTTGTAAAAGTTTAATCGAATTGTTGAAAAACCAAATTGCAATCAAAAAGAGTTTCAATAAGCCGTCATTAAAAACCTTTAAAACCCTTATTTTTCTTGAATTAACATGGAATTTGAAACAGGAGATTTAGTTTTATGCACGGTAGACAGAATTATCGGAACAAATGTATTTGTAAAAATACCCTATAAGGACGGTGAAATCGAAGGCACAATCATAACAAGCGAAATTGCTCCGGGAAGAATAAGAAATCTCCGTGACTATGTCGTTCCGAAGAAAAAAATCGTCTGCAAGATTTTAAGAATTTCTGACAAAGGAACAATTGAACTTTCATTGAGAAGAGTGACTCAAAAAGAAAAAAAAGAAGTTCTTGAACAGGTAAGTTTAGAACACAGTTATGAAAGCATACTTAAAAGTATCCTGAATGAAAAATCAAAAAAAATAATTGAAGAAATAAAATCCGAAAATACACTTTACAATTTCATAAATTCCGCAAAAATAAATCCCAAGGAGCTTGAAAAAATTGCAGGAAAAGAAGATGCAAAGAAAATACTGGAAATTATCAATTCACAAAAGGAAAAAAAGTTCTACGCAAAAAAAGAAATAACCCTGACAACAACCGAACCTGACGGATTGGAACTTATAAAAAAAGTTCTGAATCCAAAAAATAACATTGAAATAAAAACAATTTCTGCAGGAAGGTACTCATTAAAAAAAGAATCAACTGATTTAAAAAAAGCAGACAACGATTTAAAGAACTTTGCAGAAGAAGTTGAAAAATTCGCAAAGGAAAATCATTTAAACTTTACAATCAAAGAAAAATAAGATGACATACAAGATAAACGACAAATTTTCAGTGAAAATAATCGGAATTTTATTCGAGCCAAAATCAAGAAAAATACTTCTTGGAAAAAGAACGGGAGATAAAAATTTGAGTTTTCTCGAGGGAAATTTGAAACATACTGAAGAACTTGACGTCAGATTAAAAAGAGTCGCAAAAGAAAAAACGGGATACAAAGTGCACAATCTCGGGGCGGTTTACGCAAAAAATAAAATAAAAAATAAAAAAGACCTTCTTGAATTATACTTTTTATGCGAAGCAACAGAAGGAAAAGAAAAGAAGGGTAAAAATGTTGAAGAACTTTTATGGGTAGCTCCGAAGGATGTTGAAAAGAAATTGAAGCAAAAACTTCCGACGAGATTAAAAGAATATATTTTAGGATTGGAATAATCTAATAATTGTGCAATCAACGTAATTTAAATAATTAAAACAAAAAATGAAACTAAAATTTTACATAAACAGCGACGGGAAAAAAATTTACACATTAAAAGATTCTGTTAACAACCAAAAAACAAAAGACGCACATTACAAATTCATAAAAATTCGCGATGCTTTGCCAAGCGACGCAAAAATTGTTAGAAGAAATTAAAACAACTTTTTCTGCTCCGAATCCTTTTTAATTTCCAACTTTACAATTTCCATGTCTTTTTCCCATAATGGAAGCAAATCTCTTTTGTAGATTATAGCAGCAGGATGAAACAACGGAATTAATTTTATTTCAACACCATTTATTTTGACAAATTTAACTTTCCCGTGAACGGAAGTTATTCCCGGCTGTTTGTCTATTTTATCAACATCTCCGTCGGCAAGAAAAAATTTCGTTGCATGGTTCCCAAGCGAACAGATGACGCGGGGTTTTATCTGTTTAATTTGTTCAAGCAGCCACGGTGTATGCGCGCGAATCTCGTCAGGAAGAGGGTCGCGATTTTCCGGAGGTCTGCATTTCAGAATATTTGCAATATAAATATCATCAATACTCAATCCGACTTTTTTAAGAAATTCATCAAGATTTTTTCCCGCTCTCCCGACAAAAGGCAGTCCCTGTTCATCTTCGTTCCTTCCGGGCGCTTCACCAACAAAAAGTATTTCTGCATTTTCATTCCCCCTCCCTATAACAATATTTTTACAGTTCTTGCAAATTTCAGTTTCTTTTACCAAGCGAATATATTCCGGCTCTTCTGACATAGCAAAAAATACAAACAAAACTTTTTAAACTCTATTGCAAAAAAATACGTATGGAAAAAGCATTAGTACTAATAAAACCCGACGCTATGGAAAAGCAGCTCGCAGGAATAATAATTCATGACATTTCAAATTTGAAATTGAAGATGGTGGGATTAAAACTCGTTAACGTGCAAAAACATATTGCGGAAAAGCATTATGAAGTCCATAAAGAAAAACCATTTTACCCGGATTTACTGAAATACATCACCGGAGAGTATCACCACGTGAACGCAATCATCGCAATCGCTTACAAAGGTGAAGACGCAATAAAAAAGTTAAGAGAATACGCAGGAAAAACAAACCCGGACGAAGCAGAACCGTTTACAATCAGGGGAAGATACGGAAAAATAAATTCCAAAACAAATAATTTTGATAACGTTATGCACGTATCCGACTCCGCCGAAAACGGAGAGAAAGAAATTTCAATATGGTTTTCTAAAGAAGAACTGATTGAATGATTATCCGGCAAGGCCTCTCAGGAAATGTCCGACGGCAAAAGCCAAAACTGATGCAATCGCACCTATAACAAATGTTTCAACAGCAGAATAAGTTTTATGTTTTCCCGTAACTACCCCTTTTACACTTCCTATAATTAAAAATGAAAATCCTGTTAAAATTGCCGAATACAAAAATGCTTTATCAATCAACGACGGGAAAAACAAAGACAAAACAAAAAACAGCAACGGAATAAAACCTATTATTATAAAACTTACAAAAGTAACAAATGCGGATTTTATCGGGCTTTTTCTGTAATCTTTATTTTTTTTATCCAGTTCAATTTCAGATTTTTTTGAAAGGTAATTTGAAACCGCCATTGAAAATCCGTCGGCAAAAAGATTTGCAAAACCCAAAATCAAAATTACCGCACTGCTCAAACCCGCACCCAATGCGCCGGCAACAACTGCAAACGTTGTCACAGTCCCGTCAATGCTCCCGTAAACAAATTCGGGAAGACATCTGGAACACCTCTTCTTTAATTTCATGAAATTAACAACTAAAACGAATTAATAAAGTTTTACAATTATTGAAAATTATTCATAAGACCTTTTTTCCTTAACAACATAATCCCTCTCTGAACCGTATCTCTTTTCAAAATAATTTATTGCAACTAAAATTTTTCTGAAATCCTTTCTCAATTCCTGGCTGTTGCTATAGGGAAAATTTTCTTTTAGTATTATCTTCTCTAAATTTTCAAAAGAATCTAAATGCAATTTTGCTTTTGCATAATTCCCGGATTTTATTTGTTCTCTGGCCCTATTCAGCAAAATTCGCGGAAGATTATAAATTGCTTCAACTGATAAATTAAAATCTATCTCATAATTCCTATTCAAACTATTCAAAATTTTTTCATCGTCGCAGTTTCTTTTTTTATTTGACATTATTTTTTAAAAGGATAAAATTTGCCGCCAAATTCTTCCTCGAGTTCTGACATCTTATCCCTTTTAATATGAAATTGGGGAATAAACGTGCTAAATTTTTCTTTATATTTTCTTTTATCTATATCTATCGCTTCATTATGCAGAACAACAAAATAACCCTCTATCGACGAAAGTGGAACGCTACCAAAAATCTCCGGAGCGGTATAAATAGAAATTTTATCGACGTCCTTTTCATCCTCCTTTTTATTCAGCATATCCCAAACCTTTCCATAAGGATAAACCCAAAAATCAATATTGCATTTCATTTTAACCTTTATCCGTAACGCCCGCTTCTGTTACAAAATAAACAGCTTCGTTGTCAGGTAAATTAGGACTGTCAATTAATTTTGCAACTCTTGAACCTTGTTTTCCTCTTCTAAGATACATTCTGTAAGTGCTCGCATGTCCGACGATGTTTCCGCCAATTGCCGTCGTCGGGTCGCCGAACATTTGCGCAGGATTCGCCATAACCTGATTTGTAACATAAACTGCAAGATTATAAGTTTCCGCGAGTTTCATCAAATCGTGCATGTAACGATTTAATTTCTGCTGTCTGTCCGCAAGTTGTCCTCTTCCCGCAAATTCCGCTCTGAAATGCGCAGTCAAAGAATCTATAATCATCAATTTTATCGGCTCGCCGTTTTTTATCATCTCAGTAACTTTTTCCAAAAGCAACATCTGATGGTCGGAATTAAATGCTCTCGCCACTAAGATATTTTTCAAAACTTTTTCAGAATTTGCGCCAAGCGCCTCGGCAATTTGTTTTATTCTTGCAGGCCTGAATGTTCCTTCTGTGTCTATAAAAACGCATTTCCCGTTTGCTCCGCCGTTCTCAACAGGAAGTTGAACTCTCACTGCTAAAGTAGAACCTAATTGAGTCTTGCCAGAGCCAAACGCGCCGAACGCTTCAGTAATAGCTCTGGACTCAATTCCTCTTCCCCCCAGCAATTCATCTAAACTTTTACTTCCGGTGGTAATATAAGAAACGTTTTCTCTTTTTTTTGCAAACTCCGCGCCGTCGGTAAAACCCAAATCAAGCATATCTCTCGCAGCACTTATTGCTTTTCTTGCAACAGCAGGGCTCACCCCCGCAGCGTCGGAAATTGTAGCAGGCGAAGAAACAGCCAGCGCCATTAAATCAAAAATCCCCGCGCTCTCAAGTTTCGCAGCGACGGCGGGACCAATTCCGGGCAAATCAGTCAATTCTGGCTCACCCGAACCTTTTGCCTTTTTAGATTTTTTAGATTCAGATTCTTCAACTTCTTCATATTCTTCTTCGGACTTTTTAGCGGACATTTTTTAAGCCCCCTTTTTTGACAACCCTTTCTAATGCCTCTTCCAAAGCCGTCCCGGAACCAATTCGGCACGAAATTTTAAAATAAGGAATTAAAAATTCGTCAGAATCGCTAAGATAATTATCATACTGATTTTGAACAAGAAAATTTTCTTCAACACCGACGGTGTAAATTTTGTCTTTATTGTATTTATCTTCGCTAAAAAAACCCCAATCGGAATATTCTACAAAAGGGTCTATTATTAATTCAGGATTCTTTCCCTTAATTGAAATTATCTGACCAACTTCAGCAGACCTTAAATCTGGGTAAGAATCTATTTTAAGAACATCAATAATTTTTTGCGTTTCAACCATGCCTTCCAAAATCCTCTTCGGTTTATAAAGATTATTTAACGAAAAAGTATATATTTGAGTTAAGAAATCATCAATCAAAAATTTTCGTGTCTGTCAGCCCCTTTGAAATTCGGTATTCATGCCACGAGACCTTTTTATTTTCTATTGCGTCCTTTAATTTTTTTTCCTGATAACTTAACTTAGAATCACCGCTTTTCACCTCGACAAAAACAATCTCGTTTATATCTTTATTATCCATGCCTTTGAAAACAATAAAATCAACGGGCTTTCCTATAAATCTGACCTCATTAGGATTGAACGGAAATCCGGGCAAATACGGTGCAAGCTGCTCTGAAAACTGCCCTCCCAAAACAGAACGCGACCTAGCTATCGCCTCTTTCCTTTGTAAAGGAATTTGTTCATTCCAATATTTATCGCGATTAAATTTTCCTATTTTATTCCCGAGAAAAAAAGCAATTAAAATTCCAATCAAAAAAATCACAAGAAAAATAATTGTAAGCACAGTAATTTCCATTTTACTTTCCTTCAAACTCGGCAATCAAAGCATCCAAGTTAACTTCCTCGACGGAATTTATGGAAAATTCTTCGTTATTGAAATAATTATTTTTCTTTACAACGCCGGAAAAAATAAATTCCTTTCCCAAAATATTTTCTCTCTGCAAAATTCTTCTTTCTTCATTTTCTAAATCCGTCAAACCGAGCTGCTTTAATTGCTCATGAAAAACAACCGCGCGGATTGTTTCGCTCCCGTCGTCAATTACAATGTTTATCAACGCTCTTTTTTCCGTCGGAATACCGCGTGCACGCTCATCGTCAGTTAATTTTTTTCCTGTCTCTTTATTCACTTCAAAAAATCTCGGCTCAAAACTTTGCACAACAAACGCCCGGACTTTCGCGCTGTCTGAAACTTTGAAATCTGAAATTTTTTTTTCTTTTATAATTCTTTCCGTAACTAATTCGTCAAAATTCGCATTTGTCGGTTTTATATCTGAAAAACTTCCCAAATGAATTTCGCCGTCGCGGACGCTTGCATTTACAATTTCCACAACGCTACCATTAGACAAAACTTTATTTTCAAAAAGAGATATGTGATTTGTATCCCACAAAACAACTTTCGTGTTTGAAGTGTCGTCGGCAATAATCATATTCATGACTTTCCCCTCATCGCCGCGCTGAGTCTTAAAAACTCTCACAGGAAATGAATTTATTATTTTACCAACCACATTTATTTTTCTCATGCCCGGAAGAATTTCATTTAATTTTAATTTTTCATTATCAAAACTCACACCCAATTCGGCAGCAACAATCTGCGCTGCGCCTTCCTGAGAAATCAAACCGGAAAGTTTCGCGCGCTTCGCATCAATCCTCCTCAAAACCTCATCCTTTTCAATTCCGGAAATCTTCGCAATTTTCTCAAGAATCCTCTCATAATTTTCCTCATTCATAAACCAAAAAATTCAAAGGGTTTTATAAGTATTATGTAACTAAAAAATAATGCTTGAAAAATATTATAACCCACACATAAACTTTAAATAAGGTTTTATTTTCAGATTTCTGTCATAAGCCCCGATAGCTCAGTTGGTTAGAGCGAACGGCTGTTAATTTTAAACAGTTACCGTTAGGTCGTAGGTCCGAGTCCTACTCGGGGCGTTCAATAAATTATTTTTTCTTAAAATCTTTCAGCCCCAAATCGACAACCTCTTCCGGCTGGTGTTTTTCAAGATAAGCGTAAACATTCGCCTGCTTCGCCCCTTTTGCTAAAGAAATTATCGCCTCCTGCGCGTTTTTTATAAATTCGGGCTCGCCGATTATCCCGACATAATTATCCTTTAGTTCCATATAACAATTGCCCAATTCCGAAATCGTTTTTATCGTCTTTCCTTGCGCCCCTATAATGCGCCCGCGCACTCTTGCAAGGTCTTTTTGTTTTGTGTAATCTTTTATATTGATTCTTTCAAAAACCAAATCCGCAGTTTTTATTTCAATAGCGACGGAAAACGGAAATCCGAAATTCAAAGCATTCACAACTTTTTCTGCGATGTATTCGTTTTCAGCATCTCCTTCAATATAAACTTCAGTTCCGCGATTTTCAATTTTTACCTCCAAAATTTCCTCAAGTTTTTTGCGATTTTTTGTTATTCTTACAAGTTTATCAACAATAATTTTTATCATGTTTTAAAAAATAATTTAAGAGTTAAAAGGTTTTTGGAATTGCTCCGCCCGCTTACGGATCACCCGCAAATTTTGTGAATATTGATTCACAAAACTTATTTACAACGACGTAAATCAAAAAGAGGTGATAATTTTATTTATAATTCTTCAACGCCGCTTTCACATTTTTCAAAAGTTGCGCCATTGAATCTTCCAACTGCTGTTTGTTTTTTGTTCCGGTACAAACAAGTTTTCCGTTGCTGAAAAGCAAAAAAGTTGCAGTCGGTTCTATTAATTTGTAAACCAAACCGGGGAATTGCTCGGGTTCATATTCTGTATTTTCCATTTCCAAAGCCAAAAAATTCAAATTCAATTTCAAATCAATAGTTCCCGAAGCGACAATATTCTGAACTGTAATTTTAGGAACTGTCGTAATGTTAACATTTATCTTTTTCAACTGTTTTATAACTGCATCAATAACTTGTCTTACTTGGGTAGTTGATTTTGTTCCCGTGCACACCAAATTTCCCGACGAGAAAACCAAAACTGCCGACTTCGGTTCTTTAATTCTCAAAACCAAACCCGGAAAAGTTTCCGGATTATATTCAGTATTAGGTTGAGTTCGCGCGAGCTTTGTCAACGGAACTGGTTTCCCGAGCGAAGCAGTCGCAACAATATTCTGAATTTTATAAGAACTTCCGCTTGCCATTTTACATAAATTCCATGTGAAAATCATTTATAAAGCTTTTTAAAGACCTCGACGAAAATTAATTCTTTCCAAACCGTTTTCCGACATAATCAATAAGCTCGCTTCCTGAAATCTGAGCCGTGGCATTTCCGGTTCTTATAAAAAATTCTTCCTCATTTTGCGGGTTTCTTAAAAACACAGGAGAAAAACTTTTTGAACATTCAACCAAAGAAATTTCTTTCCCGTCAATTTCAACAACTTCAGTTTTAATCAACCCCGTGAATTTTTTTCCGATTTTTTGTTTTATCAAATTATTCAAATGCAATAAAAACTTGTCATTATTCCCAAATCCGTCTCGCTCCATTCCGGAAATTTCCCCATTGTTATTAACACCTATTAACAAACTTCCTCCGTCGGTATTCAAGAAACCTGCAATGCTTTTCAAAGCCGAGTGCTCGATTTTTCTGTCGTATTCATTAGTATGAATATTAAATCTCAAAGTTTCTTTAAACTCCGTTTTTTCATTTTCTCCTTTTTTAATTATATCAATTATTTCTTTTGCCGAATTTTCTTTTCTGAAAATCTTCGGATTAAGATTTTTCATTTTATCAAGAACCCTATCAAAAATTCCTATCTTTTTTTTCATGTAAACAAAGCCAATCAAAGCCGAAATCAACGCCCCTAAAACTACATATGTCAGATTCATCATCGCAAATTTGTAAATGCCTGCGGAAATTTCCTGCTTCAAAATTATTTTAATATAAAATTTCAATAATTCAAGCGC
>CAZRDP010000006.1:16955-22221 GCA_964598985.1 Candidatus Woesearchaeota archaeon | reverse complement strand
GAACGCAACGGCAAAGTTAAATGAAAATAAAATTATCAAAAAATAATTTTTCTTTATCTGATTGCTCGAATATAAAATTGCAAGAATCATAAACCCTGCAAACCCGACGGCAATTCCAAAAAATATTGGAACAACTATTCCGCCGATTTTACCCAAAAATAAATTCAAAATTACAAAAATCAAAAGTATCCACTCAAACTGATTTGGAATTTTTATGTTGTACTTTCCAAAAATCTGCGGGGCAAACATCAAAATCAAAAGAAAAATATTAGTAGACAAAATGTACCAAAGCTGGTTGTAAATTGAATTGAATATGGAAAGAATTAAAATTAATTTTATTGACAAGGATAAATAATCCGTCGTTTTTTCCATGACTGATTTAAGGAAACGGAGTTTTTAGTTTTTATCCATACTGCCAATTTCTTTTCTGCGCTTTAAAATCTTTTTCAACTTCTTCCAATCCGGCAATTTCCGAAATGTGTTTGTCTTCACGAAGAGCAGTTATCCTCGGAAAACGCAAAGCCCACCCTGAATTATAATTCGGAGAATGCTGAATTTCCTGGTAAGTGACCGCAACAATTATTTTCGGTTTTATCGTCGCAGTTTTTCCTTTTTCAGAAATTATCAATTGTTTTAATAATTCGTTTAATTTATCAAACGTAACTGCTTCTGCATTTTTTTCATTATCTTTTTCCTTTCGTCCGACGCCCTCGGCGGGCGAATGAGAAGTCGCTTGCGACTTCTCTTTTATGCCTGTTCCAACTTTTCCAATTTCCAAATACTCACCTGACTTTTTTCCTTTGCATGATAAAATAAAACTGCTCAACCAACCGCTTCTTTTTCCTGTTCCATATTCTGCTCCTGTTATAACCAAATCCAAATCTTTTTCCGCAGGTTTTAATTTAAGCATATGCCCCACTCTTGAACCCGGCTGATACGGCGTCTTCAAATTCTTAAACATAACACCTTCCTGATTATCTTCAAGCGCTTTTTTGTAAAACTCTTTTGCCTTTTTCTCGTCGGAAGTTATAATCTGTTTTGAATAAACAATTTTATACGGATGCTGCTCAACAATTTTTCTTACAATCTCGGAACGTTTTTTAAAAGGTTCATCCAGCATAGATTTCCCGTTGTAATAAAGAACATCAAAAACATTAATTTCAATCGGAAGTTCTTTCTGCATTTTTTCAATATCATACTTCCTTCTTATCCTCTGCGAAATTGCCTGAAACGGCGTATACTCTTTTGTCTTCTTATCATAACCGACCGCCTCGGAATCGAGAATAAACGATTTTCCTTTAACATATTTCAAAATATATTCTTTAACTTCAGGAAATTGCTTCGTAACATTTTCAAGACGCCTTGTAAATAATTTAACATCTTCATTATTTTTATGAATTATTAATCTGAAACCATCATACTTGTATTCAATTGCGCACGGTTTACCGACGGACCTGAATCCGTCTTCTATTGATGAAGCTTTCTGCGCAAGCATCGCTTTTATTGGTTTCCCGATTTGCAAAGTTATTTTGTCCAAATCTTTTAAATTTCTTTTTCTGCATGCATCAAACACCATTGCCAAATCATTTGATTTATCGATTGCCTGCTGAATTTTTTCTGCATATTCCTTTTCATCTCTGGAAAAAAATGCTTTAGCAAGAGCCTCGCGTATAGTAGATTCCTTCATGCCTATCCTTAAATCACCTATCAAAGTTCTTGTTAAATAAAGAGCTTCAATTGGCGTCGCTGAAGTAAGCAATTCCGTAATCAGAGAAATTTTTTTGTCAACAGTTCCCTTGCCTTCAAGTTCTGGGAGCTTTCTTAAATTTTCCAAAACTTTTTTCGTCGTCAAAACGTGGCTTGATAATGTGGCTTGTTTTTTCCCTGTAGTCAATTTTTCAGCAACCTTCCCTAAATCACCTATTTTTTTCCATTCCTGCAAAACTTTTTTTCCTTCGATTCCTGTTGCTTTTGAAATTGCTTTTATTGCAAGTTGATTTGAAATGCCAATTCGCCGTTCATCATATTCCGGATAAATATCTCCCTCAAGGAGATACATTATTTCCTTGTCCTCCTCGGAAATATGCTCAAGAAATTTTGCAAGAATACCTATTTTTTCAAGTCTGCTCGGAGTTGATGACAAATCTTCATAAAGTTCAGAAAGTTTTTTGTATAACATTTTCACCCGATAAAATAAAAAAGAAAAACGAGTTTTTAATCCTGTTGATTATTTATTTTTACTAACTAAAAATAAAATTCCGATAATAACTGGAACTAAACTAACTGAAACAAACGGCAAAAATTCTCTGTAAGTATTGAATAAAATTATTGTCCCTAAACCTGCAACCGCAAAAAGAATTCCGCCAATTTTAGGTTTAAACCACGCAATAACCAAACAGGCGGTAAAAATCACCGTCGGAAAAAGATGAATTAAAAAACCAACTGAAAAAATTTCCGTATCAAATGCAAACATCGTTATGAAAACGATATAAAAAATTGAAACAATTTTCGCCGAAAGATCTAATCTCTTTTTTGTTCGGGGTTTCATTAAATTGCCAAGAGAAGAAAGTTTTTATCCTTTTGCTTTTATAAACAATTCATCAACTTTTTCCCAGTTTATCACATTAAAAAATGCTTCAATGTATTCTGCCCTTTTATTTTGGTATTTCAAATAATATGCATGCTCCCAAACATCAATTCCGATTAAAGGAATTTTATTTATGCTAACGGGACTTTCCTGATTTCGAGTTTGAACTATTTCAATTTCTCCGGATTCAAAATTATAAACAAGCCACGCCCACCCGCTTCCGAAAAGAGTTAATGCTGAATTTGAAAACATTTCTTTAAACTCCTCGTAACCGCCAAATTTTTCAAGAATTGCTTTACCAATTTCTGAATCCGGGTCAAACGGTTTATCTTTTGATAAAATTTCCCAAAAAAAAGAGTGATTATAATGCCCACCCCCGTTGTTTACTATTTTTTGTTTTATTTTTTCCGGAATGGAATTTAAATCCGAAAGAATCTCCTCAACCGAAACTTCTGCGTACTCCGGAACTTCAGAAATCGCCTCCATAAAATTATCATAATACTTTTTATGGTGTTTATCATGATGGACTTTCATCGTTTCTTCGTCTATGTACGGCTCTAAAGAATTGTATTTGTACGGCAATTTTGGAAATTCGTGTAACATCATTACATGAATGCAATTTCATATTTAAATATTTGTGTTCTGAATTAAAAAGGTAAATCATCAATACCCTTTTTATCAATACCCTTTTTACGCCTTCCAAAAGAGATTTTTAATTGTCTAATTTTTGTTTTATTCTCCTCAAAAAATCTTCTCCAAATTTCTTTCCTGTATTTTTGATATTTTTCTTTATCCAAAATATAAGAATGCTCAAAACAAACTGTGCCTTTTTCAATATTGTATTCTGCAATTACTTGAGCAATTTCCCCTAGAAAGATTGGGTCTTTGTAAAGTTCTTTTTCTTCTTCAGACAATTTTAGATTATTAAATTTTTGTAAATATTTTTCGAAGTGCCCTTGAGTTTTTCCCTCATTTTTATGTAAAAAAAGATTTAATGCGGAACCCCTATTACCACATTCGTAACAGACAAAAAAATTTTTAATAAAATACATTGTAGGCAAGCCTGAAAATTCAAGATACTTATGAAAGACGCAATTTGTCTTTTTCACAAAGTTTAAATTGTATGGATCAAATTCATCATAGATTTGATTTTCTGGAAATAAATCTTTAAAGATTTTTAAAATCGGCACTTTTATTAAATTTTCCAATTCTTTTATGCTGCTCATAAATTTATTTCTTAACCATCTTTTTAAAAATTATGGTAATAACTATTTTCTTGCCCATCTCTTCAATTTCGGAATTGTACGGCATCAAAATTTGTCCCCCTATTTTCATCTTTGTTCAAAGGCGTACCGCAACTTTGTCAAATTAAAATTTCACCCGCTTTAGAATTATTTTTTTGAAATTTCTTCAACTTCTTTTTTACCTTTTTCAAGTTCCTGAGCCTGTTCATTATCTAATTCAAGAAGTAAAGCCTGAAATTCACCGACATGAGTTTTTTCTTCTTTCGCAACATCAAGAAGAATCTTTTTTATGTTTCTATCGTGCGCTTTTACCGCAAGTTGCTCATAAAGATTCACCGCATCCAACTCGGCAATAATGCCTAAACGTAAAATTTCTTTGTCAATCTGCCCTTTGGAAACTTTATCTAAATCTATTGGAAATTGTGCTAACATAATCAGAATAATAAAAAAGAGTTTTTATAAGTTTTGGAATTATTTTCCTCTTCCGAATCCTGCTCTTACCGAAGGTCTAACTTTTGTCGTCGGATGTTTGTTTCCCAATCCGCGCGATTTCTTGCCGGCAGAAGTCAATCCTCTCAAAACTCTTTTTTTGTTTCCGGCTTTTCCGGTCCAGTTAACATTTTTGTCCGATTTTATTTCAGGTCTTTGCGGGTCAACACAAATCACCTCATAAAAATAATTTATTCCGTCTTTTCCGATTTGATAAGAATTTAAAACCTCAAGATTTTTGTGCTTGTTCTGGACTCTTTGTTCAGCAATCCACTTGTAAGACATTTTAAGATTTTTATTTGTGTGCATTCTTTTGCTTCTTCTTCCTTTATTTGGTCTCGACCTTTTATGTCCGCCACGCACAACTCTTACTCTAATTATAACGAATCCTTTTTTGTCCTTATAACCCAAAGCTCTTGCTCTGTCGAGCCTCAACGGTTTGTCAACTTTAACCTGTGATTCCGTCGCTCTCCATTCGGTCATCCTGTCACGAAGAGTTTTCGCGTCGGGGTTTTTCCACGCCTGCTTAATATAATGATACATCCCTTTAACCATAGAAGATACAGAAAATTTCGGTTTTTAAAGTTTCTTATTATAAATTATCTTAGAACATAATAAGGCCCGAAACATATTTGTTGCATTTCATAAATTGAAACTTCAGCTTTTCGTATGCCCGCCTCTTGAATTTCTGAAATTTTTTTCAATCCTTCTTTTACTTCTTCAGAAGAATAATCTACTTTCCTGAATTCTAACATACTTAATGTTATCTAACACAGTTTAAAAGAATTTATATAATTAACAAAAGCTTCAAAGCCCTTACATTCACAAAACTTATAAATGTTTAATTTTTGGTTTTGACATGAGGCTATAGCTCAGCCTGGCTAGAGCGCTGCTCTGATAAATCTTTTCGCAAAGAAAAGAAAATTCAGTTAGGCAGAGGTCCACA
>CAZRDP010000006.1:12192-16929 GCA_964598985.1 Candidatus Woesearchaeota archaeon | reverse complement strand
TCTGTGTAGCCTCATTAGATTTGAACGCAGTTTCGTTTGACGACACATCGGCGAACGACGCGAAAATCTCGAAGAGATGTTTTCAGCACAAATCTGTGTAGCCTCATAATTCCAAATTTATCAATAAATTTATAAACTATTTTCTCAAAAAGAGTTTATGGGAGAAGATTCACACGGAGGACGAGCAGGCGTCAAAATAAAAATCATGCCAAACTCGCCGGAAGTTGATTTAGTTGAAACGGAACATAAAGTTAAATCTATAATCGTAGCTGAAGGCGGAATAAACAACGAATACACAATTGAACCAATTGCATTCGGTCTCAAGGCGCTCATCGCTTTTTTCCAATGGCCTGAAGAAAAAGATTTGGAAAAAGTTGAAGAAGAAATAAAAGCGCTGGATAACATTCAATCCGTGCAAATTATTGACATAAGAAAAATTGCATAAACAACTTTCATAAATCATGTAAACTGATTAAAGAAAAATAGCGTGATTATCTACCTAAAAACTTATTAATCTATTTCTGTTTACGAAAATATGGCATTTTCCCGCGAGCAAATAAAAGAAATAAAAAAACAAATTATAAATCAGATAAATTCAACTTTTCCCGAGGATAAAAAAGCCGAGTCAATTTTAAACATCGAAGCAATGAACGATTCTGAAATAATTGAATTCCTTGAAAAAAACAATTTAATCCGCGACGAGCAGGGAAACCCTGTAGAATCCGGAAACTGCATTTTTTGTTCAATAATCAACGAAGAAATCCCCTCAACAAAAATCTTCGAAAATAAAGATGCAATTGCAGTTTTGGAATTAAATCCTTTATCTGAAGGCCATACTTTAGTAATCCCGAAAAAACACGCCGACGAAATCTCCTCAAAAGTTGAAGAGTTTGCAAAAGAAATTAAATCAAAATTAAAAGAGGTTTTCAACCCACGCGACATTATTGTTGAACACGGAAATTTATTCGGACACGCTGTTATAAATATAATCCCTGTTTTTACCGACGAAATTGAAACTGAAAGAAAAAAAGCAACGCCCGAACAGCTCAAAAAAACTAAAGAAAAAATAATTTCCAAAACTGAAAAAAAAGAAATTAAAACAAAGGCCGAAACTCACGAAGAAAACAAAGCTATTGAAAAAATTAACTTAAAAACGAAATTACCCAGGAGAATTCCGTAAATAAAACAACATAATTTAAAATTAAAAAAGCAATTAAAAAAACAGGTGTGTAAGGAATCCCCTGCCTTATGAAAACTTTTTTCCTCGCCTTAACAAGCATTCTAATTTCATCCCCGCTTAATCCGTCCCAGTTTGCCCTTATTAATTTCTTTCCTATCTTCACATTTTTGTAAAGCCAGTCGCCTTCAGTCAATTTACGCGCATCAATTTGTTTTATCATGCACGATTCATCGACGGATTTCGCGAAAAGATACAAATAAGGAATAATAAAACAAAAAATTCCGAGCGCCAAAAAAATCCCGTTATAAAAACCAAACGCCGAAATCAATATTCCCGCTGATGAAAAAATGTAAATTAATTTTTTATTTTTTAAAAATTGCTTTGCGAATTCTCTTCTGAAATTTTTACCGCCCCTTATTGCAAGAACAAAACTCGAAACGAGCCCGTAAATAGCCCCGGCAAACAAAAACAGGAATACTAAAAACAATTTCAAATTATCTTTAATATTATAATAAACCGGCAAAACCGCCCCGAGTGCAATCATCAGTTTTGCATCCCCGCCCGCATATATCCTGCCGTAATAAAATAAATTTCCCAAAACAAAGAATATCCCCCATCCGATTAACCCCTGAAAAAAGAAATTAAAATTTCCGTCCTGTGAAAACAAACTCCAGAAAAATCTGAAACCCAAAGCAAAAATTATAAGTGAAAAATTAAGCCAGTTTGCAACTTCGTGTTTTCTCGAATCCTGCACGACGGCAAATATAATCCATACCAGCCCAAGACATATTAAAAAAATCACCTCAAACATAATAAAAAATATGAAAACGAATTTATAAAATTATCAATTATCCCTTAATATTCGTGCTTCTATACTTCCCGCCTTTCTTGTAAGGGTTTTTTTTCTTCTCGCGTTTTTTGTCTTTCTTTTTGTTTCGTCTTTCGTCAGAATGTGCCATAATTATAACAGATAAAAAAACAATTTAAACTTTTTGATTTCAAATTTTAACAAAAAATAATTTACTCTGAAGCAGTACACTCAACAGATGGGCACGACGCTATTCCGTAAAACCTGTCAAGATATTCCTGCTTTGTTGCAAGTCCGTAACATGTCTCGTCAAATTTTTTATTATTTCCGTCGTTAACTGTCTGATTCTTAGCGCAGAAATCATACTGCGAACCGGTGGAACACGCAATGTTGCAATTTGCTTTAACCTGGTCTATATTATTTTTCTCGAGCCACGGCGCAAGCTTATTCCACGCCATAAAAAACCCGAGCGCCAAAACAACAAGTATTATCAAACCGAGTATCAAAAGAACAATCGTAGAAGTGCTCATACCCTGACCGCGATTGTTTAAACGTTTTATCATCATCTCACCAATTTTATATTTTAATCAATCAAATCTTATTTAAAAATGTTTCTTTCTTTTATTGAGCAAAAACCATGCAACAACCAAAACAATTATTACCCCGATTAAAACATAAATTTTCCAACCAACACCTTTTATCGCGTCAGGAACTTTGTCTAAGATATTTCCGCTTTGCTCTTCTTCAATTGTTTTTGGAACTTCTTCATGAATTAATTTTAATCCAAGATTTGCGTAATTTCCTGTAACACCATTATTCACAATTTCCACGTCATAAAAACCATCAGCGTCCAAATCAACTTTTTCCGAAGACGAATTTTCAATTTCATAATTTCCCCCGTCAATTGAAACAACAACTTTCTCGCCTGAAACACTTTCAACGTTTATAGTTTTTTTATTTTCACCGACGGAAATTTCAACTTTTTGGTTTTTCACAATGTTTACAGAATATCCTTTTTCTAAATTTTCTTCCGAAGGTTTGAATGTCCATGTAGAACCCGAAGGAGAATCTTCAGCAACGGAAGGGCGCGCAGAAGTTGTAAAAGATAAAACGTCTCCATACAAAATTAAATCACCATATTTAACCACTGCTCTGAATTCATATTCTGTCGAAGGTTCTAGATTTCCAATTGTCTGGCTAAATTCCCCTACCTCTGTAAATGTTTGCTCTGATGTTTCATCTGTGCCTTTTCCTGGAACACTTACATTAATTATATAATCATAAGAATTCTCAACTTCTATCCATTTTTCCGAGATAGAATCCCTAAACGTGAGGTTTATTCTCGAATCATAATTTCCGATTCTTTCAATTTTAATAAAACTCACATTTCTGTTGGCGACATTAAATAAAGTGAGTCCGCCTTTCCCCCGATAAGAAGCATCATAATAATCTTCTTCAATTCCCCACAAATGTGTATGCCCGTATATCCAAAGAATAATATTATAATTTGTTATGTTCTCTCCTAAAAAACCAGTCAGCCAAACTTCAGTGCTCATAGGGTCCTGGTGAGTCATCAAAATAGTCGGTGTAAAAGGGTCTGAATCAAGTTCTTTCATAAACCAAGTTTCTTGCTCTGAAGACATCTCAAGATCACTTGAATCAGGTCTTTCATCGCACAATCCAATTATCCTTATCCCCTCTACAATTTCACTAAAATTATTCACGCTCATTCCAGACGGGGGACCTCCTGTTCCTGATGTGAGATTCCCTGCATCAACTTCATGATTTCCTAAAATATATGTCCATCCTGTGTTTAAATTATCCATAGATTCAATAAAATTTAATGCAAAATCCGGATAATCTCTTGTTATTGCATCGCCTAAAGAAATTGAATAATTCGAAATTTTTAAATTGTTTATATCATCAACGATTGAATTTATTGGAGTGGCATCAGTTGAAAGATGCACATCTGTGAAAATGCCCCATGTCGTAGATCCTGAATAAACCTCGTTCTTTTTTTTGTAAACAAAATAAACTTCCGCAGAATCATATTCCCCCAAACTTGATAAATTGCCTTTTAGTTCTGCTGAAGTTGAACTGACAGAACTTAATGAAAGAGTTTCTATCGTCGGAATTTCCAAATACAATCCTCCGTCGTCAATTGTCCAGTTAAAAACATCCGTAAGTTCCTTTTTTGAAGAATTTGCATCCAAACTGTATTTTGAGTAACCTCCGCTAAAAAGCACATCTTCCTGTAAAGTTAATTTGGACCAATTAATTAGTAAGCTATCATAATTTGCAATGGATAAATTTGCTCCTAAAAGAAATTCGTCAAAACGCGTTACTTTTGAAACATCCCATGCTCCGATATCCTGGTCAAAAGATGAAGCATCCCGAAACATTAAATGCATTTGAACAACATTTCCAACATCCCAACCGCCGAGATCCTGATTAAAAGAAGTTGCGCCGTAAAACATTCTATACATTTGTGTAACTTTGCTTGTGTTCCAATTAGTTATGTTTCCGTTAAATGAAGTCGCGCCCAAAAACATTTGATGCATCTGCGTAACACTGCTCACATCCCATGCTCCGATATCCTGGTCAAAAGAAGTTGCTCCATAAAACATATTTATCATGTAAATCGCTTTGCTTGTGTTCCAATTAGTTATATTCCCGTTAAATGAAGTCGCGCCCCTAAACATTCCGTTGTGCGCAGGATACCCGTTTCCAAAATATAAAACATTCCGCG
>CAZRDP010000006.1:9931-12182 GCA_964598985.1 Candidatus Woesearchaeota archaeon | reverse complement strand
CCACCCATCTAAATCCATATTAAAATTTGTTGTATCCCGAAACATCCCGTTCATTTCAATAACATTTGAACTGGCATTATCAAAAAAATGCGGTTCCGTAAATTCAGTAATACCCGTTGCGCCCCTAAACATATTTGATGAATTATCAATTCCGGTAATCCCGTCAGAGACATTTGTTAAAACATCGATTAACAGCGTCGGAGTTCCCTCATAAAAAGAAATTCTTTTCGCCTGACCTTTAACTGAAATATTATAAACCCCTGCCGCCGAATAATTATTTGTTATCTGACCCGTTCCGGTATAACTCCCGTTATTCCCGTCGCCAAAAGTGACGTTAAATCCAACTGCACTATCAACCTGAAAAGTAAAATTCTGATTTGCCGAAGATGTGCTTATTTGAAATGTGAATACTTCATCACCCAAAGATTCTTCCAACCCGCCTCTGCCGGGCAAAATTGCAGAAGAAACAAATTGTGAAAAAATCAAAAATGCTAAAATTAAAATTATTGCTAACCGCCTCATAAAATAGATTGAATTTTTTCATTAATAAATATTTCTTTAATTATTCTTTTCCGTAATAATCAACAGAAAAAACGACGACATCTTTTAAAAAATCAAAATCTGAATTTATTGAAAATTTTGTTCTTGAAATTTCGTCGTGATAATCTGCCACGGAATTTTTTTCAATTTCAATATTTGCCTTTTCCATTTTTCCCACGGACTGAAAAGATTTGTTAAACAAAATTCCGGAATAAAAAAAACTTCCTATTGCAAGCGCGCATACAATAAAAACTCCGATTACTAAAATTGCCGTCGGAACATCACCGCGTTTATTCATCATCTAAATCACTCTCCACAATCCACGATTCAATTTGCTCTTTATTAAAATCATTAATCCCATAGGCATAATTATTTTTTTCGTTTATCCAATCGACATCTTCCTCTGAAATGATTATTTTTTCTTTCTCAACAGCTTTCGATTTTCCCAATAGAGATGAAATATAAATTGAAGAAACAATTAAAAAAATAATAACCAAAGTTGCAACTACCCAGCTAAACGCATCGCTGACCTGCGCCTTTTTGTTCAGATTATAACTTGACATTTTTTTCAGTTTTTGCAACTCCCGCCAAAATTTTAATTAAATATTGTTTTCCGGAATCATCCAAAGCATAAATTCTTTTTTCAGAACACTTCGCAAATTTTTTGTAATCTTTATTTTTTTTGTCAGTCATGTAACAATCCTGCTTGTAATTCATATTTCCTTTTTTAATTTCAAATACAGAATTTTCCGTATCGCTTAAATTATAAAAATTAATTTCCGTAAAATATTGCGCCGTTTTATCCCATCCGTAATCCGATTCAGAATTGAAATTAAGATTGCAAATTGAATAAAAATCGTCGCTGAAATTTCCGTCAAAACCTCCGTTTTCGCTGTGCAATTTTTCATTCAGCCGACCCTGAACTGAAATACAATCCGCAATTTTATTTGCCAAAATATCTCCTTCAATTTCTCTGACATCATAAGGGTGTCCGTAAAAACTGTAAGCCATCGCAAAAACCCCGCCGGCGATTATAACAATCACAGCAAACCAATAAACTGAAACTACTTTATCCGTTCCTGTTTTTCCTTTAATCATTTTGCGCCTCATTTTCTAAAACATTTTTTTCTGAAATTGTAATTACATAAAGTCCGTTATAGTTTCCGTTTTCGTCGGTATCAGGATAAGGTTCTCCTAAATCAACATTGTTGAAAAAACTATAACTATATCCGCCGTCATCGCGCAATTTTACATGAACGACATTTCCATCAACGTTCACAGCGTCGGCAAAATTGAATTTGTTGTTTTCCGCGACTTTCATTCCTTTTGACAAATCAATCTTCACAAGCATATCCGGTTTCCCGTAATCTGCAATAAGCGCAATCTGTTTTGCATAACTTTCCTCAAGAACATATGCGCCGGAACTCTGCCGCGCTAAAAACAAAATTATGATTGAAAGAAAAATAACATTCAAAATAATGAAAATAACATTTTCAATAAGAATTGTTCCTCTGGAATTTTTTCTGAATAAATTTCGCGAATTAATTTTTGCAAACGCCTCCGGCATTTTGTGGGCGGGTGGGCGGGAATAATAAAAATGAGCGAAATTTTTCACCAACTTTTTCATAATAAACCAAAGAAGTATTTAATTTACCTGTATCTAAATCCACTGAGTTTGTAATGTTTTCTAAAAATTCAGCACCTGTTATTG
>CAZRDP010000006.1:0-9921 GCA_964598985.1 Candidatus Woesearchaeota archaeon | reverse complement strand
TAATAATTTAAACAAAAAATAATTAATAAATGTTTAGAATTACATAATCTCAATCAGCTAAGTGTATTAACGTCATAACAATTCAAAACTTTAAACTTTTCAGAATTGACTTCAACTATCGTCGGAGCCATGAAAGTATTTTTGACTCCATCCCCTTCAACCGGAATCGCCGCAATTTCGGGATTTTGTAAAGCTCCGTATTCCCCTGCACCGACAATCACTGCCCCAATTATCGCGCCGGAGATAGTCCAACCAATTCCGGGAATAAATAAACCTGCAACAGCAACTGCACCTCCTACTGCAATTTTCCATCCTCTTCCCGTAACCTCGCTCGTAATTCCCATGACAACATAATACTGCTTTCCTATATCAATCGTCCCGAAAGAAACATCCGCGCTCTGGTTTTTTGAAAGCTCCTGTTTTAATTCATCCAGGTTATTAGTCCTGAATAAATATTCCGCATAAGTTTTTTCTTCCGAATGTTTGTTGGCTGAAAGATAATTATACAAAACATCTTTGCTTATCTGTCCTTCGGAAAAATCTTCTATCTCGCTTAAACTATTATCAAATAAAACCTGTGAGCATATTGAACAATAATTATCTTTTAAGAAAAAATCTTTTCCAATATAATCCACTTTTCCCTCGCCGAACATCCACCAGCAATCAGACATTTCATTTGCAAGAATTTCATAAACCTCGTCGGAAGTTTTTACTTTTTTAATAACAGGATTTGTAAGTTCTTCGCAGCTGCCATCCTGAGTTATACAAATATATTCTCTTGAACATTTCAACGGAACAGAATCCGACGGAATAACTGAACTCCCTCGCATGACAACAGAATTATGGCAAACCTCATCCTCCGATTCTGAATTTAAATTCAATCTGAAAAGGAAAAATAAAATTATTATAAAACTTGCAATTAAAATTATAAGCAAAATTATTTGTTGTGTTGTCATCTCACCCCGTCTATTCATAATAATTAAAATTAAGATGCGATTATAAATTTATTGATTATGTTTAAAAAATCACGCAATACCTAACTTTTTCAAAGTTAAATAAATTCCGCCAAGCACTAAAATGAAAAACACGACCCAAACCAAATATTTTATTATTTCATCCATATTCATTTTATTTCAAAAAAACTTTGCCTCCGGTTTTTCTTATTTCTATTATTTGCAAATCCCCAGTAATTTTTATATTTTCAAATTCCCCGAGTTCTTCAACGATTAAACACGCCCCTTTTTCGTCACATCTTTTCTGCTGTCTGTTAAACTTCCCGTTATAATCCAGCGCATCATTGCAAACGCACAGGCAATTTTTCCCCGCACATATATTCGGTTTAATTTCGGAATCAACAAAAGCAAAAATATACCACCCTTCCGGTTCAAAAATATCTTTTGTTTTGACCTCGCCCTCGGCAAGATTATTTATTATAATTTCAACACTTTCATCAGATTCTTTAAGAAATGAATTTGCCTGAATTAATTTATCTCCATTCACTTTCGCCATATAAATTGAAACTAAAAAATAAATCAGGAACGCAATTACAATAACCGCAACAACTATTTTCAACGTCTCTTCGGCGAGAAGAAAACCTTTTTTATTTTTTCCCATTTTACTCCACCAACCCCAAAAATAATTTGCTTGAATTTCCGACGCCAATATTTTTGAAAACATCCAAAATTCCGCCGTCAATTGCTTTGTAAACTCCGTAAACAACTGCGACAATAACAATTAAAGCAAGTATAATTTTTATAACAGTTGAAATATTTAATTCCATTTAACTAACCCCCTCGCCCCCTGAATAAATTTTTTACATAATCAATAAAACTCGTCCCTTTTTCTTTGAGCAAAAAAATTGCAACAAAAATTATAACAAGAACCGCAATTCCAATAATCAGCCACGGGAGATATTCAGTGATAATCCCTTTTATATCTTTAAAAAATTTTTTTGAACTTCCTCTTTTCATATAAATAAAAACATTTTATTATTAATAAAACTTACCCTAAACTATTTCCAAGCACAACCGAACTCAAAATGAACAACGCAATCGTCGTTAAAATTGAAACTACAAAAAATAATCCTATTCCTTTTTTCAGATTCAATCCGGTTTTATTTATTGTCTCAAGTTTATCTTCTCCAGAGTCAATCGTTACTAAAGTCCTCGTTAAAACAAAAATTATCTGAATAAGATAAATTCCAATTGCAATTGCAAGATAGTATGGAGGAATAATTTTAGTTAATTCAAATATCTCAAGAGCATTCTCCCAACCAGAAACAGAAGCACCTTCTGCCAAACTTGATAAATCAAGTTTATTCAAAATTGAGGTTATCATCATCGCCAAACCGACGACAATTCCGGAAAGCAACGGCGCTAAAAAAGTCATGTTGCTTTTCATATCAGAAACAACTTCCGCCAAAAGGTCCTTCAATCTTTCAGTAATTTTATTTATATTTTTTACATATTCAGAAATGCTCATCAAACTGACTGCGGAAATATCCAAACCCTTTTTACTTGACTCGGTCAAAATTTTCATGCTCGTTGCAATCAAATCAGAAGGATAATACATTATCGCCCCGCGACGCGAATCAAATATTGCGCTCTCAACACTCATCCCCATTTGCCGTATATTATAATTAACTTTTGAGAAAAAATCTCCTGCAACCGAACCGCGCGAACTTTCCGCAACTCTTCCGAAAACCAATTCAGGAGGAACCCCGTTTCCTATTCTATTGCCAAGCTGAAACAACGAACTCGTAAACTCTCTCTCAAGTTTTTTTGTTCTCTCTCTTTCTTTAATTAAATTTTTTGACCTGTCCCTGTACGCAATTGAAAAAAACAACGCAATTCCCAAAGGAATAAACAATCCCAATAAAACTGCAAAAGGTCCGAACGGCCCCGTTACCGTCGCTGAACTACCCGTTCCGGCAGTTTTAAAATCCAAAATTTTCGCATCACCCAAAAATCCTAAACCAATTTCTGAAAAAGAATAATCACTTTGCAATCCAATCATTTCCGGAAGCGGAGTATACTGAAACAGCAACGGTAAAAACCCAATTATAAACAATGGCAGACAAATTAAAAACGCGTTTACATAATGACCTTTATTTTTATATTCGTGATAATACGGATTTTTTTCAAGCAGTGAACTGTCACCATAACCTCCGGGCCTCATAAGCATAATTTTATCCATTAAAAAAAACGCAATAAACGGAATTAACAAATTATACAAAATAATTACATGCGAGGTTTTTATCATTCCGCCAAGCATTGCCGACGCTAAAGGGATCAGGGCAATCCCCAAAATAGGAAGCATAACTGTTAACATATAAGAATTTGTCAACGGCGCTTTCACATCATGCGTGAACACAAGCATTTTTTCGTAAACACCATCCAAAACAATCTGCAGAGATTTTTCCAAAACCGTAATTCTTCTGCCCCTGTCAGGTTCATATAAACTCGACTCAATCAAATGAAACGCTTCTATAAATTCACTTGAATAATCTTTCCACCCGTTGAGATAATAATCCAAACTTTCTTTTATAGTCGAAAATTTCCCGAGCTCAACGTCGTAAAATATTTTTTTAAAATCCAGGGAAAGAGGGTATTGTAAATTTTCCGACGCAAACGCAATTGCTTTTTCCAGATTTGAAGTGTGCCTCATATAAACGACGACATAAAGTATTGCGGGAACCATTTGCGAACTTGCTTTTAATCTCCAGCGATTTGCAAGCCTTCCGGGAATTCCGTTGGTGTAATAAAAAACAAAAACCGAAACTAAAATTGTAAGCAGAAAAAGTCCGAGGGGAAATGCATTTATATTCCCTTTTACCAAAGCAACAGCGACGGAAATAAAAAGCCCCGCCAAAAAAATTCCCAAAAAAGAAATTATGCTTAGACCTAATGCCTGCCACGGTTCAACATCAACATGCGCAATATCCAAATCGCGTTTTATCCTTACAGAATCTTTTTCAGAAACTTTCAATTTAATAATATTTCCAAGCGTCTTGCACCATCGCTCGTAATTTGAAAGTTCAAAAGATTTCTCGCTCAGAAACTTTGTATATTCCTTGCTGTATCTATTTTTTTCAAAATTAAAACCCTGAACCTGATTTTTCAGCCTTGCATCATATTTTCGCAAAATCTCGTCGGTTGTCAGTTTTCTTCTGAAATCTCTCGGGGGCATTTTATCACTCTTTTTACAAAATAGAAAAGCAAAATAGAATTAATAAATGTTTGGAGAAAAATTAAATTATTTCTTTTGTTCGACAACACTTGGGCGAACAAATGAAAAAACATCAAAGATGTTTTTTCTTGATTTCCTGATTGAGCCAAGTTTGCCATTGCGGAAAAACCCTCTCACCCAACGGCAAACCAATTTCTTCAATAACCTCTTCGGAAATTTTATGGAACATATGATTTGATAACGTGTTAAATTTGGCTTCAAGAATTTCCGGATTTTTTATTTTTCTGGAAACATCAACGAGTTCTTTTTTTATTTTTGCTCTCAATAAAATATTATCATAAACCGCATCCCAGTTTCCTGCCCACCCCTTCACATTTGAAGCAATATCTTTTATTGTTTCTGAATCCCCGTTTATCAAATCATCCGTCGGCTCAAGTTCATCTTTCTCGACGCTGTATTTCATCAAATCAACAAAACCCTTCTCCCTCAAAGGATCTTCCTTCCAGTGTTTCCTGACTTCAGAAATCTGCAATGTTCTTTTCCAGGCATTTAGCCCGTCGGCAGATTTTATTGGATTGCATATTGTAATAATATCTGTCGCTTTAAACGACGTCGCCGGCACACCCAAATCATTTACAACTCTGTCAAAAACTCCGTACGGACTCGCGCCGTGAATTGTTCCTGCAACGACATTTGCCAACGCGCCAACACGCATCGCCTCATACAAAGCTTTTGCTTCAACACTTCTGACTTCGCCAATTATCAAACTGCTATCCCCCAACCTCAAAGAAGTTCTTATTCCGTCGTCGGCAGAAACCTCATTTGTGGATTTAAGCAAAGCGCTTCGAACTTTCATTCTAAGAATATCATATTCAAGTTTTCTCAAACTTTCAACCGGTAATTCAAGAGAATCTTCAATGACAATAACTCTGTATTTCGGAATTATTTCAAGCATTAAACTTCCAAGCAAAGAAGTTTTACCCGAGCTTCTCGTTCCGGCGACGAGCATCGTCCTCGACCCGTCAATCATAAAACTCAAAAGTCCCGCAGCAAGAGGATTAATCATTCTGTTCTGAACAAATAACGGAAGCGTCCACGGATTTTCTCTGTGACGTCTTATTGAATACGCGAGCCCGTCGGGACTCAAAGGATTTTGAATAATTGCAATTCTCGCCCTCAAATTTCCTATTTCAAGTTGCGTGTCCAGAATAGGATTCGCTTCGTCCAAAGGTCTTCCAGAAATCAACCTAAATTTTGCCGCCCACGAATCAGCGTCCTCCTGACTTGGTAAAATGTTCGTCGTGCACTCATTGAATTTACCATGCCGGACATAAATCGGAACCTGCGGAATCGGAGAATTAAGAGAAATATCCTGAAGATTTTTATCCTGAAGTAAAACCTCCACCAAACCAAAACCAATCGTGTGCCTTACCAAAATCGTCGCTAAAAGATTCAAATCAGAATAATTTATTTTAACATTCTTGCTCTGCGCTAAATCACTCAGCAAATCTTTTGCAATATTAAAAAAAACCTGCCGCGTTCTTTCCGTATCTGTAAATTCTTCCGCCCGTGGCTGATGCTCAATTAAAACACCTCTTGCAAGATTCAAAAGCGCATTTTGCTCCTCGGAAAGCGAATGCTCCGGCGGAGTAATATGATAAACAAATTTCGCTTTATTCTTTTTCTTTAAAATTGTCACCAACGACTCATCATACTCTCCGTTTGAAATCTTATACTGGTCAATTATTTCGCCGTCCTCGGGCAAATCAAAAACCAATCTTGTAAAAGTAAAATTCGGAATAACATCCGGCTTAAATAATTTGTAATAAATTTCCCTGGAACCTTTTTTGTAATCTCCGAAATAAGCAACAGCGTCGGAAATTATCCTTGTTTTTGAGAATAATTCAAAAAGATTTTCTAAAAGCGAAATGTAATTTCTCTGGTCAAGTTTATAACTCTCTCCAAGATTATCCAAAAGAATTTTCGCTTCAAAAATTCTTTTTTTAAGTTCGGCATACGCGCCTATAGGGTCCCGTTTCAGCAAAAACAAAAACGAAAAAATTTCATTATACCTTTGAGGAAAAAAATCCTCGTGATTTGTAATAAGTTTTTCCTGCGACAAAATTTTTTCCTGTTTCAAAAGATAAACATAAAATCTTGCAATTTCCAAAAGATAGTTCGTCTCACGAAAATCATAATTATAATTTTTTTGCTGAACAAAAACTATTCTTGAAACGTTGGGATTTTCAACGAGTAAATCAATCGTCCTTTCCATAATCTCCGGATAATCCGCCAGATTCGGAACAAACGTGGCTCCCAAATAATTCACATAAAGAACATCTTCGCCTCCCTCCCTTCTTACCTCGCTTGAATATAATTCCGCCCCTTTTTCAAAATTAATCATGTTCAAAAAAAGAAAAAGAAGTTTAAATTATTTTGTATGATAAAGGCTCTGTTGAAAAATCAATTTGGTTTTTACAAACCGTCGGCAAAATGTCAAAAAACAAGGGCGGGTCTTCGGATTGAACGAAGTGAAATCCGAACTTAAAGCGGGGAGATTTAAAACCAAATTGCAAAACAAAAAACATTTCAACAGAACGGTGAAACAAAAACAAATTTAAACTCTCCAATACTATTTTTATCATGACAGAAGAAAATTACGACGGACAATATTTTCTTGAGTTTAATACGCGTCTGAAAGACCTTGAAGAAAAACAGAGAATAATCAAAGACAGGGTTCTGCTCGTCGGAAATAATTTAATTGAAACGCGCGACGATTTTCGCGGAACAATTCTTGAAATGAAAAAAGAAATTGAAAATATGAAAAAAGATTTTGAAAGAATGAAATCATTTATTGAAACACTCTCCGACGAATTTTCAAAACTCGCGCGAAAAGAAGATTTGGAAATTCTAATCAAGCAGGCGAAAATGTTTCAGCCATTGGAATTAGTCACAAAATCAGATTTAGAAAAATTAAAAAAGAAGTAAACCTATAACTTAACATGGGGGTTTTGGAAAAGATATCACAGTTAAGACGGGATGGGTTAAGAGACGATGAAATTTCGGGAAAAATGCAGGAAGAAGGAATTTCCCCCGGAGAAATCGACGACGCATTCCACCAATTAAAAGTAAAAAAAGCAATATCCGCGGAAGAATCATTTTCGGATTACGCTGAACAAAAAAGACAAATGCCAAAAAATCAGGGACAATTTTACACGCCGAGAACAAAAGATATAGAGGAACCTCCCGTTCCGGATGAAATGCAAAACTCGGAATTTCCCGGAGAATATTATTCACCCCAGACAACCGAAGTTCCCGTCGAAAGTTACCCCGCATCACAGGGTCAGGCGCAACAGGAATACTACCCGCAATATAATTATGATGAATATTCTCCCCAATCCGGAGGCGCAACAAACACTGACACGATGATTGAAATTGCCGAACAGGTCTTCTCCGAAAAAACAAAAGCAATGCAGAAACAAATTGATATGCTCAACGAATTCGCTACGCTTGCTGAAACTAAAATTGAAAGCAATAATGAAAGATTAAAAAGAATAGAAAAAATAATTGACAACTTGCAGATAAAAATTATTGAAAAAGTCGGCTCATACGGTGATAATGTTGAAAGCGTAAAAAAAGAAATGTCAATGATGCAGGAATCATTCAGTAAAATTCTTCCCGAATTAGCAGAAGCAAAAAAGCACGAGCATAAAAAATAGTTCTGCTAAAATTTAACGGCAAAAAATTAATCCAATTCAAAAATTATTATTTTCTGAACAAAGGACCAATATCAATTTCAGGAGCTTTCGGTTTCTTTGCTCCCGTCGCTATAATTGCAATAACTCCCGCAACGAGAATACCTATACCCAAAACCGCAGGCCATCTCGTTTCAAGGAAATACCAGAACTGCCCGTTGCCCCATCCGTATCCGAAACTTCCGAACGCTTTTGAAACAACAACTATTGCAGTAATTATCGCAACAAGCGCAAACATCCATTTTATAATTTGATTTCCTTTTTTATCGTCCTGAACAAGCAGTCCCAATAAAATTATGAAAACTAAAACCACCGAAAGACCTATTCCTAACCTCGGGAAAATTTCAGAAAAGAACGACGGCACCATATTAAACTGCAACGCCATCAACGCCGTTACCAAAGAAATAACCGCATTAATCCCTCTGTTATCTTTAAACAACGGAATAAAACCGAGTATTGCAAAAACCAAAGCGAATATTAAAAGAAAAGGCAAAGCGTACGCAAAAATTCCCGCCGCCTCCCACTGCGCGGGAAGATTTCCGATAGTTCCTCCGCCAAAACCATAAGAAGCTAAAAACACCACCCCGTTTATCATATTTAATTTAATAAATCACCATTTAAATAATTTCTCATCCTTTGCTTGCTTTCGCTCCTGATTTTATCGCAACAGCCAATGCAATTGCAATGAGCGCGATGAAGAAAACATTAGACCAGAGTGTTTCACTCCAACTTGAATTAAACAATTTTCCTAAAAATCCGCCGAGATTAATTCCCGCCGAAATTGAAACAACAACAAAAACTCCGAGGACAATTACTACTCCTATTACCCATTTCAATCCCTTAGGCGCTTTTGCAAATCCTGCGTTTTCATCTCCTGCAGAAACAAATCCCCACAAAAGCAAAACCACAAACATTATTATTAACGCAACACTCATGAACAAAACCACATTTCCGACAATCATTTTCGGCGAAACCGCGGCGACAAAAATAAAGCTGACAATTAAAGACACCAACGCATTTATCTGTTTTTTATCATCACCCAAAACTTTTGTTTTTTCAAGAATTGCAAAAAGCACGAAAAATATCAGAAAAAAAGGATAGACAAATCTAACTGCGAAATCCGATTGTACAATTGATTCAAATGACATTATTTACCTCTTTTTGTAAGTTTAAGCCAACGAAACTTCTTCAACTGATTCCTGCATTGGCAACGCTGCCTTGTTTATTACAAAAACATCACCTACTGCTCTTACAAAATTATGTGGAATTATAACCCCTCGCGCGCCTCCAATCAAAGAAAGAACACTTCCGCCAACTCTTATTCTCCAGCCGTCAATTTTATTTTCATGAAGGTTCGCCTCTTCAACTTCACCGAAGAAATCACCGCCATCAGTATAAACTCTCATGCCGATAACCTCTGAAATTTTCCTTAATCTCATGTAAAAATTATAACAGACTTGTTTATAAACATTTCGTCACGGGAAAACTATTTTTTAAGAATATATTTCAATAAAGAATTTTACAATTTTTTATTTTCACGACGGAAAAATCAATCTTTTGCAAGTCCGGAAATTTTTTCGTAAATCTTTTTTATGGTTGAATCGTAAAACTTTCCGCCGACCACTTCCATGTTTTTATATTTTCTATTGTAACTTCTTTCTTCTTCCGGAACTAAATGGTCGGAAAGCGCATCAAACTTTTTTTCAACTCTCCGCCTTTCAATTTCCTTTTCCAACTTTTCATGATTTGAATAAACTAATTTCATAGATATTAAAAAATGACAAACTTTATAAAAATTAATATTCTCAATTTTACATGTACAACGGAAAAGAGATAATTTATATTTTAATCGCCTCGATATTTCTCGCATTTGCTATAACTTTAATTGACACATGGAATTTATTTCTTTACGCGCTCGTCAGCGTCTTTATAGTTCTGTTTGTAAACTCTCTTGCAAAAAAAATCGCAGGTTATTTTT
>CAZRDP010000005.1:30311-35610 GCA_964598985.1 Candidatus Woesearchaeota archaeon | reverse complement strand
GGGTATCCTTGACTTAAGGGTAGATTAGCTACGTGTTACTGAGCAGTCCGCTTACCTCTATTTCTAAAGATATAACTTGCATGTCTAAGCGCAAACCAGAGAGCCGCAGCCGCCAGCAGGATCAACTGGAATTAAACATATCATAAATTTTTTAATAAGACGTTAAAAAATCTCCTTGCGCAATTTTTCTGTAAGAAGAAAAATCACTTCACACATACTCCTAACTATTGGCTCGACATAATATTGGTTAAACTCTCACAACTTCATTTAACAAAAGATGAATGAATTAAATTTCATATAAAAATTTGCTAAATGGATGACTATTTCTACATACATCATACCTTAAATCGGTTTTGAGTTTGATTATAACTAAGGTACTCATCCATCTTAACATGTTTTTTAGAAAAATTGGGTTTATAAATGTTTCGCGGGATTTCACGACGGAAATCAATCCATGCCAATCCAATCTAAGAAGTTATCAGCAAGATCTCTTTTTTCAACAACCATTTCAATTTCATTTTCATTCAACGCTCTCAATAGACCGCAGAAATATTGATTGCAACTTTCATTAATTTCTTCCGACCCCGGATATTTTCTTAATTCTTTTCCATATTTATCGCGATATTTTTCTTCCGTCATTTTCTCCTCAACTCTTCATCATGCATTCTTCTGTTTGATTCGTAAGAATAAAATCCTTTTGCAACACCGTCGACAATTTCCGCTCTTTCACGCTTCATTTTATAGTATTCAATACCCTTCCCAAAATTATTTTTAAGAACAACTCTTTCCAAACCAAATTCAAAAAGTTCTTTTTCTATGTCAGACAAAATTCCGTTTTGAGGAATAACTTTAAATTCATTCTCTCTGCAACATTTTTCAACATGAACCATCCATGGCAAATAATCTTCATCTTTATTTTCTTTCATTTCTTTTAATAAAGTTTAATATTTATAAAAATGATTATACTCCAAAATAACAAATCAAAATTTAAAAACTAAAAATAATTAATTGAATTATGGTTGATGCAAACAACATTCAAATGCGAATGCAGGAAATTCAGCAGAACGATTCTTTTGCCGACGTCTTCGGTAAATTAGTTTCAGGTCGTGCGGGATACAAACCAGTTATAGAAAAAAAGACAGAAATTTTAACGTGCAAAAAATGCATGACTCCGTTGCTGATTCAGAAACAAAAATTCTGTCACGAATGCGGAAATAAGATGGAGCATAATTAAATATCAAACACTTTTTATATTCCAATTTCCTTGCACAATCATGTCATTAAAAGAGTATAATAAAAAAAGAAATTTTGAAAAAACTCCTGAACCAAAAAAATCAGAATTGAAAAAATCTTCTAAAAAAATTTTCGTCGTGCACGAGCATCATGCTTCGCATCTTCATTGGGATTTAAGATTAGAAATGAATCGTGTTTTAAAATCATGGGCAGTTCCGAAAGAACCGCCGACGGAAAAAGAAATAAAAAGATTAGCAATACAAGTTGAAGACCATCCTTTAAGTTATGCAAATTTTGAAGGGGAAATTCCAGAGGGAAATTACGGCGCAGGGAAAGTAAAAATTTGGGACGACGGAACTTACGAATTAATTTCTAAAGACGATAAAAAAATTGAAATAGAATTTCACGGAAAAAAACTCAAAGGAAAATATGTTTTGCTAAAAACTCATTATGGTTCAAAACCCGAAAAAAGTTGGTTGTTTATGAAGGTTTAACGAGTATAATGAAAATCTTTGATTTGCTTTTTTAAGAGAGGTTAAAATTCTAAAGATTTGTTTAATTTCTTTAAATCAACATTCATTTGTAAATAAATATCAAGACATTTTGTTTTTCTTCTTAATTTTTCTTCTTCCCCTAACAAAATTATCCCTTCGCCACAAGTAAGAGGGTTCTCTTTTGTCCAAACCCCATTTTTTATAAACCAAGAGGAAACATCAGGATTCGATTCCCAGTTTTCCTTGAGATCCGAATAAACAAACATATCAACCAACTTGTTTTTATCAGAGTCTCCCCACAATATAGATATGAAATAATCTCCTTTTCTTGCTTCTTCGGGGGCTTTTATTCCGTATTCTAAGAAATCATCAAATATCTTATGTTGCAAATGAATTTCCTCACCAGATTTGTGGAGATAAAATTTTCCTTTATTCTCTTTGTAATTCTTTACATATGTAAATGACATAAGTTTTATCTGAATTTCTTCTTTTTAAAAATTATTATACAAATGCGCTATTTATATAAATTAATTTTAGAATCAAACGCCCTTCTCAGCGCCTTTCTTCGCGCCCTTTTCTTCAATTTCTCCCGTCCACCATTCCAAGTCAGGAACTTTTGAAGTGTCTTTACTGAGGGCTTTCATGTATCCTCTTGCTAAAAGATAGAAAATTATTCCCAAACTTTTCGGGCTTTTGTTGTTGCCGATAATTATCTGGTCAGCGCCTTTTGAAAAATTATTTGTGTCACAAACCATTAAAACTTTTTTGCCGACTTTCAAAGTATCATTCAAAGCATTTTTATCAATCCACTGGTCTGTCACAATTGTTAATTCGTTTTCAAAAAAATTCGGCAAATCCGTGTTTGTCAAAATCCCTGCAGGATATTTTTTTGCAAAAACTCTGACACCGGTAAGCTCCGAAAATTTCTCCGCAACTTTCCAACCGGCCTGTCTTTTGCAAACAAGAATTACATCTTCAGGCTTAAACTTAGACAAAAATTCAACACCTTCTTTCAATTTCTCGTCGATAATATCTGTATTAAAAATTGCAAGACCGTCGGCTCTTCTTCTGTAAACATACTGTCTCATGTCAGGGGTCACAACTTTAGTTCCGAGATAAATTCCGGCTTTGACGTATTCTTCAAGCGGAACAAGCATTTCAGATTTTTTCTTTGCTTTAACCTGTTCTTTAAGTTCTTCCGTCGACGGGGATTCAACAGAAAGTTTTTCTTTAAGCTTAGCTGCCTTCTCAAGAAGTTTCTTCTTTTTATCTTCAACAGATTTTGCCTCTTTGCTGTTATCATTTGATTCAGCTTCAGCTTCTTTCAAATCCTCGTCAGAAAATTCTTCATTATTTTCGTCTTTTGATTTTTTCGTTTTTGGCATAACAATTCAGAGAAAAAATTAGTTTTTAAAGATTGTGATGACTGTTTAAAGAGTTTGATGAAATGATTGAATATAGTTATCTCCTTGAAAATTTATATCCAAAATAATATCTCAATATGAGCGTAATTTTTCTTCAATCTCAATCAATCTTTCTATCTTTTTTACTCGGATATCACCCTCAGTTCCTGACTTAAAAAAATCAGCTCCGAAACCGAAAGCTAAATCAGCCAAAATTGTTTCGTCGGTTTCTCCGCTTCTGTGCGAGAAAACAGTTTTTATTCCGTTCGCTTTCGCAAGTTCAACAACTCTTTTAACTTCAAGCAAAGAACCGCATTGATTTGGCTTCACAATTATTGCGTTAATCGCTTTCATATCAATCGCTTTTTTCAGCCGTTTTGCATTTGTAGCAATTAAATCATCACCGACGATTAAACTATTCGGAAACTTCTCAAGTAGCTTCGCGTGGCTTTCAAAATCATCTTCATCAAAAGGGTCTTCAACATAAAACAAATTATAATTTTTTATCAGATTGCAAATATATCCAAACTGCTCTTCAATATCGCGTTTTAGCATAGGATTGTCATAAATATATTTTTTTCTTTTGTAAAAACCCGAAGATGCAACATCAACGCCCATCGGAATTTCCAATTCGCTGAAAATATCAAAAACTTCTTTTTCATTCATCGACGTTATCCACGCATTCTCGTCATTTTTTTCACCCGAAAAATTTTTGTCTTTTTTTTCAAGAAATTCTTTTATAATTTTTTTCGCTTTTTTATTTTCCTCGTAATTTTCTTTCACGGTTTTTTTGTCGGGAATTAGTTCAAATTCCTGAAAATCGGGTTTCTTGGTTTTGGTTTCGGAATGTTTTCCCCCGCCGACGCAGTTTCCGACGAGGCGCGGAAATTTTTTTTCTTTGTTAAAATTTTCGTAAATTAATTCCCAAACTTCTTTATTTTGTTCTTTCGCAAGCGCTTTCAAAACTGCGGATTCAAGCGCGAAAAGCGTGTTCGCTCCGATGTGCCCGTCGACAATATCTTCTATTCTTTTCAAATCGTCAAATTTATCAATTATTTCTTCAGTAAAATAGTCGCTGAATTTTTTCAAAATTTTTACCGCTTCGTCGGCATTTTTTTTATATGGTTTTGCTTCGTATTTCCCTGTTGATTTTCCCGACGGAGAAGATGCAGAAAACTTCCCGGCATTCGTGTCTATCGTTACGGAAATAGTTTTTTCTTTTCTAGAATCAAGAATGGTTTTTGCACTCACACTCTTTATTAAAGAAAAATCACGGGTTTTTAAGAATTGTTGTTTTCCTCAATTAAACTTTTTTTTGCCAGGTACATTTCAAGTAATCTCTGGGTTTTAGGGCCATAACAACTCCCGGAATAAAATCCTTTCTGTTTAAAATGTTCGTTTTGAAAATTATAAAAATCCAAAAAATCAGAATCGTTTAAATTATTTTTATTGTATCGTTTTTCAACGGCGCTGATTAATTTATTTGCTACATTTTTATAACCTCCGACTGCCAGATTCACCAACAAATTTTCATCAACTTCTCCGTTAATTCTCAACTCGGGCAAAAAATATTTTCTTAATCCTTCCGCCAAACTTTTTTCGAGAATGCCATAATCTTTGATGTCAAGATTTTCTTTTACGACTTCAATCTGATGATTCACAATTTCTCTTATTATATTTTCATCCAAATCCATGATTTTTTCAAAAACAAATATTATTTAAAAATTATTGTGATAAAGAATTAACTTGATATTTGTGACTAAATAATTTTGACATTAAATTATTTCTCTTCAGTTTGTAGCTTTTCCCAATTCCAAATTCTTCTGAAGATATATTCCTTATTTCATAAATTTGATAAATGCCCTTTCTGACTGATGAAGTAGGTTTCTCCTTGTCTGGTTTATTCTGGTCCATCTTGTCTTCCATCAAAAAGAAACGCTCACCTTTATTGTGATTAAATATATTCCCCCAGTACAATTCAGAATATTCAGATTTTCCATCCCTATAACTGTAGGTAGTATAAACTTTTTTAATCTCTTCTGAATTGTAATCTGATATTCTTTCCATAATCCCCTCACCTTCATCCTATATATAAATATTCTTATCTTCTAGAATTATATTTCTTCCCTTTCATCACCAGAATCTTCCCCGCCTTCAAGTTCGTCTTCG
>CAZRDP010000005.1:27329-30301 GCA_964598985.1 Candidatus Woesearchaeota archaeon | reverse complement strand
TTATCTCGCCTTCTTCTTCAATTTTTTCCTCTTCAGTTTCTTCAGATTCTTTTTTATGCTCGTCGCTGACTTTCGGAACAGCAACCCTTTTCAAAGTGCCTTCTTTCCTTTTAGGGAAAGGTTTGTGAATAGAAATTGGCAAAACGCCTGAATCAAGTTCAACTTCCGCAATTTTCAAAACGTCATAATGAACTTTTTCCAAATCGTCTTCTTCAAGTTTTATAAGCAACGGAGCATTCATCGCCAACTGCAAAGCCCTCGCGCCAATTATTCTTGCTCTTTCATATTTTGTAAATTCGTGAACCTGTTTTGTTGCCATTTTATTTCAATAATTTTTCTAAATTTTTAAATATATCTTTCCATGCGCTGTTTGCGACGTCAACTGCCTTCATAATTTCATCAACTTTCAAAGGTCTTGAATTTCCTTTTTGCATTGACGAGATTACACCGTCGGAAATTCCTATCGTCAAACGCGTTTCAGAAATATCTTCTTCTTCTCTCGTCGGGTCAACTATAAAATTGTCGCCGATTTTATGAATTGTAATCGGAATAGGATTTACTTTATTCAACGGAATTTCTCCTGTGCGTTCTTCATAATTTGCTTTTCCTGTCTCTTCATCATACTTTGGAACTTTCGCAACTTTCAACGCAGCCAAAGCGCCGATTCCGGCAGCGTCAAACAAATTACCGTCGTCGTTTATTGTATAAATATCAATATAAACTGTCCAGACTTTTTCTCCTTCTTCTATGCAAAGTTTTTGCAAGTCAATAATTTTACTTTCACGAATTCCGCGGTCAATAACTCTTCCAAGTTCAATTGCGTCAAATTTCGGAGGTCCAAGTTCAACTCTTTCAGAACTCATCGGCAGAATTTCTGCAGTAACCATTAAATTTCCTTTGTCCTGCGAATCAGGGTACGGCTCGCCGACATCAAGCTTAACACCGACGATAACTTCGGTTTTTCCGAGCCTCACACGAACCGAACCTTCAGCTTTTTTTGAAACATCTTTTTCAATAATTAATTCTCTGAATTGCTCAGGTTTTCTTCCGTCAAATCTTTTCCCTTCGGCTAAATATTTTCTTATTCTCTGTGCATTCACCTCGCTTGTCACTCCGATTCCCATTATTTTTTCCCCCCGTTCAAATCAATTGCATTTTTCAAAGCCTTCTTTTGAATTTCATAAATTTGCTTACACGCCTTTCCAGCCATTTCAATAACTTCTTTTAATTGTTCTTTAGTTATTTTTCCATCCAATTGTATATGGGTTAATTCTCCTGCAGGAGTCATAGTTATAGGAATGTCTGTTGAACCTTCGCCTTCGTCAAAAATTGAATCTTCATATTTATCCAAATCAAGAACTAAGGTTTTATCTATTTTACCGACGCTGATGCTTGACACAAGGTCTTTCATCGGAATTCCGGCGTGAGCAAGCGCCATTGCAGCCGCATTTATTCCCGCGCATCTTGTTCCCGCGTCCGCCTGAATTATATTTATGTGAACATCAACAACCTGATTAGGATAATTTTCAAGCATTACAGCAGGCTCAAGCGCCCACTCTGTAATTTTAGAAATTTCCGTACTTCTTCTCGACGGTCCCGGTCTTATTCTTTCTTCAACTGAAAAACTATTCATGTTGTAAGTGCATCTTAAAGTTCCCTTTTCAGGATTCTGCGAATGTTGCGGATGCATTTTTCTCGGTCCGTAAACCGCCGCAATCGCAATCGTTTTTCCTATCTGAAACTGCGCGCTACCGTCGGCATTCGGCACAACTCCGATTTTTGCGATGATTGGACTTCTAAGTTCATCGTTCTTTCTTCCGTCTGTTCGTGTATAATTTTTAGTTGTCATTTTTATTCCTCATATTGTAAATTTTATTAGCGCCATAAAAACATGCTAATCCTCCGAGCATACCTGAGATATTGTAAATAGCTTTTTCTCTTATCTGATCTTTTGTTTCGCTAATCATTGCAGTTGCACAAGGAACTACCAAAGCACCAGCAACTAACAATTTAATTAATCCTTTTTTCAATTTAGATTTCTCTGCAAAAAGTTCAGGTTCTGCCGTATAATTTTTAGTTGTCATTTTAAGCTACTAATCTATTATACTCCTCTGAAAGTTCTTTATAATTTTGAGCTTCAATATCTTTAAAATAGTCACTTATTTTGTGATCATTTATAATGACTTCTGTTTTACTTTTATCAAAAGATATCCCTTCCAATGAGACATAGTCTTTAGATTTGTTTATTATTGTTAAATTAAATCCGTTATAAGGTTCGTAAATTATTCCTTGTGAAGAAAATTTAACTCCATTATCATATTTACCAATAATTTTAATTAATTTACCTTTAGGTAAATTAATTAAATCTGTTCTCTTTGTAATTTCCATTTCTTTAGTTGCCATTTTAAAAATTTTCCTCCATATTTTCAACTTCTGCATTTACTTCATCCTGAACATTTGATTTTTTAACTTTTACTCCGCGTTCTGAAAACCAATCCTCAACTTTTTCAGTCAAACCTTCGACGTAAGAATTTTCAACAATATAATTTATCGCGTTTTTTGCGAAAAGTTCGTCGTCAACTTTATCGCCTTTTATCCAGACATATCCGTTTTGCCCGACGGTGATATCGCAGTTTGTGTTGTCTTTGACTAATTTTATCATGCTTCCTTCTTTTCCGATTATTCTCGGAACTTTGTTGGGGTTGACTTTGAAAACAATTCCTTCATCTATTCTTCCAAGTCCGCGTGATTTTATACTCAAATCAATTCCTCTTCCTCCGATATTCCAAATTTTCAAAACTCCTAAATCTCCTATCATGAAAACTTCGTCCATCGCGTGCTGATTTACATATCTCGGAACTTCCATCAACGGTAAAAACGCGTTTTCAGCACCGCCGATATCAAAAACCCATCCGTTCCCGGTAAGCAATTCAACTTTTCCTATAACAACATTTCCACGTCGCGGGACATAC
>CAZRDP010000005.1:24069-27241 GCA_964598985.1 Candidatus Woesearchaeota archaeon | reverse complement strand
ATTTTATAAAAAGTTAATATTTTTTTCCGTGTAATTTAACTTGTTCAATATTTCATCCTGAAAATTAGTATTTAAATCTTTTTCTTTAATCATTATTCTCTTATTTCTTCCGTCAGCGCCGAACCGTGCGTTACAGAATTTAATTTATCATAAAAATCCATAATCATTCCTGCCGGAACCGAAACAACAACTTTCAAACTTCCGTCGTTAAGCCAGTCCTCTGTTTCTTTATATTGTGAAATAACTCCGTAGGCCTTGCCCGTATGCATCGCCGGAATTGTAATTCTTACTTTTTTCGTATCAAGTTTTATCGGCATAACTTTTGTGAGCGCATCGAGAATTTCGTTTATTTGCGTTTCAAGAGGAGAATTTTTTATACTAACGTGCGCCTGTTCAAGCCCGGATTTAATTCTTTCAGGAGTAATTGGATTTCCCGTTTTCGGGTCAATTGCATTCTTTGATAAAAAATCCACAACTTGTTTTATTTTCTTTTCATGTTCAGCGTCGCGGAAATCCTGCGTCGTCAAAACCTCGCCGTCTTTTACAATTTTTTTTACAATTTCATCAACATCTTCAGTTCCGAACGCTTCCATCAAATCTGCCGACGGCGCTTTCTCGCCTTTTTTCAAATCTCTGAAAATAATATCCGTCTCCGCCTGAATAAAACTGCTCTGTCCGCGTCGGTATTTCATCGCTTCTTCCAAATCAACAAGAATTTCAAAATGTTTTCCTGCCTTTTTTATTCTCGCTGTAACGTTTACCATTTTAATTCACACAAAAACTCTTTTTATATAATTTTTCTTTTTGCGGAATATTGTTTAACATCTTATTTCAACCCTTCAATTTCTTTTCCTTCAACCCGCTTTATTTTTCTGTCAGCCAAAGTTATATAACAAAGTTCAAATTTATCGACGTTGAATTTTGCCCCTTTAACTTCTTTGAAAATCTCCAAAGCAAGCGTCACTCCGTCGCGTATTGTCAAATTTCTTCTGTATTTTTCTCTCAACAAATTTCTTATTTTATCGTCGCTTTCTCCGATTGCATTTGCATAATAAGAAAAATAACTCCCCGTAACGTCGCTGGTGAATAACTGCGGTTTTTTTCCGTTAAGTCCTGCTAGCATCATCGAAACTGCAAAAGGTCTTGCGCCCCCGTAATGCGTGAATTGCTGTTTTATATTTGAAATTTCTTTTATAATTGACTCGGGTTCAATCTCTGAATCGTAAGTAACTCGATGCTGTTGTGCCAAAACCTGCGCTTTTTCAATAAGCACTCTCGCGTCTGCAGTTATTCCCGCCGTGCTTGCAAAAATATTTGAATCAATCTCGTGAATTCTGTTAGCAGATTCCTGAACAATAAGTGAATCGTCAATTCTTTTATCTGCGATTATGAAAACTCCATCCGAGCAGACCATTCCTATGCTTGATACTCCCAAACGAACGGTTTTTTCAGCGTATTCAACCTGAAGTAAATGTCCGTCAGGCGAAAACATAGTCGCGGTTCTGTCATAACCCATTGCCTGATGTTGCATATCCATATTCATTTCCATTCTAGAATCTAATAATTCCTGTTTAAATAACTTCTCTCAACCTTTGATAAAAGAATACAAGAATTTATAAATTTTTGTATAACTCATAACTACGAATATGTTGTCACTATCAAAAAACAACATAACAGAAACATTTATAAACTATTTGAGAATAGTAACAACATGACAAACGAATATCAAAAAAATTTGCGTAAACAGGAATTATATTTGGAAAGAGACCAGATTATTGTAAATTATTTTAAAGATGAAGAAAATAAAGACAGGCTAGTCGCAAACAAAAAGCAATTGTCTGACTTTTGGAAATATTTAATTAAAAAAGAAGATGAAACGCCAAAAACAATCAGGGAAAAATATCATGAATTATCATTGGATTTAATCCGTTTAATTGGGAGCAATCCTGTTTTAAGAGATTATTTATATAAAACAATTCAGGAGAACAAATAAAATGCTCGTAAAATCAGAACTAATAAGCAAAATAAAAGATTACTTTTATTTGAATGTCTACGAGACAAAAGTTTGGTTAGCTTTGCTTGGAAAAGGTTTGGCAACTGCCGGCGAAATTGCTGAAATTTCAGGCGTTCCGCGTTCAAGAACTTACGACGTTTTGGAATCTTTGGAAAAGAAAGGATTTGCAATTGTTAAAATCGGAAAACCCGTAAAATACCTCGGTGTCAAACCGAAAATGATAATTGAAAAATTAAAAAACAACGTCAGAAAAGAAGCCGAAGACAAAGTCGTAACACTTTCAGGAATTAAAGAAACCGACGAATTCACACAGCTCGAAGAACTTTACAACGGCGGAATCTCTCCAATCAAACGTGAAGACATTTCTGCAGCGCTCAAAGGAAAATCAAACATTTCAAATTACTTAAAAGAAATAATTACAAATGCAAAAAAAGAAGTAATAATCTGCACCAACGTCGAGGATTTCGTCTCAAAATTAAAACTCTTCAAAATGACGATTGACATACTCAAGAAAGGAAACATTAAAACAAAAATCGCGCTTTCAGGAAATCCTGAATTAGTCAGAAAAGTTGAAAAAGAACTCGCAGTAAAAATAAAACCAATCACAATAGAATCAAAATTTTTCATCGTTGACAGAGAGCAAATTTTATTCTACCTCTCAAAAACAAACGACAAAGAATCAATCGCAATATGGCTCAACTCAGATTTTTTCGCGCAGGCCTTCGCAGGTTTGTTTGAGAAAGCTTTAAATTCCGACGGAGATAAAAATTAAAATGAAATTCAAGGATTATATCAAAATAGGCTTTACAATCTTGCCACTAGTTTTCAACTCATGCGACAACAGTGAAAGATTTGATAAATACAAAGAGAAAGATGGCTTATTGATGCATGCCTGGAGAGATGGACGTGGAAATATTCTTTCAATACAAGAAAAAAATGTGTTTGGATATTTAACAGCAATAGATTATTTTAGTTCAAAAGATAGTTTAGATGGCAGATTTGATCAAATAAAATTCACAGGTGTTACAAAAGGAAGCAAATTAGATAAATATGCTAACTTAGATTCCTTAACTGCACTTTTCAATGAAGTAAAAGAAACAGGAAGTGATAAAAATTAAGAGGTAAAAAGGAGGAAAAAATAAAATGAATACAATAAAT
>CAZRDP010000005.1:10772-24059 GCA_964598985.1 Candidatus Woesearchaeota archaeon | reverse complement strand
ATAAATGATGTCTTTTATTAAAACACATTCCATCCTCCCGTTATATTTGAAATGAATAAACATGTATCAGAAATGCTGAATATGATTGTGGTAAGGACCAGTACCAGTGTTTGCTTTGGCTTCAATGTAATTTTTTCAATAAAAGAAAGCATTTTCTTTTCCACTGAATAGATCCTGACAACAAATAAAATGAATACAATAAATCCCGGATATTTTAAGGAAAGAGACAAGGTGATTTCAAAATATGCAAAAAGAGAATTAGTAACAGATATTGCTTCAAGCGGAATCGCTGCATCTGGATTAATATATACTCTTTCAGAAATATTATTTGACATGCCAAACATAATTTATGAAAAAAGCGATGGTCCTGAAATATTACTTGGGATAACCGCTTTTGCCGTTGCTTACTTGGGAGGGGGGTTGATTAATAATAAAATAAAAGAAAAGCAAAAACAAAAGATAAGCCACCTTGAATCAATTCCATTTGAAATTACCAACCCTGAAAAAGTTGTTTTCAAATAATTATTATTTTTTATTTCAATAATCTATATAAATAGATTAATCCCGTAAAACTAATGGGGAAAAATATTCTAAAAAAACTAATTTTGCCTTTAGCTTTAACTTTTTCAATTTCGCAAAACACAAATAACTTCAATATGAAAAATAATTATGTTTACAAAATTGATAAGAATGGAATTTCAATAGATCATGAGTTAACATCCAAGAAAGATTTTTATATTTCAAGTATCAAATCTCTTTCTGATTTTTCTGAAAAGGTAAAATACTCAATGTTTCCGGAATCGTTTTCTAAAGATTACTGGCAGAATCCCGAAGAGACAAAAATGACATTGGAAGGAAATTGCATAAGTAAATCTATTTTGATGAATGATACTCTTTCCAAAAATGGACTGGAAATTTATTTAGTTTACGGACTGAGAAAGAAAGGCGATAAATATAGCCACGCATGGAATGAATTTGTGATTGGAAAAGATACATTTATAGTTGAATCCTCAAACAGATTGCATATTTATCAGAAAAGCAAACTCCTTGGATTAAATAAGGGGTATTTTTATAGCCCTTCTACTGACACAACAAAAATGGATTACTTGACAAAACATGTTTCTGAATATGAAAAACGGAATAACATTAAATTAAATTTTCCACAAATTCAAAACCAACAACACTCATCTCTTTAATTCTTCTCTTATTCTTGACTTTCCACCTGCTGAAAAATTCCTTTGCGGAAAAATTAACTTTTTCGCGCGCGAATAATCTTTTATTTTTAACAAATATATTCTTGTGTTCTTTTTTGAACATCTTCACATTTTTTTCATCGTTTTCATATGGCCCTGAATAAATAATTTCTTTTTTTCTCTGCAGAACATAAAACGCTCTCGCGGATTTTTTTCCGTTGTAATTAAAACCTTTATTTTTTATTTCATAAAATTTTTCAATTTCCGAAGTCAAATGATTGCAAAATTTCAATAGTTTGCTTCCGGCAATATCACCTTCCTGTTTCTCCGTCGTGATTTCAATCAAAACAAATTCGTGCTTTTTACTCTGAGCATTTTTTTTAATTTGCTCGAGGTTGACTTTCTGCTTTTCAAAACTTTTTATGGTCGGATTTTTTAAAAATTCTCCGCAGGCTTTTTTGAATCTTTCAAACGTTTCATATGACAGCGCCGCAAGCGCATTCCTCTGCGGAAAAGTCGGGTCAACAAGTATTATCGGCGATTCAAGCTTGGAACTGTTCATGTCAATCAAAACATCTTTTTTGTTTTTGTATTTTTTTTCAATGTCAACAATTATTTTTTCACTTTTATCCTTCACGAGTTCTTTTATCATTTTCAAAAATCCTTTGTAGTAATAAACAAGGAGTTCAAGAGAATATCCCGAAAATCCTCTTATGTAAGATTCAGCGCCGTAGCAATTGTTAGCGTGGCAAAACGCCTTGGCAATTTTTATTTCATCGAGGATTTTTTTATTTTTTATTTTACTGTTAACATATTTAACGTGCGAATAAGAAAGGTCGGTTATATTGTCCGAGCCCGCCGGTGAACTAACCTTTTTCACAGGAACGAGTTCTATAAAAATATTATTTCCCATATTTATTCTGAAGTAATCTCTTGACCCGTGCACCAATAAAACATTTTTAAAATCCTTTAACAGACCCTTCGTGATTTCTGAAATGTTTTTCCCGTCGTAATTTTTACCGTATCTTAAAAAAATATCGACGTCATACTTATCTTTTCTTATCAAAGTTTTTTTTGCGTAGCTTCCTCCGATAAAAATTTCAGGCGGATTTTTCATTTTTACAAGCAATCTCTTAAGTTTTTCATCAAAAACTTTAACCATAGTTTCAATAATTTTTTTCTCCTCGTCGGAAGGTTCAACCCTTTCGAGAACTTCCTTAAGAATTGTATTCGTCTTGGCAACCATTAATAATTATCCGGAAATAAGTTTATATTTATTGTGTTTATTCCGCTTCGTCCATTTTTATTGATGAAATATCAATCACATATTTTCCTTCGCCGAATTTGTAAATCACCGGGCGTTTTTTGTTGAATAAATTTACAATGTCAATCTCGTATTTGCCCTCCCCCAAAACTCTTATTGATTCCAAATCCAAAATAACGGGCATGTCCTCGTCGGTGATTCCCGAAATTTCTCTTATGTCTTTTTCTACCGCAGTTTTTTCCTCATCCGGAATTTCAATTATCGGTTTGTCCTTTAACTTTTCAAGTTGCTCGTCGCGAACATAAAAAAAGAATTTTCCGTGGCACTCCGCACACCCTTCAATAAGTTCTTTGTTGCCCGACGCAATAATTCTTGAACATTTAACGCACTGATAAGCCATGCACACAAAAACACTCTAAACTATTTAAATTTAATCAAACTCGCAACATTTTTAAACGATGCAGACATAGTAACATCACGAGGTGAAAATGAATTATTTGGAATTAATACAGGTTCAATGGGGTATTCCCCTTTGGCTTCTGATAACTATTCTTGCATGGACCGCAGTTTGGAAACTCCTTGCACTATGGAAATCTGCAAGGAAAAAACACGTCGCATGGTTTATAATTCTTGCAATTGTAAACACACTCGGCATTCTTGAAATTCTTTACATCTACATATTTTCCGAAACACGTTCAGGAAAGAAAAGTCAAAGTTCAAAAAAACCTAAAAGAAAAAGAAGAAAATAATCATTTAACTTTGCATATCTCTTTAACTTCTTCAATAATTTTATGAATTTCCCTTTCAGACAATCCGGTTTTATTCATCAATTCACCGACGGGAAAATTTAGAAGATGCTTTGCAATTACAATTCTTGCGCGGAACAATTTTTCTTTCGTAATATTGCTTATTGATTTTATAATCGTTATCGGATATAATTTTTTCTCCTGAATCAATCTTCTGAGATTTTTTTCTTTAGGGAAATTCCAGGCAGTTATTTTAAGACCTACGCCTCTCGCATAATCTTTTGCATCAGGAGAGCATTTTGTGTTTGTAACAAGCCACGGCATATCGGGTCTTTCCCGCGAATTCAAATCTAAAAATCTCGCATAAGTATAAAGTGCCGGATGAAGTCTCGTTGAATTTCCGGGTTCATTATGATATTTGCATTCAATCATGTAACTTTTCTTTTTCCCGCCGGAAATTTTGCTCGCGATTATATCAACTTCGTGAGTTATGATTTTTCCTTTTATAAAATTGCGAACTTTTGTTTCATAACTATATTCCTTTAATAAATCTCCGAAAAAATTTTCAAACGGGAACCCCGACGGACCGAGAGACATTATTGCTCTTTTCAAATCATACCTCGCCCGCACATCAGGAAAATTTTTTAATTCCCTCAAAACAATTTCAAGAATTTCCCGCGTTGTCATATTTTCATGATATTCTTTTTTCACAACGCTTATAACATCGCGCGCTATTTTCCCGCTGCCGCCCGCCTCAAGAATTGTTTGATAAATTTTCCGCGAGCTGAATTTCTCTTCCAAACCGGAAGCTTTTATCACCTTCATGAAAATATCAGGAAAAGAGATATTTTAAATTTTTTTACGGCGAAGTAAACTGGCATTCGTTTGACCACGCTTGGGCGAATGAACTAAAAATTTCTGTGAAATTTTTTGCCTACGGTGACAATTTGCTCAAATTTTTTTACGGCGAAGCAAATTAGCATTCGCAACAACAGTTATTGAAGACGCAGCCATCGCAATTTCAGCGACGACAGGATGCAAAACGCCTGCAACAGCAAGGGGAATTGCAATTATATTATATGCAAAAGCCCAGAATAAATTTTGCTTTATTTTCCTGAAAGTTGCTTTGCTCAGTTCAATTGCCTGACAAACCCCTGTCAAAGAGCCCTTTGTTAAAACAATATCTCCCGCTTCAATAGCAATATCTGTTCCGGTACCCATTGCAATTCCAACATTTGCCTGTTTTAAAGCAGGCGCATCATTTATCCCGTCGCCGACGAAAGCGACAAAATTTCCTTCGCCAAGTTTTTTCTGCAATTTTTTTACTTCTTCCGACTTGTCCTCCGGCAAAACATTCGCTATTACTTTGTTTATCCCGACGTCCCGTGCAATTGCTTCAGCAGTTCTCTCATTATCTCCTGTAATCATAACTGTGTAATATCCTTTTTTATGAAGATATCTCAAAGCTTTCAAAGAGTCCTCTTTCACAGAATCAGCGACGGCAATCAACCCGAGCGCTTTCTTTTTTTTGTCTGACGCTAAAATCATCGTGGTTTTACCGTTCTCCTCGTATTCTTCAATCCTGCCCGAAAAAATTTTCAAATTTATTTTCATTTCATCCATTAATTTTTTATTTCCGATTAAATATTTTTCACCTGAAATATTTCCTTCAACTCCCCTGCCGCGAAGAATTTTGAAATTTTTAACAGATTTATAATTTTTCAGATTTGCATAGTTCACGATTGCCTTCGATAACGGATGCTCTGATAACTTTTCCAAACTTCCCGCTATTTCTAAAAAATCTTTTTCTTTAATGTCCTTAGAAAATTCAACATTTATAACTTCAGGTTTTCCTTTTGTTATCGTCCCTGTTTTGTCAAACAAAATAATTTTAACATTTTTCATCGTCTGTATTGCTTCGCCTTTTCTTATCAGAATTCCTCTTTTTGCTCCCATTCCTGACCCCACAGTTAAAGCAATCGGCGTCGCCAAACCGAGGGCGCACGGACATGAAATAACTAAAACCGCGATTGCAGAACCGAAAGCGGAGCTGACATTTCCGAAGATGCTCCAGCCTATAAATGTAAAAATTGCTAACCCCAAAACCGTCGGTACAAAAATATTTGTAATTTTATCTGCTAATTTTTGAATAGGAATTTTTGAACCCTGCGCCTCTTCAACAAGTTCAATAATGTGTGCCAAAAAAGTATCCTTCCCTATTTTAGTTGCTTTAACATACAAAATTCCGTCCTGGTTTATCGTCGCTCCAATTACATTGCTTCCCTTAATTTTATCTGCAGGCAAACTTTCTCCGGTAACCATTGATTCATCAACTGAACTTTCTCCTTTGATTACAACTCCGTCGGTGGGAATTTTTTCTCCGGGTTTTATAATCATGACATCTTCAATTTTAATTTCAGAAACAGGTATTTCAATTTCTTTTCCGTTTCTTAAAACTCGCGCATTTTTTGCACCCAATTCCAACAGCTTTCTTATTTCCTGGCCGGCGCGTCCTCTCGCTCTTGATTCAATATATTTTCCCGTTATAAAAATTGCCATAATCATCGCAGCAACACCGGAATAATCTGAAACAGGCAAAACAAATTGCATGATTCCTGTGAAATACGCAACAACCGTGCCGAGCGCAATCAGCGAATCCATATTAAAATAAAAACTTACAAAACCCTTAAATCCGGATTTTAAAGTTGAAAAACCGACGACAAAAATCACCGGAAACGCAAGCGCAAGTGAAAATAACAACATTATTTTTTCAGAAAAAATCATTTCTCCGAATATCAATGGAAGAACATACATCAAAAAAATAATCGGAATTGTAAGTGACCATCCCAAAATTAATCTTTTCTTCCATCGGAGGATTTCCTTTTCTTCAGGAGTTTGGTGCTCATGTGTATGATTCATATTATTCAATTTCAACAGCTTTATATCCGGCGCGGGCAACTGCTTTTTTTAATTCGTCGTCGTGAACTTTGATTTTTTCGTTAATTTCAACAATTGCTTTTCGCGTCATCATGCTCACAGTTGCTGATTCAACGCCCGGAATTTTCTTTAAACTTCTTTCAATATTTGAAGCGCACGACGCGCAGTGCATACCATCAATTAAAATTTTTTTCTTTACCATTTTTTGACCTCCGTCCAATTCCTTCTTCATTTTAAATTTTTCATCATTCAACAATGAAAGTTCCGGTTCCCATTCCCATACTGCATGAAAACCTTAAATTTCCTTTTTTAGTTGGAGTGAACTCAACATAATCTTTTTCCGTCGCTAAATACTTAGATATTCCTAATTCCCTGATTGTAAAACTCCTATAACATCCCCTGACACTTTCATCAATATAAACTCTCACGGGTTCATTTACTTTTATTTTTATATTATTCGGATAATAATTATAATTTTTAAATCCAATAACTATCTTCTGATAATTTTCTGAATCTCCTGAATTAGAAGAAACATTTCCGCTCGGATTTGAACTTTTGATTAAAAAAACCCCCGCTAATAAAATCAAGAAAACCACAATAAAAACCAAAAATCTATTATTTTTTTTCATCTGAATAAAACACTCCGTGGTCCGAAAACCATAAACAAAATTGTCAAAGCTGTGAGTAATAAACTTATGAATATTATCATTTTGTAATCTTCTTTTCCTTCTCTTTCAATATATATGCACCTCTTTCGCTATTCTGCAGCTTTCAATTCCTTTGGTCTCGCCGTAAATCATATAACTTAATGCAAAAACAATAACAGCAGAAATTGCAAACAAAATAATTCCGGCAATTTTCAGGTTATCATTAATCATCATAACTGCAGTCATAGCGCCCATTAATCCTCCCATAAAACCGGCCATGAGTCCTTCCATTATTCCCATAATTCCGCAGCACTTTCCATTCCAAACTCCTGTAAAAATTCCAATACTCATTCCAAAAACACTCCCCCAAAACATTCCGTTTGTCGCCCCCACAAAATATCCCGGCAAAAAACCTGCTATCATTCCCGTCGTCATTCCAATCATCATTCCTGACATGCACGCAAAATTTTTGTACGCCCGAACCTGTCTTATCGACGGCAAAATAAATGCATAACTTAATATTGAAAAAAATATAAATAAGCCATATTTAGGAAGAAAATTTTCAACATATTTTAATTTTGTAAAATACAAAACTGTAAGTAAACCGAACGAAGCCAAAATTGAATAAAGAATTGTTTTAACTAATTCTCCTTCTACCCTTTCATTTTTTCCGTTAAGTTCATTTCTAAATTCTTTGAAACTCATGAAGAATCCAAAAAAATAAATTATATAATCACTTTGGAGAAACTGGTTACAGAATTAAATTCCAATACCTTTAAACCATAACAGAAATCCCAGAACAAGATGGGTTGTTGCAAGGGCGACAGTCAGAAATGCAAAAAATTTATGGTACCCGAAAACATTTTTATGAAATTTGTGCATAGCAATCCCAAGAGATGCCGTCGTAATTAACGAAATATAAGTGGCGAAACCGAACCAGATTGTAAGGGGTATTTTAAATAACATTTTATTCAACAACAATTGTTCCTTTCATGTTTGGATGTGGCGTGCAATGATATTCGTAATTTCCCGCAGTATTGAATGTATGAGTATACGCTTCTCCCTTTGACAATAATTCGGAATCTAATTCGTTTCCGGAATCTGAAGTAACAGTGTGAGAAACTGAATCCTGATTTGTCCAAGTAACACTTTCACCGACTTTAATTGTTAATGTCCTTGGGGAATATTCAAAATCGGATATTTCTATTTCAAAATTTTCTTCACCTGACCCTTCGTCGGAATTATCCGGGTTACCCCCCTTCTCACTATCCCCGTTAAAAACCAGAACGCCCCCCGCTATTAACACGACAGCAATTACAATAATTAAAATAATAGGTATTTTTTTCATCTCGGTAAATAGTAAACGAACTTTATTAACTTTTCGTTAAATGAATTTGATTTCATTTATTATTTGATTGCAAATTTATATCCGAAGGTGAATAATTAATTTTTCAAAACGACAATGTTATTCATTCCGCGTCTTTTTCTTTCAATTAATTGTTTCGCTTCCAGTTTGTCAAGAAGCCGAGTCATTCCGACTTTTCCTATGCCCAACGTCTCTTTCAAATCTGCCTGAAACATCCCGCCATTTTCCTTCATTAAAATTTCAACAACTTCTTTTTCATTTTTGTCAAGTTTTAATAAATTTATTTTCTTCTTTTTTTCTGTAATTTTTTTAACAACAACTTTTTCATCAGGTTTTGAAAACATAATAACAAAACCTATTGCAAATATGACCAAAACTATTGCAAGACTTATCCATGTTTGGACTGCTATTGTATCATACATTGAACATTCGGGTCCGTGCGTGCAGGTTTCACCAACGATTTTCTTAAGCCCCAAATTAAAAATTAAAACTATAATTGTAACTAACGCGCCAATTCCGAGGATTATCCGCCCGACATTTTTATTTTGCATGATTGTATGAAAAAAGTTTCATATTTAAATTTATTGTTTCAGTTATTTGCAATATTATTAAGCTCTTCAACTTCTTTTTCGGAAAAGACATTTTCAAACGGCACAACAAAAAGCCCCATTTCCTCGCTTTCCATATGCCTTCTTAATTTTATAATTAGTTGTTTTACGTCGGACTCAAAGCAATTTTTTAATTTCAATTCGCTCCCGGATTCTATCGCTTCCTTAATTGAATCTTTGTGCTTCCGGAGATATTCGTGGTCAAAATGCATTTTCCTGACAGGGACTAAAATTTTTTCCCGCTTGAATTTTCCAAATATTAATTCTTCCTTTTGCTCGTGAGCATCCCATAAATTATAAAGTTTTTTCAAAACGTGCACAAGATTTGAATAATTCACCTCGGGGTTTTCCATAACTTCTTCTAATTCAACAAGTTCTCTTTCAACTTCTTCGTGTTCTTCTTTTAATTTTTCAATAAATTCCATCAGGAAAATCTCCTTAATTTTTTTATTATTCCTGAAATTTTTTCAAGAAAATAATCAACTTCTTTTTCAGTTGTATATTTGCTTATGCTTATTCTGAGAGAGTTGTCACATATTTTTTCCGGAATTCCTATTGCCCGCAAAACATGGCTTGGTTCTTTTGTGTGAGTTCTGCATGCACTTCCCGTCGACGTCAAAATCCCGTAACTCTCAAGATAACCTCCGACGGCTTCGCCTTCCGTATTTTCAAAAGTAACATTAACATTATTGCACAAACGATTTTCCCCTTTCGGCCCGTTTAGTTTAACACCCTCAATTTTAAGTAATCCGTCGATTAACTTATTTCTTAATTTTTGCATTTTAAGAATATCTTTTTTGTCAAGTAAATCAACCGCTTTTGCAAATCCGGCAATTCCAGAAATATTTTCAGTCCCGCTTCTTAATCCGTATTCGTGACCGCCTCCGTGCAACAGGGGAATTATTTTTTCTTTTAAATTTTCCGAAATGTAAACCGCGCCTACGCCCTTAGGTCCGTGAATTTTATGTGCATTCAGTGTCGCAAAGCTTAGATTCATTTTTTTCACATCTATCGGAACTTTTGTAAAACTCTGACAAGCGTCCGTATGAAACAAAACGCCCGAAGATTTGCATATTTGTCCTATTTTTTCCATGTCCTGTATCGTCCCTATTTCATTATTTCCGTGAATAATTGAAACCAAAAATGTCTTCGGCGTAATCGCATTTTCTAAATCTTCAATTGAAACAAAACCTTCGGAATCAACATTCAGGTAAGTTATTTTACATCCTTGTGTTTCGAGCCATTTGCATGTTTTCAAAATGCAATCGTGCTCAATTCTCGTTGTTATAATATGATTTTTTCCTGTTTTCTTCTCAATCTGATAAAGCCACAATCCTTTCAGGACAAAATTATTTCCTTCTGTGCCGCCGGAAGTGAAAACTATTTCTGAATTTTTCGCATTTATTTTTCCTGCAATTTTTTTACGCGAATTTTCAAGAGCAATTTTTGCGTCAGTGCCTGCAATATGAACAGAGGACGCATTTCCATATTTATCTGTAAAATACGGCATCATTTCTTTTACAACTTTTTCATCAACTTTTGTCGTCGCCGCATTATCAAAATATATTTTTTTGAAGTTCATTTTAAAATTAGAATTTAATCATTTCATCAAACATCCCTTGCAACTTTTCTTTCCGCAAAAGCAAGTGGAATGTTTATCAAGAATCCTCAGCATCGGGATAACTGTTCTTTTATTAAGAGAATAAATTCTCTGTTTTCCGTCCTGTTCTACTTCAACAATTTTGCATCCTTTCAAACACGATAAGGCGTGTGAAACTTTACTTTGCTCAACTTTTAATTCATCACACAACTCGTTGACATTTTTCTCGCTGTCGCGCAAGGAAAGAATTATTTTCATTTTTAACGGATTCGCCATATTTGTAAAAAAAGTGTGATATCCGCTTTCTTTCGAATTCATATGAATTTTAATTCATAGGCATTTTTAAATCTTACTTACGACTTCAGCCTGTCCAAATTTTCCATTATCTTTTCACAAACTTTTTCAATCTTCATTTTTTTTATTTCGGATATTTTTTTGTAACTTTCAATTACATTTTCAGAGGCATTGTTTTTTTCACGGTTTGGATGCAAAAACGGACTGTCTGTTTCACAAAATAAATTTTCAATCGGAGTTAATTCCACAACCTTTTGAAAATGCTCATTATATTTTACCGATGCTGGAATGCTCAAAAACCATCCGTTTTTAATAATTCTTTTAACAAGATTCATGTTTCCGGAAAAGCAATGCATAACAATTTTACCGTAATTAAACTTTTCAAGAAGCTCAATCGTTTCCTTTTCAGCGTCGCGAGAGTGAACAAAAAGAGGTTTATTTAATTCTACTGCGAGTTTTATAAACTTTTCAAAATTCCTTTTTTGCAGTTCATATTTTTCCGGAGATTTATCATAATGCAAATCCAACCCCACTTCACCCACCCGAATATTTTATCTCTTTTGTCACGCACAAAATTTATTTCCTTTTGAATTTTTTTCTCAGAAAGTTTAAATGAATCAACAGGATAAACTCCGAGGCAGATTTCAATTTCAGGATATTTTTCTTCGAGCTTAAGTGTTTTCCTGTTTATCTTCGGATTAACTCCGCATGTCACAATTTTAATTTTCTTTTCGTTGCAGGTTTCCACAATTTCCGGAATGTTTTCGCACATATCGAGGTGAGAATGAATATCTATAAATTTTGTCTCCATTATATTTCAAAGAATAAAGAGATTATAAATTTTAGGAATTTGGAAAGATTGAAGTCCCTTTGTATTTGGTAAAGGAATTTTTTGGATCAAATTGTTCAAGGATTCCTATGATTTTTCTTTTAAATCCTTCATTGCCAGTAAGATAAATTTCATAATCCCATCTTCTTATTGTTTTTCCAAGAATAGAATTTATGTAAATATTAGCGGAGTTTTCATTATCGTTATCTGAATATTGTATAACCTTTTCAATAGCTTGGTAGTCTCCAGGAAATTTTCTATCCGTTAATACTTTTTTATGTTTTAATCCTTGATAAAACAAAATGAATTCAATATCTTCGATACATTTTTGATTTTCAGATTCATGATTTTCATTCGTATCATTTCTTTTGCAAATATCCGGTTGAATCTCTTTAAATTCCATATTCTAAAATTACTTTTATGATATTTAAGTATTATCGTGATAACTAAAATGGGCGCTGAGGGAATTGAACCCCCGAATGATGGTCTGGAGCCATCCAGTTTACCACTAGCCTAAGCACCCTTAACAAAACAAAATAAAAAGGGTTTTTATTGGTTTCGAAATAATCTTTTTAGAATAACTAATTTTAAATATCTCTAAAACTCTCAATCAACATGGGAAACATGATAGACAAATACCTCACAAAGCCCTTGTCTGAAGAGGATAGAAAAAAAGTTGATAGAGTTTTGGAAAATATTGGGATAAAAAAAGTGACAAAACTCGAACGCCTTGCAAGATTATTTCCAAGCGTCAAATATCATATTGACGCAGAAAGAGATTCTGACACGGGGACAATTTATTTTTCACCTAAAGGAACTTATTTTATGACGCCAACAAAAGAAGAAATAGACAAAACAGCAAAAAGATTTTATAACGAATCAGATTATCTTGTGGTCTCATCAACTTATTACAGAGGATTTAGCATTTTTGTCATGGAAAGTTTGACAAAGGGGATTAAAGAATCCCTTGAAAAATGTGTTAAACCAATTAGAAGATAATTATTTTATTCTCTTTATTTCCTCAATTTCTTCAAACGAAATTGCGCATCCTTTAAACTTCACCGCATAGAGCAAAGCATCAAGAACGCTTTTTCCGTCGTGCAATTCAACTAAATTCTTTTTCCATGCAACGTACAAAATTTCAGCCGAGCGTATTATTTTAAAATCTTTGAAATACCCAAACGAACTGGCTTTAATATCAATTTTTGTGTGGAGTTTTTTTTCAAGCAAATCACGGAGATTCTCAGGTTTTTCAATCATAACTCTGAGAGTTCTTTCGTCGCTTGCAATAATGTTGTCAATTCCCTTGTCCCGAAGCATTTTGCTTAAAGCGATGCACGACGATTCTCCTGAATGTAAAATTTTAAGTTGCCTCTTATGACTTTTGAAAAAAGAATTTGTCATCTCCATTACTTCACGCGACTTGTTGCTCAGTGTTTTGCCGTCGATTCCATAAATACTGGGACTCTCTAAAATTTTTTCGTCATACAATTCTTTAACTCGTAGGGCCTCAAGTTCATATCTTTTCGTCTGAATGGGAATATCAATAATTTCCCTCCTCACTTCGTCGGTAATCAAAAAATGCCCGTCAAAATTTTTTTTGAGATTTTTCAAAACGTAAAGCAAACCGTTCATTGACAAACTTATCAAAGTCCCGGCATCAAAAATAATTACTTTTTCTTTTGCCATTTTTTTCTCACACTCCTCGGTAAATGTTCATAATCATTCATTTTTTCCAACCGCCAATTTTTAAATTTTTCAGACCAATTCAAACGATTTATACAAGTGTTGTGCTGTTGAAAA
>CAZRDP010000005.1:8532-10762 GCA_964598985.1 Candidatus Woesearchaeota archaeon | reverse complement strand
TATGAATACGCTCAAAAAAACATGAAGGAGAGATGTGCTGTTGAAAAATTATAAGTCTTTTGAGAGGCAAATCCAAAACATGCGCCATTATAATTCTGTTTGTTATCCCGTGCGAAATAATCAAAATATTTTCATCTGAATCACGACTTTTTGTCACTTTGTCAATAAACCTGCACAATTTCTTTTTTCGACGTAATTCTTTTCTAGACCAATGCTTTTCGTCTTTTTTTATATCGGAGCTTTCATATTCATTCAAAGATAATTCAATTTTTGGTTTAACCTTTATTAATTTTGAAACGAAATCGGAAGTTTGTATGGCACGATTTAAACCACTGCAATAAAATTTGCTAAATTTCAATTTTTGCAACCTCTTTGATAAATATTTTGACTGGATAATTCCTATTTTTGATAAATTGGGATTTTCACCTTCGGGTTCAACTTCCGCATGTCTAACTAGATAAAGTTTCATCGTCCCAATTCCTTATAATTCGGTTTAATTTTCAAAATTTTGAACATAAAATAAATCGACACTGCAAAAAGCAAAACAAAAATTAACATCGACGGCCACGATTTTGTCATAAACGCACTGACGGCAATTCCTGCAGAGCCGAGGAAATTCAACAGATGATAAAGAACATAATTTTCCTGCAATCTTTTTTCAGTCAATAAAAAATATGCGAGTATAATCAGTCCTGCGCCTGCAAAACCAACTAATTGATAAATATCAATCATCCCAAAAACACCTCCGCAAGTTTAATTCTTTCCTTAACACTCATTGTCCGGTTCTCCGGAACTTCGGAAATTCCCGTTTTTCCGACGTAATCTGCAAGCTCGTACATCGTAATCCCAAGAAGATTTGCTGTTTGCTCCATCGACAAACCATGTTCATGAATTCTCGACGCTTTGTTAATTTGCGCCTGTCTGAAAACTTCCTCAATATATTTTCTCAATTTCCCTGAAATTTTATTTATTGCTTTTTTAATCATTTCAAAATCTTTTCTGAATTTGTTGTCATCCTTTTTTCTAATATCCTCAATCGATTTGTCCAACGCCGAAGTAAAAAGTCTGTAAAAAACTTCCCATCCGTCCAGACCGCGGTAATCTTCTCTCTCAATTATTTTGCTCAAAGAATAAATCATCACAGCGACGGCAATATTGTCCGGGTCCTGAGTCAGCGACGCAGTATTTATTGTCTGATTGCTCAAAGCGCGCATTTTCGCCGAATCGCCGTTGTCCAAAGCGCTTCTCGCACCCTCAAGAATTCTCAAAATATTATCACGCTCTTGCATAGAAATACAAAATAAAAAGATTATTTAAAGGTTAATATTTTATATAGCATATGAGAAAAATCCTCCTTGACACGAATTTTATACTGACTTGCATAAAAAATAAAATTGATTTGTTTGAAGAATTTTTTCTTGAAGGATACAAAATAATAATTCCTGAACAAGTTATAAAAGAAATAAAAAAATACGAAAAAAAGCCCGAAGGCAAAATCGCGCTGAAAATTCTTGAAAAAGATTTTTACGAAAAACCCGACATTGGTTCAGGCAGAGGAACCGTCGACAACAAAATTGTAAAATTCGCTCTTGAAAATCCCGGATTAATTGTGGCGACGCTCGACCACGAAATAAAAAACAAATTAAAAAAGAAAAATAAAATTATGGTTATAAGAAATAAAAAAAAGCTGGAGATAATTTAGAAATCTTTAACAATCCGCGTTTCATAATTAATTTTTTGAACTAATTTAGACAATTCAATCCCGTCGGATTCCATTCTGTCCCGGCTGACTTTTGCATCATTTTCTCTGGAAATTTCATTTATGAAGCCCCAATAATGTGCATAAATAGGATATCCTTCTATCATAGAACTGCCCCTATAATTATTGCATTCTGTTCCGTTTGATTTTATTTTATCTTTGGAATAATAAAAAAATTCTTCTTTTGAAACTGCATCAGCACGGACACTTTCTCCGTGAGGGGTAAGTGTAACATAAATTGTATCTCCTTCCAAATCTGAAGGTTTCAAAAAACCCCCCGAAATTTTTCTTTTCTGTTCATCAGTCATAATTTCCCAACAAAATTTCCATTTAAATAAACTTCTGTCCTCAAAAAACTATTTCACAACATACATAATAAACTTTAAAAACCAATTTTTACTCTAACTTTTACAATGTTTTATTTAACTGAAGTTGAAGATTATGTTCGTGTTGAACCGAAGCTGTTCGGAC
>CAZRDP010000005.1:0-8522 GCA_964598985.1 Candidatus Woesearchaeota archaeon | reverse complement strand
ACGGTCAAGGCAGTTGAAGAACAATTACACGAAACTTATTCGGACCATTATGACAAAGAATTAGGAAAAGCCGTCGCTGTTGTTGAAGTTATTGAAGTTGGCGAAGGCGTTTTAATTCCCGGAGACGGCGCGGCGTATTACAATTCGCGTTTCAAAATTCTTGCATGGAAACCCGAACTCCAGGAATTAATTTACGGCGAAATCGCAGAGATTACAAACTTCGGAGCTTTCATAGATATGGGCGTGATGAGAGGAATGATTCACATTTCTCAAACTATGGACGACTTCGTTTCATTCAGCAAAACAAATGTTCTTTCAGGAAAAAATTCAAAACGAAGTTTGAAAGCGGGCGACTTGTGCATCGCAAGAATCGTAGCAATTTCTCACAAAGGTGACGAACCAAAAATCGGTCTGACGATGAGACAACCAGGTCTTGGAAAAATAGATTGGATAAAAGAAGATGTTGTCAAAAAAGAAAAAGAGGCAAAAAAAGCCGAAAAAGCCGAAGCGAAAGCCAAGGGAGGAAAAAAATGATTTACCAGATTTCAGGAAAAGATTATATTGGCAGAAATAAAATAATGCCTTTCGATAAAGAAAGATTTTTGACAATTTTGTCTGCGATTGACACTCCGAAAACACGATTCAACAAAGTAGAAAATGATTATCAAAAAAACGGAACGCATTTTAAATTTTCAGAGACGGGTGAAAAAATAGAGGTTGAAGGAAACATAAGTTCTGATTTAATTAATAAACTAAAAAATTATGAAGTAAATGTAAAACTAATAAATTAAAATGGCAAAAACTAAAGCTTGTAAATTGTGCAGAACTATCGTCGAGGAAGGAGATAGATGTCCTAATTGCAGTTCAAAAGAACTTACCGAAGGTTTCAAAGGCAGAATTATAGTTTTAAATCCTGAAAAGTCCGAACTTGCACAAAAATTAACTTTAAAAGAAAAAGGAAATTTCGCAATCAAAGCAAGATAAAATGAAAAATTATTTTAACCCCCAGGGAAGATATCTGGTCGGAGGAATTCAAAAACTGTTCAGCGATAAAGGAACACTCGCACTTCACGAACAACTTGAGAATATTTGTCAAGCCGAAGTCGTTGAAGCAATAACCGATGACGGATTGCATAACTATATAAACCAATTAGATAAAATATTAGAAAATGGAAATGAAAATAATTGAACAAAAAGAAAATCCGCTTTTCAAAAGAAAAGAAGTTATATTCGAAGTTACCTCAAATGTCAGCCCGAAAAATTCAGAAATCCTTAAAGCAATAGCAGAAAAACTTTCAGCTCCCGAAGAAAACGTGAAAGTCCGGGGGATTTACGGAAATTTCGGAACACACGTTTTTAGCGTTTACGCAAATGTTTACAAATCTTCGGCGGATAAAGAATCAACAGAAGTAAAAACAAAAAAAGAACGTGATGCTGAAAAAAAAGCTGCGGAAGAAAGAATAAAAGCTATCGCTGAAGAAAAGAAGAAATCTAAAGAAGTTAAAACTGAAAATGAGGTTAAAGAATAATGGCAAAAAAGGTCAATAAAAAAGGCAAAAAGAAGCATGTTAACAAACCGACAAGCAAAAAGTACACAAAATATAAAATTAACGGAGATAAAGTTACACGCGAGAAAACCTGCCCTCGGTGCGGTCCGGGCGTATTCCTTATGAACGCAAAAGGCAGAGTTTACTGTGGAAAATGCCATTACACAGAGTTTAATTAGACGTAGTTACTAATAAAATTATACACTACAAATACATTTTATTTTAAACTTATGCTGTATTGTGAAGCGGTGTAAAGTATTACTACTTTGTCATATAATCCCCTTGTCATTTTTAAGAAGTAACATCACCGAAACCTTTAAATACTTCAGGAGCATATAATTCTATCACCTCTTTTTGCCCAGGAGAGGCTTCAAGTCTACTACTTGATGTGACTTGAAGAATCTCCCAGGGTTTCATAATCACTTTTCATATTCACATTTAACTTATTAAAAGTCGTGGATTACGTTAACATTTTTTATTGTTTGCTTCCACGCATCATATTATGGAAGAATCACTTGAAAAGAAAATTAAAAATACATTGAAAGAAGCTTTTGCAAAAAAAGACGAGACCGAAAGAAAAAATAAATTCATGAGCGGACAGGAAATTTATGAACTTTTCTCAAGACAGAGAGATCACAAAATAGTTTCTGCAAATGATTTATTCGACATAATCAGCGATTTTGTAGATGACGGAACATTAGGAAGATATTCAAAATTCACACCTGACAGTCCGGACGCCAAAGATAAAATCAAAAATTACCCCGACAATCTTTACATTTGGGTTAAATAAATTTATATAATCTTTTCACTATTCCCAATCATGGAAAAAGAGGAAAACCCCGAAAATAATGTAAAGCAGGAACAGATTCACACAATTCTTTTCAACCGTGAAATCGGCTGGCAGGAAATTATTTACGATTTAATAAACACGGAACAATTAGATCCTTGGGACGTGAACATTATAATTCTCACTGACAAATATCTTGAAATTGTAGGCAAACTTGAAGAAACAGATTTTTTCGTTTCAAGCAAAGTTCTCCTCGCTGCGTCGCTGTTATTAAGAATAAAATCAGAAATTTTACTCAACAAATATATCAAAAGTATCGACGACATTTTATTCGGGCGTGTCAACGAAAAAACATCCCGTGCTCTAGAAAGAATTGAACTTGACGAAGAAATCCCCGATTTAATTCCGCGAAGCCCGATGCCGCGTTTCAAAAAAGTCACACTTAAAGAATTAATGGAATCTTTGAACAAAGCGATTATAACTGAAAACCGGAGAATAAAAAAAGAAATAATAAAAAAGAACGCGTTAAGAGAAAGCTCAATCTCGCTCCCAAAAAGAAAAATTTCAATCAATGATAAAATAAAAGAAATCTTCGAAAAATTAACAGGGCATTTTAACAATTCAAAAGAACACAAAAAAATAACTTACACCGAATTTGCAGGAACTGAAAAAGAAAGCAGAATTGAAAATTTTCCTCCTCTGCTTCACCTCGAAAATCAGAAAAAAGTATGGCTTCACCAAGACAGGCCGTTTGAAGAAATTCATATTTGGGAAAAAGAAAATTTCTGGAAAGTTCAGGGCGACCCGTTTAAAGAATTAATTGAAGAGTTAAAAGACGGAACTTACGAAGGTCCTTCCGACGAGGAATTTGCAAAATTTGCGGAAGATGAATCAAAATCAGAAGAAAACGATTCAGAAATCAATAATAATCCTTCGGACTAGGCGTGCTTTTTACATAAGGAGATTCGCTCCTATATACATTCATTTTTTGCAGTGAATTCAAATCGCTTAACTCTTCCTCACTTTTATCGGAATTATTTATCAAATCTTCAAGCAGCTCCAGATAGTCGTTTTCTTCTATATCCATAAAAATAGATAACTTTGAAATATTTATATTTTTCTCTAAAGAAGAAAATTAGAAAAAATCATTTAGGATATAACTTGTCTACTTCTTGGCTATATTCTTCACCTAACCTTTCGTACTCTTGAATATCTTCCGGAGTTTTATCCGGTTCATTCATAATCGTTCTCCTTTCATCTGCAATTCTTTCTAATTCGCTGTAATCAGGCATACAAAACCAAAGTACCGCTCTTATAAATATCTTTCTAAAGTTTATATACTCCCAAATATAGTTTATTTTATGAAACTCGCAATGCTTTTATCAGGAGGAAAGGATTCTGTTTACGCTGGATATTTAGCTAAAACAAAATTCAATCATGAAATAGTTTGTGCAATAACAATAATATCAGAAAATAAATATTCTTATATGTTTCACACGCCCTCCGTCGGAAAAACAAAAAAACAATCTGACGCAATGGGTATTCCGCTAATAATCAAAAAAACTTCCGGAAAAAAAGAAGAAGAATTGAAAGACCTGGAAAATGCAATAAAAAATGCAATAAAAAAATACAAAATTCAGGGAATCACAACGGGTGCTATCCAATCCGTTTATCAATCTTCACGAATACAAAAAATATGTGACAAACTAAAAATTGAATGCTTGAATCCGCTGTGGCAAATTTCCGAAGAGGATTATTTGAATGATTTAATAAAAAATAATTTCAAAATAATCGTTACGGGAGTTTTTGCATATCCTCTAAATGAGAAATTTCTTGGAAGAGAAATTGACAAAAAATTCATCGAAGAAATAAAAAAATTAAATCAAAAATACAAAATTTCAATGATTGGCGAAGGTGGAGAATACGAAACATTTGTATTAAACTGCCCGCTTTTCCGTCGGGAACTGAAAATAAAATCTTTCAAAGATTTCAAAGAAGGCGAAAATTCTTTCAGAAGAGAAATTGAAGTTAAATAATTAAAATCACCTATCCGGTTTTGTCTCCTGTTTTATTGAATTCCACGTAAATTATTAGATAAATATTCAAGCCTTTTTTTCGCTCGAGTAAATGTAATTGGATTTAAGTTTTTACCTCGGGTTATTTTTCTGTGCTTTTCAATTCCGCCGTTGTAAAAATCATATTTTGAGCAATCTCCAAATGTTTCAAGTCGAATTTTTTTACCATATTTACCATTCATATTTGCTGTTATCATAATTTTTTTATCTGATTCAGAATAATATAGTGTTCTTCCGCCGGCAGTATTAGAACACATCTTTATGATTTTTCCATTATCAATCATTTTTGTGAATTTCCAATCCTCATTGCCGAGGTAGCCGTTTCCCGCATAAAGAAAACCATCCATTCTATACCATGTCGTTATAGCCTTATTCAATTTTATATGCATAGGAAATACATAAATACGCTCTTTATAAAACTAATCTTTGAAGAATATATTACTGATTTTCAGAAAGTTCTGGGTTATTGATTCTCTGAAAGTCCTTTCATTTGACCACGCTTGGGCAAGTGAATGGATTATTGGTTTTCGCTTAATCCTTTTCTATCTCTTATCTTTCTTATAATATCTGCCTGAAGTCCCTGAGGTATTCTCTCAAATTCCTGGTCAAGCAATGAACTTGTTCCTCTTCCTTCCGTCGCAGAACGCAAATCAGAACTCCATCCGATCATTTCACCGACGGGAAGTTTAACTTTAACCTGCGCAGTTCCGCCTTCCTGAACGATATCAAGAATTTGTCCTCTCTTGCTTCCTACGAGTTTTGTAACTGTTCCAATATATTCTTCCGGAGCTTCGATAATATGAACCTGTAGCGGCTCAAGAATCATCGGATTTGAAGTTTTCATTGATTCAGTAATTGCTTCTCTCACGGCAGGATAAACCTGTGCCGGACCACGATGAATAGCGTCCTCGTGAAGTTTAATATCAACAAGCGAAACTTTCATTTTCATGCACGGCTCTCTCGCCAAAGGCCCCTGGTCCATAACCATTTCAAAAGCATCCATAACCATTTCAATAACTTCTCCAATATGAACCTCTCCTCTCGTTTCATCTGTAAATAAATTTCCTTTGTAAATATCTTTAACATTTCTGATTTCGTCAGAACCCCAACCTAATTTTTCTGAAAGTGCCTTCGTAACAGCGTCGGATTTTTTCTTTACACGCCCTTCCGGCAAATCACCGCTTTCAATAAGCGCAGCCATTTCATTATCAAGAGGAGAAACTTTCACGAAAAAACTATTGTGTTTGTTAGGGCTTCTTCCCTCGGAAGCATGAGATTCTTTAGCAACACTTTCACGATAAACAACAATCGGCTGACCCATTTTAACTTCAAGTCCCTTTTCTGTTTTTATCCTTCCTTCAATAATTTCAAGATGCAACTCACCCATTCCGGAAACTAAAGATTCCCCCGTTTCTTCATTAATCGAAACTTTTATCGACGGGTCTTCCTTAGAAACTTTTTTCAAAACTTCAATCAGCTTCGGCAAATCAGCAACTTTCGTCGGCTCAATTGATTTTGTAATAACAGGTTGAAAAATATGTTTAATTTCCTCAAAAGCAATTTCTTCTTTTTCAGTAATTGTTTCACCGACGTCAATATTCATACCGCTTATAGCAAGAACATTTCCTGAAGGGACGCTTTCAAGTTGCTCGGGTTTTATTCCGTTGTAAACAAAAACCTGCTGAACTTTTCCTTTGAATTTTCCGTTGTTCGCGTAAACTTCCATTCCGTTTTTCAAAGTTCCCGAATATAATCTTCCGGCGCAAACTTCTTTTCCCGAACGCGGTTCAATAACAATTCTTGTGACGACAAAAGCGACCTGCCCGTCTTTATTACACATTAACAAATCTTTTCCAAACTGGCTTTCCAAATCGCCTTTCCATATTTTCGGAATTCTGTATTTTTGCGCTTCAAGCGGATTAGGTAAATGTTTTACAGCCATATCAAGAACAACTTCATGAAGCGCCGCATTTTCCCAAACCCATTTATCTCTCTGTTCCGGAGTCATACTTCCGTCGTAAAGTGAATAAATATCTTTGAAACTGACACCTTTCTTTTTCATGAAAGGAATTGACAAAGCCCAGTTTTCCCTCGCTGAACCGAACGCAACACTGCCGTCGGAAACATTAACTTTCGCTTTCGGCGCAAATTCTTTTTCCGCAATCTGGTCAATAAGATGATTAAATTTTTCAATAATTTTTATGAACCTTTCCTGCATTTGTTCGGGCGTAACTTTTAATTCGTTAATTAATCTGTCAACTTTGTTAATGAACAAAACCGGTTTCACTCTTTCTTTAAGCGCCTGTCTCAAAACTGTTTCCGTCTGTGGCATGATACCTTCAACCGCGCAAACCAAAACGAAAGTCCCGTCGATAGCACGCATAGCTCTTGTAACATTTCCGCCAAAATCAACGTGGCCCGGCGTGTCAATTAAATTAATTAAATATTCTTCTCCGTTAAACGCGTGCGCCATTGAAACGTTCGCCGAATCAACAGTCATCAATCTTTCCTGTTCATCTGCATGTTGCCACGTCGCCATACCTTCTTCCAAATCGCCGGCATTTTTCGCAGCCATCATTCCCGCAGCCGCAAGAAGATTATCCGTGAAAGCAGTTTTACCGTGGTGAATATGCGCCGAAGTCGCAACATTACGAATATTTTTTTGATTAGATGTCAATCTCTGAATTTTTTGCAATGATGATTCCTTTTCTGCCATTTTATAATCTTATCTAATTTTCACGAAGAAAATTTAATATTTAAATTTAACAAAAGTAGTTTTTAAAGTTTTCTCATGTCAATCATAACTTGCAAAACAATAACTATCTTTAACTTCTTCATAAAAATCTTTTTCGTATTTTTCCTGATTGAATTTTTTGGAATACCGGATAATTTTTGCAGGATTCAAAGTTTTATTTTCAATCGCAATTATCGCACAAGAATATACAAAAAAACCCGCAGAAACTGCCGACGCAATTCCGACACCTTTTAAAATTTTATTTAGAGTTTTCATTTTAAATTTAAAAAATGCTGTTTTAAAAATCTAATGCAAAATATTTCCCTTCCGAATTATCCTCTTTTTTTCCGGGCGTTTTAGGTTTTTCTTTCGGCTTTTCTTCCTGAATATCTTTATACCTTCTTTCAAATTCTTTTTCTAAAACAGGTCTGAAATCAACATCTTGAATATTTTCTATAACCTCGTCGAAGTAACCATTTTTGTCGTTGTCAATATAAGTCAATTCGTAATCAGAATTTTCCTTTCGGCTTATCATTACAATTTCTGCTCTTGATTTAGTTTCACGAGGACAACAAGTTATCGTATCTTCTGGACTTCTTGGTCTGAAACACGCGACAATATCCGGTTTTCCATTATTGTTAAAATCGTAATAAGTAATAAAATACTCGCGATTATTATCTAACAAAGTTAATCTTAAATTATTATTTGAATCCGGCACCGAAATTATATTTTCCCAGAAATATTCTTTTTCAAATTTAGATTCTCTCGCTATCCGTTCTACAACTCTGTTTAAAATGTAATTTGAATTTTCACTCTGCCCAAAAGAAGTCAACGCTGTTCCCAAAGTAAAACCCAAAATAAGGGCAAGTTTTTTCATAAAATTTTATAGTTATGAAGTTTAAAAACAAAATTGTTGTGGAGGATATAATAAATCTAAAAATAAAAATCTGAAGGTCTAAGTCCTAAATTATACTTCTCACCGACAAAAACTAAAGCCCGCCCTTCGTTAAAGTTAGTGTCAACACTTCTTATTGCTCTTATTGGAATTCTTAAATTTTCAATGTATAGTTGAGAATTTTCATATTTGAACGTCCCGCTTTTAACAAGATTTCTTGTGCCCTTTTCAAAAACGCTTCCTTCTTTTTTATTTATTCCCTCCAATTTTTTTAAGAGACTTTTACTTCTTGACATTTTAATCACAAAAATTTTAACGAGCGGAGTCGGCTTGGGCTTTGAACTCGACGTCGCTACGGCGATTCAAAGTGAAGGCTGTTTATCGTGCGCTGTCAGCCTGAGCCTCTATTTCCTTTCTTTTTCTAACGGCCATGCTTTCGCCGTTTTCTTCCGACGCCATTACAATTTCTTCAGCCAAACCCTGA
>CAZRDP010000004.1:38061-40355 GCA_964598985.1 Candidatus Woesearchaeota archaeon | reverse complement strand
ATTAAAATATATGTCATGGAAACAAACTTTACTACCAAAAACTATACTTTAACACCAAGTGAAACCAAAGTCTTAAACAAAAAAATATTAAATATTAAGAATATTTTAAAAAAATCCAAAGATATTGAAGATACATTGTTCCCAAAAAAATCAGGTTTAGAAAAATCTCTTGCAGTTCTTTTTTTTGGATCCTTTCTTGCTGGTTTGCTTTTTTCTTCAAGAACAATAACAGGAAATGCAATTGGTGTTTCGCAAAATAGTATGAATTTTATTGGGATTGGTTTAATGCTCTTTGGAGTTCTTGGGTATTTTGTTTATAAAAAAATGAATTAAATTAAAATTTAATTAACAGGAACTTTTATTTCCTGTCCGGGTTTTAACATTTCAGGAGCGGTCGAGGAATTTTCATTGTATATTTTTTTCCATTTATTTGCGTTTCCGTAATATTTTTTTGCAATTGATGAATAAGTTTCCCCTCTTTTAACAACGTGGGTTTTGTATTCGATTTTTTGAGTTGTAGTTTTTGTAGTTTTTGTGGTTTATGTCGTCGTTGAAGTTGTTTTAATCGGGATAATTGTTTTTGCTTTTTTTACAACCATTTTTGCATTAGAACCGTCCATTCTTGGTCTGTAAAATCCGTCTTCAGCGAAAACCATTACTTCACCTGTTGAGGGGTTTATTGCACATTCAAAATTCTCTTCTGGAATATAAACTAAATCAATTAAATTGCCTGATTTTGCAAAATAATAATTTGTTTTATTTCCTTTTTCGTCTTCGGTGAATAAGTTTCCCCATTTTGCGTTAAGATAAATAAAATTTTCTCCTTCAACGGTTGTTCTTGGAAAAAATCTTTTAACATCTTTGTCAAGATATTCATAAGTGTAACCCCAATCGTTTGTTGATTTTTTTCGCGCTTTGTTTTTCAATTTGTTTTTTATTTTTGCGTCAAGTCCCGGCAATTCCATTGCCTGCAAAATTTCTCCTTTTTCGTTAACTATCTTATTTGGAATGTAAGGGTTTTTGTAAGGAACCATGCTTGAACCGCCTTCGGAATCATATAAAATAAATCCGTATTTTTCTGGGACTAAGCCGAAGGGCAACTCATTTTCATCAATGTCTTCATTTGGCACGTGGGTGTATCCGACGTCGTTTTTTGTTCCGGGATTATCAAAGAAAACTGTTCCAACTGCTTTGTATTTTGCCTCGGGTTTTTTGTTTGAAAGTTCTATATTATTTATAGTTCCGTCAAGATAATTTCTTTTTTTATCCTGCGCATTTAAATTTGCAGTTGAAAGGGCTGTCGTCATAACTAGTGCAGCCAAACTTAGTTTAGTTTTGTTTTTCATTTTTTCTTAAGTTAATTATATTATATAAATCTTACGGGTGTTATTATTTAATAGTTAATACATGTTGTGGTGCAGGATACGAAAATTTCAATTCATGAATTAAAGGAAGGGATAATTATCAAAATTAAAGATTTTCGTGCGTTCTCCGTGGCGACGTAGAACGAAAGCGCGGAATTATCCGCTTGTCCTCGTAAACTGCGGGACAAAATTCTACGAATTTTATCTAAAGCGCGGACCGGGACTCGAACCCGGGAAAATTCGCTCTGCAGGCGAACGCAGTAGCCGCTGTGCCATCCGCGCAAATGCCCCGGACAGGATTTGAACCTGCGACCCCCAACTTAGAAGGCTGGTGCTCTATCCAGGCTGAGCTACCGAGGCATATATGAATTTAGTTGAAGAACTCTTTAAAATGTTTTTGTTTTTAGAGCGTTATAATTTACACAATAAATTCGTCGAAATCTTTCGCGATTTCAGTGTTCTTAAAATTTTTTTTGGCGTCGTTTAGTAAATCTTTTAATTTGATCTCATAACGCTGGGAAATGTGTGTCAAAATTAATTTTTTTGAAGAAGATTTTTTTGCAACGATTCCTGCCTGTTCTGCAGTCATATGCAAATGTTCTTTTGCTTCTTCATTATTTTCCGACGAGAAACTTGATTCGCATACAAATAAATCGGAATTTTTTACAAATGGAATTATTTTTTCGTTGTTTAAAGTGTCAAGGACAACAGAAATTTTTTTTCCTTTTTCAAGATAAGTTAAATCTTTTGCTTTGAATTTTTTTCCGTCAATTGTTATATCTTTGCCCTGCTGTAATTCGGAAAGATGTTTTCCTTCGGGAATTTTTGCTTTTTTTAGTTTTGACTTGTCAATTCTTAATTTGTCTTTTATTATGAAAGAATATGCGTTTGAAGGAATTCCGTGCTTCATGAATTCTGATTCAATTTTGA
>CAZRDP010000004.1:36888-38051 GCA_964598985.1 Candidatus Woesearchaeota archaeon | reverse complement strand
GAATTCTTTGTTTTCGTAAAAAGTTCCGGGTTTTGCAATTTCTTCAACGACGATTTGAAAATTTTTTCGGAAGTTGAATGTTTTCAGCAATTCGTTCATGAAATTTTTTGTGCCTTTTGGTCCATAGATGTAAAGCGTTTTTGCGTATTCGCTGAAAGATAAAGTTGACAGAAGTCCGGGCAGTCCGAATACATGGTCACCGTGCCAGTGCGTTAAAAGTATTCTTGTGATTTTTCCGGGATTTAATTCTGCAAGACGAAATTGTCTTTGAATTCCTTCACCGCAGTCGATTAAAATATTTTCTTCGTTGTACGTCAGCAAAATTCCGGTGTGGTTTCGTTTTGCCGTCGGTATTTGCGCCGAAGTTCCGAGGAATTTTATTTTTATTTTTGATGTCATGATTTATTGAGTAAAGAGAAGTTTAAGAAATTATTTGTTTTGAGAAAGTTTGGAAAATTTATCACCTCTTTTTGATTTGAAGTTTTTAAATTATATCTTCCAAGTTTAATTTTTCTTGTTTGTCTTTTCCTATATGCATAAAATAAATTTCTTTAAAATCTTCTGAAATTTTTAACCAATGAGTAATCGTCATCTTTTTTGAAGATAATTCAATTAATCCAAAAACATTGAACCATTTTGTTTCTCCGTCGGGAAGCTCAGTAAAATCTTTATCCCAATCTTCTACGATTTGGAATTCTTTTCCTTTTATTTTTATGGTATGGCCTTTTTTTAACGATTTCATTTTGGAATAAAGAATTCTAAGTTTATTAATTTTTTAGTTTACACTAACTTCAACAAGCCAGAAAACGGCCGAGCGAAAATAATCGGGCAAATCGCATACATTTACTTAAGTGCGGTAGATGCAGGAGAGATGTAGATGATTGTATCCCCACGAAGGAAAGTCAATCCCCAACTTTTTTTGAGTTCGTTGTTTTGCATTTCTTTGACATTGTCCAACACAAGGTTGATGTGGATGTCAAAAGCAAGCAAAGTTCCGACGAACTGTTTGTCTCCTTTCAGATGCACTAAAACTTCTTTTCCTTTCGAATGATTCAAAAGGTCGAGAGGTCTTTCAATTCCATTAACCATAGTTCAATAATTTTTATTTTGTTTTTAAACATTTCTCTTTATTTGAAAATAAATTCGTACAGCAAACTTTTTAA
>CAZRDP010000004.1:22692-36878 GCA_964598985.1 Candidatus Woesearchaeota archaeon | reverse complement strand
TAAAATCGTTTTGTTTAATCATTTTAAGTTTTCACCAACCTTTAAGGTAACAATGCATTCGTACAGCAAACTTTTTAAATCAAATTTCAATCGTATAAACATGACAACAAAGAAAGGAAAAAAAATTTCCGGCGGAAAATATACTAAACAGCGAAAGAAAAAGAAGAACGAAAGACCCGGACAGCGAAAAGTTGTCAAACTTTCCGACGTGGACAAAAGAAAATCCAAAAGAGTTCGCGGTGGGAATAGAAAGGTTTTTTTGCTTCGTGTTAAAGTTGTGAATGTTCAGAAAAACGGAAAGACAAAAAGTGCAGAAATAAAAAAAGTTATTGAAACTCCTTCAAACAGATTCCTTGCAAGACAAAATGTTGTAACGAAAGGAACGGTTGTCGAAACTTCTGAAGGCAAGGTAAGAATAACGAACAGGCCGACGCAGGAAGGCATTTTGAACGGCGTTTTGATTGAATAAACTTAAGTGAATTTTTCTAAAATAACTTTTACTCCCATTTACGACGACACTTTCCGAAAACTTTAAATAGTCAAAAGGTTTATAAACCTTAGTATTAAACTCCCCAATAGTAAAATTCTAATGGCAAACATAAGACGATGTCCTGAATGCGGAAGCGTTAATTTAACGTATGATTCTCACCTTGGCGAGGTTATTTGCAATGATTGCGGACTTGTTGTCGAGGATAAAATGGTTGATACCGGAGTTGACTTATCCGGAAAATTTGACAAATCCGAGAAAAAAGGTCGTGGCGGAGCGCCGATTTCGATGCAGAAATTTGACAAAGGTCTGACAACAAATGTCGGCGAAATTTCAGATATTTACCGTTTGGACCCAAAACAAACAAGAAAATTCCTGAGGTTGAAAAAATGGCAGGAAAGAGTTTCAACAAGTATTGAAAGAAATTTAAGATTGGCTATGGCTGAACTGAGAGTTATTGCTTCGTATTTGAATTTGCCAAATGTTGTGAGAGATGAAGCGTCAAGAATTTACAACTATGTTTTGCAAAGGGGTTTAGTGAGAGGAAGAAGCATGGAATCTGTGATTGCGGCGTGCTTGTATGCTGCGTGCAGAAGTTACAATATTCCGAGAACTTTGGATGAAATGGCGACAGCGTCGGATGTTGAAAGAAAAGAAATAGGAAGAACTTACAGATTTATAATAAGAAAACTTGGTATCAAAGTTGCGCAAAGTTCGCCTAAAGATTATGTTTCGAGATTTTCGTCAGTTTTGAAACTTTCTCCGAAAACGCAGAACGATGCTTTGAAAGTTTTGAAGGATGCTGAAGGAGTTGAATTGACTTCTGGAAGAGGTCCTGCAGGAATTGCTGCGGCTGCGCTTTACGTCGCTGCGCTTATGAACGACGAGAAAAAAACCCAGAGGGAAGTTGCAGATATTGCCGGAATAACGGAAGTTACAATCAGAAATCGCTACAAAGAATTAATTGAGAAACTTGATTTGGAAGAAAAAATAAAACAGAAAGAAGCCGAATCAAAAAAGAGAAATAAAAATAATTAAGGAATTTCTTCAGATAATTTATATTTTGAGATGAACCACGATTCGTCTTTTTTCAGAAAGTTGTCCTCTTCGGTTTTTTTTAATTTTTTATCTTTGAATGAAAAAATAAAAAAGAAAATTATCATTCCCAGAATTAAGAAAATTCCGATTTTTTCGTAAAATAAAAATAATGTCGCAGGAATTAATAGAAATAAAATTATAATCTGAATTATTCTTGCAAGTTCTTTTGGCGGTTTTCCTTCATCCATCGGGCTCTACAAAATTTCCTGTTTTTAAAGTTGATTCATTTTTGCGCAGAGTAACAATTCAGAAAGTTTTTATATGGATGATTTGTCAGAATTAGACTGCGTCGATAATAAATAATTTGCGGGGATGCTGGAGCTGCTCGCGACCTCATTTGGATTTTCAATTTTCCTTTCAGGATGCAATCAAATGAAATCACTCGGTCAAACTGTTTTCCCACTCCGATAATTTTTAATAGTCATTTTATTCTAATTTACTAAGCGGGGATGCCGGAGTGGTCAAACGGGCAAGATTTAGGCTCTTGTGGCTTAGTGCCTACGCAGGTTCGAATCCTGTTCCCCGCATTTGGGTTTTTCTTTTAGAAAAAGAAAAGCTACAATGCAAAAGAAAACTATAAATGTAAAATGAAAAAAATTTATCTTATTCACGGATGGGGAGGAAGCAATTCAAGCGAAGGGTGGTTTGGATGGCTTAAAAGAGAAGCAAAAAAGAAAGATTTTCTTGTTATAATTTATAATATGCCAAATACGGATACTCCTAAAATTAATGAATGGGTTGGTTATCTTCAAAACAAAATAAATGAAAATGAACTTAGTTCAGAAACTTTTTTTATTGGGCACAGCATCGGATGCCAGGCTGTTTTGAGATATTTAGAAACACTTAAGCCAGAAACAAAAGTCGGAGGCGCTGTTTTAATTGCTCCCTGGATGGAATTGGACATGAACACAATTAATGAAGAAGGTGAAGAAGTTATAGAAATTGCAAAACCCTGGATGGAAACATCTATTAATTTCAATAAAGTAAAAAAACATACAAAAAATTTCCTTGCAGTATTTTCTGATAATGACCCTTATGTTGAATTAAATCAGGTTGAAAAATTCAAGAAGAACCTTAATGCAAAGACAATTGTGAAACACAATGAAGAGCATTTTAATGAAACTCCTGAAATTAAGGAAATCTTTGATATAATTAAATAAATTTTATTATTAAAATGAACACTTACACAAAACAATTAGTTATCCATACAAAAGAAAGAATTGAATTTGTAAATATTACTGAGAAGATTAAAGAAGTTGTAAAAGAATCAGGAATTCAGGATGGTCTTGTTTTGGTAAATCCAATGCATATAACATCATCTGTTTTTATTAATGACAATGAAAGCGGTTTATTAAAAGATTTTAAAATCTGGCTGGAAAAACTTGCTCCTAAGAATTTTGACTACAACCACCATCAAACAGGTGAGGATAATGGCTTTGCACACTTATGGAGAACAATAATGGGAAGAGAAGTTGTGCTTTCTTTAACAGATTATAAAATTGATTTTGGTCAATGGGAAAGCATTTTTTACGGGGAATTTGATGGTCAGAGAGATAAAAGAATTTTAGTGAAAATTATTGGAGAATGAAATGAAAGCCCTATCCTTAAAACAACCTTTTGCAGAATTAATTCTTCAGGGCAGAAAAAAGATTGAATTGAGAAAATGGAATACTTCATTCAGAGGGGATTTTTTAATTCATTCATCTAAAAATCCTGATGAAGAATCAATGAAAAAATTTGGTTTTGAAAACCTTCCTTGCGGTTTTATATTGGGAAAAGCAACACTTGTTGATGTTAAAACTTATAATAATGATAAAGAGCATATTCTGGATAAAGATAAACATTTGGCAGATAGTGTCTGGGGAAATTATGGTTTTATATTGGAAAATCCCAAAAGAATCAAAAAAATTATTCCAGTTAGGGGAAATTTAAATTTCTGGGATTTTGAAGGGAATAAATTAGAGTTTGAAAATTAATCTTCACGCGCAGCGACGAAAACGCCAACCATTCCAAGAATGAATAGCGCGGCCCCTCCGAACGAAACGATGCTTGATTCGTTAACAGCAGATATAACATTTCCTGTTAACCGATTATAACCCATGAACATACTTGCTGCAATTGCGAATGCAGATAGAACACCAAGAGTTTTTTTTATTTTGTGATGGTGTTTTGAATGTTTCACCGCTTTTTTCATATTTTATATAGTACATCATAGTTAATAAAGTTTTTTATATTGGAATTCTTTTCTTTATTCATGTATATAGCAAAACAACATGTAAACGGAAAAGATTATTTTTATCTTAGGAAAGCGGTGCGTGAAAACGGGAAAGTTGTGAGCAAACACGTGGCTTACCTCGGTAAAACTCCTGAAGAGGCCGAGATGAAAAAAACAGAAATTATTAAAAACCTGAAAGAAGAGAAAATTTCTATGAGGGAAAATTCTGAAAATGAAAATGCAAAAAGAAATTTAGTTCATAAAAAAGTTTCTGTTGACGACCTCGCGAAATTCTGCAAAGAGAAAGGTTTTGTATACAGGTCAAGTGATATTTACGGAGGTTTTGCCGGGTTTTGGGATTACGGCCCATTGGGAATTGAGTTATTTAATAATCTAAAAAAAGAGTGGTGGAAATTTTTTGTTCATGAAAAAGAAAATATGGTCGGCATGGAAGGTTCAATTATTTCGCATCCGAGGACATGGAAGGCGTCCGGTCATATTGATAATTTTAATGATGTTTTTGTAAAATGCAAAAAATGCGGAAGAACCGGAAAACTTGATGAATCCGAAGTAGGCAAAGTAAAATGTCCGGATTGCGGTGGCGAGTATGAATCGCAGGGCAAATTTAATTTAATGTTCAGCACAAATGTCGGGGCAGGTGAAAACACTATGAGCGCTTATCTCCGAGGAGAAACTGCGCAGGGAATGTTTTTGGATTTCAAATTAATAAGTCAGACGTCAAGACAGCAACTGCCTTTCGGAATCGCACAAATTGGAAGATGTTTCAGAAATGAAATCGCGCCGAGGGATTTTTTGTTCCGTTCAAGAGAATTTCATATAGGAGAATTTGAATTTTTTATAAATCCCGAGGAGAAAAAATGTGAATTGCTTGATGAAGAGCATCTGAATGTCAAATTTAATTTTTTGTCGTCGGAAAATCAGAAAAAAAATTCGGAAGAGCTTGAAAAAATTACAATAAAGGATTTGATTGAAAAAAATAAACTTGATGAGTGGCATGCTTACTGGCTTGCTGAACAAATTTTATTTTTTAAGAATTTGAATTTGGAAGAAATAAAAATTCGCGAGCATACAAAGGAAGAATTGAGTCATTATAGTTCTGCAACTTTTGATATTGATTATGAATACCCATTTGGTTCAAAAGAAATTGCAGGAAATGCAAATCGCGGTCAGTATGATTTAACTCAGCATGCAAAGGAAAGCAGGGAAAAAATGGAAATTTTCGACGAGAAATATGGAAAAAAAGTAATTCCAAGAGTTATTGAACCAACATTCGGAATGGAAAGAATTTTTTTAGCATTGCTTTCAAAATCTTATTATGAAAATGAAAAAGGCGAAGTTGTTTTGAAGTTTCCGCCGAAAATTGCTCCTGTTAAAGCCGCGATTTTTCCGCTCGTTAAACGTGAGGATTTTGATTCAATCGCAAAAAAATTAACGGATGATTTAAAAAAAGAATTTAATGTCGTTTATGATAAATCGGGCTCAATAGGACGAAGATATGCAAGAAATGATGAGATTGGAACTCCGTTTTGCATAACTATCGACGATGATTCGCTAAAATATGAAGATGTCACAATAAGATTCAGAGACACAACTGCACAAAAAAGAATAAAAATAAAAGATGTGAAAAAAATTTTAAGAGAGTTAATTATTGATGAAAAATCATTTGATGAAATTTAATTTTTTATTGTTTTTATTTTCCCGTCGATAAATAAATATTTGTTTTCAGGATAAAATTATTTTTTTGCATTTTTACAAAAAATTTATAAATAACTTTTTCTTATAAATACTAATTAAACAGAGGTGATTACCGATGGCTGCAAAGAAAAAAACAAAGAAAAAAGCTGCTAAAAGAAAACCAGCAAAGAAAAAAGCTGCTAAAAAGAAGAAAAAGAAGTAAGTTTTTTTATTTTTGTTTTATTAATTTTGTGTTTAAATGAGCTCTTTGCAATGATTTTAACCTTGATTGTCGACGGATTTTGAGATTATTTTTTTCATCCGGATTTCTTTGTTACAATCTTCTTTTATGAGCTTGTAATCGCTTTTTATTATTTTATTTTTATTTTTGTTTATTTCAGTGAATTTGATTTTATCTTTTGTTTTTGCTGTAACAAGTATTAAAAGAAAAGAGTGAAAAACTTTTTTATTTTTTATTATGTGCTCAAGGGATATTGAATTTATTTTCGTAAAATCTGCATTTATTTTATGTTTTTCTTTCATTATTCTCTTTACGGCATCATTTATATTTTCTCCGAGGAGGATTCTCCCTCCCGGCAAACTTAAAAGATTTTTGTAAGGTCTTTTTTCTCTGTTAAAAAGGAAGGCGCGGTTTTTGTTTCCGATTAGTATGAGGATTACCGGGAGAACTGATTTTTTGTCGGATAGATACGGAATTAAATGTTCCGACGATTCTGCAAGCGAATAATAATCTTTATTTTTTTCAACGATTTTTTTATCAATTAATTTTTTCAAATGATAGTCAAGTTTATTTGAACGTATTTTCAAAAATTTTTCTATTTCGCTGAATTTTAATTTATTTTTTGTCAGGAATAATTCAAGAATATTTTTTTCCATTAGTCAAATTTTTTGAGGAATTATTTAAATATTATTGTGATGCATTTTTTTCATGCCCGACAAAAATTTAATGCATTATGCCGTCGTTACAGGAATACTTCTCAATAAAGACGGGAAATTTCTCATTGTGAAGAGGGCCGACTGGGAGAAAGCTTTTCCGGGAAGATGGACAGTTCCCGGCGGAAAATTAGAAGTTCTGGATTATGCACTTCGGGAAAAAGATACGCCCCATCATTGGTATAATGTTTTTGAAAATCTCCTTAAAAGGGAAGTTATGGAAGAAGTTAATCTTGAAATAAAAAATATTGATTATGTAACGAGCATGGTTTATATTCGCCCGGACGGCATTCCGTGTTTAATTGTCAGTATGTACGCCGACGCTGTTAGTGAAAAAATAAAATTGTGCAATGCTTTGACGGAGTATGCATGGGTTGATTTGGAAGAAGCAAAGAATTTTGATTTAATTGAAGGAATTTATGATGAATTAGTAATTCTTGATAAGAAACTAAAAGGTGAAAAATCTTTGTGGGAAGGAAAGAATTTAATTAACAGTTAAAATTTTAAACTCTCTTTGTTATTTTTTATAATGGGATTTTACGATATTTATGGAAGATTAATACCTAATTGTTTTTTAGAGTTAGATTATGGTACGGGGATGATGGAACCTATCTCCCAAAGAGCTTTTGGGAAATTGCTCGAAGATGAAATGAAAGAAGATTTTGATGACGATTATGATTAATCTTATAAAGTTATTTCCTATTATTTTATTTATGAAAGACTGCATATTTTGTAAAATGTCAAACGGGGAAATACCCATTGATAAAATCTATGAGAATGACAATTTCTTTTCAATGCCTGATAAAAATCAGCAAGTGGAAGGGCACACACTGGTTATATCAAAAAAACATTTTGAAACAGCTTTGGATTTGCCTTCAACTTTGGGAATGGAATTGTTAGATTGTATAAAGAAAACCGCCATGAAAATTATTGAAACGCACAAATCAGATGGTTTTAATATTGTTCAGAATAATTTTGAAGCAGCAGGTCAGGCTGTTAAACATGTTCATTTTCACATTTTGCCAAGAAAAAAAGGCGGAAAAGTTCCGAGAGTTTACTGAAATTTCTTTTTAGGATAAATTAGCAATGCAAGAGGCACCCCGAACAAATCTATTAAAACATCCTTAATCGAGGCGACTCTGCCCGGAACAAAAAGTTGATGAACTTCGTCGGAAATTGCATAAATTAGTGATATTGTGGATATTAAAATTATTTGCTTTGGTTTTAATATTTCATTTTTATTTTTTATTGAAGCCGTAAGAAAAAAAGTGAAAAGAAAAAACACGATTGTGTGGTAGATTATTGCGGGGTTTATTAGCGAACTTAATTCTGCCCCGGGCACGGCGGTTTTCGCTGAAAAGTAAAATATTTCCACTGCGATTAAGATTGTCAGGATTATTGCAACAACTTTATGTTTCTCGAGAAATTTTATCATTTGTAAAATGGCTCTGACGAGTGCTGACCTCGTGACCTCCGCCTTTCTTAGCATTTTTGTTGCAGTCACTTGAACAAGTTCAAGTTCATAGCTCAAAATCAAAGATTTTGGCCATTCGCATTTGCAAGCAAATGCTCATGAGAGCGGCGCTCTACCGCTGAGCTACAGAGCCATATAAAATTATAGAAATATTGCTTTAAAAGTTTAAGGTTTTAGGATTATTCAACAGCCATTTCGGCTTTTTTCTTAGCTTCCTGTTTTTTCATCCGTGAAATTAATCCGGCAATTTTGTTTCTCAATTTTTTACTTGGCATAGTATTCCCGAGGATTTTTTTGTTCGTTTCAAAATCTTCGCTAAACGGAATGTCCTCGTTAAGCAAAGCTTCCGAAGTTCTCCTCATCATTTTTGATTTTATCTTTCCCATGTTATACGGATTAAATTTTCATTTATAAAGCTTTCTTATGCTAATTTATTTTTTTTATTTCGTTTAAATTCCTGGATGCCTCAATTATATTGGATAGTTTTTTGGAGGGTTCACCGATGGAGATAATTGAATAATTCAGGTTTGATTCCTGTGATTTTCTGTATGCTTTCAGGATTTCACTTTCTGAAATTTTTTTCTTGTTGAACGCGGCGAGAAGTTTTTCCTGGTCGTTCTCACGAATTATCAGGTATAGTTCGTCTTTTCCGAAACCTTGCACATTGACTATTTCAATATTTTCGTTGGATAAAAATTCCTTTACCTTGTTGAAAAATTTATCATCCGTTTTTGATGCTGGTTTTTTTGGGACGGATTTCTTTCTTTGTGAACTTCATCTTTAATTTCAATAACTTCTTTTATGGGTTCTTCTTTGACTTCAATAATAATTTCTTTTTCCGGAACTTTTTCAGCAACGGTAATTTCCTCATCTTTAGCAAGGTAATATTTCCAGAACAGCTCGTTATTTTTTTCAAGAGGTATTGCAAAATCTTTTATTGCTCTTAATGCAACTCTTATTGCAGGTTCTAAGTCCCTGTCTTTAAGAATTTTGTTTTCCTGCAACAAAATAAACGCATCTTTTTCTTTGCTTTTCAAATAACGTTTTGCAAAATATTCAAGCTGGGGTTCCTGTCCCGCGAGGAAATAAATCGGTGAACTGCCGACGCGCATTGAAGAAATTTTCAGAGCTTTTTCAGAAAGCAGTTCCGACAAAAATGCAGATGTAAATAAAATACTTAATCCTATTTCGCTGGCAATCGGCGACGGAAAACCCGGACCTTTTATCCTTAATACTGAAAGTATCCTCTCCTTTATTTTTGCAGCATCTTCTGGCATGTCTTAGAAAAAGCTCAAGTTATTATAAACATTTGGTTGGTGAATATATCTATTTCAAGATAATAATTAATAAATACAAGTTTTGAATTTTATTCAAATGACTAAACTTTTAGATTCATTAAGAAATATTGGGATGGTGGTAGGGCTTATGTTATCTTCTGCAAGTTTTATCTTGTTAGGAAGCGAGAAAAACAACCCTGCTATTACTAATTTAGGGGCATTAACTTTTATAATTTTTTTAGCTTTATTTATAATTGAATTAATTTTATTAGTTAAAGATTAAGTTCTAATCCATCCAACTTCGTAATAAGAAACGTCGCCTTCTTCATCTAAAATTGCTATGAGAAGTTTTTTCTTTGTTGAATGTGCTACACGATTTTTCGCGGAAAATTCATGCCATGAAAATTTATTTGATTCGTGTTCGCAGAAAACAATCCATTTTGAGTGTTCATTTTTTTGTCCGACTTTGATGCCTTTTGGATAAACTCTGAAATCAGCGCCGAATTTAAGCGCGGTTTTTACGATGTATCCTTTGTCGCGCAAATCTTTGAAAACGGGATATTTTAATTGGATTCTTGAATCAATTTTTTTGAGTTTATTTAACAATTCATTGAAATTTAAAATTTTATTTTTTTGCAGAACTTGTATTTTATTTTTTTCAGTCAGATAAAGCGCTTCGGAAAGGGTGTAATGAATTTTTTGTCCGACGGGCTGGCCGAATTGGGATTTTTTGAAAAGTGAAAATGCCTCGGACTCGTTGGTTGAAATAGTTTGACCGATGATGTGTGCGGGTATTTTGTCCATTGCAATATATTATTAAAATAGTATATAAATTCTTTTAAATAGAGATTTTATTAAAAAATTGTGAGTAAATCGTTAATTGGGAAGATTGGAGAAAAAATAGGTTTATCTATGATTGCAGTTTTAGCATGTGTTGGAGTTTATGGAGGAGTAAAAAACCTTTATTTATATGCGAAAGATAATCTAAATCTAGCTAGAATGGAAAAAAGTTACAAGTCCTTTGTAATTAATTATGTTGATAAAGAAAATAATGGATTAAGTTTTGAAGAAGATTGTCAAATAAAAGAATTAATGGGAATTAAACATAAACATTCAGATTATTCTCCTACATTTAAGGATTGGGAGAATGCTTATAATAAAGTTAAGTCTATCGAAAATATTTCTGAGCAATAATTTATTAAAACCCTTTTTCTTCCAATAAATCATGGCAGAAGATGTAAAAATTAATTTCCCTAAAATAGAACAAAAGTGGCAGAAGAAGTGGGATGAGGAAAAAATTTTTGAGGTAAAGGAAAACTCAAAGAAACCGAAATATTATATTCTTGAAATGTTCCCTTATCCGTCGGGAGATGGCTTGCATATAGGCCATGCACTATGTTATACTATCGGAGATATTTATGCACGATTTAAAAGAATGAGCGGATTTAATGTTATGCACCCAATGGGTTATGATGCGCTCGGATTACCAGCTGAAAATGCAGCTATAAAAGACAAAACTCATCCTGAAGATTATACTAATAAATCAACTCTTTATTTTCAGAAGCAGCAGAAATTAATTGGATTAAGTTACGATTGGTCGAGGATGATTAATACTTCTAAATCGGAATTTTATAAATGGGATCAGTGGATTTTTTTAAAGATGCTTGAAAAAGGTCTCGCTTATCAAAAAGAAGCGGCTGTAAATTGGTGTCCTTCCTGTAAAACAGTTTTGGCGAACGAGCAAGCTCAGGGAGGAATATGTGACAGATGCAAGTCAAAGCTTGAAATAAAATATCTGAAACAATGGTTTTTCAAAATTACAAATTATGCCGACGAGCTTTTAGATAAAATAGATGATTTGGATTGGCCCGCAAGAACAAAAGCAATGCAGAAGAATTGGATTGGAAAAAGTTACGGCACTGAAATTGATTTTGAAATTGAGATGCCTTCGGAAAAAGATAAAATTGGTAATGTTGTGGTTGTTCATGGAAGTCCGAAGGAAGATAGAACAAAAGAAAAAGATTATGTTCCTGATAGTAAGAAATCTTGGATTGCCTGGATTAAAAAAGAATTGGATAAGAAAGGAATCAATTGTGTTTGTCCTCAGATGCCAACTCCTTGGAAACCAAGATATATTGAATGGAAAAAAGAATTAGAAAAGATTAAAATCAATAAAGATTCCGTTTTGATTGGAACTTCTGCAGGCGGAGGTTTTTTGGTTCGTTGGTTGGGTGAAACAAAAACAAAAATAAAAAAATTGATTTTAGTCTCTCCGGGGAAAGTTGGGAATTCAGATAGGTTAAAAGAATTTTACGGAGAAATTTTTTATAATAATGTTAAAGATTTGGTAAACGAAAAAATTGTCATTTACACTTCTGAAGATGATTATGATTATCATACTGTTGGATCCGAGGAATATGCAAAATCATTTGATGGAAAGTTTGTAAAGTTTGGAAAAGGTTACGGGCATTTTACATCTAAAACTTTGGTAGGAAAAGATTTCCCTGAACTTCTTGAGGAAATTTTATCAAAACCTAAATGGCCTATATTTACCACACGACCTGATACAATATATGGAGTTACATTTATGGTTGTTTCTGCACAGCATCCTAATCTTTTTGATTTAGTAACAAATTCAGAAAAGAAAAATGTTGAAAAATTCTTAAAAGAACTAAAATCAGTTTCAGAAAAAGAACTTGCTGAAATGGATAAGCAGGGAGTTTTCACAGGAAGTTATGCAATAAATCCTTTAACAAAAGAAAAAATTCCGGTTTATGCTGGAAATTTTGTTGTTGCAGATTATGCTTCCGGGATGGTTATGGCTGTTCCTGCGCATGATCAAAGGGATTTTGAATTTGCAAAAAAATATGAAATTCCTATAAAAGTTGTCATTGACCCTATTGGAATTGAAATAGAATCTCCTGAAAAAATGACTCATGCTTACACTGAAAAAGGGAATTTGATTAATTCAGGGGAGTTTAACGGAATTGATAATGAAAGTGCGAAATCTAAAATAACGGAATTTTTAGAAAAGAAAAAATTGGGAAGAAAAGTTGTGCAGTTCAAACTTCGTGATTGGCTTATTTCCCGTCAGAGATACTGGGGAACTCCAATACCTGTTACTTATTGCGACAAGTGCGGAGTCGTTGCTGTGAATGAAAAAGATTTACCCGTAAAACTTCCTAAGGATGTTAAATTTGGCGAAGGAAATCCGCTTAAAACAAATGAAAAATGGATAAAAACAAAATGTCCTAAATGCGGAAATGCAAATGCCCGTCGTGAAACAGATACAATGGATACTTTTGTAAATTCTTCATGGTATTTTTTAAGATATTGCGACCCTGAAAATAATAAAGAAATTTTTGATAAGAAAAAAATAAAATATTGGATGCCTATTGACCAATATATCGGCGGAGCAGAACATGCATGCATGCATTTAATTTATTTCAGATTTTACACAAAGTTTTTGAGAGATTTAGGTTTGCTTGAATTTGATGAACCAGCGAAAAAATTATTTCATCAGGGAATGTTGCATGGCAGTGACAGAGAAAAAATGTCAAAATCCCGCGGAAATACTGTTGATCCTATTGACACAATAAAGAAATATTCAGCTGATTCTTTGAGATTGGCGTTAATGAGTTTTGCTTCTCCCGATTCAGATACAAACTGGGATGAAAAAGTTCTTGAAGGAAGTTATAAATTTTTAACAAGAATTTATGCATATTATAAAAATGTAAAGATTTCTAAGAAATCAAATCCTAAAGCGGACAGCAAATTAAACAAGATAATTAAGGAAGTTACAAACCAGATCGAAAATTTCAAGTACAATTTGGCTATAATAAAAGTCCGCGAATTGTTTTCTGTTTTGTTTAGTGAAAATGAAGTTTCAAAAGAGGTTTTGGAAAATTCACTGAAGCTTCTTCATCCTTTTTGTCCGCACATTACAGAAGAACTTTACGAAAAAATCGGAAATAAAAATTTCATCAGTTTGTCGTCGTGGCCGATTGTCGAGGAGAAAAAAATCGATGAAACTTTTGACAAACAGGAAGAAGCAGTTGAAAAATTGGTTTCGGATGTGGTGAATATAATTAAAATAGTTGAGCAACGTGAAGGGGCGGGGAAGAAAAATAAAGTTTATGTTTATGTTGTTCCAAATGAAAAATCATTATATACTTCAGAAGAAATTTCAAAGCGCGTTGGAAAAGGAGTTTTAATCTATGCAGTCAATGATTCAAAAAAATATGACCCAAATAATATTTCTAAAAAGACCAAGCCCAATCGACCGGCGATATATTTAGAATAGTCATATTTTTATAATCTCTTTAACTTTATAATTCATGATTGAAGGAGGTGATAAAAAATTTTATTTTTCACTTAATAAAAAGTTAGTTTATGTTATTCTCGGTTTAATCAGTATTGCGGTTGTTATTGTTTTAGCGTCGGTTTTTACGAAATCTATAAAAAATAATATTTATGAACAAATTCCAATTTGTGGCGACGGGAGTTTTCCGGGAACGTGTTCTTTGACAAAACCTTATTACTGTGATATCGACGGAAAACTTGTTTATAATCCGACGACATGCGGATGTCCAGGCGGATTTTCAAAAACGAATGGTTTTTGCAATTCAAATTATGAAATAAATTCCAAGGAAATTCCGATTCAATATTTTGTCGGCGGGGGCAAGACGGAAATTAGTTACGAAGTTTATGGCGGGGTCGACGAGTACTTGTATTTACAAAAGCAGTCGATTGAATATGATTACGGAGAGGATTTTTCGAGAGCGGATTTCAAAATAAATAAAATGGATGAAGAAATTCAGAGAGAATTTTTGATGCCTCTGGTCGTTTATATTCAGGATAGTTCGAATGACAAAGATGAACAGGCAAGAATTGCGATAAGTTTAGTTCAGAATATTCCGTTTGGAGCGTCGAATAAAACTTATAATTTTGGAAATACTAAGGTGAATTATTCAAGATATCCTTACC
>CAZRDP010000004.1:2843-22580 GCA_964598985.1 Candidatus Woesearchaeota archaeon | reverse complement strand
ACAGGATATTGTTTTGTTGAAACCACGGCGCCTTCGATAATTTCAGACAGCCAAATTAATTACGCAGATATCGGAAAATTAAATTCTGTGCCTGAACTTTATTTTATATCTGAGGGATTAAGTTTTGGAGATGAAAATTTTTATGAATACAGGGATGCGAAAAAAATCCAGAAAATAAGAAATTCCGTCGAGAAAAGAGGATGGATGGGTCCGTTGAAAAAACGAAGTTATAATAGCTTAAAAGAAAAATACGGATTAGTTGATGAATATTACAGCGGATGAAATTATTCAAGCACAGCCTTAATTCTCCTTATTCCTGCTGCTGAAGATTCTTCTTTTATTATTTTGAATTTCCCTAATTCGTGAGTGTTATCTACATGGGGTCCGGTGCAAATTTCTTTGGAGTACCATTCATCAATTTTTTTTGGTTTGTGGATTGTATAAACAGAAACCATTTCAGGATATTTTGAACCGAATTCAGATTGAGCGCCCGACGACAAAGCGTCTTTAAGAGGCATTTCTTCACGGGTTATTGTTAATCCTGCGGAAATTATTTCGTTAATCTTTTTTTCAACTTTTTTAATTTCATCGTCGGTAAGCTTTCTGTGGAAGTTAAAATCAAATCTTAATCTTTCGGGTGTAATATTTGAACCGCGTTGTTTTATTTCCTTGTCTTTCAAAACATATCTTAGAGTTTCGTTAAGAAGGTGTGTTGCTGTATGGAGTTTTTTTGTTGCTTCTGAATTGTCTGCCAAACCTGATTTAAATTTTCCTTCGGCAGAAGTTCTGGACAAATCCTGATGTTTTTGAAATTCTGCGTTGTATTCTTCCAAGTCAATTTCGATACCTTTCTCGTCGGAAAGTTCCTGAGTCATTTCAATCGGAAAACCGTACGATTGAAAAAGTAAAAAAGCTTCTCTCCCGGGAACTATTTTTTTAAATTGTTTTGAAATCTCTTCGAATTTTTTTAATCCTTTTTCAAGTGTTTGCAAAAATCTATTTTCTTCTGCATCAAGTTCATCAATTATTTTTTTGTGATTTTTACTCAATTCCTGATAATCAGGATATTCCTTAATTATAACTTTTGCAATTTCAGATAAAAATTGTTTACTAATTCCTAATTGCTTTCCAAAGCGAATTGCTCTCCTTATTAATCTTCTTAAAACGTATCCGTGGTCCGAGTTTGAAGGTTTTATTAGTTTGTTGTCACCCAAAATAAAAGTTGCGCTTCTGACATGGTCTGCAATTATTCTCATTGACTTTTTGTCTTTTTCGTTTGATGTCGGATATTTTTTTCCTGAAATTTTTTCTATTTCATTTATTATCAGTTTCATAATTGTCCTCGAGATTATTTAATACAGCAAGAGTTCTTTCAACACCCATTCCTGTATCAACATTTTTTTGCGCTAATGGGGAAAATTTTCCGTCGTCGGTTTTATTATATTGCATGAAAACGTCATTCCATATTTCAACCCAATTTTCATCTTTAGGATTGAATTTTTTAGGAGCTTTTTTTGAATTTGGTTTCCAGTAAAATATTTCTGTATCCGGACCGCACGGACCAGTATTTCCTGCTGGACCCCACCAATTATTTTCTTTTGGAAGTTTTGCAATTCTTTCTTCAGGAATTCCAAGTGATTTCCATATTTTTTTTGATTCAGAATCTTCAGGAGCGTTTTTATCACCTTCGAAAATTGTAACTGCCAATCTTTCGGGATTTATTTTGAGAATTTTTGTTAAGAATTCATAAGAAAATTCAATCGCATCTTTTTTCCAGTAATCTCCAAGAGACCAGTTTCCAAGCATTTCAAAAAAAGTATGGTGTGTCGTGTCTCCGACTTCTTCTATATCGCCAGTTCTTACACATTTTTGAACTGATACTAATCTTTTTCCGAGAGGATGTTTTTGTCCGAGTAAAAATGGAACTAAAGGATGCATTCCTGCTGTTGTAAATAAAACTCCTGTATCTGCGATTCCGTCGGGAATAAGCGAGGCCGAAGGAATGTGTTGGTGTTTTTTTGTTTTGAAAAATTCAATATACTTTTTTATAAGTTCTTCACGGGTTATCATGAGTTAGAATAATAAAGAGGATTTAAATTTGTTTTTGTTTTATGTTAATGCATAGAAACAATCAACATTGTTCAACTTAATTATAAGCAGTAATCATGATTAATAGCTTGCCATGTTAATCTCAATCAAAAAGAGGCGATAACTTTTCTTTAATTTATTTCAGTTCCCTCAATTTATGATTTTACTTTGTTAACTATTAATTTTAAAGAGTTCACCCCAAATCCTTAAAATGTTACTTTTACTAAATGATAACATAATAGAAAAGTTTATAAAGTTGAATTTTCTGTGAAAATTATGAAAGCAGAATTTAAAGGAAATCCATTGATAGAAATTCCAAAAAATATACCTAGTTACAACTTTCTTACAGGAGATTTTGGAGAAGAAGTTTTAGAAGAATATAATTCTAAGGTAAAACAATATTACCAAGATAACTCTAATTTGAAGGTTTTTAATCTAAACAATGGAATTGTAACTGGCTCAAATTCTTATTCAATTTTTCCAATGTTTGAAATTCTTTCTAAATATGGATTAAGAAATGCAAATCCTGCAGATGTCCAGAAAATAATCAATAAAGATAAAGATTTTTTAAGAGGGGTTTATGTTGATTTGGGATTGGTTTTAAGAACAGAAAATTCACCAAATGAATATCTTGCAATGCAGTTAAGCAAACAAGCAAAAGACAGGAAATATGAATTTTCTGATTCGTATCCTTTGGTTTTTAAGTCATCTGATTTGGAATTAATTGCGGATAATAATTCTCGTTCAGGTTTAGGCTTTAAAATAAAAGAATCTGCAACTCCTTTCAATGCTCCTGAATTAAGCCATAAAAATTATTCGAAAAAATTCAAGATTACAAATGAAAACGGAGTTCCAGTTTTTGATAAAAATGGAAACAGAACAAATTACACACAAGATAATGGGTTGTCGAGGTTCGTCCTGGGCGGGGACTCGTACTTGGGCTCCGGGTGCGTCTGCCTTGCGGGCTTGGATGGTGGTTTCGGTCGGGTAGTTGTTTTGAATGACGCCGAAGGCGTCGCGCCGAAAATTTTCGAATCAGATTTAAAACAAGCTAAAGATAAGTATCTAAATTCTTTAAAAGAACTTCAAAAAAGAATTGATTCAGAAATAAAACAAAATCAATAAATATAAAAACAATTTTTTCTTCATAAGATTCCTAGCCAGAAATGGTTAGGCTACACGTCAATTTGCTAGCGCATTATTGAAATTTATTTTAAGCTATAAAATTCAGCTTTAACAATTAGTAGCAGTCTAGAATGTGAATTTTGAAAAAGCAGTGAAAAGTGTAAAACTAAAAGTAAATTGGCTAGTTTCCGTTGTCGAGGTTCAACCTGAACAGGAACTCGAACTTGAACTCCAGGAACGACAACCTTGCGAACTTGAATGATAACGGTCGAATAGCTTAACCTTGCTAGGTAAAATGAAAACTTATAAGAATCTTTATTCTGAAATTTGCAACATTAAAAATTTAGTTCTTGCATGGAAAAAGGCAAGAAAGGGTAAAACAAGAAAAGACTACATAATGGAATTTGAAAAAAATTTGCCTTTTCATTTGAAATCTATTCAAAAAGAACTGGTTTCTCAAACATATTCTCCAAAACCTCTACAAACTTTTGTTTTGCGTGACCCAAAAACAAGAAAAATATCTAAATCTGATTTTCGTGATAGGATTGTCCATCATGCATTATGTAATAAAGTTGAACCCATTTTTGATAAAATGTTCATTTATGATAATTGTGCTAGCAGAAAAGAAAAAGGCAATTTATTCGCAATTAAAAGATTTTATTATTTATTAAGAAAAGTTTCTAAAAATAATTCTCATATTTGTTTTGTTTTAAAAGCAGATATTAAACATTATTTTGAAGAAATTAACCATGAAATCTTACTTGAAATTTTACAGAGAAAAATAAAATGTGAAAAAACAATTTGGTTGATAAAGAAAATTTTGCAGAACAAGGTTGTTAGAGAGAGAGAGAGAGAGAGAGAGAGACGCGAATTCTTCATTAATTACCAAGGGATTGCCATTAGGCAATTTAACCTCACAATTCTTTGCAAATGTCTATCTTAATGAATTAGACCAATTTGTGAAACACAAATTGAAAGCAAAATATTATATTCGCTATGTAGATGACTTTGTAATTTTACACACTTCTAAAAAGCAATTAAATTTTTGGAAAAAAGAAATAAATAATTTTATCAAAGAAAAATTAAAACTTGGGCTTCATAAAGATAAATCAAGAATAATTATTCTATCAAGAGGTATTGATTTTGTTGGTTTCAGGAATTTTTATCACTATAAATTATTAAGAAAAAGGAACATAAATGGTATAAAAAGAAAAATAAGTTTATTTAACAAAGGAGATATTTCTTATGAAAAATTGTTTAATGGTTTTCTTGGTTGGCATGGTCATGCCAAATGGAGTAATAGTAAAAATTTAATTGAAAAATTAATAAAGGGCATAAATCCTCATTCCAACGCTTTCAATTTCTTCTGAATATCAGCCAATTCTCTTTCCAAATCATTCTGCTTTAAATCTTTTCCTGAAATTTCTTTTATCTTTTTTATTGTTTCTTTTTTTTCGTCGTATTCGCTTTCATGAGTAATTATTTTCGGGAGTTTTATGCTTGGGAAAGTTTGGTTAAGTTTTGTCATGCTCGTTTTTAATTCTCTTATTTTTTTCAAAATTATTTCTTTTAATTTTAATTCTTCTTTTCGTATAAGATGATATCTCTTTATTGATTTTAGGACTTCAATTAAATCTTTCTGCGTCGAGAGAATGTCTTTTTTTGACTGAACAGCCTCGGGATATTCAAGTTTGACATGAATTAAATTTTCACTTTGACTTGTTTTTTTTGCCATTTTTTATTTGTAAAAGTTTATTTTCAAATTCCCGCCCATCCGCAAACCCTATTTCCAAAATTCAGGAATTTTGTATTTTATTGGATTTCGTTAGTATGATTTTATTTATATCTTTGAAAAAACATCCTGGTCGACTTTTTCAATTTGTTTTTTTATTTCCTGAATTTTGTTTTCCCAGGAATTTAATTCTTCTTCTTCTTTCGCTTTTAATTCTTTGACATTTCTAAGAAGATGTTCAATTTCTGAAATTTGTTCTTTGGCCTCGTTGAAGACTTCCAAACTTTCTTCAAACTTGTCCAATCTTATAAATACAGGTTCAACTTTTTTCTGCATAGTGTATTGTTTTGAAAATCCGGGGTAAGATTTTGACTGGTTCATCGGAACACGGGCAATTTTCTCTTCCGGAGATTCCTGCATCATTGGCGCTTCTTCTTCATCAAATTCCGACGACAATTCATCTGCTTCCTCCGGTTCAACCTCTTTCTCCCCAGCAACAGCTTCTTTGATTGTGTTCTGAGAAAATTTATTTCCTAAGGAATTATTCGGAAAACTCGGAAGTTGCGGGAGGTCCATGTCAGCGTAATCAGAATTATCGCTGTCTACTCCGGGAAAATCAGGAAGTTTTGGCAATTCCGGCAGAACGGGGATTGCTTGTGGTTGCGGATTAATTTTTTTTGAATCCCTTTCAGAATTTTCCTTTTTTTTGAATAAACCCATCCTGTTTTGACACCACTTTTGGAATATATATAAAAGAGAATATAGGTTTAAAAACTTTTATTTTTTCAATGAGATTAAATTTTTCGTCGGCATAAAACTTATAAACCGAAAAATATTTATTTTGTTTCGTCGTGAGGATTAAATGCTTAAAGAATTTCTTGAAGAGGTCGTAACGATTGTCGCGGGCAAACAGGCCGAACCGATTGCGAATTTATTGGATAATAAAAAACATGTTAATGAATTCATCATCGCGAAAAAACTTGACCTTACAATAAATCAGACGAGAAATATTCTTTATAAAATTTCGGATTATGGTCTTGTGTCGTCGATAAGAAAGAAAGATAAGAAAAAAGGGTGGTACACTTATTTTTGGAAAATTGAAACTTTGAAGGCGCTGGAATTTCTGAAAATTTATGTCGGGAAAAGAATTGAGCAGATTGAAAATCAAATAAATAGCCGTGAGACGAAGACATTTTACATTTGTGAAAAATGCAACCTTGAGTTTAACGAGGAGAACGCGATGCAGCAAGAGTTCGTTTGCCCTGAATGCGGAGAGGTTTTAAGTTTGAAAGATAATTCAAAATTAGTAAAGGAATTCAGGAGAAATCTTGAAAAACTCAAACAGAAGGTGGATGAAATTAATAATGAACTTGCAAAAGAAAATGAATTGGCTGAAAAGGAGCGCGATAAGGAACGTAAAAAAGAGAAAAAAGAACTTGACAAAAAAAAGGCAGAGAAAAGAGCCGCGGCAAAGAAAGTTGCGGTGAAGAAATCCGCAAAGCCGAAAAAGTCCAAAGTGAAAAAGAAACCCGTCAAGAAAACGGTGAAGAAAATTTCTAAACGCAAAAAGTAATCTTTATAATAAATAGTTGCTTGTTAATAAAATGAGAGGTAAATCTGAAAATTCAAGTGGAAAATTTTTTAGCTATTTAAGTTTGAATACATGGCTGATAATTGTAAACGTGTTTGTGTTTATAGTTTTTACAATTCTGATGTCGACGGAAATTTTGAGCATTGATGCCGTTGCGATAAAGCCGTCAAACATTCTTCAGGGAAAATATCTCTGGACTTTTATAACGAGCATGTTCATGCACGGCGGATTTTTCCATTTATTTGTAAACATGTTATCATTGATGTTTGTAGGTTCGCTTGCTGAAAGATTAATTGGCAGAAAAAGATATTTTTGGTTTTACATATTTGCAGGAATTTTTGCGGGGTTGCTTTTTGTTCTCAGTGCAGTTATTTTCCCGCAGGATATCAATACTTACGCCGTCGGAGCATCCGGAGCTTTGTTTGGCGTCGTCGGACTTTTGATGCTTTTAACACCGAATTTGCCTGTGTATATAATGTTCATCCCGATTCCTGTTAAATTAAAATATGCTGCTCCCGGAATTTTAATTTTACTTTGGATTATTTCAATTGCAGGAAATGTCCCGATAGGAAACATGGCCCATCTTGGTGGTTTACTCGCGGGAATTTTTTACGGAATTTTTTTAAGAAAAAAATACAGGAGGAAAACTAATTATATAAGAAAATATTTCGTTTAACATGAAAAAAAATTCAAGGAATAAAAAATCGGACAAAAAATTTTCTCTGAAAGAACAGTATATTAAAAGTTGGAAATACCTTAAAGAGTCGAGGAATTTTATCTATTTTACAATCGCAATGTTTTTTTTATTCGCTGTTTTGGGTTTTGTAATAAAACTTCCCGAAGAAGTTTCTAATGTGATATTAGATTATTTGAAAGGGGTTCTTGAAGAGACAGAAGGTCTTTCAGATTTCGGACTTATAAGATATATTTTTTTAAATAATCTTCAAAGCAGTTTTATGGGCTTTTTTTTCGGATTTGTACTTGGAATATTCCCGTTTTTAGCGACGGTGTTTAACGGATATGTGATTGGTTTTGTTTCTGCCTTGGCTGTTGAAGCCGGCGGTTGGGAAACTTTGTTATTGTTGGTTCCGCACGGGATTTTTGAATTGCCCGCAATTTTTATTTCGCTTGGACTCGGAATAAAATTCGGAAGTTTTATTTTTCATAAAAAACATGAAGTGTCTTTCAGGAAATTCCTGTGGGAAGGTTTGAGAGTTTTTGTTTTTGTGGTAGTTCCGCTTCTTGTAATTGCCGCAGTGATTGAAGGATTGTTGATTTGATTATTCTGGCTCTCTTGAAGAACTTATTTTTTGAATTTCCAAAGGAGATACAATAATATTTATTAATTTGGGTTGTTTATATTTCTCATGAAAAAGTTTTATAAAATCATCTTACCCGGAATATTTTTATTGACTTCTTTAAATGTGAATAGTTTCAAATATAGTCCGAATGGAGATTTTCAGGAAAAAGATTCTTTGTATTACGAGAAATTACTTGAGAAAGATCCGGATAATATGTATCATTTTTACGACGTTGAAAAAGACACCAATCTAATGAGTTCGCCTGACAGCGCGATTTATGATTCAACTGAAAAAGATTTCTTTGAAAATTCAGATGACGATTATGAAGACGAAGAAGGTTGGTGATTAATCTTTCAGATTATTTATTCCGAGGATTACAAGAATTAATCCTAAGAACAAAACGGCCCACATTAACCCGCCTTTGAATACAGTTAACGCAGCATCTCCGAATTGCCAAAAATTCAATCCCCAGCCGACGTAAATTCCTCCGACGAGGAGAATTAAGCCAACCAAAATCTGAAGCCATTTATTCATTGTAATAATTGATTGGATTTTCTATTTAAAAAGATTTTCGTTGTGCAAAAGATGTTTTGCGTCTCATGAATCCGGGAAGATTTGGTTTTATAGCAGAAAATTTTATATACTGACTTTAGGTGGTGAAAATATGGACAAGGAAAAAATTGCACGAAAAAATATTTTGAGAAAATCGGAGGAAGCCGGAGGCGTCAGCATAAAAGGTTATGATTTTAATGAAGGTGTTGATTACGGAAAAATTTTGGACAGTTACAAGACGACGGGAATTCAGGCGAGCAATTTTTCAAAAGCGGTTGAAATAATTAATGAGATGATTTCCTCGAAGTCGTTTATTTATCTGGGTTACACGTCAAATATGATTACGTCGGGATTAAGGGAAATTATAAGATATCTTGCAGAGCATAAAAAAATAAATGTTCTTGTAACGACTGCCGGCGGAATTGAAGAGGACATAATAAAGTGCCTTGGAAATTTTAAACTTGGAGATTTCAGAGCGTCGGGAAGTGAATTAAGAAAAAAAGGAATTAACAGAGCAGGAAATATTTTTATTCCGAATTCAAGATATTGTGATTTTGAGGATTTTGTAATTCCCGTTCTTGAAGAAATTTATGAAATGCAGAAAAAAACAGGGAAAGTAATTACGCCAAGCGAATTGATATGGAAACTCGGCGAAAAAATAAATAACAAAAATTCTGTTTATTATTGGGCATGGAAAAATAGAATAGAAGTTTATTGTCCTGCAATCACCGACGGAAGTTTGGGAGATATGATTTATTTTTTCAAATCAAAAAATCCGGATTTCAAAATTGACGTTGCTGAAGATATATGGAAAATAAATAATTCAACGATAGGAAAAGAAAAAACCGGAATAATAATTTTGGGTGAAGGAATTGTAAAGCACCATATTTGCAATGCAAACATGTTCAGAAACGGCGCGGATTTTTCGGTTTACATAAATACTGCGCCCGAGTACGACGGAAGCGACACGGGGGCTTTGCCCGAAGAGGCAATTTCGTGGGGAAAAATTCTGCCAGAAGCAAAACGTGTTAAAATTTTTGCGGAAGCCAGTTTGGTTTTCCCGCTTATAGTTGCAAAAACTTTTGCGAAATAAAATTGCGAAGTGAAATTTTATTTGGTTCGAGCAGAGAACTTTCGCGAAAGGTTTTTATATTGCCCTTTATTATTAATTTAAGGAGGTGAAAATGGTTATTTTAGTAATTCCGCTTTTGGTTGTTGTTGCGGTTGTCTTGGCGATAATTGTTTATACTCAGACGAAGAGTTGGAAAAAAACGGGTTATTCTTTGGAAATAGTCATCTCTTTGGCTGTTTTTGTCTTAAGCTCAAAATTTTCTTGGGACAATATCGCGGATTCTTCTGCAGGAATCGCAATAATTCTTTTGGGAGCAGGCATGTTAATTAATGGAATTGTTTCTTTGCTCAAAAAATAATTTTTTATTTTTATTTTTATTTTTTAATTTCAAAACTTCTAAGTAGTTCTTATTATGGATAAAAGCTTAAATATAAGACGGATATTGTTTTTGCATGGAAGAGGAAAACGAAAAAGAAGGCGTGAATGTTGAAACAAAAGAAGTTGAACTTTTTGTTCCAAAAAAAGATGAAGTGCAAGTTGATGTTGAGGAAAAAGATTTTTTTGATGTTTTGAAAATGGTTGCGCCCGGGACTTCTATTCGGGCTGCGTTGGATGATTTGCTGAATGCTGAAATGGGCGCTTTGATTGTTTTAGACAATGGGAGAATTAAAGGACTTTTTGAAAAAGGGTTTAAAATTTATTGCAAATTCTCGTCGCAAAAATTGGTTGAACTTGCTAAAATGGACGGAGCAATAATTCTTTCGAGAGACGCGAAAAAAATTTACTATGCGAATTCTCTTTTGACACCCGACCCTAAAATTATAACGAAAGAAACGGGAACGAGACACAAAGCGGCGGAAAGGATTTCGAGGCAGGGGGGTGCCGTTGTTATCGCAATCTCAGAAAGAAAAAGGAAAATAACTTTATATTATGGCGATAAACGCCACGAGCTTAATAAAAGTTCGGAAGTTTTACGTCGGGCTTCTGAAAATATGCAGATTCTTGAAAAGCACAGGGAAAGTCTGGACGAATCAATTACTGATTTGAACGTTTTGGAATTGCAGAAAATGGTGACAATCCACGACGTGTCAAAAGTAATTCAGGATTTTGAAATTCTAAAAAAAATTTCGGAAGTCATAAAGAAACATCTTATTGAACTTGGAAGAGAAGGAACGATCGTGAGTTCGAGATTGAAAAATCTGACGCGCGGACTTGAAAAGGAAGAAGAGTTTGTTCTGAAAGATTACGTGCTGCAAAACTATGCGGAGGTTGAAAAATCGCTTGAAAAACTTGGAATAGATGAACTTACTGATACGCAGGATATTTCAGCCATTTTATTTAATGAAATTACGGACAGAAAAATTTCTCCGCGCGGGGTCAGGATTTTGAAAAAAACAAATATTCCTGAAAGGTATATTGATTCTCTCGTCGCTAATTTTGGTTCGTTGGATAAAATTTTGAGCGCAAGATACGAAGATTTGCTTAAAGTTTTTCAGAATGAAGGCATGGTGGATTTTTTCAAAGAAGAACTTTACGGATTGAGGGAAAAAATAAGCCGTGGAAAGAAAATTTAACTTCGTTAAATTTTTTGGTGTGAGGGTGTGAATGTATGAAAGGCGATGGTAAAACCGACGAGAAAAATTGTCTGAAAGGGGCGGAAGAAATTCTGGGGGTTGTTAAAGGAAATAATAATTATTTTTTGAACTGGCCTATAGAAATAATCACAACAGAAAGTTATAAATCAATCAGATAATCTTATATAATAAATTTTCTTTTATAATTCATGTAAATAAATTTGTTTTTGCATGTTAAGAAACAAATTAAAATAAATAAAATGCCACTCACAAAAAAACAAATTTCTGAAATTAAAGGGCATCTTGAAAACGCCCAGAATCCGCTTTTTCTTTTCGACAATGACCAGGACGGATTGTGCAGTTTTCTTCTTCTTCAAAGATTTATTCGGCGCGGGAAAGGTTTTCATGTGAAGAATGCGCGCTCGACGGGAAATGATTATATAAGAAAAATTAATGAGTTCAATTCGGATTACGTTTTTATCCTGGATGTTCCGGAATTTTCAGAGGAATTTTTTTCAGAAATTCAAAAAATGAATCTCCGCGTTGTGTGGATAGACCATCATGATATTCCGAAAAATAAAATTCCTGATTTCGTAAATTATTATAATCCTTTAAGAAACAGAAAAAAAACAAATGAACCGGTTACGTATTTGTGCTGGCAAATCGTCGGTAAAAACAGGAAAGAAGATTTATGGCTCGGGGTCGTCGGGTGTGTTGCTGACAGTTTCGTTCCGGATTTTTATAAAGATTTTGAAAAAGAATTTCCTGAACTTTGTTTAAATTCTGAAGCAAGAATCAAAGAAGCATTTGATATTTTTTACGGATGTGAAATCGGGAAAATTGCGCGGATTTTTGGTTTTGCAATAAAAGATTCGACTACCAATGTCATAAGCATGATAAAATTTTTGATGAAAGTGAAAGGTCCGCACGATGTTTTATCCGAAGGAAAAGACAATTTTGTAATGCACAAACGTTTTGAGGAAATTGAAAAAAAATATAATTCGCTGATGAAAAAGGCGAAAAGTCAGACGGGTGATTCGGACAGGGTTGTTTTTTTTGTTTATTCCGGCGATATGAGTATGAGTTCTGAAATTTCTAACGGGCTTAAATATTTTTATCCGGATAAATATATTTTTGTTGCATACACTAAAGGCGGAAAAGTAAATATTTCAGCTCGCGGGAAAAATGTCCGTGAAATTGTTTTGAGAATTATTGGAAATATCGACGGCGCGACGGGCGGAGGGCATGAAAATGCCGTCGGCGCGCAAATAAGGAAAGAATTTCTTGAAAAGTTTGAAGAAGAGGTCAGGGAAGAGATTGCGAAAAAATTTTGATTTTAATTATATTAAAGTGAATATAAATATTTATAAGCAGAAAGCTCTTAAAACTTCTATGAGTGGGACGCTAAATAGGTTGAATTGGAATACAGCAGTGGCAGATTTAGCTTGCTATTCATTTATTAAACCCCTCTCAATGTAATTCGGCTTAGGTTCGGGTTGGGTTGAGAAGATTTCTACTAACTTGAGCTTAAAGAATTGCTGAGATAACGGCAAAATGCCCTCAGAAGAAAAACAAAAGATGGAACAAAAAGAAGTAGAGCAGGAATTGAGTCAGTTGTTTGAGTTGACTCTTGCATGGGAAGACGAATTGAACGCCATGCCTGCTTATTAGCGCGATTGAAAGAGAATTTTTCTAATTATAGGGTTTAGTATATCTTATGTTTTGAACGGAGGGGCGTTATCACCTCTTTTTGATAAAATAAAAGCGTTCCACTATTTAATCAAATAAGAATGAAAAAACAAGACACAAAAATATTATAATGCCTATTATAATTCCTAATATCCACCACAAAGCTCTTAACAGTTTCTTATTATTTTTTTTTGATATTATTGAAGTATTCTTCTTTTTGCTTCTTGGTCATTCCTTTTGTTTCTCTTTCTTGTCTCTCTTTTGTTTGATTTCCGATGATAATTGCGAGAAGAATTATAATGATCCAAACTATCCAATCTTGCATAAAGTAAAACAATTCTTGAGTTTATAATTGCTATGGTAAAGGAAATTCTTTTTTCATTTTAATAGCTTTTAGAAAAATAAACTATCATTTTTGAGGGTTTTTTACAATGCGGGCAAATTCCGGAGATTTTGTTTTTTCCGAGTTTTATGCATCTTGACCCCGCTCCTGTTTTTTCTTTTATTTCTTTTTCACAATTTTCATCTCCGCACCAGTTTATCTCAACAATTTTTTTATTTTTTATTGCATTTTTGAAGTCTTCCCAAGTTTTAGCTTTAACAATATCTTCATCCAGCTTTATTTTGGCTTTTTCATATAATTCATTTTGCATTTTATCCAGAATTTCTGGAATTTTTTTTGCAACTTCGGAAATTTTAATTTGCAATTTTTCAGAAGTGTTTCGCTTTACAACAGTCAGTGATTTATTTTCTAAATCTTTCGGACCGATTTCAATTCTTAAGGGAATTCCTTTAAGTTCCCATTCTGAAAATTTTCTTCCCGGAGAAATTTCTTCACGCGAATCGTAAATAGGATCGAACTTTTTTAATTTAGAAAAGATTTCCTTTGATTTTTCCATAACTTGTTTTTTTGAAGATTCAAAAAAAATGGGTATTATTACTACCTTGTTTTTAGAAATCTTCGGGGGCAGAACTAATCCTTTGTTGTCTGAATGTATCATTACTGTGCCTCCAATTAATCTCGTTGAAACTCCCCATGAGTTTTGCCAAGGCAAATGTTTTTTTTCATCTTGTCCAATATATGAGATTCCAAATGCTTTTGCAAATCCTGTTCCAAGGTTGTGGGATGTTCCGCATTGTAATGCTTTTCCGTCGGGCATAAAACTTTCTATTGTTAATGTATATTCAGCACCCGCGAATTTTTCTGAATCTGTTTTTTTTCCAATTATTACAGGAATAGAAAGCAACTCTTTACAAAGGTTTGCATAAAGTTTAATGTAATTTAAAGTTTCTTTGTCACATTCTTTTTCAGATGAATAAACACAATGCCCTTCTTGCCAAAGAAACTCTCTTGACCGCAGAAATAGCTTTGTTGCATTCGTTTCCCATCTTACAACATTGCACCACTGGTTTATTCTTAATGGCATGTCTTTGTAGGAGCGAATCCATTTTGAATAAGAATCATACATTATTGTTTCAGAAGTAGGTCTTATTGCTAGTCTTTCAGAATCTTTTGTAAGTTCTTTATCAATCCATGCCACTTCGGGGGAAAATCCTGCAGCATGTTCGGACTCTTTTTTAAAAAATGATTCCGGTATAAATAGGGGGAAATAGGCATTCTCACAATGGGTTTTTTCAACTATTTTTTTATTAAAATATTCCTGGATTGATTCCCAGATGTAATATCCCCTCGGGCGAATTATTATCGAACCTTTTACGGGGGAAAATTCAGCAAGTTCTGATTTCAAACAAATCTGTTCATACCATTCTGAGATATCTTCTTCTTTTTTGATTGTAATTCCTTCCTGGGATTTTTTATTTTCTGACATACAAAATATAGAAAAAAAGATTATTTAAAATATGCGATTTGAACATAAAACTTTTTAAATGTTAAATAAGCAATTTTATCATGGAAGTTCAAACATACCCCGATTATATTGAAGTGCACAGAGTTTGCGTTGAACTGCTTGGATATTCGCAGAAAGATTTGCAAAGAAAATTCAGCAAAGAAGAATTGAAAAATAAAATTGAATTTTTAGAAAAAGTTTCAGGCGAAGGACTTTATGAAAAAGGTAAAGGCACTTTCACAAAAGATTGCGAAGAAGTTTATAACAATCTAACAGGCGCCTTGGTTAATTTTAAATCAGAGTTTGCCCCAGAGCGTTTGAGGAAATCTGGTTAACTCCGCTTTTTATGTAATCAGATTCAAGAGCAAATCCCAAACTTTCTCCTGAACTGACTTTGAAATTATTTATTCCTATAACTTCGCCTTCTTTATTTATCAACGGGCCTCCTGAATTTCCGGGGTTTAATGCCGCGTCTGTCTGGATGTAAATTTCAAGTTCGTTTGGTCCGGCTCTGTCGACTCCGGAAATAATTCCTTCTGAAACTGAAAATTGCAAACCCAAAGGATTTCCAATCGCAATTACCTTTTCACCGACGCTGACTTCATTTGAGCTTCCGAGTTCAAGTGAGTCAAAATTTCCGGAAATTTTTAGCAATGCCAAATCGAGAGTTTCGTCGTATCCTATAAATTGGGTTGTTTTAACATTTTGTTCGTAATCTAAAACATAAACTTCACTTCCACCTGAAAGAACATGGGCGTTTGTTACAATATATCCGTCGTCGGTGATTATGAAACCTGTGCCTTGGGAAACATCAGTGCGGACTGTAACAACAGATTTTATTGAAGTTTCAATTATTCCAGAAAAATCTTCGCTGGCTGACGCTTTTAACTTTGTTAATTCCTGCTGATTTTTTTCAAGAGTTGTTTTTGTTTCTTCAAGGTTGGATTCTAATTCCAGAAGAGAATTTGTAAGTTCATTTAATTTTGTCTGAGTGTCTGTTTGAAGTGCGTCGATTTGGTTTGAAAGTTCGTTGTGATTTAAAGTTTGTTTTACAATGATTCCGTTGAGGAGAACTCCTGTAACAATCATGAAAATAATTACAATTGAACTGAAGCTTCCTATAATCCATTTGTGATGTTTTCTTAAAGCCATTTTATTTCTCTTTTAATCGGTTAAATTCTTAAACTATAAAAATCTTGTTTTTTTAGGGGCGCATAGTTCAACGGATAGAATAACAGGTTTCGGATGAATGATTTATTTTCAAGAAAAACCCTGTTGATGGAGGTTCGATTCCTCCTGCGCTCATTTTTGTTAATCAATAACTTTTTAATTATACAAATTATATTTTTTTATGGTGTCTGAAAAATCCAATGCTGTTCCTGGAGACAAAGTTGAAATTCATTTTGTAAAAGAAATTTATGAGGGAACTTTGCTTGAAAGTCCTGAAAATGAAAAAAGAACTGTTTTGCTTAAGTTAGGAAATGGTTACAATATTGGTTTTAATAAAAAAGATATTATTAAAATAAAAGTTTTGAAGAAAGCGAAATTGAGTGAGAGTGAATTGGATATAAAACACGATTCAAAAAAACCGAACATTGCAATTGTTGTTACCGGCGGGACCATTGCTTCAAAATACGATTCGCGAACCGGTGCGGTTAAACCTTTAGATACCCCTGAAAGTTTGCTTAAATTTTATCCTGAACTTTATGAAAAAGTGAATGTTACAAAAATAGGTGTTCCGTTTATGAAATTTTCGGAGGATATGAATTACAAGGATTGGCAAAAAATTGCAAAAGTTTGCGAGGAGCTTTTGAATGATAAAACTATTCAGGGAATTATTATCACTCACGGAACTGATTTTTTGCATTATACAGCGTCGGCGTTGAGTTTTTTTCTCGGGGATTTAAATAAGCCCGTGGTGTTAACATATTCTCAGAGGAGTATTGACAGAGCAAGTTCAGACGCAAATTTAAATTTGAAATGTTCAGCTGAAGTAGCGGGGTTGAGTGATGTTGCCGAAGTTGTTTTAGTCGGTCATGCAAGTTCGGAAGATAATTTTTGTTATGCGATGCCCGGAACAAGAGTTAGAAAAATGCATACATCAAAAAGAGATGCGTTTAAAATTGTTAACGGAAATCCCATCGCGAAAGTTTATCCCGGGAAAATTGAGCTTTTAACGGGGTTCAATAAAAGAGATAATGGAAAAAAAATAAAAATTGATGCGAAATACGACGACAAAGTTGCGTTGCTGAAATTTTATCCCGGACAAAATCCTGAAATTCTGGATTATTATATTAAAAATAAATACAGCGGATTAGTGATTGAAATGTCCGGGCTCGGGCATGTTTCAGAAGATTGGATAAAAAAAATTAAAGAATTAACTTCAAAAGGAATTGTAATTTGCGCAACGAGTCAGTGTATAAACGGCAGGGTTGACGGTTTGGTTTATTCAACAGGAAGAAAATTAATTGATGCTGGAGTAATTTATCTTGATGATATGATTTCAGAAACTGCTTTAGTAAAACTTGGATGGATTTTAGGTCATGAAGATTGGAAAAAGAATGTTAGGGAAAAAATGCTGGAAAACTTTTGCGGTGAAATTAGCAAGAGATTGGAGATTTGGGAATAATCATCTCAATTTCTTTTCAATCCTGTCAAGTTGCCCCTGGATAATTTCAATTTCTCTTTCAGCTTTCCTGTTTACTGCATAATCATATTCAGCTCTTTGCCTGTCTTTTTGTGCCTGACGATTTTGTGACATTAAAATAATCGGCGCCTGAATTGCTGCAAGGCAGGAAAGAAGCAAGTTAAGTAAAATAAAAGGATAGGGGTCCCACGAGCGATGAGAAAGCCATATTGCGTTTATGGTCATCCACGCGACGAGAAAAACGAAAAATACGAGGATGAACGCCCAGCTTCCGGCAATTTGGGTCAGTTTATCTGCTGATTTTTGACCAAAAGTTCTTGGGAAATGATTTGGGTGAGAAATATTGTTAAATTTATTTTTATCACTTCTTTTCATTCAGATAAATGTGTTAAGTCGGTTATAAATATTTTTGATTTATTTGTTGTAACTATTATGGGGTTACAATATGGAAAGGTTTAAATATGGAAGATTTTTTGGAAAGGGATGGTAAGGTATATTGATGAGTCTCTTTATGAAGAAATATTGGTGAAGAAAAAAAAGATAGAGGGTTCTCCGGAATATTATGATAAAAGGAAAACTCTTGTTATTCAGGATTTGAGAAGTATAGGAGATGTTTATTCTTTTTGGATTGAAAACCCTGAATTAAGGAAATCTCTTCTGACGGAAAATAAACAACCAAAAACTTTAAGGAAATTGGCAATGCATGGAATTCAGAACGTCCATAATAGTTGGTATTTTTTATCTGAACGCGGAAAGTACGGCGGATTTATTAAGGAACTTAATGCAGAGGTTTTGAAAAAAACTAATGGTCTTGTTCAAGGCGAGAGATTTAATGATTTTCGCAGTAAAGATGTTAGTCTGAATATTAAGGAGTATACTCCTCCGAGTTATGAAAAAGTCAGCAAAAAAATAAATGAAGCAATTTCAAAAGTTAAAGAGATTTATCAGGTTAATCCTATTGAAGCAGCTGTGACTGCTCACTTGGAAATTGCCGCAATACAACCTTTTATGGAAGGGAACAAAAGGACAGCAAGATTAATTCAGGACAGGATTCTTTATGACGAAGGGTTGCCTCCTGCAATAATTTCTGCCGGCGAAGGAAAATTCTATAGAAATCTGTTATGCAAAGTTCTTCCAGCTTATGATGAAGGCGATGTCGAAGGTCAAAAAGAATTTTATAATTATTGTGCCAGCAAAGTCAATAATGGGCTTGATGATATATTGGGAGATTTAGTTTTAGAACCAGCCAAAATTAATCTTTAATCAAAATTTTAATAAACTCTTGTTTTCTTTTTAATTTATGACGGAAGAAATTGATTATAAAAAAATTAAATTTAAATGCGGTTTGGAAATTCATCAGCAGTTGGACGCTTCGGGGAAAAAATTATTCTGTGAGTGTCCCGCAATTTTAAGAAATGATAAACCGGATTTTGAAATTGAAAGGAAACTTCATGCCGTCGCTGGCGAGAGCGGAGAAGTTGATGTTGCTGCACAATATCAGGCTTCTTTAGGAAAAACATTTGTTTATTCAGGAAATAAAGAAAATTCGTGTTTAGTTGAATTAGATGAGGAACCTCCAAGAGAAATGAATGAAGAAGCTCTTAAAATAGGTGTTCAGATTGCTTTGCTTTTGAATTGTAAAATTATTCCTGTTACACAAATAATGAGAAAGACTGTTATAGATGGAAGTAATACTTCGGGATTTCAGAGAACAGTTTTAATTGCGAGAGACGGTTATGTCGAAACGTCGACGGGAAAAGTCCGAATTGATACGATTTGTATTGAGGAAGATTCTGCAAGAAAAATAAAAACTGATGGAAATAAAATTTACTGGAACTTGGACAGATTAGGAATTCCTTTAATTGAGATTGCTACCGGTCCGGATATAAAATCTCCAGAACAAGCTAAAGAAGCTGCTTTGTATATTGGAGATGTTTTAAGAAGCTGTAAAGTAAAAAGAGGAATAGGGACAATTAGACAGGATGTTAATATTTCAATTTTAGATAAAAACAGAATTGAAATGAAGGGTGTTCAGGATATGAGAATGTTTTTGAAAACAATTGAGAATGAACTTTTGAGGCAAAAAAAATTGCATGATGCGGGAAGTCCTACAAAAGCAGAAGTAAGAAATGCTTTGCCCGACGGAAATTCTGAATTTTTGAGACCAATGCCTGGAGCAGACAGAATGTATCCTGAAACGGATTTGCCTTTGCTTAAAATTTCAAGAGATTTTATTAATGAATGCAAAAAAGACATGCCTGCATTAAGAAGCCAGATTGCAGGAGATTTTAAGGAAAGAGGATTAAGTGAGGAAATGATAAAACTTGTTTTGAGCGAAGATAAAATTGATGAATTCAAAAGTTTAATCGGGGATTATTCAAATATTAATTTTGTTGCAAAGATGATTTTGCTTTATCCAAAAGAAATTGCATCAAAAGAAAATAAAACTCTTGAAGAAGTTGAAAGTATTATTTCAGAATATTACTCTGATATTCTTAGATTATTAAAGAGCAAAAAAA
>CAZRDP010000004.1:1470-2833 GCA_964598985.1 Candidatus Woesearchaeota archaeon | reverse complement strand
ACTTTTGTCAAAAAATACATGAAAGCGATGTTAAAGATATTTTGACAAAAGTTGCAAATGGAGAAAAATATGAAGATGCAATTAAAATTGAAAAAGCAGATAATTCTGAAATTGAGGAAAAGATTTTGAAAATTATAAAAGAAAAACCAGGATTAAATGCAAATGCTTATATGGGATTGGTTATGAAGGAAATGAAAGGAAAAATCAATGGGAAGGAAGCAATGGAAATTATTGGGAAATTGATGAAGTAATTATAAAGTGGCTACATAAGGAAAGGTTTATAAAAAGTATTTTGATTGAATTTTTATGGTAAAAGAAACTAAATATGGGGTAATTTCGGATGTTCATAAAGACCCAAGAGTGGTTGTAGCGGCAATTGATTTTTTGAAATCAAAAGGAATAGAAAAATTAATTGTTAACGGAGATATTGGTGAAAGACAGGATACTCTGAAAGATTCTCAAAATTATTTGGCATATGTTATTAATGAAATTGGAAAAAGCGGAATTGAATCTTATATTCAGCCCGGAAGTCATGAAAGTTTAGGTTTTTATGCTCCTGTCATGGAACATTTTTTAGGGAAATATTCTAATTTAATTGACGCTGTGAAAAATAGAAAATTAGAAAGTTCAGAACATCACTTGGTTTTTTTGCCTGGTTCTGATTGGAATATTCAGGGAGGAGAATACACTTTTGGTTCAGGAAATATTACAACAGGGGATTATTATATCAATAATTCAGGAGAATTTTTTTCGCCTTCTATTTCTGAAGAGGAAATTCGAAATTTGAATATTACAGGAACTACACATTATGAAAATATGGGGGATTTGAAAAGATTAGTTAGTAATCCGGATAAGACCATTGTGATTTGTCACGTTCCAAGAAGATTTGATAACTTAGAAAATTGTGTGGATATGGCTTATTTTGCTGAAAGGGGAGACGGAAGTTTAATGCCTGGAATTGTTGTTGAAAACATGATTAAGAAAAAATTTGGGGATGTTTCAAAAGAAAAGATGAATTATGTTGCAAATCAAAATGGATTTACTTTGAAAAGAGAAAATCGAGGCAATGAGGTTTTGAAAAAACTTTATGAGGAAATTGGGATAACCAAAGCAGTTTCAGGACATTTTCATGAGAGTGGACATAGAGCTAATGACCGAAATAGTAATCATGTTGAAGAAAATAAATTTGTTTCGGAATTGTTTTGGAATTCAGGACATTTAGATGCAGGCCAGACAGGAATTTTGACAGTAAGAGGGAATGAAGTTTCTTATCAAAATTTTAACTTGTTCAAATAGTTTTATAAAATATTTTTCCTTTGATGTTTAATGAAAATTCTGGCTATTGGAGATCCTCATGGGGATA
>CAZRDP010000004.1:0-1460 GCA_964598985.1 Candidatus Woesearchaeota archaeon | reverse complement strand
GGGGATATTGAAAAAATTAGAAAAATTCCTAAAAAAGATGTTGATGCGATAATAATAACAGGAGACTTGGGTAGAGCAAATTATGCGAGAAAATTTCATTTTGAAAATGTTAAAAGGAAGCAACAGGGTTTAGAAGAATTAGAGTATGACGGAAAAATTTGCAGGAATGTGTATAAAGAAATTTATGATTCTACTATCAAAGTTTTAAATTATTTAGCAAAAAATACTCCCACATATTCTTTTTTAGGGAATGTTGGAAATCATATGATTAAAGATAGTGAAGTTAAAAAAGATGAGAAGAAGTATAATGTTAAATTGCCTTATCTTGGCAAGAGTATTAAAAAAATAGATAATTTTCATTTGGCTGTAAATGTTGTGAGAAATATTAATGGATTAAGAATTGGGTTTTTAGAGTATTTTAATGATATTTGCTGGGATAAAGAGTTTGGAACTAAAGATAAAAAGAAAATTAAGAAAGCTAAAAAAGAAACTGACAAGGCAAAAAAAATTTTAAAAAATTTTGGAAGTTTGGATATTCTTGTTTGTCATCAGCCTCCTTATGGTTATTTAGATAAAGTTTCAGGAAAATGGGGAGCTCCAAAAAACTATTGGGGTAAACATGCAGGAAGCAAAGTAATTTTAGATTATGTGAAAAAATATCAGCCAAAGTATGTTTTTTGCGGGCACATTCATGGAGGAGAAGGAAAAACAAAGATAGGAAAAAGTGAAGTTTATAATTTGGGTGTTGCAGGGCATAAAATAATTAATTTATAATCAAAATCTCATTTAAGTTTTGATTTTACAAATTCCCGCTAAAATCCGGTTTCCGCTTCGCTACAACCGGAAACCCGCCCTATTTTTTTGATAATTTTGCCTAATGTTTGGTAAAATCAAAATCTTAATAAACCAATTGTCATTTTATTTAGCATGGAAACAACATTGATTAAAGACCTGAAGGCAGGAACTGAAATTAAAATTCATGGGTGGGTCTATGAAATAAGAAATCTGGCAAAAATAAGTTTTATTTTGCTTAGAGATAAAACCGGAATTGTGCAGTGTGTTGTGAGCAACCCTGAATTAATTAAAAAAATTTCTGACTTGACTTTGGAAAGCGCTGTTGAAATTTCAGGAGAAGTTAAGGAAGCAAAAGTAAAAGCAGAGTTTGCAAGAAATGATGTTGAGCTTGATGTTACAAATATTAAAGTTTTGAGCAAAGCAGAGAAACTTCCAATACATGTTAATGAAAAAACAACTACAACAGAATTTCAGAACAGATTAGATTACAGATTTTTGGATATAAGAAAACCAAAAGTTCAGGCAATTTTTGAAGTTGAAGCAACAGTTATGAAAGCATTCAGAGAATTTATGAATGAAGAAGGTGCTTTGGAGGCGGTTTTCCCGTCGATAATCGGCGCGAGTTCAGAAGGAGGAACAGAATTGTACAGATTAAAATATTTTGA
>CAZRDP010000003.1:37498-43723 GCA_964598985.1 Candidatus Woesearchaeota archaeon | reverse complement strand
TAAATTTGGATAATTTTTTATAAGGATAATTTATTGGGTGTTCCCAGCACATTGCATAAAAATCCACATCCCAAAGATGAAAACTTAAAACCCAGTTATCTAAAAAAGATTTAACTAAATCGATTGTTAAAGGAACTTGTTCAATTCTCTCAAGAAGTATATCTTTTGGAAGATACTGCGGCTCGTTATACCCTCCTTCCCACCACGGCAAATCTCTCAAATCCATTAAACTAATTCGTAATAGTTTATATAGATATTATTATCCAAAAAAAGAGGTGATAAATTTATTAATTCTGTAATCTTTTACAATTTATGAAACAAAAAAATAAAAAAACAACAAAAATCCTCGCAGTTTCAGACATTCACGGAGATTCATCTCTCGCAAAAAAACTTGCAAAAAAAGCCGAAGAAGAAAATGTTGATTTGGTAATTTTGGCCGGAGATTTGACGTGGTTAAATCAGCCGATTAAAAATGTAATCGCGCCTTTCTCAAAATTAAAAAAAGAAATCTTGCTTATTCCCGGAAATCACGAAAATTTACCGACGGTGAATTCGCTTGCTGAAATTTATGAAGGAACAAAAAATCTCCATGGATATTCAATAAAAAAAGGCGACTTGGGAATTTTCGGCGCCGGCTACGATTCATCAACCGGGCCATTCTGGGTTGAAGACGAAGAAATTTTCAGAACTCTCCAAAAATCGCATGAAAAAATTAAAGATGCAAAGAAAAAAATAAGGGTGACCCATGCGCACCCGAAGGGAAGCAAAGCCGAATTTTCAGGATTTAAAGGAAGCATGGCCGTAACAAAAGCAATTAAAAAATTCAAACCCGATTTAGTTATAAGCGGACACATTCACGAAGCCGGCGGAATAATTGAATATCTTCACGGAGTCAGGGCAATCAACGTCGCGAGAAATGCCGCTATTTTTGAAATTTAAAACCAATGCTCATATTTTCTGCTGAAAATATTTCCATAATCCAAAGGTTTATTTTTTTCTTTCATTCTTTCTTCTTTTGTATTCTTTAAAACTTGATTATTCAAAATCTTATGCCCCAACAAAAAAATCTTGCCACTATTTTGAAAAAAAACTTTATTGTCCGACAACGGAAAATCTTTGACAACAATTTCAAGAGCCCCTATGAAAGAACCTTCATCTCTATGTTCATCTGAAGTTATTGTTATATCATCAACCCATCGAGAATATTTGAAACCTTTTTCATTTGCCTTATTGCATAATTTATTATCCAGGGGAAATAAAATTCTATTAAATAAGGCCATGCTAATTGAAGAGCCCTGAGGTAAACCTCTCCCTTCAGAATATTTAACTGTACATAACATTGAAAAAAAATCTGCAACCATTTCTCTACAGGAAAAATCTTTAAGATAATCGTAAAATAAATTATAAACTTTGCTGTAAGCAATATTTTCAAAAGCTCCTCTTAAATCAAAAGAAAAAGCGCACGAAATCGGAAGATGTGATTCCAGACTGCTCTTTGGACTCCAACCTTTTTCTCCGCCATGACACCTTTCATGAATTTCTCCCTGCTTAATAAACTCAACCAGATAAGAATCAAAAAATTTTCTCAACGGATTAATCGGAACGCTCAAAAGTCTCTCTTTATCATTTATTTTTTGCATCCATTTTCCATAAAGTGACCTTCCCTCTTTTATTTTAAGAAAAATCTCATCCAAAGTTTCAGCAAGATCAGAATCCAGAAATAAATTATTGTAAAAAAGCGTACTGTTTTTAAAAATCTTAACTATATCTTTTTTTATATAATCTTCATTTAAAATTGCCGTTTTATAATCCATATTTAATCTAAACAGGACTTGTATTTTATTTACACTTTTCTTGACAAAAAAAATACATGGTGTTGCATTAATATAAAAACTTAAATAATCTAAAAGACAAATTAAAACATGCTTGATGCAAAAACCATAAAGCAAATAGAAAATTTTGTCCAGGAGAAGCCAAGAAGTATTCAGGAAATTGCAAAACAAATAAACAAAAACTGGAGAACAGCAGATAAATACATAGAGCAGATAAAAGAAGAATACGGGACGATTGAAACAAGAATTTTCCGGGAAGGAACACGCGGGGCACTAAAAATAGCTTACCAAAATTCAATAGAAAAAATATCAAAAACATCACAACAGGAAAAACTGGAAAAAGATATTTTTAATTCCAGAAAAAAAGAAGATTTTTCTGTATTTGAAATTTTTCAGTATGTTGCAGACAAAAACAAATCAGTCACAATAGAAAAAGAAAAATCGCCTTATTCAACAAATGTCGACGAATTAAACAATTTAATAAAACAAACAAAAAAAGAATTAATTATTCTTTCTGGAAACCTTTCATGGATAAATCTGAAAAATAATAAAATAGATTTTATGAAAACAATCGAAGAACTGGCAAAAAAAGATGTTTCAATTAAAATAGTTTGCAGAGTGGATATATCAGGAATGGAAAATATCTCCAGAATGCTTTCAATAAATAAAAAAATAGGAAAAGAAAATATAGAAATTCATCATTATGAACAGCCTTTAAGAGCAATAATCTCAGACAGCAGAATTATGAGGCTAAAAGAAATTAAAGAGCCGACAGGAAAAATAAATGAATTGAATAAAAGAATTTTTATTTTTTACGAGATTAATGACAAAGAATGGGTAGAATGGACTGTCAAAATATTCAAAAAAATGTTTCATAATTCTCTGGGAGCAGAAAAACGTTTTGAACAAATAAACAAATACATTAAATTGTAAAAACAAAAATCTATAAAAACCTCTTTCTTTGAACAATTAAGATAAAATGCCAAAAAAATCCGATAAAACTCATGAAGAAAAAGCCGTTGAAAAAAATTTCAGGGTGGATGAATCCGACGTCAAATACGCAACCGAAAAATCTGTTAAATCGCTTCCTCCGGAAAAATTAATTGATGTCACACAAAAACTTGTTAAACAAACTCCAAAAGAAATAATAATCCAAAAAGCAGTTCAAAAAAAATCTCCGAGGAAACCTTCAAAAAAAGAAAGAGAAAAAATTGAAAGTTTCACCGTCCTTAAAAAAAAGTTTAAGAAATCTAAAAGCGCAAAAGAATATTCCGCACCGAATGTAAAATTAAAATCTTCAGGCTATGAACTTATAATTACAGAAAAACCTCAGGCCGCATTAAAAATTGCGAATGCCCTCGGAAAAGCTGTCCAAAAGAATATAAATAAAGTTCCGTATTATGAAGTAAACCGCGACGGCAAAAAAATAATTGTCGCATGCGCCGTCGGACATTTGTTCACTTTAAAACAAAATTCATCCGGATTTTCAATTCCGGTTTTTGATATTTCATGGATTCCGAATTTTCTCGCAAAAAAGGGCGACTTCACAAAAAGATATTATGATACAATTCTAAAATTAACAAAAGACGCCGGTTCAATTACAATCGCAACAGATTATGACATAGAAGGTGAAGTCATAGGGATGAATGTCATGAAATACATTTGCAACCAGCCCGACGCTGCGCGAATGAAATTTTCAACCCTCACTCCGAACGAACTCAACAAATCTTACGAAAATAAATCCCGCGAAATAAATTGGGGGCAGGCAATTGCGGGAGAAACACGTCACTACCTTGACTGGTTTTACGGAATTAATTTGTCAAGAGCATTGATGAACGCAATAAAAACAACAGGAAAATTCAAAATAATGTCAATAGGTCGTGTTCAGGGTCCTGCATTAAAACTAATTGTTGACAAAGAAAAAGAAATTCAAAATTTCAAATCTGAAGATTACTGGCAGGTGTCAATTAAAATTCACGAGAAACCTTTTGATTTATGGCTTTATTATATAAAAGATATTTTTAATAAATCAGAACTAAAAAAATTTGAAAATATAGTCGGTAAAAAAGTTTTGTGCCGCACAGAAAAAAAAGAACAGTTATTGCCTCCGCAACCTCCTTTTAATTTGACAACACTTCAAACAGAAGCATACAAATTTTACGGAATAACTCCTTCCAGAACTTTACAAATTGCGCAGTCACTTTATCTCGCCGGAATGATTTCCTATCCGAGAACATCATCTCAAAAATTGCCTCCTGAAATCGGATACAAAGAAATTCTTAAAAAACTCACTGAAAAATTCAAAGCTGAAAAATTAATCAAACGCGATAAACCGGTTGAAGGAAAAAAAACAGACCCGGCGCATCCGTCAATTTACCCGACGGGAACTGAAGGCGTAATGCTTTCCGGGGATGATAAAAAAATTTACGAATTAATAGTAAAAAGATTCCTTGCATTATTTTGTGAAGATGCAATCATTGACCAGAAAAAAATTATAGCAACACTCAAAGATAATCCTGAATTGAAATTTACTCTGCTTGGAAAATCCATAAGAAAAAAATCGTGGCTTGAAATTTACCCGAGCAAATTAAAAGAGGAAAAAATTCCCGACGTGGAGGGTGAAAAAGAGATTCTTGATTCAAAAACCGAACAGAAAGAAACGCAACCGCCAAAAAGATACTCTCAGGCATCAATTATTTCAGAACTTGAAAAAAGAAATTTGGGCACTAAAGCGACGCGCTCTTCAATTCTTGAAACTCTTTATGACAGAGGTTACATCGAGAGTCAGTCAATTCAGGCAACAGCTCTCGGAATTTCTTTAATTGACACTCTTGAAAAATATTCGCCAATAATTATCGACGAGAAATTGACCGAAGAATTTGAAAAAGATATGGACAAAATTCAGGAAGAAAAAAATAAATCAGAACAGATTAAAAGAGAACAAAAAATAATCGACCACGCAAAATCTTCAATAACTTCAATATCAAAAGATTTTGAAAAAAACGAAAGTAAAATCGGCAAGGAATTGATTGAAGCAAATATTGAATTTCGTGAGAAGCAAAAAATTGAAAATCGTTTAAGAGAATGCCCCGTATGTAAAAAGGGAAATTTAATAATTAATTACTCCAAAAAAAACAGAAGATTTTTTGTCGCGTGCGACTCTTACCCAAACTGCACAAATACTTATCCGCTTCCTCCAAACGGAATTATAAAAAAAGTTGAGGGCGAAAAATCTGTTTGCGAAGAATGCGGTTATCCAAAATTAATGCGGTTGTCAAAAGGAAAAAAGCCGTGGATATTCTGTTGGAATCCAAAATGCCCGACGAATGCGTCATGGGCGCAAAAAAGAGAAGAAAAAAAGAATAATTCAGAATAAATCAAAGAGGTGATAACTTAACGCGGGAGGATTGGAGGGGGAGCCGAATGAACGCAGTGAATGAGTTGCGCGGTGGGTGGGGCAATTTTATCCTGCAATTTATTGCACAAATTCCCAACCAAAACCTTTAAAACCCCTCAAAATATTCCAATAGCATGTCAGTTAAATTAGTAAGGATGCAGAAAATTTCTAATTCTTTCAAATTCAGATAAATGTAAGGAGGATAAAATGAAAGTTTACATAGGTAATTTGCCGTTCAGTTTTGATGACGCTAAGCTTAAACAGCTTTTCTCGAATTATGAAGTTGAAGAAGCAACAATCATAATGAATAAATTCAACGGTCGTTCCAAAGGATTCGGTTTTGTTTCAATTTCAGATGATGAATCTGCTAAAAGAGCAATTGAAGAATTCAACGGAAAAGACATTGAAGGTCGTGAATTGAAAGTTTCTGAAGCTAAGCCGTTCAACCCTGACGAAAACCCAAGACCAAGAAGAAGTTTCGGTGGCGGAAGCAGAGACGGACCAAGAAGAAGTTTCGGCGGAAATCGTGATAGAAATTTCGGCGGTAATGGAAGAAGTTTCGGCGGAAGAGAAAGAAGATTTTAATTCAATAACCGGGCGCTGATTGAATTTTGGAATTATTTTTTTATTTTTTTATTTTATTTCCCGACGCTGAAAAGAAATTTTCCGTCGGAGAAAACATTTTTTTGAAAGTTAAGAGAAAATTTAAATACTTTAATGTATTGGATATTTCACTTAAGGGGGTGTATTAAATGGCAAAGAAAAAAGCAAAGGCAAAAAAGAAGAAGTAATTTAATTACTTTCACCCTTAAATAATATTTTTATTTTTTTTATTTTACTTTTGAATTGAATTATTCTAAATTTGCACAATAAATGTGTTAATGTAAATTTTTAGAAAAACGCAGAAATAGTTAATGAGTAAGAACTCTATTAATATCCATACATCCTATATCTTCTTTTACTCTTAATCTTCTTATCCAATAAAAACCAAATAAT
>CAZRDP010000003.1:36825-37488 GCA_964598985.1 Candidatus Woesearchaeota archaeon | reverse complement strand
AATTCCAATTAAAACATAAATTTTCCAACCACTTATTTTTTTAACAATTTCAGGTATTTCATCTAAAATATTTTCATTTTGTTCTTCTTCATTTGTTTTTGGAACTTCCTCATTAATTAGCTTAAATTCAAGATTAGCATATCCATTAATTGTTTTTCCATTAATTGAAACTTCAACATCATAATATCCATCACTATCTAAATCTATTTTTGCAGAACTATCAGAATTAACATTATAATTCTCTCCATTAGCACTCACAATTATTTCTTCATCATTAACACTTTCAACAATAATTTGTTTTTTATTTCCTGAATCTCCAATAGGAATTTCAACTTTTTGCGTTTCTTTTATCTTAACAGCATATCCATTTGCAAGATTATTTTGAGAAGGCCTGAACGTCCCTGTTCCTGAACCTGAATCCAAATCTGAATTTGTCGTAGGGGTTTCAATCGGAGAAGAAACTAAATAAAAACTCAAATTAAAATTTGAAGTTAGATTTATATTCGTTGTATTCGTTATATGCCCCGAAGCGCTTGCAGTCATAGTATAATTCGAATAATAAGTTCTTCCCCCCCCCCCAACGTTTTCATAACTTAAAAAAGTCTGCTGAGGAATTGAAGAACTCACAACGCCAGAATAAACCGAAACTCCTGAATAATTTAC
>CAZRDP010000003.1:29004-36815 GCA_964598985.1 Candidatus Woesearchaeota archaeon | reverse complement strand
GCCTGCAACATTTGTACTTGCATCCAGATACCATTTCCTTGATAAAGTGGAATTTTCATCAATAAATTCATTTGATGAATCATAGGTAACATTAATAAAAATTATATTTGTAGAATAATTCTGTAAGATGATATTTCCTTGAACTACCATGTTTTTCAAAGTTATATTTGTGGCTCCAGTACCATCTCCAAGGACACCATCCCCAAAAAATTGGATATCTCCTAAAACAGTGTTGTTATAAAAAGATTCCCCCGAAACATTATCCAAAATTTTTACATTTCCTTCTATATAATTATTATACGCTTCATTATTTCTGTTATCATGCAAATCATAAAAAATTACTGAAGAGCCATATTGATAATTATCATAAAAAGAATTTCTATTGGAGTTCCATTCAAAGAGGTAGCCATATGAAACATTTGTTATAGAGTTATTATAACCTCTATTTTCAGAACTTGAATTTGTTATAAGAATTCCATGTGAACCAGAATAAGATAAACTGCCATTGCTTAAAGATCCCAAAATTGTATTGTTATATATTCTATTATAGTTTGAATTTTCAATAGTTATTGCATATGTGTTAGTACAATTAACAATATTTTCATTTATTGAAGAATTATCCAAATATTTTAGATATAAACAAGTTGAATTGTAGCAATAAAAATTCTTAAATGATAAATTAACATTTTTTATAGCAGAACCATCAAAATTGCTTTGAAGTTTTCCTCCATTCAAAATTTCTCCAGATAAAAAAGAGCTATCATTTAATCCTTTTGGAGATAAAATGCCTCCAGAATAAACAGAAAAATTATTGTATGTATTATTTCCACCTTTCAAAAACAAAGAAGTATTTAAAAGACTAAAATTATTAAATAAACTATTATTTGTATTTATAGATAATAATTCTGCTCCTAAATTATAATTATAACTAAAGTTGAACCCAAAGAGCGTCAAATTGTTCCCAGTAATTTCAAAAGTTTCGTTGAAGTTTCTAATCGTTAAATTGTTCATAGCCGTATTGAAAGCGTCTATTGAAAATCCATAAGCGTTTGCATTATTATCAAAAGAAGAATTATCGATAAAAGAATAATTTAGTAACCCTTTTAAATCCGTGTTGTTGAAAACAGAATTAGATATAGAAATATTATAAGAATATCCTGTAAAAAAATAAATAGATTCCATATCTTTAAATGTTGAACGAGTTATGATGATATTTGAAATAGCATTGCCTCCTATATAATAAGTTGAACTTCCAGAAACATTATTAAAAAAGACATTATCAAAAATCATCCCCGAATTAAGAAAAAGATTTCCGGTCGTTATGTTCGAAAAATTTGTGTTGTAGAATTTCAAACCTACACCGCCTGTTGCGGAAAAAGCACGCGTCAGATTTACAAAAAGACTGTTATTAATTAAAGATTTCCTAAACTGAAAAGCATTCCCTCCAGAATCATTATAGAAAGAAACATTATCGAAAACATTCACAACATCATCCAAGATTATATCCCCTCCATTAATAAAAGTAGTGTTGTAAACTAAAAATGTCTGAATTCCAGAATTTTGTTGCAAGCCATATCCGATTATAACACAATTTTTTATAGTTACATTGGTCCCGGAAAAAGAAACAAAATCATCAAAAAGATAAGGTGATGTATTGTTTACATAATTCCCTTGACAATCCAAAATAAAGTTTCCCGAACCAAAAGTAAAACATGTATCCAAAGAAGTGTCTATACTCACATTTAACTCGTAAGTTCCAGCAGAATAATTTCCACAGGAGTTTATTTCTGTTGCACTAACCGAAACAAAAATAAATAAGGACAAAACCTCTAAAACAAAAAAAACAACCACACCCTTTTTCATCTATAAAAAAACATTTTGTCATTAATAAATGTTTCCAAATTACAATAAAATCCAGCTTACAATCATCGCCAAAAATATTCCTGCAGAAATAAATGGCATCGCAGGATAATACTTCTTTTTTTTCGCTGCAAATAATAAATAACTTAATCCCAAAAGCGCTCCGAAAATTGTAAATATCGCTCCCAAAATTCCGAACGTCAAAAGCATAACTCCCGACGCTATAATTGGAAAAACAACATCTCCTCCGCCGAGAATCGCAACTTCAGCTTTTATTTTTTTATCCTTAATTTTGTGCTCCGGAATTTTTCTGAGTTTTTCTTTCAGTTTTCTTGAAATATACGGAACGAAAAATCCGCCGAAAACTTTCAGTTCATTAATCTGATACTTCGCCATTTTCTGCATAATGCCCGAATGCCAGACCGCCCACATGTCATAAATAGAAATCAAAACAAGCAAAGCAATCATCGTCCATATATTCAGCAACGGAACAAAAACCGCCGCAATCCCTGGATAAATAAATAATTCAGTAAAATTATGAACAACCAAATTCCGTCGGAAAGTTTTGACTAAAGCGAGCGGAAAGACAAAAATCAACGCAATAAAAGAAAAGTTCGGGACGTTCGGAAAAAAAGAATTCAAAGTTATTCCTAAGGCAAGCATTACAACTGCAAAAAACCACAGCCTCATCACAACAGCAAGTTTAAACCGCGTCAAAAAAACGAAAATCAAAATCGCAAAAATAAATGCAATCACTATCGATGGCAAAAGCGAATTATAATAATCTCCTTCACTCTCAACTTTGTCAATACCCATACCGTAAGGCAGCGGATTATCCCCGGTGGAATAATGATTGACAACATAAAGACCGATAAACTGCGTTACAACAAACATCGCAAGAATTACTAAAGTTATTTTAAGATTGTGTTTCACGTGTTATAAAACCAAAAGAAGTTTTTAAATTATCTCAATCTCAGCGTTTCAAGCGTCCTCGGAACAACCGTTTCAACTCTGTTGAGTTTGTACAACGCCGACGCTAAATCAAGAGATTTTGAAACTTCGCCGTGATTTACAATAATTCTTTTTGGTTTAGGATACATATTGTTGAAAAAAGCAATCAATTCATTTCTTCCCGAATGCGGAGACAAACCTGTAACAAGCTCAACTCTGCATTTGACCTCAACATCCTGAACACCGTCGTTGGATTCAACTTTAACAAACTTTTCCCCTTCCTGCAATTTTCTTCCGAGCGAACCCGGACCCTGATACGAACTTAAGATTACCAAATTGTTCGGGTTGTCTGCAAAATTTCTGAAGTATTCAACAGAAGCCCCGCCGACCAACATTCCCGACGTCGCTATAACAATGCACGGACCGCCCTCAACAACTTCTTTTCTTTCCTGCGGACTGCCGACTCTCGCAAAAATTTCCGACGTGAAAGGATTTTTGTCCTGAAATATTTCATTCCTTATTTTAGTGCTCAAAAAATCCGGATAAGCAGTATGAATTGCATTAATGTCCCATATCATACCGTCGATATACATTGGAATTTTCGGAAGTTCTCCTTTTCTTATTGCTTCTTCAACTCTCAGCAAAGTTTCCTGCGCGTGCCCCAAACCCAATTCAGGCAGCAAAACTTTTCCGCCTTTCTCAATTGTCTCTTTCACCATCTGCAAAAATTTCGCTTCAGTTTCCCGACGGGGAGGCAAAACATCTTCCTTCGCCCCGTAAGTTGATTCAACCTGTATTGATTCCACACGCGGATATTTATTCACAGCTGGGTCAAGCAATCTCGTGTGCCCGTATTTCATATCACCTGTATAAATAAAATTATGCAAACCATTTCCAATATTAATATGAACCTGTGCTGAACCTAAAACATGCCCTGCATTATAAAAAGTAATTCTTATATCTGGAGTAATATCACTAACTTCATTATAATTTAAACAGATTGAATGCTTTACCATTTCCTGCACGTCTTTTGAAGCGAACAACGGCGTCGCTGCCTGTTTGTAAGCAACACCAATAAAATCCAAAGCCAAAAGCGCAGCAATATCTCTCGTCGGCGCAGTCATATAAATCGGACCCTTATAACCCATTTTATACAAATACGGAACAAGACCCGAATGGTCAAGATGAGCGTGGCTTAAAATTATTGCATCAATTTCATTTATGTTAAATTCAGGCACATCAAAATACGGAAATTTGTCAGTTCCCGACGACGCAACATCAATTCCGCAATCCAAAAGAATTTTTGAATTCTTCGTCTGCAATAAAAAACAACTTCTTCCGACCTGCCTTCCGCTACCAAGACACGTCAATCTCACCCAAGTATCCATTTTTTCAGGATTCCATTCCTTGTAAATTTTTCTTCCGATGTCATTCAAAAATTTTCGCCTGTAAGAATTATTTGCATAAAGAACTTCCCTTATATTCTCGGTGATTTTGCTTTTTATCGCCGAACTTCTCTGAACCTGCGGAGTCCACAAAGTTTCCTGTCTTATTTGATCAAGAATTGAACCCTGTTTTCCTATAACCAATCCGGGTCTTTTGGCTTCCACTATAACAATGCTCCTGTTAACATCAAAAATCACATTTGTAATTTCAGCGTCGGAAGGAACAATTTCTTTTATTTTTTTCTCCGCGGTCTCTTTGCTAAGAAGAATTTTTTCATCCGCGCGCAATTCAATTCTTTTTTTAATTTCATCAACAACTTTTTTTATTTCACCTTCGCCCTCTTTGAAAAATTTTTCGTTGTCGGTGTAAAGAACAATATTCGCGCCTTCAAAATTCGCCTCTTTAATTTTACCGCTTAACTGTTGAGTTATTTTGTCCAGAATTTCCATTTTTAAAAATATAAAATTATTTGTCTTTCATCTCTTGACTAACTTTTTGAGATGATACTTTTTTTATTTCACCTTCTTTTATAACATAAACATCAAATCCGTCTCCAACGCCGGGCTGTCTCCCTTTCGTTGCGTGAAAACTTTTTTAGCTAATTGAACAGCTTCTTCAAGACTCATTTTCGGATTATATTCCACATCGAAAATTCCCAAACTTTCAAAAGGAACTCCCGTCGCCTGATAAGTTTCAATTTTTTGTAAATATCCGTCGGGGGACGCATCATACAAACTAACGCCGTCGTCGTCATAACCCGCAATTAAAAAATGAGCAATGCTCGGAATCATTGAAGGCTGTCTTATATTCTGGAAAAGCATATTTGAAATCAGCGACGCAATTTCTCTTGTATTAACTTTCGCCCGGCTTTTTAATTCTTTTAATCTTAATTCTGCCTGCGCCAATTTTATAACTCTTCTCGAATCAGAAGCGCCTCCTGCTGTCGTCACCAAAACTCTGTCGTTCAGAAACATAACTTTTTCCGCAGTTCCCGCAATGTAGCTGACACCGCCCCCTGAAGCGTAAGTTTGTCTGTTATCAGCGGCGATTACAATTCCATCTTTGCATACTATTCCGATAGTTAGCGTACCTGTTTTTAATACGTATTTATCAAGATCCATTTTTAGTTCATCCATTTTAATTCACAGATAAATCTTTAGAATTTATAATAAATGTAAAACATAAGATTTTATAAAGTTTTCGGCTTTCATAACCAAATGGAAAAATCAAAAACAGAGTGGGATTTTTCGGCTCTAACCAAAGACGATTTTCAGAAAGAACGTGAAAAAATAAAAAAATCTTACACAGATTTCAGAGACAAATGGAGAAAAAATTCCGCTTATCTCGAAAATCCCGAAACATTAAGGGAAGCTCTCGAAGAATACGACACAATAATGGATAATTATAATTACGGCGGGGCTGAATTTTATTTTTATTGGTTAAAGTCGCAGCTTGACCAGACAAATCCTGAATTAAAAGCAAAACTCAACAAAGCGGAAGAATTCGCGAAAGAAAATTCAAGTGAAATAAGTTTTTTCGGAATAAACATTTCAAAAATCCCCGAAGAAAAACAAAAAATTTTTCTAAAAAGTAAATCTCTGGAAAAATACAAACATTTCCTTGAAAAAATTTTTGCCGAGGGAAAATACATTTTATCAGAGAAAGAAGAAAAAATAATGAGCATGAAATCTTCAGGTTCATACTCGTTTTGGGTTGACATGCTTTCAGGTTTTTTATCCGCAGAAGAAGGAATTGTCTTGGACGAAAATCTCAGAGAAACAAAAAAAAGCTACGCTGAAATAAACAGTTTAACACACAGTCAAAATCCAAAAGTCAGAAAAAAAGCCTCTGAAGTTTTTAACAAAATTATAGAAAAATACGAAGACGTCGCAGAAAATGAACTCAACGCAGTTTTAGAACACAAAAAAGTCAACGATAAAATACGCGGTTATGAAAGACCGGATAAATCAAGACATGTTGACGACGATATTGAAAGCGAAGTCGTTGACGCATTGATAAAAAGCGTTTCAGAAAAAGGTTTCAAACTTTCGCAAAGATTTTACAAACTAAAAGCAAAAATTTTGGGAATGAAAAAATTCACATATTCAGACAGAAATATTGAATACGGAAAAATTTCAAAAAATCTTGATTTTGAAAATTCATCTGAAATAGTAAAAAAAGTTTTCAGTAATTTGGACGCAAAATTCGGAAAAATTCTGGAGCAATTTTTGCAAACTGGCAACATAGATGCATTCCCAAAAAAAGGAAAACGCGACGGAGCATTCTGCATAATCCAACTGAAAAATTATCCCGTCTTCGTCATGCTTAACCACACAAACAAACTAAAAGATGTTCTTACTTACGCTCACGAAATGGGACACGCAGTAAATGACGTTTTGATGAAAGAAAAACAAAATTCAATTAACATCGGAAACCCGAAATCGATTGCCGAAGTCGCTTCAACATTTATGGAAGATTTTGTTTTGCAGGAATTATTAAAAAATATACGCGACGAAGATGAAAAACTGACAATACTTATTAAAAAACTTCAGGACGACGTTCAGACAATTATACGACAATCGGCGTGCTACAAATTTGAACAGGAACTCCACAAATCTTTCAGAGAAAAAGGATATTTGTCCAAAAAAGAAATCGGCGAAATTTTTTCAAAAAACATGCTGGATTACCTCGGAGAAACTTTTGGAAAAGGCAAAGACATGGAAAACGGCTGGATTTACTGGCCGCATATAAGAGAGTACTTTTATGTTTACTCTTACGCCTCAGGACTTTTAATTTCAAAATCGCTTCAAAACCTCGTCAGAGAAAATCCGAAGAATATTGAAAAAGTGAAAGAATTTTTTTCTGCAGGAACTTCCGAAAGCCCGAAGAAGATTTTTTTGAAAATGGGGATTGACATAACAAAAAAAGATTTCTGGGAAAAAGGTTTAGACGAAATTGAAAATCTGCTTGATGAAACCGAAGCGCTTGCAAAAAAATTAGGAAAACTAAAATGAAAAACAAAGCATATGCCAACGAACTTGAGATTTTTCTTAGAACGGAAAGAAAAAATATGATTGAATTAGAGGAGAAACCTTTTGAGACAACACTTTATTTCCGAGGATCCGAGAGATCCAGAGAACTTAAAAGAGAACTCATAATGGAAATTAAATACGACCCGGACCAAAGAGAATTTATTGAATATTCTTCAATTCCCGAGGACATTTACATCGGTTACACGGAAAAAATAATTCTGACAATAAACAAAGATTATTTTGAAGATTTAATAAAACACGGAGAATGTGTAGAAAGATTCATGCATTATGGAAAACTAAATATTAAACTCATTGATTAAGTCTGTTTTCATAATCAATCAACGCGCGGGTTAATTTGCTGCTAAGATAAATTTTCTTAAAGGGATTTTCCCGATACTGTCTTACTTTACCACCCAACTCCTTTGCAAACTCTGGATTTGACAAAATGTATTTTACCCTCGGAGAAACAACCCGTTTTCCTGTAAGATTTCTTTTTCCGGTTTTCATAATTTTCATTCTCTC
>CAZRDP010000003.1:24164-28978 GCA_964598985.1 Candidatus Woesearchaeota archaeon | reverse complement strand
GCTTACACCATTTTCTTTTTTCAATCTTATAACATTGTCAACAAATCCTTCAATTTTTTGTTCATGTGAAACAATAATTAATTGCGCAACATTAAGCTCTTCAAAAACTTCGCGCATTTTATCCAATTGAGATGAACTAAATCCGTCAGTCGGCTCGTCGAGAATGACTAAATCTTTAGTTTTTATTTTGCTCAATACGGAATTTATAACCTGATTCAAAGCAAGACGATAAGCAAGCGCAACTGCCGTTCTTTCTCCTCCTGAAAGATAATTATAATCAATCTCATAATCATGCTGTTCAATTATCGGCGTGAAATCGTCGTCGAGTCGCGCATTGAAAATTTCAGACACCAGCATCAAAAACCATTCAGAAAATAATTTTGAAAATTCAGAAATAAGTTTCGCAAGAACATTTTTTTCCACAAACGAAATTACCGGAACAAATTTTTTGCCCAGCCAATCTTCAAGATTTGAAAGATAATCGATATACCCGATAACTTCAAGTGTCTTATTTATCCGATTTTTTATCTCCTCAATTTGCAATGAAAACACCTGTATTTCTCTGCGGATCTCGGCAGTTTTTATTTCAGCGCGTTTTTCCTCGTCGACGGCATCCAAAAGCTCTCTTTGTTTTTCTCTGAAAATATTATCGTATTTTGAAAATTCAAACACAGAATTTTTAAGTGATTCGACATGAGATTTGAGAAGTTCAATATCCTGCAAAATCAGAGAATTTTGTTTTTCGAACGCATTGAGGCGCTTCTGTTTTTCCTGAACACTTTGCAGTTTAATTTTTAAAATTTTCATTTCCTGAATTTCTTTTTGCTTTTGCATAATGTCATAATCCACAGCGTGCAGTTCCGACGAAACTTTTTGCTTTTCAATTTCAAGTTCCTGTATTTTATGAATATTTTCGGAAATGTCAGAGTCAATTTTATTCAAAACATTGCCTTTGTAGACAGGCGCAACATCCTGAAGACAAGTCGGACAAACCTCAAGATGAGAAAGATTGTTCTTAAGATTCTGAAAATCATGATTTTTCAATCTGTAAGAAGTTATATTTGAATTCAAATCTATATTTTTTTCATTCAGAAAACCTCTTTTTTCCGTAAGAATTTTCACGTCGGATTCAATGGAGGTTATTTTTGACTCATCAAAATCTTTCTTCTTTAATTCTGCAATTTCATTCTGAAGCTGCTCAATAGATTTTGCATTATCAGAAAAAGAATTATTTTTGGTTGAAATAATTATCTTAGTTTTTTCAATTTCCTGCTGAAGCCGGTTTTTTTCTTCTATTTTTTTTGAAATCTCGTCGAGATTTTTTTTCGACTCTTCAACGGCATATTTTTTCAAAATCAGTTCATTTTCGTATTCATAAAGTTTTTTTCTTTTTTCATCCAAATCTTTTTCTTTCAAAGTCAAATTTTGTTTTTCCTGTTCAACATTGAGTGCAAACGCCTCCTGTATTCTTTTTTCTTCACGTATTTTTGTTAAAACTATTGAAGTGTTTTCAAGAATCCTTTTGTATTTGTCAATTCCGAAAATATGCCTCAAAGTATTAACTCTCGTTTCAGAATCCTGCAAAATTATCTGCTTCATTTCTTCCTGCGGAGTATAAACCGTGAATTTATACAGAAGATTTTGTTTTTTTGAAAACTCTTTCGGATAACTTAACAAATCTAAAACATTACTTTTAAGTTCAGTTACTGAAAATTCTTTCTTTTCACCGTCGACGGTTATTGAAGCATAATCCTGAGAAATGGACTTGCTCCCGCGTTTCATCGTCCGCTCAATAATTATATACTTTCCGTCAATTTCAAACTCCAAAGTAACTCCGCCTTCATTCGCATTATTTCTCAACAAAGATGAACCTCTTTGTCCGGGCTGCAAACCAAAAAGCGCAAATTCTATCGCAAGAAGTATAGACGTTTTTCCTGAACCAATATCTCCCGATAAAAGCGTTGACCCGTCGGGAAATTCCATTTCATGATTTTCATAACTCCTTATATTGTTAAGTTTTATTTTTTTTAATTTCATTTTTTTAGTTTAATTTTTTCATTTAAAATTTCAGAATTTTTCTGGCCTCCCCTAATAATCTGTTGTTGAAAATTTCAGTTTTTTCGTCTTCCTGTTTTTCAGTTGAAAGCGCATTCATCAGTTCAGGAATCATGGAATTAAAATCGGAAGGATTTTCGGCTGAATACGAATTTATAATTTCCTCCTCGGCATTTTCAGAATTTTTGACCGAAACCGCTGCGTCAACTTCAAATTCCTTCGTTTTCAAATCGTGAGTATTCTTAAGAATAAAATAACAATCTTTTGATTTTGCATACTCTTCAATTCGCGAAAATTTTATATCAGAATTTTTCCCCTTCGTCAGCTCTCCAAAAATTCTCAGTAAAATTACTTTATCCTGAAGATTCCTTTTTTCAAGTTCAGAAATTATTTTGTCCGTCCCTGTTATCCCGTCGTTCAATTCAACGGATATTTTTTCAACTTGTTTTGAAGGAAGTTTTATTCTTTCAATTACCTGGGATGATTCGGTGTCAACAATTACAAAATGACCGTGTGACAAATCTTCCAATTCGCGAAAATTATTCGGGAACAGCGGTCCGGGATAAACAAAATTATCCTTATCATACAAAACGTGAATATGCCCAAGCGCGTAATAATCCGCTTTTGGAAGTTCATCTGAATTAACATATTCAATCGGTAAATTCCCGGCAACTCTGTCCAGCGTCGTGTGAAGCATAAAAATCTTAAACATTCCGGGCGCATCATTCAATTTTACTTTTTTTAATTCCTGAACTTCGAGTCCGGATTTTTTTCCCGGATAACCGTAAATTGCAACTCTTTCGTGCAAGGTAGGATTAAGATAAATAAAATCATTTCTCTCTTCAAAATTAAAAACATTTTTACAGAAACCCGCTCTCTCAAGAACGTCCAGAAAAGTTTTTCCCGACACGGAATAATCATGGCTTCCTGCGATTATAAAACACGGAATTTTCGCGTCATTCAATTTCCTGAATTCGGCAAAAGTTTCTTTCAGCGTTTCAATCGGCGGGTACGCACTGTCAAACAAATCTCCCGCAAACAAAACGAAGTCAACTTTGTTCTCAATGCAAATATCAACCGCCCTTCTAAAAGAACCAAAATTCAGCTCATTCATCGGCTCCTGCTTCCAACCGCCGAGATGAACATCCGCGATATGACCAAATTTCACCATTTTAACAATAAAAAAGTTTATAACATTTTCAGATTATATTCCTATATAAATTTGATTGTGATGAAAACATTATCTTACAAAATGAAAATAAACCCGAATATAAAACAAAAAATTATGCTCCTTTTGTTAACATGGATCCTGACGGCAATCGGCCTGATTTTATTCAAATACATTCCTATGTATATTTACGGAAACGAAATTCTTTACGACGCATCTTCACACATGGCCTGGGCAGGTTTTGGATTGTATTTTTTATGGACACTTTTCATTGAGAATAAAAAAAGATTAAAAATCCCCTACTTTATTTTCTCGTCAATAATTTTAATTTTTATGGGAATTCAGAGAATTTTGGCGGAACAGCACAATTTAATTGGAGTTTTGTTAGGTTTGAGTGTGAGTGCGATTGCAATAATCGTTCCGAGAATCCACAAATAAAAATTTATAAATTGATTTTCTAAGTAAGATTATGGTTAAAAAATTACTTTACGTGGAAGACATGAAAGAATGCTATGAAAAAACAAAATCCACAATCGGAAGTGAATATATTATTGATTGGAAAACCGATTTTATAGATGCATTCAATGCAATAAAAAATCTTGAAGAATATTCTGCGGGCATTTTTGATATAAACTTGGATTATGATTCAACACTCCCCGAAGACAAACAAACAACGCAGGGATTTGATTTAATAAGATTTGCAAAGATGGAGAGAGAAAGAAGAAAAATTCATTTTCCTATAATCTGCGTAACCGGCAATATAAAATACAAAAGCAGAGCAATGATTTTAGGCGCCGATAAATTTCTGTGCAAAAAAGAATTTTGGAAAAACGCCAATAATTTCCTCGAAGAAATTATTGGGACCCGTTGAAAAAGTTTAAATTAATCAAATTACTTAAAATAACATGATTGAATTAATGAAATACACCTATTTGCTTAATGTAACGAAAATAAAAGCAGAACTCGACAGATTGTGGAAAAGATATCAGGAAATAATTAAAAACAACGCCTCATGGGAAGAAATAAACGAAGCACGTGCAATTTTATTTCTCCTTGGACATGTTTATTGCGAGGAAATTGCAGTAAAAGCAATTGAACGAAGGCTCCATTTATTAAAAGAAAAAATAAATGTGATAGAATTTTTCAATCTTATAGATAAAAATGACAAAAAATTATCAGAATTGCGAAAAGATAGATTATTCTCAGAGTTGGAAAAATTCTACAAAATCATTAAAGAATTCAAAAACAAATACCAAGAAGGCAAATATTATCTTGATGAAGAAAAATTTCTTGAAAAATATCGCGAAAAAAACCCGGACAAAAATCTGAAGCTCGGTTACAAAGGAAAATTCTAGTTGTCGTTAAAAGAACAAACCCTCTTTATATAGTTTTGATGCTTTGACATCTTATTCTTCAAATTTTAAAATGATAAACGGATATTACACGAAAAATGAATTGATGGAAAGGGGATATAAATTCCGTTCTGTGACGGCTGATAATATCCAAATAGGCCCGCCGGCATTTTTGATACAGAAAAAAAATGGGATAATCAATCAAAAAAAAGTATTCCTCTTAAACAATATCGCGATAA
>CAZRDP010000003.1:17420-24154 GCA_964598985.1 Candidatus Woesearchaeota archaeon | reverse complement strand
TCAGTCTATTGTGAACTAAACCATCTTTCAAACGGTTCCACTTCATTCACTCTTCTTTATGAAGATGGAAATGAAAAAAACATCAAAATTTCCGACATTGAAGAATTTTTATCAAAACCAAATTCCAATCGTCCTCTGGAAGAAGTTTGGGGCGATTTGGCCGAATTAGACAGAACGTTTTAATTCCCACAAAAATAATTTCTCGTAAAACAAAAATTTCCTCACCATTTCTTTTGCATCATAATCCATTCCTTCAAAATCAACTCCTTCCGAACGCGACGATGTAATAATAAAAATAACCCCGCCTTCATTCAGATGCGATTTCGCCTGTTCCAGAAATGCTACAATTATTTCATTCCCTTTTTCACCGCCCGTCGTCGCTATTTTTGAACTTTCCGGCTCGCGCACGTCATCCGGAAGATAAGGTGGATTAAAAATTATCACGTCATATTTTCTTGTTTTTGCGGTTTTCTGAAATAAATTTGATTTCACGCAATTAAAACCCATTTTTTTGCAATGTTCAACTGCCTTCGAATTTATATCAGCCGAAAAAATATTTTTCTTTTTTACACCTTCCTGCAAAACCGCCTTAAGATTTACTCCCGAACCGGGCCCCATTTCAAAAATTTTGACGTTTGGATTTTCTTTTAAGATTAACGGAATTCTCTTCTTAAGAAATTCCGCCATCAAGAACGAATCTTCCGCGGGTTGATAAATTGATTCATGCATTTTAAAAATTTATGCTGTTGAAAATTTCTATTATTTTATCTCTGAATATAAACAGTCCGGCAAGAGCGCCGATTAATATGATTAACAAAAAAACCAAAATGATTATTGCTGCTTTGCTCGCGGGTTTTTCATTTTTCGCGTTATAATCCGAAATTCTCTGAATAATAATCGGAGGCCTGAAATCATTATCCGGCTTCACAACTTCTACAGTTTTTACTTTTTGCAGATTTTTTATTGTTTCATCGAGGACATTTTCAAATTTTCCGGGGGATTTTTTCTCTCCGTATTTTGAAACATTCTGCTTTGCAACCCCTTCTTTAATTTTTTCAGGAGTTTTTTGCTGTGCGGCTTTTTCCTGAATATTTTTTTTCAATTCCATCTTTTTCTCAACTACAGCGTTTTGCGAAATTTGCACAGGCGTCTGCGACTGAAGCATTCTTGCAGCGTCTTCAATATCTGATTTTTTGTATCCTGCATTAAATAATGAAAACATTGCATTGTGCAAAGATTCCCCGCGCGAAAGCGCCGAAACAAGTCCGCCCAAAACTTCCTGATTTACCATTTATTGCTCATTATTTTATTTCTATGACTTTGCCGTCCGAAGACAAATGAACAGTTTCATGAAATTTGTAATTTAATTCTGTTGCCAAATCGACCATTGGAGTCTCCTGCTGTAAGGTTCCGTGAGCAGGAATAATATTTTCCGGGTTTAACATTTCAATCAAATCCCTTAAATCTTCCCTTCCGCCGTGTCCGGAAACATGAACGTCAGTTTGGATTCTCACGCCTGCAGACCTCAATCTCCTGTCAAGTTTGGCGCGTGCATTAATATTTTCCGGAGTGGGAATCACCGACGACGAAAAAATAAGATTATCGCCTGATTTGAATCTGAACTGAGTTTTGTTATCGACAATTCTGTCAAGGATAGAACCTTTCTCACCCTGATGACCTGTGCACACAACAAGATACTGCCCGCGATTTTTATCAATTCTTTTTAAAAAAGAATCAACTTGCCGTCGGTATTTCAGCAACTTTATATTTTTTGCAAAAGGACACATTCCCGCATTGTTTGCAGCATTTACATATTTGTTCAAACTCCTCCCCAAAAAAACAATTTGTCTTTTAGTTTTTTTTCCAAAATCAACAATACTCTTTAATCTTGCAATATGCGACGAAAAAGTCGTCACAAAAAAAGCGCTGTTCTTTTCGCGCACCGTCGACATCGCATCTTCCAAAAGATTTCTCGCAATTCTTTCACTCGCCGTCCTTCTGTCCGTATCTGAATACAACGAATCTATAACCGCGCATTTTACCGCTTTTTTGCGTCCAAGTTCTTTAAGCCGCGAAAAACTAAACGGCTCGCCCATTACCGGGGTCTGGTCAATTTTAAAATCAAGCCCGTAAAAAAAACCGCCGTCGTCGGAATGCCACAAAACAAAAACGCACTGAATTGTTGAATGAGTCGTGTGAATAAATTCAATTTTTAATTTCCCGTTTAAACCTTTCACTTCATAAAAAGAATTAGATTTCACTCTTACACGTTTATTTCTCACATTTATATTTTCATCTTTTATTATCGATTCAAAAATTTCCATTGTGAACGGCGTCGCAATTATTTCCGCATTAGGATATCTGTGCACAAGATAAGGCAAACCTCCGACGTGGTCAAGGTGCGCATGACCGACCACAATCGCTCTGACTTTTTCAGTCCACCCAAGCCTGTCCAAAACAGTGTCATCGGGAACCGCTTTTATTTTTCTAAGCATTGGTTCAGAATATTTTATTTCCTTTTCCTGTTCCTGAAGTTCAACAAGAGGCGGCAAAAAAATTCCCGCATCAAAAATGATCACATCGTCACCGACTTTCACAGCAGTCATATTCTTTCCGACTTCTTCATATCCCCCGATAGTGCATATTTCCATTTAATAATCAAATAACGTCTCTTTTAAATTTTAATGTGAATTTAGTTTATATATTTTTAGAAATAGATATTGGAAAAGTTATGTCTCAATTAATGAATCTTTAAATATAATTTAACGGAAAACTTCTTATGGCAAAATGCTCTTGCGGAACTTTGCAATTACCGCGCGGAAATTGTCTCGAAGAGATTTGCACAAATGCCGAATTTGAAAAATCTGTTCTAAAATCCGAAAAACTTTTTTATGTAAAAAAATCCGTCGGAAAAGACGGGAATATTATTGACATACTAAAAATCAAAACAATGTATGATTATGCGGATGAATATCATCCGGAAGCTTTGAAAAAAGGTTTTGATAAAAACGGAAAAATTGACCAGAGCAAAAATATTATCCTCGGAAGAAAATGGCTGAGAAAATACGGAGTCGACGAACTTCCGCAAATCCCTTACAACATCCTCTTTAAAAGAAATATGAAATTTGTCGGATTGAGGCCGGTAAAAGAAGAAACTTTCAAAACCTACCCGGAAAATTTGCAGAAAAAATATATCAAAATTAAACCCGGATGGATGGGTGTCAACAAATCTTCATTCGGAAGCACAGACGCAGAAAAAAACGAAATTTATTTGGACAAACACAAAAAAAATCCTCTCATAACAGACGTTGTATATTTTTTTAATATTGCTTATAATATTCTCACGGGAAAAGTAAAGAACTTATAGGTTCTGTTGACTGCTAAGTTTTTTATAATTAACCATCTTATTTAATTTATGAAAAACGACGACAAATTTTTAAAAAAATTAACACCGGAAGAATACCATGTTATGCGTGAGAAAGGTAATGAAATGCCATTTACAGGAAAATTTGTAAATTTTAATAAAAAGGGTATGTTTGCATGCAAGGCCTGTGGAAATGTAATTTTTGATTCAAAAACAAAATTTGACTCAGACTGCGGATGGCCAAGTTTTTATGATGCTGTTCCCAATTCAGTTGAACTAAAAACAGATTTAAGCCATGGGATGAAAAGAACAGAAGTTATTTGCGCAAAATGCAAAAGCCATTTAGGTCATGTTTTTCACGATGCTCCAAAAACACCCACAGGAAATCGTTATTGCATAAATTCTATTGCAATGAATTTTAAATAAAAAGTATAAAATGAAAAAGCAAATTCAAAAAATCACATTAGGAGCAGGATGCTTTTGGCATGTCCAGCATGACTTCTCAAAATTAAAAGGGGTTATAGAAACAACCGTCGGATATATGAGTTATGATGAAAATAAATCAAAAGAATTTCCCAATCCGACATACGAACAGGTTTGCTCTGACAAAACAGGATATATTGAAGTATGTGAAATAGAGTTCAATCCAAAAGAAGTTTCATTTGATGAAATATTAAAAGTTTTCTGGAAAATTCATAACCCAACACAATTAAACCGCCAGGGTTCTGACATTGGAACACAATACAAATCAGCAATTTTTTATTACACTCCCGAACAAAAAAACATTTCCGAAAAATCAAAATCTGAAATTCAAAAAAATTTCAAAAATAAAATCACGACAGAAATCATCCCGGCAAAAAAATTCTTCAAGGCAGAAAATTACCATCAGAATTATCTAGAAAAAAAAGGCATGGAAAATTGTAGAATTTAAAATATCTTGATTAATGTTAAAATTCAGAAGTTTTTTATAATCCATTTTCTTTAATCAAAAATGAAATCGCTAATTCCTTCCCACAAGGAAAACAAAAGATATCTTTTGGTTCACGGAAAAAACCTAAAACAAAATGTTGAAAAAGCAATTCTTGAATTCTCGGGAATTTTGGGAATGTCAAAATGCGGTTTTAATTTCATTTCATCAAATTCAAAAAACAATTCTGCAATAATTTCAATAAACCGCGAAGCTGTTGACTTAACCCGTGCTTCATTTGCTGTTTTTTCCGAAAAAATTGAAGTTTCAAAAGTTTCAGGAACTTTGAAAGGTTTGAGAAAATAACTACATCCAATCGCCCAGATTTTTCTGCGTTTTTTCTTCTTTCAAAACTTTGCTTTGATTAAGAATTTCCGCAAAGTCAAAATTATATTTTATTTTTCCTATTTGTTTTACGCTGTTCATCAATTCTTCCCTCGACGAAAAAACCATTCTTTTTGAAAGCGCTTTTCTGACAGATTCACGGACAACCCAAACACCCAGCGATGCCCAATACGACGGAGTTTCAACTCTTAAAACAAGAACTTTCGCCTGCCTCTGAATTGAATTCAAATATTCAAGAATAGGAAGCCGTGTTGCGTAATAACCTCCTGCAGTGCCGAAAGCATAATTTTTTCTTCCTGAATAACTTTCACTGTCCGTCGCTGCTTTAATTTCCTGTGACGGATTCCATGAACTTCTCGGCAGATACATTTCAAAAAGTTCGTAACTCCAGACACCGGGCATTAACAAAATCAAATACTGATTTCCCAAAAATTCTCCGTAAAATAATTCGTAATCTTCAAGCCATTTATTTTCTTTAATTTTTTTCCACAAAGATTTCGCAATTATATCGTCGGTCGCCGTTATGCTCCACCTCGTCGGAACAAGGCGCTTGTCCTTTTTCATGCCCATAACCCCTACACTTAAAATCTGACTCAGAGAATATTCATCAAAATCATTTCTGTACAAAATTTCCATTCCCTCTGATGCTTTTATGTCATCATTCATAACTCTGTCAAGTTTTTTATCAACTTTCACATTGCCGATGATTTCTGCTTTTTTAAGCGAACCCTTCAGACCGTGCGGAGTCAAAACTCTGTCTTTATCTCTTCCAAACCTCAGGCGGTTTTGCAATTCAATTTCAACATCAACCTGTCTTGAAGAAACCGCTATATCTTTTGAAACATCCACAAATTTTTTATTTAATCTTGCATCAGAAACTTTCGTCTGAAATCTTGAATTTAACAAACTGTTTCTTAATTTTAAAACATCATTTATTTCAAAATTATTTTCAGCCCAGTATTTTTCGTCGTCGTAAACCCACGCATTTTCATCTTTTTCAACCGGGCTCAAAATTCCGACATTAACCAAAGGATATCTCAGTTTTGAACCGATAAAAACACTCGGGGGTGAAATAGAATTTATTTTTGAGAGATTTTCAATCTCTTTTACTCTGAAATTGACATCAGCCACTTTCTTAATAACTTCAAATTTTATGTCGCCCATTTTATCTTCAGCAAATAATCAGGTAATGCATCTTTAAATTATTATAATACCACGGAGAAGTTAAAAAATTGTAAAATTACAGCAAACCTTTTCTAAAAACGCCCTCGTTTTTTATAACAAATCCCATCTTTTTTTCCGGCATACTTCTGTGCTTCAATAAAATCGCTTCCCGTCTCCCTGAATTATTTTTCAGCTCAATTATGCATTTGCTCCAATACTTAAACAAATCTCCTCCGACGATGTTCGTCTTTTTTTCTGTCTGTTTTTTTAATTCGTCTTCGGAAACAAATTCGCTGTAAACCTGATTCGTTATAATTACAGGAATATTCTGTTTTCTTGATATTTCAGAAAAAATCCGCATCTGCCTTGCAACCTCGCGGTTTATCTCTTTTATTTTTTCATCATCTCCCGACTTAACTGCATCACCAAGTTCAAGTCGATAAAGCATCGCCATCCCGTCAACAACAACTAATCCAACGTGTTCCTTTTTCAAAAGACCAAGAAGTTTAACAAAATCTTTTTTCTGCTCTTCAAAACTTACCGGATTTAAAATTAAAATATTGCCCAAAATAGTTTCAAGATTTTCATCACCAACAATTTGTTTTACTCTGTCAGAACTAAACCCCCCTCGCTGTCAACAAAAATTACTTTGTTGCCTTTTTTCGCCTGGCTGCACGCAGCAAGAATCGCAAAATTTGTTTTTCCCGTTCCCGGTCCGCCGGCAATCATCGTGATAATATCGGTTTCATAACCGCCGTAAAGCCACTTATTTAAATCATAACTTCCCGATGATATTTTTTCAGTTTTCATTTTAAATTTTCCATAAAATGAAAAATACAAATTTTGTATTTGCTTTTTTCATAAAAGTAACTCAACTGCATAATTAATAAGGAT
>CAZRDP010000003.1:7396-17410 GCA_964598985.1 Candidatus Woesearchaeota archaeon | reverse complement strand
CACTTCATCTTTTCGAAATCTTTTTCAACTTTTTCCAAATCTTTTGTAACAGAAGAAACTGCATCTTTTAACGATTTTTTTACATTCTTTCCCTTAACACTAAGAATAGGATTTTTCGTTGGGTGGTCTCTTTTCCACGCAGCAAAATTCACATCGGAATCTCTGTTCAGATAAACCCTCAAAATCTCGGCGATAGTAAGATTATCAATTTCAACTTCTATTTCTTCCTTTCCGTCCTTCAAAATTTTAATATCCATAATAACTTAGAATAAATTTGGTTTTTAAATTATTCGGTGCAATCTAATTTCCCTTTTCTCTTAATTTTTTTATCAAATAATAAGCCCCCCCGAAAACAATTACTCCGGGTATAAAAGTTATTCCCGCAAATCCGACGGAAGTTGCAAGTATTCCCGCTCCGATTGTCCCCAAAGTTCCGACGCCGACACCCTCAAGAATTCTGCTTATTTCAGAAACTTTTTTTTCAATTCCTTTTTCAAGCGTATCAATCTGCATCACAATTTTTCCTTCTTTCAAAACACGTATTTTTCTGTCCTCTTCGGACAAAACATATGAGGTCACACCCTTATTTTTTGATGCGCTGAATGCCGCGCTGTGCCTCGTGCCAAAATTTTTCATAACACTTTTTGATTCAATTTTCACGCCATAAGCGACCATAATTCCATTCGCACTGACTATAACCGCGCCGTCCATAAGCGCTAAACTTTCAAGAAGTTTTGGATTTTTAACAACATCAAAAGCAGGAACATTCTGTTCAACAAGCGGCTTGTATTTCACATTCGGCGTCTCAGCAACGATGATTAACGCACCCTCACCGCGTTTTGCAACCTTCAATAAAACCTTAATTATTTCTTCATTTAAATTCATAAATTTTTATAAAAATAAGCATTAATAAATTTTGCGGCGATTATCACTCTTTATAAAAAGGACTATCCGGAGAAAATTCTATTTTTTCTTCCTCAACAACTTCTTCCGCCTTTTTCTTTTTTCCAAAAGGCCACCAGTTTCTTTTTTTCCTGGGAGCATTTTCTAAATCTTCGGGTGTAAGCGTTTTTGCAGTTAAAGCATCAATCCCCTCGCCCCGTTCAATTTTCATTAAAAGTTCTTCCTTAAGTTTTTCCTCAGAAATCGGTGCGGATTTTGAAATTTTTATTTTCAAATATTGTTCAATTTTTCGGATAAGCACATTATTTCCCGGTTGAATGATTCCTCTTTCAGCCATTGCAACCAACGCCTCGGGCTCCTGAATTTCCTCTGCAAACTGCTTTTGCGAAATTTTTTTCGCGCGTCTCGCGCGCATAATCATCCACTGAAAATTATCAACCAAATTTTCGTTCTTAAGCGCCTTGGCTCTCTCATCGTAAGTTCTGTTAACAATTCTTCTCAAATCATTTCCCATTAAACTGGATTCTTTTCCAAATTCAGAAATTCTTTTCTTATGCTCGTCAACATCCTTGACTCCCGCAGCTTCAGAAAGCCGTGTATAAACAGATTTTCTTGTATAAATATTTTTAAGTTTCTCCTCGCTGGGTTTTTCAAAAACCATCATGTCCTCTCTGAAACAATCAGAGCAAACAGGAATTATCCCGTACGCCGAAATTACCTTTTTAACTCCCTCTTCAGATACTTCATTTTCACAAATTCCGCAAACCACCATGAAAAAAATAGAAAACTTCTCTTTTTTAAGATTTAGGTGGTGAAAAATATTAATTAAAATTCTCGCCAATATCCTCAACCGAGCTAAGCTCGTCGACAATTATTTCCCCGTCGATGATTAAAACAGGATATTCTTCAATGGAATATTTATCTATTAGGGAATTTAGCGAAACCAAATCGGAATCAACAGCAATCGGAATAAGTAAAACTTCATCTCCGTATTCGGTTTTCAAATCTATAAGAATTTTTGACCAGACATTCTGCGTCGCTCTTTGCGCCAAATCGTCGGGCTGATATTCATAAAGATAAATAACTGTGTGGTGATTTTTCCCGCATTTTTTCTCCGTCTTTATATCATTAATCCAAAGCAACGTTCTAAGCAAATCGTATTTCTTGTGCTCCAAAATCATGCCCTCGGTAATTTTTCCTGAATCTTCATATTTCTCGAGAATAATCGCTTCCTCATAAATTCTGTCGGCAAATTCAAAATTCGCGCTTTCTAAAATAGAACAATTTGCACTCTCTGTATCAACTAAATTATTAACTGCAAAAACATCCATTATCGACGCTTCTGAAAAAGAATAATACTGTCTTATTTGCTCAACTTTATTTGATTCAAAACTAATTCCGATTAAAACACCGAAGAGAAACACAACCACAGTTAAAAAAAGCGCCTCCCAAAAAACCCGTTTCTTATTGTTCAACATTTTATCTTCCCCATTTCCTGTCTCCTTTCAAAAACTTGTAACCCGAGATTATTAAAATTATCGGATAAGCAAGAAGATAAAACAGCATATAAAAACCTACCGTAAAAAAATTCTCGCGTCTGTAATGACTTTTTTCGGACATATTTAACAAGGCCATTATTGTATAAGTAAAACTAAGAAAAAACACAGTAACGCCCAGAAAAATCAAAACATTCGGAACAAGATTTATGTCGCTGAATCTTAAAACAGCCGTCTGCGCTTCAACCGAAAGTTTTGTTGAAACAAAATTTAAGATAGTCAATCTTAAAATCCTATAAACAAAAACACCAAGCCCAAATAATCCAACCACCCATGAAAAAACAAAAAACGGAAGTATAAAATTCCCAAGCATTCCTTTTCTGAACCAATCATTATTGTATTTTGAAATTGTCTGCAATCCGCCTATATTCCACCTGTTTCTCTGCTTAACCCACGCATTTATTTTTGAAGGCGCGACGCTGTATGCCCTCGCCGGAACCGACATTTTGACTTTATATCCCTCTGCCTGAAGATGCCACGTTATTTCAATATCCTCCGCAAGATTATTCACATCAAAACCGCCCACTTTATCAAATGCGCTCTTTCTGAAAATACCCAAAGGGCCGGGAGTCACGTAAATTGAATCAACAAATTCCAAAAGTTTCCTTGAAAATTTTATAACTTTATATTCAATGCTCTGAAGCTTTTCAATAAATTTATTTCTGTTGTGAACCAAAACCGAACACGTGACACTTCCTGTTTTCTCATCATTAAAAAACCCGACCATTTTATCTATTGATCCTTTTTCAATAAACGAATCGTCGTCAGTAAAACCAATTAATTCGGTATCCGCAAATTTAGCGCCGTAGTTTTTAGCCCCCGCGGCATTCCCTGTGTTTTTTGGAGTTTGAACAACCTTGACGAGTTCGGGATATTTTTTTTCGTACTCTTTCATTATTTTATAAGAATTATCTTTTGAACAATCGTCGACGACAATTATTTTTTTAAGCCCGGGATAACCCGCATCAATAAGCCCCTGAATTGTCCTTCCTATGGCTTTTTCCCCGTTATAACACGGAATAACCATCGTGAGTTCGTAATCTCTATCAGGTTTTGGATACGATAAAAATTCCTGCTTATTCTGAAAATAAATTAAAAGAAACAGAAATAAAAAATAAAACGCGATGAAACTATACACGAGATAAACTACTGTAATGAATTCAACCATGAATATTATCCGAAATTAAATCTTTTAAAGATATTCGTGATTAAAATAAACTAGATACTAAATAACAACAAAAATTAAAAATAAAAAAAACTAAAAAAAGTTATGGATTCGATAGAAAACGGAGCAACAATAAGAATTGGTTTCAAAAGATATTATGATGAAACAGATCCTACCAAAGTGGCTTTCAGGATTCCAACATATTCTTTAAAAATAAATAAAAAAACAATTCTTGCTTATTATTGTGCAGGTAGTGAAAGAGATTTCGATTGCTCTAAAGTTGCTGAAGAAATCGCTGAAAAAATGGAAAAAAATAATGTAGACAGATATGTTATTTACCCGTATGAAAGATTAGAAGAATTTAGTCACAAATGGGTTTCTTCGGATGTCGACTACATCGGAAATAAATTAGAAAAAATTCTTAGAGATAAATTAAATGCGTTAATTGGAAAATCGGCTATAAACTGCTTTGTGGGAATAGAACCAAATTAAAACAATCATTCTCGATATTAACCTTAAATTTCAAAAAGAGGTGATAATTTTCCTCAAAGTTTTTTTATTCAATATTCCATAACTTCTTCTTTTTCTTCTTCAGAACCTTCAGCATTTTCATCGTCGGCCAAATCCTCATCCGAAAATCCCGACTCTTCAAAAACTCTTTTCCCCTGCGCTTCTCCGTCGGCAACGTTAAAATAATCATAAAATTCGTCGCTCAAAGTAAGTTCGTTCGTGTGCCCCATTTTTTTCTTTTTTATAAGACCCAAATCGGAAAATTTCTTTATGTGGTCGTAAGATTTATTCCCGCGAATTTTGATTATTACAGATTGTTTTATCGGTTGTTTGTAAGCAATTATAGCCAGAGTTTCCTGTTCCGCCTTCGTGAACTCCGCATTTCCCGTCGCTAATTTATTTATTATATGTGAATATTCCTGACGCACATCCATCTTCCACATTTCATTCCCTTTGCCCCCCGAACTTTTTGAAACAATTTCAATCGCCGAATTTTCATTTTCATATTTTTCCTTAAGTTTTTCAATTAAATCGCGAATTATAATCGGATTCAAATCACTCAGCGAAATCAAATCCTGCATATTAAGAAATCGCCCCGAAACAAAAAAAACCGCTTCAAGAATTTTAAGATTTTCCAATTCCCTTGCGCTGTCAATTTCATCCACCGTCTTTTCCGACACTGCCATGAATTGTAAAATGAAGGAGAGTTTATAAAATTTAATCCTATATAGGATTATGAAAAAAGGCGTGATAATCACAATAATTGCAATTCTGTCTTTAATAATTATTTTATTTCTCATAAGATTAATCTCCCCGAAAGAACTTGATGATGTTTCTCCGGAAATTCCCTGCCCTGAAATTGAAAAATATAATGTAAATACTTTTTATGTTATACCTAATTTCAACAATCATCCTATTTCAGAAAACCAATCATGGTGCAATTATATATTATCATTAAACAAAACAATTGAAATGCATGGAATAAACCATTCTCCATACAGGGAGCTTATTTATAAAAATTTAACACAAGAAAATTTAACTTTTGCATTAAATGAATTTCAAAAATGTTTTAACCAAACTCCTGAAAAATTCAAACCGCCTCAATTAAAAATCTCTGAAGAAAACAAAAAACTAATTCGGAAAAATAACCTGCAAATAAAACTTTTCCGAAATTCTTTATTTCACAAAGTTTATCATTGCAATGATTCGGGGTTAATTAAAAATAAATGGATTAAATTATTTTAATTATTATTCGACTCAAATTCTAAATCTTAAAATTCCGCCTATACCGGATAAGTTGAAGAATTGCTTTCCTTCTTCAGTTTCCGTCGAAATCATTTCAATTTTTGAACCAATGTTCACGGCCTTCTGCTTGAATTCTTTAGCCAAACTTTTATCATAATCTTTTGAAATAAATAAAATTTCTATTGCGCCATATTCAAGCGCTTTCTTCAAATCTTCCTCTTTGTAAACCGCCATGTCCGGTTTCTCTCCGAGCGTTTCAAAAAATTTCTCCATCAGTTTTTTTTCATAAACAATTTCCTGATTCGCCAAAAGGTCCTTTGATTTTTCGACAAGTTCTTTTATTCCCGACTCGTCGCTTCCGCCAATGTCAATTCGACCGATAACTTTGCCCTGAAGTTTTGTCGCGAGATATTCTCCGTCTAAAAATTCATCTTTCGTCGGTATCGGTCCGCCAACAATTATTCCGTTAACTTTTTCATTATCATAAAAAATAGATTTCATTTCGTCGGCAATTCTTTTGTAAAATTCTTTTGTGAGACCTTCTGTAATTCTGTGAAAACGCTGTGAACTCTGCCCGCCCGCCCTTACTTTGCTTGGAACTCCCGACGTCATTTTTTGTAAAATCTCAATTCGCTTCCCTTCCAAAACACCTATCGTCGCTTCTTTCCTGTCCATCACCAAAAGCGCATAAATTTCCGTAACTTCAAGTTGTTCTCTCAACGGATCCAGAACAAATTCTTTATCACAACGATACAATCTTACTTTCAATGGTCTCGGAGGTTCAACACTCCACAACCTCAAATCATCCTGTCCCTCAACTTTTGAAATATTTCCGCAAAAAACAGCAATGCCGTGTTCCTTTGAACCTTTAAAATCTTTAAGAAACCGCACGATTTTTTCAAGCGCTTCAATAACATTTTTTCGTGTGCCTGTCGATTTTATATTTTTTGCCGTCGATTGCTCTGCTTCAAGTTGTTTCTGAACAGTATTTATATCATATCCTGACGAAATGTAAACAGTTATCAACTCGGTATGCCGGCCTTTATAAGTTTCAAGCTCTTCAATTAATTCCCTAAGTTCATCTTTAGTAGCAATGCTCATGTTAAAAAAAGAAATAGCAAGTTTATAAAATTAAGTTATGACACTCTCTCAAATCTTTTTCATAATCTTTCAGTTCCTTTGGAATTTTTATTCCTGAAATTTCATTTCTCAAAGAAATTCCTTTTTCCTTTTTTTGTTTCCACACTTCAGAATTAAAATCCATAATTTTCTGAACATTGCTCAAATCATTTTTTGTTTTTTTTGCCGACGGAAATTCGGCTTTCAAAAGGTCTATTTTTTTCTCTGACGCAATTAAAGTTGTAATTTGTGGAATTATAGGATAAAGCAAATATAAAATTCTTTCAAGAATATAATGCAAAGCCCATTTTGCGGAATTGGATTCAGAATCAGAAAATTTACCGTCCTGATTATAAGCTCTCGCTTTTACAAGTTCAATATAGTGCGACGCAAAAACATCCCAAATGAACGCTCTCAATTTTACAGCGGGATTGTAAAAATCATATTGTTCATAACTTTTTTCAACTTCGCCCGTTAAATTTTCAATATAATCCGCAAACAAATCATCAATTTTTTCAAGTTTAATTTTTTCTTTCGGTTTATCAAACATTAAAACAAATTTTGAAACGTTTAACAATTTATTCAAAGTTTTTAATTCTCCTTTAATTCTTTCTTCAGAACATTTTAAATCCTGTTTTGCCAAATCACCTTCGGTGGAAGCCCAGAACCTTATCGCTTCAGCTCCGTACAATTTTAATAATTTTTGCGGGTCAATAACATTCCCCTTGGACTTTGACATTTTATAACCCGACGCGTCGACAATATGCTGGTTTATCCAGACATCTTCAAAACAATTTTTTCCCGTCTCCAAAAATCCCCTGAGCAAAGTATAATACAACCATGTTCGAATTATTTCTTTTCCCTGAGGTCTTAAAGAACATGGATAACTTTTTTTAAAAAAATCTTCGTCAGATTTATATTTCAGCAAAACTAATTCAGAAATTGAAGAATCCATCCACGTGTCAAAAACTCTTTCCTCCCCTTTCCATTTCAAATTTTTAAAATCCTTGACCAATCCGACTTTTTTTCCGTCGGAATAAACTTCAAAATTTTCCCGAGCCCGTTCTTTCCACGGCTCATAATAATTTCCGGAAATTCCCAAAGCGTAAAATTTTTTTCCGTTTTTTTCCGAAGTCCAAAGCGGAATAGGTGTCGCATAAAATCTCCGTCGTGAAATCGGCCAGTCAATTGAAACCGAATCAATCCATTCATCCAGAATTTTTTTTGCCGAGACGGGATAAAAATTAATTTCTTTTGAAATTTTTTTCATATTTTTTTTGAATTCAATTTGTTTGAGATAATATTCAGGCATTTCTATAAATTCAATTTCTGCTCCGCTTCTTTCAGAAACAGGAGTTCTGTGCGTAATTTTTTCCTGTTTTACAAGCAAATTTTTTTCTTTAAGCAATCCAATAATTTTTTCGCGCGCTTCGCGCACTTTCAAACCCTCTAAAGGCCCGGCAACAGAATTCATTTTCCCGTCGCGCTCAATAGCAATTTCCGGTTTCAAATTTTGCTCTCTGAAAAACTGAATATCGGATAAATCTCCCGCCGAACACATCATCACAATTCCCGTTCCTTTATTTATATCAGCAATAGGATGCGATTTAATCGGAACTTTTTTTCCAAAAATCGGACTGACCGCGGTTTTACCTTCAAGATGTTTGTGTCTTTTATCGTCGGGATTAAAAATAACCATTCCGCATGTACATATTAATTCCGGCCTCGTCGTTCCGATAACAATTTCCTCGCCCGTCTCTTTAACTTTCCATTTCACGTCGTTAAAAGTGCTCGGAATATCTTTATATTCAATTTCAGAATCCGCAATAGTCGTCTGCAATTTCGGGTCCCAGTTATTTATTCGCGTATCTTCGTAAACCAAACCCTTTTTGAACAATTCTAAAAACGTTGCCTGCGTAACACATCGATATTCGGGTGAATCAGTTTTGTAAACCGCTCCGATGTGTTTCCCTTCTTTGTACGACGTGAATGAAATTCCAAGTTTTGCAAAAGTGTCCTGCGTTTCATTCGAAGTTTCTTCAAGCAATTTTTTGCACGCTTCAATAAATTTATCCCTTCCGTCTTTGAACGGACTAACTCCGTATTTTTTTTCAGCGCCCATTTCAATCGGCAAACCATTTCTGTCAAGACCAAGCGGAAAAACAACCTGAAAACCTTTCATCCTTTTATATCGCGCAAAAAAATCCATGTAACAATACGTAACTGCTTGACCGATATGAATCGGAGCATTAACATACGGCGGCGGCGTGTCAATTGAATAAATCTTTTTCTTTGTTTTCCTGTCAGCCAAAAACATTTCAGAATTTTTCCATTTTTCAACAATCGCTTTTTCAACTTCAGGCGACCAGTTTTTGACATCATTCAAACCCATAATAAATTCTATCCAGCAAACTTTTAAAAACTATCTCTCTATAAATTATCATGGCATCCGACAACAAAATCAATCTTCCGGGCGGTTTCGGCGGACTGATGCATTACAACGAAGAATACGAAAGTTACTACATGCTTAAACCCTCGCATGTCGTCGCACTTATAATTTTAATTTTGGGATTAAGAATACTACTGCCTTATATTTTTTAATATATACTCTATAATATAAATTAACTTAAATACAAAAAAATTCAAATTCTCAATGGAAAAACAGAACTTACTTGAAAAAACTTTTGAAGAATTTCCCGAAGAAAAAACAAAATATCAAAACATGAATTTAATTGAAAAAACATTTTACAATGCAGGTTTACATATTCTCAATTTTAGAAAATACATGTGGAAAAATATAATCCCTAAAGACCCCTTAATATGATTTCCAAATACAAAAAAATAAAAACCCTCACTATTTTTCTAAAACATGTTCGGCGGAATAAATCCAAAACAAATGCAAGGAATGATGAAAAAAATGGGAATCTCGCAGGAAGAAATTTCTGCGGACAGAGTCATCATTGAAAAATCTGACGGAGATAAAATAATAATTGAAAACCCGTCCGTCACAAAAATAAAAATGCAGGGTCAGGAAACATTCCAGATTGCAGGAGATATTTCTGAAATTTCAGGCAGTGAAGAAAGCAACGCAATTTCCGACGACGACATAAAAACAATAATGGAAAAAACCGGTTGCGACGAAGAAACAGCAAAAGAAACTCTTGAAAAAAACAACGGCGATTTGGCCGAAACAATTCTGGAACTCTCAGAATAATTATTCTCTTCTTCACAAAAAAAAGTCCACCAATTTCTCAAGAACTTTACAGCTTAACATTTTTTTGCCGAAGCCTTTGGCTTCGGAGGGTGGTGGCGGAGTTCGTGGCGGAAAACAATAAAAAACAAATCGCAATAATCTTTAAATATTAAAAAACAATTATATAGAAGTGGCAAAATTAGAAGATACAGCGAAAGAAATACAAGATAAAATGAAAGCTGAAGGAAAATGCGTTTCTTTATCAGCAGAAAAATCCTTTGAAATAAACAGAAGAGTAAACAAATATATACAAGAATCGGCGT
>CAZRDP010000003.1:844-7386 GCA_964598985.1 Candidatus Woesearchaeota archaeon | reverse complement strand
CATATTCATAATCAATAACTATAAAATTAGGGTCATTGTTTTCATCCCGCGTGTGAATAGGCTCTTTAAATAAAATTCTGCCTGAATCATAGTCGATTTCGTAATCGATGTCGCGGCTCATATGTTTGGTGTAGAGCACCACATCGGAACGAGTTTTATCGCGGGTTTCGATCCGGATGCTATCGGTATATTCAAGAATCGGCGTATAAACGAATAAAACAATATCATCCCCCTGTCTATTTAGACTAAAAATTAAAATGAAAAAATTCGAAGATTCAGATTTTTTTGGAAAGGGAGAAGATATAATTGCAATTTACCTATCAGATTATAAAAAAGAACTAAGACCCCTTAATGAAGAATTATTTAATAAAAGCAAATATTATCGCAGAATAGAAATATCTTCTGAAAAATCAGCCAGAAGAAATTATATTAACTTAAAGCAATAATCTTTAAATAATTCCAAAAACTAAAATAAAATGTCAAACTTATTAAAAACCCTAAGTCAATCCGGATGGAGAGAAGAAAGTAAAAAACTCGCAGAACAAAACGACCGAAGAAAATATTCACAGGAATACAAAACTCAATCAAAAAATTACAGCACAAAAATAAATTATCGCCCAAAACATTAAAATGGAAAATCTTGAACAAAAATCCGAAACCCCTAAAATTTTTTATGACAAACTTCTTGAAGAATTAAATTTGAAAAACGCCGAAAAAAATTATTCCGGCACGCGCATAAAATATTCTCTCCGGATTATAACTCCGCGATATGTAAACCTTTTCTAGTCGTATTAAAAAAAACTGCGCCCGTTTAAATTATTGAGAAAATTTCCTGTATAAACAATGGGAGGAAATTTGGAAAAAAATTTTGAAAAAAATGAACCCTGGATGAAAATTTACACGTACACAAAAATAACCTGTGAAACGTTTTCATACTCCCGCCCGAGTGTTACTTTTGAGCACAAAGGTTGCGAAATTTATTATGATTATATTGACTTTCACTCCTGCAAAACAGCAAAAGATATTTAAAGGTCTCAACCCTTGTAAATAACACTTCTAAATGAGTAATAGTAAGCCACCGCTATGGAAGATATAATACAGGAAAAAATTAGCGCAGACCACCTTTTGTATGTAAGTTTAAAGTACACCAAGACGTGCGACGTAATTAAAAATCTTCTCTTACGTTGGCGTAGGATGATTGAAACCAGCATCGACAAAATTCTCTGGCACGCAAAAGCCAAAAAAAAGATTTCTTCCGTTCCCGAAAACCCTGTTAAAAAAATTGAGGAAGTAAAAAAACTGTTCAAAAAAGATTCCAACTTCCTTGAAGTTATTGAATTCTACGAAATGCTAAGAAAAATAGAAGAACTCCGCACAGAAAGAATCGGCGAGTTCAGAAAAAACGTTACTCTTAAAATTTTATTCAAAGGTCAGGAAATAAATGTAAACCTGGAAAAACTAAAAGAATACGCCGACCGATTAGAAAAGTTTATAAGTTCAACTAAGCAATTTCTTCTATCAAAGTAGATAGATTCTACGACTGCACAATTAAACAATTTAAATAACATGTCTAAGATAATTGTCATTACGTCGGGAAAAGGGGGTGTCGGAAAAACAACAACAGCAATTAATTTAGGTGCTGCCATGAACCATTTCGGAAAAGACGTTCTTGTAATCGACGGAAATCTTTCAACGCCCAACGTCGGAATACACCTTAATTCTCCCGAAGTTCCAATAAATTTAAATCACGTTTTGCAAAAAAAAGCCGAACCTTGCGAAGCTATTTACGAACACGAATCCGGACTAAAAATAATGCCTTCTTCTTTATCAATTAAAGAACTCAAAAAAACAAATCCTGAAAAGTTAAAAGATTACATAAATGATTTCAAAAAATTATCTGAATACATAATTATTGATAGCGCTGCCGGACTTGGGGACGAAGCAACTTCCGCAATAAATATTGCCGACGAATTAATTGTTGTCACAAATCCGGAAATGCCTGCAATTACCGATGCATTGAAAACAATAAAACTCGCAGAGCAATTAAAAAAACCCGTAAGAGGAATAATAATGACCCGCGTCAGAAAAGATAAAATTGAAATGCAGCCGGAAACAGTTAAAGACATGCTTGAAGCGCAAATTTTAGGAATGATTCCCGAACATCTCGACGTAAAACGCGCCTTAAATCAAAAAGATGCTATAGTTCATGTTTATCCAAACTCCGACGCATCACGTGCATACAAAGAAATTGCCGCACGACTTTTGGAAATTGAATATGATTCAACAAAAGAAAAACCCTCTTTCTGGAAAAGAATTTTTGGAGGAAAATAATTAATAAATAATATCTTCATTAGGCACTGTAAAAAAATGCCCGTCATCAGTCATTGCAGGAATTAATATCTGCGAAGTTTTTTCATCTTTTCTTACAATTGTAATTTTTACAAGACCGGATTTCTCATTATTACATTTTAAATTCATTTTATCGACAAAAACTCCCCCCAAATTTCCAGGGTAATGGGAGCCATTAAACTCAACAAAATATTCATTGCTAAACATCCCAGGAAAATAATTGCATTTCAAATAAGCCTCTTTTTGATTAACCATTCTATAATTTATCAATATTTATAAAATGTGTTATCACTTTTTTATATAATCATCCAACCCTGCTTCCATTTTCAATCTCTTTTTCAGGAGAAATCAAAATAACTTCTTCATGATTTTCCGTAGACGCTGCAAGCAACATTCCCTGACTTTCAATTCCTTTCATCAATCTTGGCTTAAGATTTGAAAAATAAATTATTTTTTTACCTTGCAATTCATCTTTATCATAATACTCTTTTATTCCTGCACAAATAGTCCTCTCTCCAAGCTCACCAACATCAATTTTTAATTTATATAATTTATCCGCCCCAGAAATATCTTCAACCTCAATTATTTCAGCAACTCTTAAATCCAATTTAGTCCAATCAGAAAATTCAACTTCAGCAATTCCTTCTACCATAATAATTAAAATAAAAAAGAGTTTTTAAAAATTATTATAGTAAAAAATTAGTCCAAGGGTAAAGAATTAGGGCAACATGTAACCAATTGTGAATTAGTTATATATCCTCCTGAACAATAATAAGAAGTTGCTGTATATTTTGAAGAGCTACTTGAACAAACTGAAGGAACTGAATGCATATTATATTGCCTATAATCAGGTCCACATACTGTGCCCCAATTAGTCCAACTGCACGAGACACTTGTACAGCTTCCTCCACCGCCAGGAGAGGTTACATAAGTTGCACAACTCCAAGCACTTCCAGTCCATTGAAGACCTTTATTTGAACCAGTGCATGTTACAGGTGTTGTAACTCCTCCCGAACCAGAAGGAAGATCAACACAATTCCAACCCAAAGTAGTTGGAGATCTTTGAAGGATCTGACCAGTCTGACATCCTGAAGGAGGAGCAAGTTCATTTAATGAATGCCCCATAACAGAAGGATTTCCTGATGCACTAGGATTATAAGCATAAACACCCACCCCTACTCCAATAATTAAAATAATTGCAGTCAAAAAATAGAAAACTCTGTTAGGAATTTTCACCTCTATTTTTTTATTCATTATATTTTTAGACATTTTGACTTTTTAAATTTTTTTAAACACTAATGCTTGAAACAGTTGCACAAACCCAATTCCCGTTCCATTGCATTACTTTATTCTCTCCTGAACAAACTGTTGTTGGATTTGAATTTCCAGATGGAATATTGACACAATTCCAGCCTAAATTAATTGGAGCTCTTTGAAGAGTCTGGCCCGTCTGACATCCGTCAGGAGGAGCAATTTCATTTAATGAATGTCCCATAACAGCAGGATTTGCACTTGCTGAAGGATTATAAGCATTCACACCAATTCCAACTCCTAATAAAACTAAAAGAGCAATGCCTGAAATAATCAAAGCCTTGACAGAAATAACAAACTTCACCATCTTGATTTAAACAAATAAAAGAAGTTTATAAATTTTCCTAAATCTTCTGAAAAAGAATCTCTGACTTTTTAATTTCCTTAGCGCTGAATTGTTTCTCTATCTTGTCGCTTGTAGAAGGAATAAAAGGACTCAAATATTTTGCAATTTCCAAAATTGACTCTTTCAGTTCATACAAATCTTTTTTATTTTTACTCTCCCATATTTTTCTGTTCTGAACATATTCATTACAAACATCAATAAAACCAAAAATTTCGTTTAGTATTTTATCAAATTCAAAATTATCAAAATACTTTTCAATTTTTTTTGTGTCAAGTTTTTTCAATAATTTATTTTCAGTTTTTTCAATTCCGTTTCTCTCAATCAACCCCGAAACTCTTGAAACCAAATTTCCAAGTTTATTTGCAAGTTCATTATTATGTCTGTCAATCAGCGCCTGCTCTGAAAAATCCCCGTCGTCGCCCGAAGCGAAAGGAAATTGTCTGCATACAAAATATCTTATTGTGTCAGCGCCGTATTTTTCTGCAAGAACTTTCGGAGAAATAACATTTCCGAGGGACTTTGAAATTTTCTGCCCGTTAAACGTCAAAAAACCGTGGACAAAAATTGTTTTTGGAAATTCATATCCGGCAGATTTCAAAAATGCGGGCCAATAAACACAATGAAACCATGAGTTATCCTTTCCGAGCAAATGCAAATCTGCGGGCCAGTATTTTCCGTTTTTCCCGGCGCCTGAAATATAATTAAATAACGCGTCAAACCAAACATTAACGCGATTGACAATTTCATTTTTTCTTTCCGACGGTAAAATAAACTCCGGATTTTTTTTGTACAAATCTAAAAGAAATTTTTGGTATTTGCTTAATCTGAAAAAATAACTTTTTTCTCTCAATTTTTCAATTGGCCTTTTATGAACCGGACAACACCCATCTTCTAAATCTTTCTCTGTATAATCCGCTTCGCAGTCAGTGCAATAAAATCCTTCATACTCTCCCAAATAAACATCTCCCTTGGCAATGCATTTTTTCAAAACCGCCTGAACTAATTTTTCATGGTCTTTGTCCGTCGTTCTTATAAATCTGTCCGGCGTTAAATTCAAACTTTTCCATGACTCCTTAAACTTTTCCGAAACCTCGTCGACAAATTCCTTCGGAGTTTTTCCGGATTTTCCAGCAGCGTTTTCAATTTTTTTTCCGTGCTCGTCGGTGCCTGTCAAAAACCAGACATCTTTTCCGTTAAGCCGATTCCATCTCGCCAAAACATCTGCAATTATTTTTTGATATGCATGCCCAATATGCGGTTCTGCATTCGGATAATCAATTGCCGTCGTGACATAAAATTTTTTATTCATAAATAACCAAAAAATGCCTAATATAAAAAGTTAATCATTAAAAGTGTTTCATAGAAATTTTTTGAATTTCCCAAACAGAAGGCAAGCTGTTAAAAAAACAAGGGCGGGTCTTCGAACTTTAGTTCGAACTTGTAGCGGGAAATTTTGAAATTCAAAAAATTTTGATTATTCAGAAAGCAAAAATTTCTGCGGACCTTTATTTTTTTTCCTTAAATGAATTTCAACTTCTTTTAAAAAATTGTAAAATGTTTTTGCTTTGGAATCAGTAATTCCCGGAATAACCTCTTTTATAACATCCGTGTAAACCTCCTCGGAAATATCTCCGTGCTTGACACCATATTCCAAATACGCTCTTCTTATTTCCCTGTGTTTTGATATTTTCTCCTCGAGAATCTGACCATATTCGGGAAATTCCTGTTTGAATTCCTCAATTCCCAAAGAAAGTTTCCTCGCCCAGTTTGCGGCGTCGTCCGACCATTTCAGGTTAAAGTACAAATTAGTTTTTTCAGACAACCCTCCTTTGGTTTTAAGTTTCTCCCCGATATATTCACCGAGTTTTTCATATTTCCTTTTCGCCCTGTCGCTTATAATTCCGGAAACACTCGTCACCAATTTGTAAGCAATAAATTTTTCCGCATTTTCTTCCAGCTTTGACATCAAAAATCTAAGAATTAAAAATTTATAAAAAAGAGTTGTAAAAAAATCACAACATTAATCATATAATCTGCTAACATAATCCTCAATGTTAAGTTCTTTTCTTTCTCTTAAATTAAAATCCCTTTTTTTATCCAATGAAATTCCTTCAAAACTCAAAAATTTGGAAGTATATTCAGTGTCAAAACTTAAAAACAAATAATTGAAACCGGTGCTTTTGAACTTCCCCTCCATCCTGTGAACTTCATTAAAAGGATAATTGACTATGCTTTTATTCTGAAAATTTTGCTGGATTTTTTCAATATTCTGTTCTATAAATCGGTTGTCAGCAACCACAAAGTGATACCTCACAAAAACTCTTTCCGCATCGTTGTTGTCCGAAGGCGATTTTTCAAAATTATATCTAATATGTCTCCCTTTAGAATTAAAAGTTTTCACAATTTCGGACTTTACTTTGTCGACGACATTTACCATATTTTCCCTATACACGCCCTATATTTAAACATTATTGTTTGCGTAAATTATTTAAAAGAAATCGTCTTTATAAAAAACATGTTTAACAAAATATCATGT
>CAZRDP010000003.1:0-834 GCA_964598985.1 Candidatus Woesearchaeota archaeon | reverse complement strand
AAATTATCTATCTCCGTATAAACCGAAAAAAACAAAAAACAGAAAAGAAGATTACGGCATGCTCGGAGAAAATGATGAAATACATGAAGATCATTTTGTGAACCCGCTCTTCTCGGGGATTAGCGGAAAAATACTCAACAAACTTTTTGACAGCACAATGAAAATGCTCGAAAAAGAAATGCAAAAATCAATGAAAGATACGCAAAAATTCCCAAAAAATCCGAAGACAAATACGCATTTTGAACTTTATATAAACGGAAAAAGAATCGACCCGAAAAAAGTGAAAATAACTCAAATGCCTGTCCACGCCGTTCAGACAAAAAACAAAAGAGAAAATTTTTCAGACAAATATTTTTCGCCGGAATACGGAAAGAAATTCCTTAAATTTAGCGCCAAAGAACCTGAAACAAAACTCAGAAGATTGTCTGACAAAATTATTTATGAAATCTCCGTGCCGGGCGTTAAAAAAATAGACAACGTCTCAATAATAAAAGCCGGAAACAGCATCGAGGTAAAAGCGGTTTCCGAAAAAAATTCCTACATGAAAGTAATTCCGTTTGATATGAATATTTTAAAATATGATTTATCCGACGAGAAAATTACTCTTGAATTGGAAGAATAAAAATTCTCTTTGGTTGCAATAATAAACATTAAAAACCCCCCTAATCTCCAAAAATTATGAAAGTGAAAAATATTGAAATTAAATGGCTCGGGCATTCGGGATTTCTTATAAAAAATTCAAAAATAATTTATATCGACCCTTACAATATTCGGGAAGGTCTTGAAAAAGCAGATATAATTCTTTTAACGCATAGTCATTACGACCATTGCAGC
>CAZRDP010000002.1:26518-43740 GCA_964598985.1 Candidatus Woesearchaeota archaeon | reverse complement strand
TCAATTTTTTTATTTTCACTGATTCTTTTCAAGTTAACTGCCTCGGGATGGATTTTTTCTCCGCGATAAATTATGTAAACTTTTTTCGCGTGTTCTGCGAGAATTAAGGCTTCTTTTGCGGCTGAATCCGAACCGCCGACGACGGAAACTGTGCGATTTTTGTAAAGCGGTGCGTCACACAAAGCGCAATAATTAACTCCGCGTCTTTCAAACTCTCTTGCACCCTTTACAGTTTCAGGCAACTGCTTCCATCTAGTTCCTGTTGCGAACAAAATAGTTTTTCCAGAATATTCTGATTTTTTAGTTTTTACAACAAAACATTTTTTTTGTTTTTTTACATCCAAAACTTCTTCAGTTTTTATTTCAACTAAATCGTAATCCCTTGCGTGTTCTTCCAAATTTTTCGCGAGAAGCATTCCGCCTATTTTTTTAAAACCCGGATAATTTTCAACAACTTTTGTTGTTGTGATTACACCTCCTACGGGAAGCTCGGCTCCGCTGGTTTTTCCGAGGACGAGAGTTTTCATCCCTAATCTTGCAGAATACATCGCGCCCGCTAATCCAGAGCCGCCTGCACCTATAACAATAAAATCATATGATTGCATTAATTGTTAAGAATTGCGCAGAATTTAAAAGTTGCGATTATTGTTTGGAGAGAAAATTCTGAATTATTCCGACTTTATTTCCCTCGGTGTCGAGAAAATTTACAAACATTCCGACTTTTGGAATTTCCATTATTTCGCCAAGAATTTTACCGCCGGAGTTTTCTATTAATTCAATTGATTTTTTTATATCACTTACGCCGATAACAATTGACGTCACGTTTTGTTCGGGCATTTCTTCAGACATTTGAAAAAAACCTCCGTTTATTTTTCCGGGCTGTTTTATCATGCCTTTGTCGTCGGTTTCGGCCGTGTTCGCAAGCACGTAATTCCCCATATCCTCGCCGAGCTGTTCGATTTTCCATCCAAAAACGTTTGAATAAAAATCAGATATTCTTTTTCTGTCGTCTGCTGGCATTTCAAAATGTATGACCGAGTCCATTATTTTCTTTCCTCCACAATTGTTTTAAAACCGCCGTAAGCCATTTTGCTCATTTCAAACGGCATAGGTTTGTCTTTATTCTCTGTCATAATCGGGTCTTTCATAACTTTTGCATTAACCTCGTCGCGATGTTTTTTCGATTTGTAAATTATAAATGAAAATATAATACTCTCTCCGTTTTTTGCGTTGGTCATTTTTGGAAATGCAAGTCCTTTCCATTCTTCAACGCCTTCCATATCGTCGCCAACACATTCGAAATATTCCAACGCGCCGTATTTTTTCCAGACCTTTCCTGCCTCCGAAGCCATTTTTTTGTACGAATCCAATTCTCCTTTTTTAACAACAAGTACGAAACCGTCGACGTAACTCATTATTTTTCCTCCTCTTCATCACCCCAATCTTCTTCGTCTTCTTCATTTTCGGGCATTCCGGATTCATCCATGTAAACAAATTCCCATAAATGATTATCTAAATCTGAAAAAGTCCGCGAGTACATCCAGTCCATGTCTTCTCTTCTGACGTCCGTCCCTCCTGCGTCTAAAACATCGTCCATCATTTCATCAACTTCGTCCCGGCTGTTCAGCTGTAACGCGATAATCACTTCGGTGCTTTTTGCGCTGTCTGAAATTTTTTTCTTCTCGATAAATTTTTTGAAAAATTCTTCTTTCAACAGCATGACGAAAGTATTTTCATTTACAATCATGCATGTTGCGTTATCGTCGGTAAATTTGGAGTTAAATTCAAATCCCAGCTCGGTGAAAAAATTTATCGCTCTGCCCAAATCCTTCACGGGCAAGTTTACAAATGTTTGGGTTATCATAAAAGTTAATTATTTTTTAAAATATTTAAGAAGATGTAGTATTTTTTAGGGCGGAAAAATGTTAAGCGGTTTTAGAAATGCTCAGGTTGGACCCTGAAATTAGGCTTAGTTAAGTTTTTATAAGAATCCATTAATTTTCTCATCTCTTTAATTCTCCTATTAATGTGAAATTGAAAAACTTTCCAATCAAGATAAGGCATTAAACATATTGAGATGCATATTAATAAAATAAAACATAAAATAAACAAATAAATTGTGGGATAAAAATCAGAATTTCTAATTAAATCATTAATTACTCCTGCAATAAGACTTCCAACTATTCCAATAAATGCACCAAAGATTAATAGTTTATTTTCCCTAATTTTTTTAAATTGTTCTATAACTTGTAATTTAATTTCTGGTTTAAGTCTTACTCTTTTTTCTTCCATTTTCAATAAGGGCGGAAGCTCAAGTAAACTTGGTTGTCCTCCTTTCACTTCGTTCAGGGCGGAAAGAGGGAGTCGAACCCTCGTCTTACGGATTTTGTCTGTTAAGTCCACAACCGCACATTCTACCGTTGAACTACAACCGCCATGATAATATTTACAGATAAAAAGTATTTTTAAAGGTAATTAATTTATTCATAAAATGGAAAAACCCGAACTATTAGCGCCGGTAGGAAATTTTACAAATTTGAAAATTGCGATTGATGCCGGGGCTGACGCGGTTTATTTCGGGTTAAAAGATTTTTCATTGAGGGCAAATGCAGAAAATTTTACAATTAATGATTTGGACAAAATAAATGAAGTTTGCAAGCCAAAAAAAATAAAAAAATATCTTACACTTAATTCAATAATTTATAATGAGGAAATTCCCGAAGTTGAAAAAATATTAAAAAAAATCAAGGGAAAAGTCGACGCTGTAATATGCTGGGACATGGCGGTTATAAATTTGTGCAGAAAATATAAAATTCCGTTTCACGTTTCGACGCAGGCGAGTGTTTCAAATTACGAGTCGGCAAAATTCTTTAAAAAATTGGGCGCGGAAAGAATCGTTTTTGCGCGGGAATTGAATTTAAAACAAATTAAAGAAATTATAAAAAAAACGAAAATAAAAGCGGAGGTTTTTGTTCACGGCGCGATGTGTATTTCTGTTTCCGGCAGATGTTTAATGTCGCAGTTTTTATTTGGTAAATCCGCAAATCGTGGCGAATGTATTCACCCGTGCAGAAGAAGTTATATTGTTAAAGATACGCAGGAAGGCAAGGAAATGAAAATTGAAAATAGCCACGTTTTGTCGGCGAAAGATTTATGCACTCTGCCTTTTATTGAAAAACTTAAATCCGCAGGAATAACATCTTTCAAAATTGAAGGAAGAAACAGAGACCCGCGATATATTGATACCGTCGTGAGAGTTTACAGAAAAGCGCTCGACAAAAAACTTTCCGAAGCTGAATTGAAAAAATTAACCGAAGAATTGAATTCTGTTTACAACAAAGGTTTCTCGTCGGGATTTTATTTAGGTTCGCCCACGTCGGATGATTTTTCAAAAGTTGAACACAGCTCAGCAACGAAGAAAAAAATATTTATTGGAAAAATTTTGCATTATTATCCGAAAATAAATGTTGCGACGATAAAAATTAGTTCGCCTGTAAAAATAAATGAAAAGATATGTATTATAGGTCAAACAACCGGAATTGTTTATTCAGAAATTAAAAGCATTGAAGTTAATAAAAAATCCGTTTCAAAAGCGCAAAAAGGCGATGAAATTGGGATTAAGATAAATTCTTTAGTCAGGAAAAATGATGAAGTTTATGCGGTGAGAGAGAATTAAAATTCCAAACTTGAACCGCCCTGACACATTTGCTGGTTTCCGGATTTGTCGTTGAAGTAAACAACAACCTCAATTTTGTCTGGGTTTGCAACATCCTGCACAGTTATCGTTTCTGATCTTAAATTTTCAATATCTCCCGGAGCGTCATGAATATAATTTACATCTCCGGATTCACTTGTGAAAATAATTTTTATTCCGCCGATTTCATCGTCACCGCTGTTCCTTAAAACCGTGACCTGGTAAACTCCGGGCGAGGTTAAATTTATTTTGGTCGGGACAACTTCTGTGTCGAGGCACTTCGACGTTAAATCAAGCTGACTGCTTCCACCGGTAACCAGATTTCTTATAACAACCCAAAGAATTGCCGCAGCGACGAAAACGAGAAGTATAATAATTAAAGTTGCAATAACTGTTGACATCCCTTTTCTATTCACACCCTTCATTTCATTAATAGTGCTGTGTGTTTTATAAATATTTGCACGGATAATCTTGTTTTGACAAACCATAATTTTATTAATGAATATTCTGTTAAAATTTTATGTTAATCGGACTTGTCGGAAAACCATCTGTCGGAAAAAGCACGTTTTTCAAAGCGGCAACTTTGGCAGAAGTTGAGATTGCGTCGTACCCTTTCACGACGATAAAAGCGAATCACGGCGTCGGTTATGTCAGAGTTGATTGTATTGATAAAGAATTTGTTTTGAACGGGAAACCTGCGCAGTGCAACCCGCGAACAGGATTTTGCATAAACCACCAAAGATTCGTGCCAGTAGATTTAATGGACGTCGCGGGGCTTGTTGAAGGTGCTTCGGAAGGAAAGGGTTTGGGAAATCAGTTTTTGGATGATTTGAGAGGAGCGGACGTTTTTATACACATAGTCGACGTTTCAGGAACGACGGACAAAGAAGGAAAAATTTTGCCCGAAGGAGAAAATCACAATCCGTGCGAGGACGTTTTATTTTTGGAAAAAGAACTTGACAAGTGGTTCTGCAACATTCTTATAAAAGTGTGGAGAACTTTTGCGCGAAAAACAGAAATTGAAAAATCAAAATTTACCGAGGCCGTTTCAAAACAATTTTCGGGCTTAAAAGTCAGCGAAGAGCACGTTAAAGAAGTTTTGCTTAATTCAAATTTTCCGGAAAAAGCCAGCACATGGTCCGACGAACAGATAATGGAATTTGCTTCAAAGTTGAGAAAAATTTCAAAGCCGATGATTATCGCTGCGAACAAATGCGACGAGAAAAACGCAAAAGAGAATTTAAAAAAATTGAAAGAAAAATTTTCCGATTACATGATTATTCCGTGCTCGGCTGATTCCGAACTCGCTTTGAGACAGGCGGCGAAGACCGAATTAATTGCATATATTCCGGGGGATAAAAATTTTAAAATTATTAAAGACATTAATGACCGACAAAAAGACGCGCTTGAAAAAATCAGAAAAAATGTTCTTGAAAATTTTGAATTCGGGACGGGCGTGCAGAAAATTCTGAATTCTGCTGTTTTTGAATTAATGAATTATATTGCGATTTTCCCCGCATCAGCGACGAAACTTGCGGACAGCAAAGGAAATGTTTTGCCCGATTGTTTTTTGATGCCTCCCGAATCAACTGCGCTTGATTTTGCATACAAACTTCATACTGATTTTGGAAAAAATTTTATAAAAGCGATTGACGCACGAAGCAAAATGGCGTGGGGAAAAGAGCATAAACTGAAAAATCGGGATGCCATTGAAATTGTTACACGATGAAAAGTATAAAAACTAATTTCAACTCTTTCTTTAATGAATGAGAATTTTTACATAATTTTTAGCATAATAATTATTTCACTTATTTCTTTTGTTGGAATTTTATTTTTTATGCTCAAAGAGAAATTTCTTAAAAAAATTCTCTTGTTTTTAGTTGCGCTTTCTGCCGGTTCGCTTTTGGGCGGAGCGTTTTTGCATTTGATTCCGGAAATAATTCACGAAGGAAATTTTACTCTTAATACGTCTCTTCTGATTTTGGGAGGAATAATTTTATTTTTTGTGATTGAAAATTTTGTTCATTGGCGACATTGTCATGTTCCGACGTCAAAATCACACCCGCATCATCTCGGAGCCATAAATTTAATAGGAGACGGAATCCACAATTTAATTGACGGCATGATTGTTGCGTCGGCATATTTGATTAATATTCCGCTTGGAATAGCGACGACGTTTGCGGTAATAGTTCACGAGATTCCTCAGGAAATAGGGGATTTTGGAGTTTTGATTTACGCAGGATTTTCAAAAACGAAAGCGCTGTTATTTAATTTTGGCTCGGCGGTAATTGCGTTGCTTGGCGCTTTAATTGTGATTTTCTTTTCAGGAAATTATGAAAACATTTCAACGATAATAATCCCTATTGCAGTAGGAGGATTTATCTATATTGCGGGAAGTGATTTAATTCCGGAAATTCACAAAAGACAGGAAAAGAATTTTTCAATAAAAAATCTTATCGCAATAATCTTAGGAATTTTGATTATGTGGGCTTTGACTTTTTTGGAAGTTGTTTAAAATATTTTCAAATCCCCTGAAGTTGTTTCTGCATAAATATTATTTTTTCCGCCGTAAATATCGCCAAATTCGTTTTCCAAATCTCCGGATACACTATCAAAAATCACATTTACAGAAGAATTGTCCGTTAAATCAATTTCAATATTACCTGAAACTGTATTAGCATTTAATTCATTTGTGATTTCATAATTTTTAAGCAAAATATCTCCTGAAGTCGCTTCAACATTATTTATTGAACCAGAATTAATTATTTCTATATTTCCCGATACTGATTTTGCGTTGCATATTTCAAATTTGCTGTTTTGGATATTTATATCTCCGGAAACACTTTTGATAAAACCCTCATCGGATGCAAAATTATTTATTTCAATATCGCCGGAAACAGTTTCAATTACTGAACTTTTTGCATCTGTTCCATTTAAGTTAATATCTCCCGACGCTGTTGAGATAACTAAATCGCCGGTAAAATTTTTGGGAACGGTTATGTAAACATTAACATCGTGAACGCCTATTCCAAATACATTGTATGGTTTTTCATACAATATTTTAACGTTCAATTCATTTCCAACTTTTTCAACAACCAGTTTTGGCGGAGAATCGTATCTTCCGTAATTATAAACCCCGTCAGATTGAAAGTTGCAACGCCGGCATTTGTTTCATTCAAAATTATATCTTCGCTTAAAAAATTAATATTTATTTGGTCTATTCCTGACAGAGTGGACTCTTCAAAACTGCTTATTTGCTGATAGTATTTTGGATTATTTATGTCGTAATCAAAATAAATTGAAAAAAATAAAACTGCTGCCACCGTCCACGACACGACGCATATTGCTGTTAAAATTAAAACAAATTTAGCTATGCCTTTCATTTTGAACCTCTTATAATTTTTATATTTAATTTAACATATTTTATTGTGAGGATGTAAAATCCTTTTCCCAAATACCATGCTCCGATTGTAAACAAAATACCGAAAGAAGCGAGCCCTATACCGACGAGAATAACTATAAACGGACTTATTCCTCCAAGAGAAATAAAATTAACAAATAACGCTAAAATTCCGCCAACTGAAAGTGCAAGACCCGAAATGCTGAGTGCAAAACCTGTTGCCAGCAACGCGATTACAATTGCGAAAAGCGCGAAAAATATTCCTACGACAAAGATAAGATTAAAAAAACTTAATCCGATCGTCGCAAAAACCACCCTGAATATATTTCTGAAAGATTTTTCTTCTTCCGCTTTTGATACAAAAAGTTCAAGCCTTGCCTGTTTTGCAATCTGCTTCGGATTTCCGAGAGATTTGGATATTTCTTCTTCTTTTCTTCCTTTGCTTTTACCGACGGAAAAATGCTCTTCGTAATCGCGCAATATTTCTTTTTTATCTTCTTTTGAAATCTCCCTGAGATTTTTTTCAAGTTCGTGTATGAATTGTTTTTTGTTCATCTTGTGTTCTAATCTTTTATTAGCTCCTTTGTTTTTTCCGAAAATGATTTCCATTCCGTTTTTAGTTCCTTCTCCCGTTCTTTTCCTTTTTTAGTGAGCTGGTAATATTTTCTTGACGGGCCTTCCTTTGATTCCTCAAAATAAGTTTTGAGATAACCTTCTTTCTGAAGCCGTCTTAATAAGGGATAAATTGTCCCTTCGGAAATCGAAATTGTTTTTGAGATTTTCTGGACAAGTTCGTATCCGTAATAATCCCGTGTTTTTAATATTGATAATACGCATAGTTCTAATACTCCTTTTTTGAATTGTGTATCCATTTTTTCTCCATTTTATTTAACTATATTGCATTGAATTATACTTTGCAATACATAGTAGTATTTAAATGTTTTGATTTTTTGAAAAAATTACCAACCAAATTTGGAGAAATTCCGATGTTCATTTTTTCTTTCTTTTTGCTTTCCGAGGATTAACGCTTCTTGACGTAACAATTGCAATAAAAAACATTGTAAACATTAAAACGTCGTCGCCCAAAACTAAACCGACTAGTCCGCCAAGTAAACCGATCCACGTCAGGATTATAAAATATTTATGCCCTGAACGGAGTTCTTCCTTCGTGCTTCTTGCGAGAAGATTGCCAAGAGGAATTCCAAAAGCAAGTACAAAAATTCCGATTAAAATTTTTAATATTTCAAGCATTATTATATTTATTCGACATAGTTTTTATATTTATTGAAGAGCGAGCGTAAACAAAACACAATAAATTTTAAAATGCCTCTAAACATACAAGATTATGTTCAAAAAATATCTTATTGTTGCGAGCAAGGCCGACCCTGCGGGAATGAATATAATTAATCAAATCGGGCAGTTTAAACCGAGGCAGTTTTTGGATTTCACGCCGAACAAACCGTTTTTTGATTTATATGTGATTGAAAATGAAATTATCCAAACCGACAATCTTGACCATGACAAACTGAATAAATATGATTTTATTATTTTTGCTTCTAAACATTCGTCGTCGGCAGAACAGGCAAAAAAAACTTTATCTGTGCACTGCCCCGGAAATTTTCGCGACGCGACGATGGGAGGAATCAAAGGAAAGGTCTGCAGGGCTTCGGCGTTGTTTAACAAATTTTTATTTCAGAAAATGAATGAAAAAATTGAAGAACATAATCTCAAAGATTTTGAGCCGACGATGGAAGTTACGCATCACGGTCCGCTTATAGACAAGCCGTGTGTTTTTATTGAAATCGGGCCGACAGTTTCGGAGTGGAAAAATTCCCGCGCGGGTTTTGTCGTCGCGAAGACAATTACAGAAACGATAAATGAATACGAACACAATAGTTACAGAGAAATTGCCGTCGGTTTGGGAGGACCGCATTATTGTCCCGGATTTAACAAACTGCAACTTAATTCAAATGTAGCAATTTCACATATAATTCCGGGTTATGCTCTGCCGATAACCGAAGAAATGATAAAAGAAATTTTAAACAAAACAATTGAAGATTACGATTTTGTCGTCGTGGATTGGAAAGGTCTCGGCGGAGCGGAAGCGCGCGACGCTGTAATAAAAATTCTTGAAGATAACCATATTCCTTGGAAGAAAACCGGGGATGTTAATCGATAATTAGGTTAATCATGTGTTAATTTTTTGTAGCATCTGTAATGAATAATAAACTGGCGCGATTGTTCTTGATATTCACGTACATCATCTATGTATCCTGTGTGATTTGGATCAAATTCTTTTGCTTCGGGCACAAATCTATCATAATGGTCCCATTTTGTGTCTATCCTGCTTATTACGTTTATACTTTTCATTTCTCCTTTATTTGCCTTAATTTTGTCCAAAAATGATTCTAAAGATAATTTCTCTTTATCTGGAAAAATATCTCCGGGAATTATCTCTATAAAATCTTCTTTAATATTTAATATTTTTTTAAACGGGATTTTCATAATTTCGGAATCAATTATGTATTTATAAAAATTTATGTAATACGCCACAACTAGTCGCTCTGGTATTTTTTCAACGCCACAACCAGGACTCGAACCTGGATGCCGTAAAACGGCGTGGATTAGCAATCCACTGCAATACCCTTATGCGATTGTGGCACAAAGGTAGAGAGAATTGCTCTATTTTAAAGGTTTTTATTAAATAAAAATTAAGCGATCACGCCATTGGAATACAAAATTTGCAAAATTCCATTGAGCAAAAGCCATATTGCAATTGCGTAATTCAGACTTTTCGGCCAAGCCAAAATAACGATTCCAAAAATGACCGAAACAATTGCAGACAGCGTCAGAATAAAAGCCATTTTACCTCCTATGATTTATTTACGTTGGGAACTTCAGCATTCATGCTCCCTTCAAAAGCGATTTCATTTATTTTTTTTCTTTGACTCGGAGATTCCTGTTTGTTTAGTTCGTCAGGAAGGTCTCCTTTTTTTCCGGGTTTTCCGACGGCAACCATGCATTCAATATCATAATTATCCGAAATATTCAATTCTTTACGTGCTTTATTATAATCAAAACCTTCCATCGCATGAACAACATATCCGAGCAAATTTCCCTGAAGCATTAAATTTTCAAAAGCAGAGCCGGTGTCGAACCTGTGCGTTACAGATGGCTTGTTGTTGAATTCAAAATTTTTCTTCGATAAAACTAAAATCAAAGCGCCGGCATTTTTTACCCATTGCTTGTTGAAATCGGTCAGCAAATCAAAAAAAATTTTCCAGTAAACTGTGTCTTTTATTGCGTACAAAAATCTCCACGGCTGGTTGTTATACGACGACGGCGCCCATTTTGCCGCCTCAAAAAGAGGCATTAATTCACCCTTTGAAATTACTTCGCCGGACATTGCTCTCGGCGACCATCGATAAATGAAAATACTGTCGACGGGAAATTCGGGTTTTCTTAATTCCTTTATATTCATCAAATGAAAAAGGTTTCAGATTATTTAATATTGTGTTGCAAAGATATAGACGAAATAAATTGGATTTCGTTAGATTTATAAGTGCTTCAGGAGTTAATTTTTTATAGCAGGGTAGAGCAGTCTGGAGTGCTCGTCGGGCCCATACGCATTTGCGAGGAAACCCGGAGGTCGTGCGGTTCAAATCCCACCCCTGCTATTAATTTTTAGAAAAATTATGGGTCAAATGAAACTTTGTTCAATTCCCAATATTAAAAAACGCCCGAACCAGGAATTGAACCTGGACGTCCAAAGGACCACGATTTCCAATCGTGCGCGTTAACCACTCCGCCATTCGGGCATTAAAAAATAATTTTACGATTCTTTAAAAATTTATCACATTTCATAATTTTGTGACTGGTCAAAAATAAAGAATAGTTTTTAAAATTCAATTTGACTATAATTATCGAGATGATATTATATGAAAGAGGAAGTGAAGCTAAAAGAGGAAGCGAAAAAAATAAGCATTAAAGACGGTTCTTATTACAGCGTCATGGACGGCGCAGGTTTGAGGTACATAACTCCTTACGCGCTTTCACTCGGAGCGTCCAATAACCTCATAGGACTTCTTGCAACGCTTCCGCCACTGCTGGGGAATTTTTTAAAATTAGTTTTCAACAGAATATATCAAAGAAATTCTCGAAAAAAAACGGTTGTGTTTTGGGCAGGTATGCAGGTTCTGTTTTGGATTCCGATGATTCTGACGGGATTTTTGTATTTCGTCTTTAATTTATCAGTTTTATATTCATCCATTCTTCTGGTAATCTCATATTCAGGAATTATGATTTCCGGAGCGCTTTCTTCGCCCGCATGGAGTTCATGGATGCAGGATGTTGTGCAAAAAGAGCGGGGAAAATATTTCAGCAAAAGGTCAAGGGTAAACGGATTTGTTGCGTTGTCGACGATGTTTATTGCAGGATTCATACTTGATTATTTTAAAAACGGGCAGGTTTTTTACGGATTTTTAATTTTGTTTTCAATTGCCGCAATCGGAAGGTGTATTTCTGTATCATATTTAAAAAAACAATACGAACCAAAATTTGAGTTTGAAGAAAAATCCTATTTTAGTTTTTTTCGGTTCCTCAAAAAAATGGCGTCAAATAATTTCGGAAGGTTCGTGATTTTTGTTTCACTTATCTCGTTCAGCGTCGCCATTGCGTCGCCGTTTTTTTCCGTTTATATGATAAAAGAATTGCATTTTTCCTACGTTGCATTTACAATAATAACGATGTCATCGTCGATTTCAACTCTGATTTTTTTGCCGTTGTGGGGAAAATGGTCTGACAGATTCGGAAATGTTATTGTTTTCAGATTGTGTGCGATTTTTATTTCGGCAGTCCCTTTGCTTTGGTTTGTTTCAGCATTTTTGAATTTAAAATTTATTTTCTTAATGATATTTTTATTTTTGGTTGAGGCCTTTTCGGGATTCGTGTGGGCAGGGTTTAATCTTTCTACAAGCAATTTTATTTACGACGCTGTGACACGGCAAAAACTCGCTTTGTGTTTAACTTATTTCAGTTTTATTAACTCGGCAGGCTCATTGATCGGAGCAACATTAGGGGGAATTCTCTCAAACGCGCAAAACTTTACGCTCCTTGGAACTTCCGCAATACTTTCGTTATTTTTAGTCAGCGGAGTTTTAAGACTCATCCCCTCAATTATTGTCGGAATAAAATTAAAGGAAGTCAAAAAAGTAGAAATTCCGGAATTTCATTTAATGCAGATTAATCTGAGAAAGGTTTAAAATAATTTAAGTTCGCGGACAGAATTTTTTTTATTATTTCCCTGATTTTTAATAAGGCCTTTTCGCATTTTATTTATTTTTCTTCTGGAATTTTGGAGTTTGTTTCTTCCGTTTTCGTCTTTTTTTTCATAATTTACTTCAACCAATTCGCTCGTCGGAAATTTTAGTTTATTGCAAGACAGATTGCATTTATCGCAATATTCGTATTTTCCAACTTGCCCGCAAATCCTTAAATTTTCTTCAAACCATTTAAAATCAGGATGAATTAAATTTGCGACTAAACTATTATTATTTCTTTGCACATAGGGGCGAGATAAAATTCTTTGCTGTACATCTTCCGGATATTTAATCGGCAATCCAGGGATGTTTCCAATAGTGTTCAGAGGATTAATTAAATCCTGTCGCTCAATCCCTGTAACTTTTAATGCAACTTCGGCACTTGTTAATCTCATGGGAACAATTCTTTTAACATCAACTTTTGATTCCAAAACGGGTGTAATAAAAAACCCCTCTTTTCATTATTTTCAATTGAATCAGTTATATCTAACGCTACGGTCATTAAAACATTTACGCCGTAATCAAAATATTTTTCAGCTTGTTTTTTTCTCCATGAATTATGAAATCCGTTTACACAACATCCTTTTTCCATACCATTAATTCCAAAACTATAACTTAAAACACCGCGGTTTTCAATTAATTTTTTGGCCACAGATTCATCAAATTGAAGCATCTTCGTCGGGAAAATTACTTTTGCATTGAATTCGTTGCATAAATCCAAAAAGTCCAATAAATTTTTTCTGTACAAAGGATGACCAAACTCCGTGCTTTTATTTACCCTCACGTATTCAGGAGAATATTTTTCAAAATCCGCTCTGGTCTTTTCACCAACATCTTTTGGGCGGATATTCCCGCCATTTTTTCTTTTATCATAACAATAATCACACCTCAAATCAGGGAGATGACCTTTTTCTTTAAGCCATTTTTTCTTGGTTTCAACAGAGTATTTTCCGTCGTTATTTATAACTTCATCGTATAACTCTGGCGGAACCTGCGACGGGCACCCCTCCGAAGCATCAGCGTTATAAATACATAAACAAACATTTTCCACACCGTCGGAAGTTTGCCTTCTTACAAAATCGCCTTTTCCCTTCCTTAACCTAACTTCTGCCATTAAATTACTAAATAAATCCGTTTAAAACTTTATTGCAAATTTAGAATATATTTTGAAATAGATACTCTTTCACAGATGAATTTTTAAAAGGTAAATTTTAACCTAGTTTATGAGTAAGCTTAAAAACAGGTGTATAAGAAGGGTTTACAAAAACAAATTTTGCGGTCTTGATGAATACAAGAAATCTCCGTTCTTGTACATGAAAAATAATCATTTATGTTATCCTTTAAAGGAAAATGAAACTAACGATTTAGGAAATCAAATAGGAGAGTATTTTGCATTATTGGGGCAGGGAATTTACGGAGGTATTCTAAAAGAGAAATACAAGGATCATGAAAATGGATATACTGTTGAACCCGATTTAGTAAGTGATGACCAAAAAAGCGCTCGTGAATTTAAAACAGTCCTCGCCGGCGAAAGAATCAAACTTGAAGACACACAAATTTCAAAATATATTTATCTGTTAAAAGATTCAAAAGAAACAAACGGTTATTTCCCGATTATTTCTTACGAAATTTTCAAGCACAGAGTTAGCGATATTTTTAAAAGATTTAAAGGAAGACCGACAGGAGAATTTGTAGACGAGATTTCCGGAAATATTCTGAATATGTTTTCACTTCCGCTTGATGTGATTGTGAAAATCCATTCTCTCAAAGGAAATGATGAAATAAGCCGTGATAAAAAATGGGGTGAAAAAGGAAAATTTAGTTCAAGATATGAATTAGGAAATTGGTACGGAAACTGCACTTCTTTTCATTCGCCCGCATTAAACAATTTTATTTTCCGGCCCGAAGAAACTCTGAAAATTTTTGGATTAAATCCCGAAGATTATGATATAGAAAAAAGAAAATTTCAAAAAAACGCAAGCATGAACGGGAAAATAATTGATTGCTTTCCGGTTTTAATTATAAAAAATAAATTTTATGATAGATGGGCGCGTAATTTTCTTGAAAATGAAGGGCAGGAATATATAAAAAATTACGAAAATCTTTTAGAAGAAAAAATAAATTCTCAAATTGAAATTCCCGAAGACTTCGGTTATTCGGAAGAACAAGTCCCGTTCTAACCACAATAATTTTTAAAAAGCCAACACGTTTGGTTTCCTTATGACGGAGTTGATTTTGGGAATAGACGATGCCGGGCGCGGTCCGGTTATAGGTCCCATGGTTCTTGCAGGTTGTTTAGTTACAGAAGATTCTCAGAAAGAATTGAAAAATTTGGGCGTTAAAGACAGCAAGATGCTTACACCAAAAAGGCGGGAAATGCTTGCGGAAAAAGTTAAGGAAATCGCGGAGACGTTTGAAATTTCGCTCGCTTATCCTGAAGAAATTGACGGAAATCTCATAAGCGGAACTAATCTGAACAAACTTGAAGCGATAAAGATGGCAGAAATTATAAATAAAATAAATAAAGGATACGGGAAAATAAAAGTTATAATTGACTGCCCTTCAACAACTATTTCAAAATGGAAAGATTATTTGAGAACAAAAATAGAAAATTTATCCAATCTTGAAATTGTGTGCGAGCACAAAGCTGACAAAAATCACGTCGCTGTTTCTGCCGCTTCAATTATTGCAAAGCACATTCGGGAAAAAGAGATGGATATTTTAAGGGAAAAATACGGGAGCGAAATCGGTTCGGGATATTGTTCTGACCCTTCAACTATGATGTTCCTTGAAAAACGTGCGCTTAAACACGAAGACGACGGGATTTTCAGAAAAACGTGGGAAACGTGGCGGACGGTCATGACAAAAATTAGTCAGAGGACGCTTAGTTAATTTAAACTCATATACTAATCTTTAAAAATAATCTTAGTTTATTTCTTTGATGGGATACATAAAGAGGTTAATGGTACACGGCTTCAAGAGTTTCCCGCGGAAAACCGAATTGCCTTTCACGTCGGGAATTAATGTAGTTTTGGGACCGAACGGCTCGGGAAAAAGCAACATAACAGATGCTTTATGTTTTGTGCTCGGACGTTTAAGCGCGAAATCCATGCGCGCCGCGAAATCTCAGAATTTAATTTTTTTGGGAACAAAAGAAATCGGACCGGCAAAAGAAGCAAGTGTTGAAATTGTTTTTGATAACGAAGACAAAATTTTCGCGATTGATAAAAATGAAATCTCAATAAAAAGAATTGTGAGAAAAAACGGGCAAAGTATTTACAAAATAAATAACGAAACGAAAACACGCCAGGAAGTTTTAACTTTGCTCGCGCAGGCAGGAATTGACCCGAACGGATTCAACATAATTCTTCAGGGAGAAATTCAGAATTTTGTAAAAATGCACAATGAAGAGAGAAGAAAAATAATTGAAGAAGTTTCGGGAATTTCGGTTTATGAAACGCGAAAGGAAAAATCGCTGAGAGAACTTGAAAAAACCGAGGACAAATTGAAAGAAGTTTTCGCGATTTTGCGTGAAAGAACTTCTTATCTCAACAATCTTGAAAAAGAAAGACAGCAGGCGTTAAGATATAAACAACTTCAGGAAGATATTAAAAAATTCAGAGCGAGCATAATAAATTTTGACTTGGAAAAAAAGAAAAAAGAAAAAGCGAACGTTGAAAAACAGATTCTTGAAAAAAATTCAGAGATTGAAAAAATTAAGAAAAAAATTACGGAAACTGAAGCGAACATCAAAAATTACGAAGGAAAAATTTCCGCGATAAATTCTGAAATCCAGCAATCTACGGGCCTGGAGCAGGAAAAATTAAATCAGGAAATTGCAAATCTTCGCGCGGAGCTCGCGGGAATGAATGTTAAATATGAAAACAACAGTTCAAAATTGAATTCGCTGTCAAAGCAAAAATCCGAACTTGAAAATTCAATAAGGGAAAATGAACTTCTTATAAAAGATTTGGAAAAAACATCTCCGGGAAATGTAAAAAAACAGAAACATATCGACGATAAAAAGAAAGAACTTGAAGAAGCCGAAGCGCAAAGAAAAAAATTCTATATGATAAAGTCCGAGTTGAAATCAATCAGAGAAAGATATGAAGACAAAAAAATATTTTTTCAAAACTATAAAAACGAGTCGGATTTTTTGATGAAACAGATTGACTCAATTTCTGCGGAATTGTATGATAAAAAAACCACGCAGGAAAAAATTGATTCTCTTAAAATTTCGCTTGCACAGAAAAAAGAATTTTTTGAAAACCTGATTAAAAAAGAAACTCAACTTGAAAAAGTTTCTTACACGAATGAATACGAGATTGATAAACAAAACAAACTTATTGAGAAAATTTCAAAAATGGATATTTGCCCTCTGTGTAAAAGCAAAATCACGGAAAACCACATCCATTCAATACAAAACGAAACGCTTCCTAAAATCGGTTCTTTGAAAAAAGAAATTGAAAATTCTGACAAGGAACTTTCCGAAATTTACGGTAAGAAAGAAATGCTTAAACACGAAATTGAACAAATGGGTGTTGAAATTTCAAAACGCGAAAGAGACGTTGTAAAACTGAACAGCATCGAAGAAAAGAGAAAGCAAATTCAGGAACTTTACACCAAAACTGAAATTATAAAAAGCGAACTTAATGAAATGGAAAAAATAAAAACCCGTCTTGAAAAAGAGTACGAACAATTTTCGAATATCGAGCAGAAATACGAAACAATCAGGGTTGAATTTCAGGAAGCATCGCTTCGTTCAGAGGAAAATGTTAATTCGGAAATTTCGTTTAAACAGCGTGAACTT
>CAZRDP010000002.1:25935-26498 GCA_964598985.1 Candidatus Woesearchaeota archaeon | reverse complement strand
AAAAAGAATCGCTTCTTGAAAAAAAGAAAAATCAGGAAGCAGAACTGACGGAAAAATTCAAAAAACTTATTTCACAGCGCGACGGTTTCAATTCAAAAATAAGAGAGGACGAAATTCAGCTCGCGGAGAAAAGAACGCATATTCACAACATTGAAAATTTAATAAATAATATAAAAATTGAAAAAGCGCGTTTCGACGCTGAAATTGAAAATTTTGAAATCGAGATGCTTGAATATTCGGGCGTTGAAATAATAAAATCCAATCGAGAAAATCTTGCTGAACGTTTAAATAAGTCACAACAAATTATTATGAGTATTGGTTCGGTAAATTTGCGTTCTCTGGAAGTTTATGACGAAGTTAAAAAAGAATACGACGCTGTTAAAGGAAAAGTTGAAACAATTGAAAAAGAGAAAGAAGGTATTTTGAAAATCATTCACGAGATTGATATAAAAAAGAAAAAAACTTTTATGAATACTTTTAATAATTTAAACGAAATTTTTTCGAGGAATTTTGCGCAGATTTCCACGAAGGGGCAGGTGTCACTTGAACTTGAAAATAAAAAA
>CAZRDP010000002.1:18294-25925 GCA_964598985.1 Candidatus Woesearchaeota archaeon | reverse complement strand
AGGCGGGAGTTGGAATAATTGTTAAAACAGGGCACGGAAAATATTTTGACGTTACTTCTTTGTCCGGCGGGGAACAGACAATGGTTGCATTGTCGCTGATTTTTGCAATTCAGGAATTGAATCCTTATTGTTTTTATATTCTTGATGAAATCGACGCTGCGCTTGATAAGAGAAATTCGGAGAGACTTGCAAATCTTCTTAAAAAATACATGCAGAAAGGACAGTACATCGTGATAACGCACAACGACGAAGTTATTACAAGAGCAACGAATTTGTATGGAATTTCGATGCACGATGGCATAAGCAAGGTTACGAGTTTAAAAGTTTAATGCCATCGTAGCAGCAAAGCCAAAAAATTTCAAAAGAAATTTTTAGTTCGCACTTGAACCCTTGGGAAAGTTCAAGCACGAATGCATGACGGAATTTCAAAAGTGACAAGTTTGAAAGTTTAAATCATTTCAATTTTAATTTGGGGACAATCTTATAATAGGTCTTTGTTCTAAAACGACCATTCATCGCGGATGTGCTATCCCCTGCAGCTACAGAATCAATTTCTACAATTATTTTTCCTTTTCTTGTTTTAACATCATTAAATTCACAATGGCTTCCCCCATCAAAAGACGGCTTAATTATATTGTTAAAACGATCAATTAAATCTTCAATTGAAATCCCATCAAAAACTGAGTCAAATTTATAAAAAAAATCTCCTTCTCTTTTGAAATAAACTTTATATTCTAAATCAATATTACCTAATTTAACGCTTGGCCATGACTTTTCATATTCTTTAATTTCTTTTTTTATTACACTTAATTGCCCTTTAAAGATCCCATAATTTGTTTTGGCTTCTAAATCCCTATTTCTTATAAACTTTTGTTTACATTCATTTATTGATTTAACCAAAAATTCACACTGGTGTTTTTGGGCTTTATATTGTTCTTCGTTTTTGATCATTTTATTCTTTGTTTATCAAATATTTTTTTATCTCTGGAAGCATTTTCTCATATTCTTTTTGCAAATCAGGAAATTTGGCGCCATATGTCTCCTTGAAAGTTTTTACTTTAATTTTATAATCCTCCACTGCACCACATAACCAATGACAATAACGGGTTTTATTAATTTCTTCTATATTCTCTTGTTCAAGATTTATTCTCTGAATTCTCATTGAAATTAAACTTTTATTCAATTCCTCTTTTAATAAACGTTTTCCTAATTCTGCTAGTTTTTCAATATTTTTTCTCGTCATTTTATTCTTTGTTTTTTGTTTTTGTTTGTTTTTATATTCATCGCCTCTTAAAAAATAAATGGGGAAATTTGTAAAATAAAAAGAAAAAATAAAAAATTAATTTAGTAATAACTTTCCCCAAATTCTTCAGTCTTTGCAGGTTTCTTTCCTAAAAGTACAATCAGTACAACCAAAAGTACTAAGAAAATTATTGCAAGGATAACTGTAAGAACAATTATTGGGTTTGCCGTTGTTTTTTCTTCAGCATTCAAAGTTAACGTCGCTGTGCCTTCAACTGCATTTCCAGAAAGAACACTAACATCAAAGTTATATGTTCCAGCTTCTTCTGCATTTGCTTTCACAGTAACTGTTTCACTTGAACCTGCCTGAACTACAACAACAGATTGTCCAACAACTTCTGAAGAGACTTGGTCGTTTGATTCAGTTACGATTGTGAACATCTTAATATTGTTTGTCGGGTTGACAAGCAATAAAGTGTATTCAGCATCTTCGCCAACTGAAGCTGTTCTGCTTGAAGAAACTACAACAACGTTTTCCGAAAATTCGTTATTTATTTTGAGAGCCTTTGTTGCTTTCAAAACTACGTCGTCGTTTTCTACAGTAACTTCAAGTGTGTAAGCACCAGCGTCAACACCGTAAGGAACTTCTAAGAAGAGTCTTCCTGAAACAGTGTCATCTTCATCACAGTCATCATCGTCATCGCAAACTTCTAAAGGAACTAGGTCACCGAAATAAGCTGTTTTGTAAACGCCTAATTCAGAGATAGCTACAGTTATATATATGTCGTCCAAATCATTGTAACCCATGTTTTTCAATACGAGGTCAACCGGGAAAGATTCGCCAGCGTCAACGCTTTGAGAAACGGTTATTGATTTGATTTCAGGGTTGAAAGAAGGTCTTTGAACTCTCAAAACGAATTCATTATTTTCATAATTAGATTCGTCATCGTCATTTCCGATTCTTATTTCTAATTCTAAGTCATCAGAAACTTCGTCTTTAAGCTCAAATGGAACATCTATTTTCAACGCCTTTCTGTAAGTGTGCCCGGCTTCAACATCGAAGGGTTTTGAAACAACTTCAGAATCCCCGAGTTCAAGTTCAACTTCCACTTCAGTCGCATCAACTGCTGATGTGAATTCTATTACAACTGCAACAGATTCACCTGCGATTACTGCAGGAAGTTCAGCAGCTGGAACACCATCAACTTCAACTGCAAGTGTACCATCTACTATTGGAGCAGCACTAACTGTAGCAACCATGAAGATTGCAAGAACTGCAAGACTTAAAGAAACTAAAAGCTTCTTTGCATCCATTTTTGTTACCATTTTATTTATTTAGTTTTGCAGAAAAACATTGTTTTCTACAATTTTCCTTACCCGATTTTGATTTATAAACTTTATGGTGATAACATAAATAATTAATTTCACAATGACATTCGGTGTAAGTAACACTCAATTACATGATTTAAAAAAATGTTCCTTAAGGTTTGAACACGATTTTATCGACGGGAAATTTAATTATTGTAAGAATTGTTTTTGAAAATGTAAGTTGAATCAGGGATGCAATTATTTGTTTGATGTTGTTGTGTAACCGGGGTTTCAATTACTTTGTTTTCAAGGTTGTTCTGCGAAGCTTTAGCCTTCTCTTTTCTTCCCAGCCAAGCCAACCCGAAAACGGATAAAGCAACCATTGCCCACATAATTGCGTTTCCCCCGTATTCATTGATTAATTTTCTAAATCCTGATTTGTATTCTATTTCCTCTTCTTTATAACTTTTCATACGGGTTTAGGAGAATAAATTTGAGTTTAAAAATTTTATTGTGGGAATTAAATCTAAAAAAAATTGAAACAAAATAAAAAAGAAAAAATTAGGGAATTAATTCCCTAATAAATTAAAAACTAAGCATTTGAATTTTTTCGCTTGTTGCTGAAAAATTCTTTGCTACAATTATCTGACATGCGATTTCTTCCGCGACATCTATGAGTGAGCCTGTTACAGCGCCGTCAATTACAAGCACCGAAGGTTTTGCGGAAATTTTTCTTAAAGTTAAATTCAATCCTCTCGCTGAAACGGATTTTATTTCCTTAAGCGAACTGTCAAGCAAAATTGCTTTTCCTGTTCCTTCAATTTCCATAAAAATGTCCTTCAAAATTTGCTTTTTGTCGTCGTCAAGTTCTACTTTTTCTGCGGGAGTTTCAGGACGATTTCCGGAGTTGGAATAATTTGAACGATTGGAATAATTAGAAAAATTTCTGTCGTTTCTTGAATTCATTGACAAATATCTTTCTCTTCTGAAATATTCTTCCAAAGGAATTCTTTTTCTCAGGTTCATGAGAATTTCTTTCCCGGCAAGTTCCTCAACTTCTTTTCCGTCAGGCGCGATTGCGATATACTTAATGTTTGCATTGTCAGTAACGTTTTGGATTATCAATTTTCCTCCGCGGTCACCGTCGACAAACAAAGTCAGATCTTTGGATTTTCCGAGTTCTTTTATCGCATCAGGAAGTTTCGTTCCACTCATACCGATAACATTGTTGACTCCTGCGCGCATTAAATTTACAACGTCCGCACGACCTTCAACAACAACTAATTCCGGACTTTCCAAATCCCCGCCGAAAGGAAGTTTTTCGTCGCCGTATTCCTGAATGTTCGCAACTCTTACTGAAGTTTTTATCGCATTTGAAATTTCTCGCGAATCAGAAGAACCCTGAATTCCCTGCATGAGTTTTTTCGCTCTTTCAAGGATGTAGTCCCTTTTGCTTCCTCTGACATCTTCGATTTTTTCAACTTCAATCTGCGAATCGCTCGGGCCAATTCTTTCTATCGTTTCAACTGCTGCTGCAATTAAAGTTGTCTCTGACTGGTCCAATGCTGTCGGAATGGTGATTTTACCGACGGTTCTTTTTCCGTCACGCTGTAAATCAACTTCTATTCTTCCGATTTTTCCTTCTTTCTGCAATTCACGCATTTCAAGCTCAGCGCCGAGTAAACCTTCTGTCTGCCCAAAAAGAGCACCGATAACGTCGGGTTTTTCCAAAGCGCCTTCAGCCGAAAAGTTCGCATGTATCATATACTTTATTGATACCGGACTTACTTTAGCCATTTTAGTTTTCTAAAATGGATAATGAAAATCTTTGATTTGCTTTAGCCATTTTTTTATTTCCTGTTTAATTAATTAAAACCTTAAGGTTTTACTTAGAAAAATACCGAATACAACTCTTACTAAACTTCAATACGAAGCAATGAATGTGATGTAAGTGATAATACCTATCGTGAATGTGATGATATTTTCCTAATACTGAATTTACAAAATTTAGGTATTTAAAGTTTTCTTAATCATGAAGAATTTTTCATATACTTTTTGCATGCTTTGCAAACCTGATTTATTGACCTTAAAACACCGCCAAAATTCCCGGGCATTTCCGGTTCCATTAGTTCAAAACATTTTTGCTGATAGAAATAAGTTGTAAATCCGAATATTTCTGCAGCTTTTCCGGGTCTAATTGCTTCTTTGACTTTTCCCGACGGAATAATTCCTTTTGAAACTTCATAACATGCTTTGGATAAATTTTCAAGACCGCCTGAAAGTTGAACTCTTCCGCGTTCACGGTCGCCCTTTGATTGTTTAGCGTATTCTTTTTCCAGCCCCGAAAAAAAACCTTTTTTGTAAGCATCATTCCATCCGCCAAATCTTTCTTCCACAAATTCGTCCGGGTTCAGCCCAAGATAATCATCAGGATGTTTTCCGCATCTGTCTTTTTCGTCCATGCGAAGATAAATGGTTTGAAGTATTTAATAATGTGCATTCAAATTCTGAATTTCAGAATCCTTTCAGAAAATTATAAAAAATTTCTATTAAATTAATTAAGAATGTCATTTTAATTTAGAATTTATTTATAGATTTATTAAAAAGAAAATTTATTTCTTTTTTGTTATTTCAGTGCACATACCTGCAGCAACAGTTGCGCCAGCGTCTCTTACTGCAAATCTGCTCATCCACGGATTTTCTTTCTGAGTTTCTAAGCACAAATGTCCTATTGGCTTGATTCTAACTCTTGCAGAATCTCCATTTTTCAAGAAATCAGGATTTTGCTGGATAACTTCACCAGTTGCAGGATTTATTTTTGCAATTAATTCTGTAAACTGGCACGGAACCTGAGCTGTGTGGATGTGGAATACAGGAGTGTATCCTTTAGCCAAAACAGTCGGGTGATTTATTACAGTGATTGTTGCTATAAATTCTTCAACGATTGGTACAGGAGCGGAAGCGTCGCAGATAACATCTCCCCTTGCGAGGTCTTTTTTGCCGACTCCTCTTATACTAATACCAACATTATCTCCTGCCAAAGCTTCAGGCATTGCTTCGTGGTGCATTTCTATTGTCTTAACTTCGCCGTCAATTCCTGTTCCAGTTCTTCCCGGAAGGATTTTAACTTTTTGTCCGACTTTCATTATTCCTGTTTCGATTTTACCGACGGGAACTGTTCCGATACCTGTGATTTCATAAACATCCTGAACAGGCATTCTCATCGGAAGATTAGTCGGTAATTCAGGAGCAGGGAACAAATCACATTGTTCGGATATTGTTGGTCCTTTATACCAGGGCATATTATCAGATTTCTTTGATATATTATCGCCTTTCAATCCGGAGCACGGAATAAAAGCTGTTTTCTCGGGTGAAATTCCAACACCTTTCAAAAGCTTTCCAACTTCTTCTTTAACTTTGTTAAATTTATCTTCAGAATATTCAAGAGCGTCCATTTTGTTTATTGCAATTGCTAAATTTTTAACACCCATTGTTCTCAAAAGCCACAAGTGTTCCGTAGTCTGAGGCTGAACTCCGGCAGGCGCAGCAATAACCAAAAATGCAGAATCTGCCTGTGAAGCGCCAGTAATCATATTTTTAACGAAATCTTTGTGTCCAGGTGCGTCGATGATTGTGAGTTCATATTTTTGCGTTATAATTTTTTTGTAAGAAAGGTCAATTGTAACCCCTCTCTCTCTTTCTTCTTTAATTTTATCCATGACATAAGCGAATTCAAATCCGGCCTTACCGAATTTTTCAGCTTCCTGTCTTAACTTCGCCATTTCCTGTTCAGAAACTGCGCCAGTGTCGAACATCAATCTTCCGACTGTTGTTGATTTTCCTGCATCAACATGCCCGACGAAAACTACATTCATGTTTGGTTTTGTTTTAGCCATGATTAGTTAATAAAAAAATGGGTTTATAAATATTTCTATTTTTAAGAAAATATTTTTGAAAAAATTTCAGAATTTAATAAAATTTTTGCCCGACGGGATAACTTCAATCAGCATTGAACCTTTCCTAAAATTTATAAATAATTTTTACATGAATAAAACATGACAGAAAATAATTACATACTTATTTCACTTGATGACAACAAATCAAAAGCGATTTCTGAAGTGCTCTCAAGTCCGACGTGCAAAAAGATAATTAATCATCTTGCCGAAACGCCCGAGGCCTCACAAAAAGATTTGTCCGACGCTTTGAAAATTCCTCTGAACACGGTTGAGTATAATATAAAAAAACTTCTTGATTCGGGATTTGTGCAGAAAAGAAAAAATTTTTTTTGGAGCAAGAAAGGAAAAAAAATTGTAATGTATGAACTTTCAAATAAATCGATAATCATTTCGCATAAGAAAAAAGTTTCAGAAAAATTAAAATCAATAATTCCTGCATTCATCTTAACTGCCGTCGGAACTTTTTCAGTTTGGGTTTATGAAAAATTAAAATATGCTTCGAATTCTGTTGTAGATGCAGGTGAAGAAATTTTGAGAACGGCGTCGGACGGCGTGGCAAAAGCAGGAAGCGCAGCGCCTGTTTCTCCTGACACTTTGATAAGTCCGATTGGAACACCGTTGTGGCTTTGGTTTTTAGTCGGCGGAATAATTGCAATAGGAATATTTTCAATTGTTAATTGGAGAAAATTGTGAGTTATAATATCAATACTGTCAAAAAAGAGAATACAATCAGAGTTATTGCGAACAAAAATCCCAAAGTATATCCGAGCAAAGAAATTGCTTCTTTCTTTTTATTATCTAAATATAGCATAACAGGTTTTCCAAAAATTAAAAATCCTGTAAGGGCAACTGAAAAAACAAGAAGCATAAGCATAACTATCGGAATTAATATATTGGGGGCTTCTCCAAAAATTTTCTCACCAAAATAAATGAAAGAACCTATTAAAACAACATAAATTGCAGTGATTATTGCATTCGCCAAAGCCCTTTTTATTACTCTTGTTTTTTCCATAGAAAATAAAGAACATTCAATTATAAAAATCTTTTCAATGACTTCAACCCACGTCGAACTCTTCGCATTATTTAAATATAAGATTTATCTATAATAATTATGAAAAATAAAAT
>CAZRDP010000002.1:17707-18284 GCA_964598985.1 Candidatus Woesearchaeota archaeon | reverse complement strand
GAAAACAACGCAATTGCAATAACCTCAATAATCGGAGGCGTTATTTTAATAATTGCACTTGTTGCTTTGCTGACGTTTAATTCCGCCGTAGGAAATTCGCGAAACAGCGTGACCGTTCAGGGAATATCGACGATAAAAGCGTCGCCTGATTTAATAACTGTCTATTTCAACATAGAAACTGTAAATGATACGGCATCTCAGGCGCAGGACGCAAATGAAGAAATTTATGATGATTTAGTATTTTCTTTAATTGCGCTCGGATTTGACAGAGATGAAATTCAGACGGAAAGTTTCAGCGTTTATCCGAATTATGAATGGGACGGAACAAAACAAGAACAAAACGGATATAAGGCGGTTCATTCTGTGAAGCTTGAACTTAGCGTGAACGATTCTGACAAATTATCCGACGTTGTCGAGGCAGGAATTGACTCCGGTGCAGGAATCAGTTACATAAATTTTGAACTGACGCAGGAATCGCAAAACAAATACAAGGCACAGGCGCTTGAACTTGCAGCTGAAGATGCAAAAATAAAAGAGTTGGAACAAAAAGTGGTGGATTTAACTGCGGAAGTTGATC
>CAZRDP010000002.1:0-17697 GCA_964598985.1 Candidatus Woesearchaeota archaeon | reverse complement strand
AAAGCCGACGCTGTTGCTGATGGCTTCGGAAAAAACGCCGGAAAACTGGTTTCAGTTTCGGTAAGCGACTTCGGATATTATCCATGGAATTTGTATTCGGCAAAATCCACAGGAGGAGTTTCTGAAGAAGATGCTGCGTCTGCAAGAGCAACGGCAATGAACATCTCTCCAAGCGACCAGGAAATCACAGCGACGGTAAGTGCAACTTTCAGAATAAGATAATTTTTATTTTTTTATTTTTATTTTATATTTTACAAATATTTATAATTATCCTTTTATTATAAAAAGAATGAAAAAAGCAAATACAAAATTTGTATTTTTCATTTGAGTGGACTAAAATGAGAAGAGGATTTGATAATTCAAGATATAATTTTATTCAGAAAAACGAAATTTTAGAACGGGCGGAAAAATATGAAAGATTTTACCTTGAATTCGGCGGGCATTTAACTTACGACGGACACGCTTCAAGAGTTCTTCCCGGATACAACCCGAGGACAAAATTAAATATTTTAAGAGCACTTTCAAAAATTCCGGGCGGATTAGAAATAATTTACTGCGTGAATGCAAATGATATTCAAAGTTTAAAACGTCTCGGAGATTTTAAACTAAATTACACAAAACAAAGTTTAAGGGACATAAGAATTCTTAGAAGAAAAGTTTCAAAAAATATTTATGTCGTTATAACGCGATATTCCAAAAAAAATTACAAGGCAGTTTTTGATTTCAAAAAAAAGATTGCGGAATTTGTTAAAAAAATTTACACCCATAACGAAATTCCAAATTACATTAAAAGTCCGGAATACGCAATCAAAGGTTACAAAAAAAACCCGTATATAAAATTGAAATCAAAATTAATTGTCGTGACAGGAGCTGCCGGCGGTTCGGGAAAAATGGCGACGGCAATGAGCCAAATTTACCACGATTCAAAAAACAGAATAAATTCGGGTTATGCGAAATTTGAAACTTTCCCTGTTTGGAATTTGCCTCTAAACCATCCGATTAATCTGGCATATGAAGCAGCGACGGCTGATTTACAGGATAAGAACAAAATTGATTTTTATCATTTAAAACATTACAAAATAAAATCCGTTAATTATAATCGCGACATAAAAAATTTTTCAATTTTAATGAAACTCGCAAATTTAATTACAAAAAGTAAATCGGCATTTGGCTACCATTCACCGACGGACATGGGAATCGGAAACACAAAATCAGGAATTATTGATGATAAAATATGCAGAGAAGCGTCAATAAAAGAAATTTACAGGAGAATGAAAGTTTATACAAAAGAATACAATTCCGGGAGAGAAAATAAAAAAACCCTGGATAGAATGAAAGAAATTATAAAAAGGATAGAATAAAATCAAACCAATTTAAAAATTTGAAAGCATCCGCATTTTGTTGAATTTTTAATTAATAATTAGTTTGGATTCATAAGATAATGTTCAATTAAAATTCCTTTATCAAGCATTTTTGAATAAAGCTCCTCAAAATCTCTTCTTCGCCGGGCAAATTCCCCGTCGGGATTTTCAAAATCGTATAAAATCCGTTTTAGTTGCTTCCTTTTCCTAAATTTCGCAATGCAAATTTTATCTTCAAGGATTTTCAAATTGCTCATCCTTTTCTCCAAACTAATAATCCTAAAAACTTTTTTCTTATACTCTCCAACAAGTTCATTTATTTCGAGATGGTCAAATCTTTTTTTGTAAACTCTTCTCAACTCCGAATATTTTTGGTCAAGTTCTGTGCATTGGGCGTCAACTGATTGTTTTAATCTATCCAGTAATTGTGAATCGCAATATTTGAGCGACTTTTTTTTATTACGTATGATTCTCAGCTCTTCTTTCAATGTATCAAAATATTCTTTTGCAAAATAACCGGGAATTTCCATTTTAACCTCAATAATTTAAATGAACTTTACGAAAAATTTTTGTGTTTATAAATATTAAGTTTTAACTTTTGAATAAATAAAAATATAAACCGTGTTTGTGTTTTACAATAGGATAAATTCTGAATAAAATGAAAAAATCTGTAAGATTGTACATAACCGGAACCGTTCAGGGAGTTTTTTTCAGGGCGTTCGTAAAAGAAAATGCGGAAAGGTATAACGTAAAAGGTTTTGTGAGGAATCTTGAAGACGGCCGGATTGAAATTTTCCTTGAGGGGAATTCCGAGGACGTGAATAAAATGATTGAATTGTGCAAACAGGGCCCGAAACATTCGCAGATAAAAAAAGTGGAGCAAAAAGAAGAAAAATTTCAGGATTTAAAGACGTTTAAGGTTCTGCATATTTAGATAAATATTTAATTGATGGTTCTATAAAAAATTATGAGATCTTCAATACTTGCGACGGGATTAAAGATTAATTTGGTCAAAGAGGATAAATCAAAAGAAAATCTTGAGTGCAAAGTAAATGACCTGAATATAAGAGTGTTTCTAAATATTGTAGATACTGTTGAGGAAAGCGGTTTTATGGAGGAGCCGGGTTTTCATATAAAATGTTATCCAGATGTTGAGCTCTTGAAAAGCAAGGAAGTGCATATTTATTTGAGCAGAAAAAGATGGGAGGATTTGACAACCCAATACGACCGTGAAGCAATGGGGGGATATTTCGGAAGCAGATGCAGGTATGATAGATGCGAATTTAATTATTGGGATGAAGATTTAATTCCAAATATTAGATAACGGACACCGAAATGTCTTTTTGACGTTGAGGATTCTCATGAAAAAGAAGTAGCTAATTTAGCAGATATAATTTTGTATGGATTTTAAGATTGTTTTTCATTCCAGTCAATCATAGTGTTGTTTCTTCGGGCATCTTCGATAGTAAATCCTTTTGGAAATCTTTTTTTTAATTTCTCTATATTTTCATTGAGAATCTCCTGCATGTCCCAGCCGAAAAAATTGCAAATCATTGCAGCATACCACAACGAATCGCCGATGTTTTCCCGTATGCCTGCTCTCTGGTCGTTATCGTGGGCAAATGTTTTTTTAATGCACGACGCGACGTCTCCCGCCTCGCCTGCAATTCCCAAACCCCACGTTAAAATTTCTTTTTCCGCCGTGTCAAATTTTTTAGCTGTTGCCTTACATAATAACTGATACTCTTTTAAATTTGAATCTTCGCTCATACAATTTGTAATTTAAAGAAATTAATAAAGTTTTCTTTTTAACAGAATATATTTCGATAACTTAATAAATAAAAATTTTCTCTTTAAAACATGTTATACTTAATCGGTTTAGGATTGAATTCAAAAGGAATTTCTTTGGAAGGTTACGAAATTGTAAAAAGATGCAAAAGAGTTTTTCTTGAAAATTATACGGTAGATTTTCCGTATTCCGTCGGAGAATTGAGCGAAGTTTTGGGAAAAGATATTTCTGAACTTAACAGGGAAAAAGTTGAAAGTTTGGAATTCATAGATTATGCAAAAAAAAGCGACGTTGCATTGTTGATTTACGGAAGTCCGCTTATGGCGACAACGCACACCGCAATTCTTGATGAATGCGAAAAATCCGGAATTAAAACAAAAATAATTCATGCAGGTTCAGTGTTTGATGCCGTTGCTGAAACGGGTTTGCATGCTTACAAGTTCGGAAAGGTCGCCTCAATGCCTTCGTGGAATTCTAAAAAGAATTTTACTCCGGATAGTTTTATGGAAATTATTAAAGATAATCAAAGAGCAAAAGCGCACTCACTTATTTTAATTGACATAGGACTTGATTTTCAGGATGCTTTGATTCAATTAGAATCTTCGTCGGAAAAATATAATATAAAATTAAAGAAATTAATCGTATGCCAGAGTTTGGGAACAAAAAATCAGAAAATCTTATATCGCGACATGGATGAATTAAGAGAGTTTACGGGCGTGAGAAAACCCTATTGTATTATAATCCCGTCAGGAGATTTGCACTTTACTGAAAAAGATTTTTTGGAAAAGTTTGAATAATTATTTTTCATACAAATAAACAACCCCGTAGATTAAATGGTCTCTGCCAAGCTGTTTTTTTATTTTCCACGTCGGCAGTTTCCAGTTATGTGAAATAATTTTTGTTCCTTTTTTTAATTCATTTTCAAATTTATTTTCAAGTTTTTCTGTTATAGTGCTGAACTGGAAAAAAACTATTTTGTAAAAATTTTTTAAATTTACATTCCAGAAATTTTTCCAGTGGATTTTTACACGATTTTGCAAATTTAATTTTCTTATTTTTCTTCTTGAAATTAAAACTAAAAATGGATTTATTTCATAACCGTGAATTTCTGCGTATTTGTTTTTACCGGCAAGGGCAACACAAACTCTTCCGTCGCCGGAACCTAATTCGGCAATTTTATCTCCTTTTTTCGGGTTGGTGAGTTTTACAATATTATTCAAAGCAGGTTTTCGCGAAACATCGTAAGGCGCACCGAAAAACCACGGGAAAACAAAAAACGCGCAGAAAATTAAAATTGAAATTGTTGCAAGAATTAACAAAATTAATAATACGATGTTCATTAACTGTTGAGGAGAAAATAGTTTAAATATTTAATATAATTTATGTCCTGCATCTTCGGAACTAAGAGTATCTCCTCAAATTTTAAAAACTTCTTATTCCACCAAAACTTGATAAAATGTACAATTTCAAAGATGTTGAAAGACACGCAAGAGAAAAATGGAAAAAATTTTCCAAAGAGATAAGAAAATCGGTTCAGAATGACCCGAAAAAGAAATTGTTTTCCTTTTTGGAAGGACCGCCAACGGCAAATGCGCCTCCGGGGTTGCATCATCTTGAAGTGCGAACTTTCAAGGATATAATTTGCAAGTTCAAATTCATGAACGGATTTTCGGTTCCGCGAAAAGGCGGATGGGATTGTCACGGTCTGCCTGTAGAAGTTCAGGTTGAAAAAAAATTAAAACTTGATTCTAAAAAAGACGTTGAAAAATACGGCGTCGACAAATTCATAAAACAGTGTCGTGAAGACGTTTTCTCGAATATAAAAGAGTGGAATGAATCCACAGAAGAATTGAATTATCTTATTGATTTGGAAAAGCCGTATGCAACTTTAGAAAACGATTATATTGAAAGTGTCTGGTGGAGTCTGAAAGAACTTTATAAAAAAGGACTTTTATATGAAGGTTACAAAGTTGTGCCGTTTTGCACGAGGTGCGGAACTCCCTTGTCGAGCCACGAGGTCGCACAGGGTTATAAAGATGTGAAAGAAGAATCGGTTTACATTGCATTCAAAATTAAAAATAAAAAAGGCGAATATATTTTGGCATGGACGACGACGCCGTGGACTCTTCCGGGAAATGTCGGGCTTGCAGTAAATCCAAAAGTGGATTATGTAAAAGTTCAGCTCGATGACGGAGACAGCATAATTCTTGGAAAAGAAAAATTAAATCTCATTAAAGGAAAATACAAAGTTGTTGAAAAATTCAAAGGCAAGGATTTGGTCGGAATTGAATACGAACCGCTTTATGATATTCCTGAAACGCAAAACGAAAACTCGCATAAAATTATTCCTGCAGATTTTGTTACAACGGAAGACGGAACGGGCGTTGTGCACACGGCAGTGATGTACGGCGAAGATGATTATAATTTGGGAAAAGAAGTCGGCTTGCCCGAAGTTCACACCGTCGGGCAGGATGGAAAATTTTTGGATATTGCGCCGGAATTTCTGCGAGGAAGATATGTTAAAGAAGCGGAAAAAGATATAAAAGAAGATTTGAAAAAAAGGCACTTGCTTTTCAAAGTTGAAAAAATAGAACACGCTTACCCTCATTGCTGGAGATGCGACACACCGTTGCTGTATTACGGAATAAATTCATGGTTTATCAAAGTCAGTTCAATACGCGGCAAAATTGTTGAGGCAAATAAAAAAATAAATTGGTATCCTTCTCACATAAAAGAAGGAAGATTTGGAAAATGGCTTGAAGGCGCGAAGGACTGGAGTTTGTCAAGATTCAAATTCTGGGGAACGCCATTGCCGATTTGGAAAAATGTTTCCAATCCCGACGACATTTTAGTTATCGGAAGTCGTGATGAACTTGAAAAACTTTCCGGAAAAAAATTAAAAGATTTCCACAAACCTGAAATTGATAAAATAAAAATTGTAAAAAACGGAAAAATCTACAAAAGAGTCAAGGATGTAATTGATTGCTGGTATGATTCGGGTTCTTCAAGTTTTGCGCAGTTCCACTATCCGTTTGAAAATAAAAATGATTTTGAAAAAAGATTCCCTTACGATTTTATTTCGGAGGCAATTGACCAGACGCGCGGATGGTTTTATACTTTACACGTTTTAGGCGTTGCGCTTTTTGACAAACCGGCTTACAAAAATGTAATTTGCGCGGGTCATGTTGTCGACGAAAAAGGAGAAAAAATGTCAAAGACGAAAGGAAACATGATAAAGCCGAGAGAAATAATTGACAGTGCGGGTGTTGACGCGGTAAGATTGCAATTCTGCACTTCCGACGCCGGAAATCAAAAAAGATTTTCATACGATTTAATGAAAGAACAGGTTTTGGGATTTCTGAATGTAATGTATAATTTGAATAATTATTACAAACAACTTGAAAGTTCGGAAAAACAAAAACTAAATATTGAGGACAAATGGATTTTGAGTAAATTGAATTCTTTGATTAAAGAAGTGACTGAAGATTTGAATAATTTTGAATTGAATAAACCTTACGAAAAAATTTCTAATTTTGTTGGCAACGATTTTTCGAGAGGATATATTAAGATGACGCGTGACAGAGAAAATATAAAAGATGTAGTTGGCGAAATTTTGGAAAAAATTTCTTTGCTTTTGGCGCCTTTCGCTCCGCATATTTCGGAATACGTTTACGAAAATTTTTCAGAAAAAACAGTTCAATTATCGTCGTGGCCGAAAGCCGATGTAAAAAAAATTGATAAAAAACTGGAATTGAAATTTAATATTTTATTTGATGTTATAGAAAAAGGTCTTGCAGAACGTGACAAAAAACAAGTTGGTTTGAAGTGGCCCTTGGCTAAAGCAATAATTTATTCCAAAGAACATGAATCATTAAACGAGCTTGGAGAATTAGTTAAAGAACAACTAAACATCAAAGATTTTGAATTAAAAGTTAATCATAATTCAGGTGAAACCAGTGTTGAGTTAGAAACAAATCTGACTCCTGAACTGGAAGCCGAGGGTTATGCACGCGAAATGTCGAGAATGATTCAGGCGTTCAGAAAAAATCTTGGTCTGAATAAAAAAGATGAAATCGAAACTTTTATAATTACCGACGATGAATTTGCAAAAATTCTTAAAACTCAGGAAAATTTTATCATGGACAGAACAAATTCGAAAAGAATAAAATTTGTTACAACCGCAGAGAAAGAAAACTTTAAAAACACGACTGACTTTAAAGTGAAAGATAAAAGGGGAAAGATCGGCATAATAACCACCGGCAAGTAATTCAATAAGTTCACTCTTTTATCATAATAAACTTTAAAAAGGAAAGTACCCAATTAAAAAAATGATAGTTAAAGATGAATTCCTTGGCAGGTTAAGGAAAATTTTTGATTTAAATCTTTATGAAGTAAAAGTTTGGACCGCGTTGTTGTCGAGAGGAACTTCGACGGCGGGGGAATTGAGCAATATTTCCGACGTTCCGCGTTCAAGAACTTATGATATTCTCGAAAGTTTGGAGAAAAAAGGATTTATCGTAATGAAATTGGGAAAGCCAATTAAATTTGTTGCATTGAAACCGGAGGAAGTTGTTGAGAGGGTAAAGAAAAATCTGGTTATTGATGCGAAAGAAAAATCCGAGCGCCTTGAAAAATTGAAGGGCGACGAAGTTCTTGAAGAATTAAGTTCTTTGTTCACGAAAGGAATTAAGTTTGTTGAGCCGACAGATCTTTCAGGTTCATTGAGGGGAAGACAGAACGTTTACAACCACATGGACATGATGATTCGCGAGGCTGAAAAAACAATTACAATGATTACAACGTCTGAAGGAATGAACCGAAAACTTGAAGCGCTTATGCCGTCGCTGGAAAAATGCAAAAAGCGCGGAGTTAAGATAAGAATCGCCGCACCCGTGGATAATAACAATCTTAAAATTGCCCGGGATCTGAAAAAGGTTGCAGAAGTGAGAAACATGCAGAATATCAAAGCGAGATTTTTGAGAGAAATGAAAGACATTAGTGCTAGATTTGTTATTGTAGATTCAAAACAAGTGATGTTTATGCTTTTAGATGATGAAAAATTCCATCCAAATTACGACGTCGGAGTTTGGATAAATACAGAATTCTTTGCTCAGGCATTAGAGCAAATGTTTGAATTGGCTTGGAAAGATATGAAACCTGTTAAATAAGATTAATTATTTATAACATACAATGAAGAATTTTCAAAGGATTGCAAAACTTTAATGGCATCTTTTAATTTTACAAAATAAAGCGTTTTATTTTCTAATACCGGATTAACAGATTTTTGATTATCACCCGAATGGATTTTTATTGAATAATTATTTTCCCCGTCAAAAGAAAAAATTCCCAGATGAACTAATTTTTTTAACGCCGTTTCATATTCATCTTTTGATGAATTATCCGTCAGAGAAAGCTCTTTTAAATTAAAAAAACTTTCCCAATTGACGTCGAAAATGTTTTGAAAAATTTTTTCCAAACCGGAATTTTCCATTATTTGTATACGGAAATTATGCTTAAATATATTATCTCAGATAATTAATTAAATAAAATTCTTCTTGTCAGAATATGGATGAAGTTTTTATAGAAGTTTATGAGGCAAAGGATTTCAGAAAATGGTTAGTAAAAAATCACATTAAAGAAAACAGCGTTTTGGTTATTCTTCATAAAAAGCATACGGGAAAAATGAAAACGAACGCGGCTGAACTCATGAAAGAAGCGATTTGTTTCGGGTGGATTGACACGACGGCAAAAAGAATTGATGAAAACAGATATGGTATAAAATATAAGAAAAGAACAAAAAATAGCACATGGAGTTATAACACTTTAAGTTATGCAAAAAAATTAATTCAAGAGGGAAAAATGTCTCCGGAAGGATTGAAGTGGTATAAAGAAGGATTGAAGAAAAAACCGAACGATTTTGGACTTGAAAAAAATCCTGAAATGCCTGAAGATTTGAAAAAAGAACTTGATAAAATTAAAAATAAAAAATTAAAGGAAAATTTTGATAAACTTGCACCATCAATGAAAAGAGTTTATTACAGATGGGTTCTTCGCGCAAAATTGCCTGAAACAAAGAAAAGAATTAATCTTATTTTGAGAAATATGAAATCCGGAAAAAATATTTTCGGGAAAGATGTCTAGAAACATATAAAAACAACATATATTTTATAAAGTATATATTTGGAAGCGAATAATGAAAGGAGGTGAAAATGGCAAAGAGAAAAAAGAGCATGAAAAAAGTTTCTGCACCTGCAATGAGAAATAAAAGTTGCTGTTGCACATACATGGGGCGCGGGTATGGAATGGTCAAACTTTCGGCGATGGCGTTCATTCTGTTTTTAATAACAGTTTGGCCTTGGGCGATGGACCTTGTGCATAGCATTCATTGGGGATGGTTCCTTGGGGCTACGATAGTTTTCGGCGCAATAGCGATGGGAAAAATGTGCAGAAAAAGAAGATAAATTTGTTTTTATTTTTTAATTTATATTATATACTTTTGTACATAGATTTTTATAAATAGGTGTTTAGTCGATTTATTATGGGAACTGAAATAAAAGTTTTGCATACAAAACGCGATTTTGTTAAAGGCGAGGAAAATTTTGAGAAGCCATTTTATTGCAAAGAAACACCTTTTGAGGTCTTAAAAGAATTATATCCAAAATTTCACATTAAGAAGTATAACAGCATTGAAACTTTCGGGACGATGATAAATTTTAATTCTCATATAAGCGGAGTTGTTGATTATTGGATTCATGGAATTTCTATAAATAATTTTGAACCAACAAACGGTCTGGATGTTTCAGGAAATTTAAAAGATTATAAATTAAATATCTCAATTCCGAATATTGGAAAAGTTGAAGACATAATGAGTGGTTTTGTTGAAAAATACTTAATAAGAAAAGAAATTATTGATTCAGGAAGTGCAACTCAAAATTATTTGCGTCAATTAAAAAGTTCCAAATATGGAAAACAAAGAGCAATAGAATATTTAAATGAAAGAAAAAAGAATCCTAATCCTGAAAAAGAGCAAAATTTAGAAGATATTTTAGATTATGGAAAAGTTTCTTTAGGGGAAAAATTTAATTTAAGAAAACTGGAAAAAATGTCAAGAATAATTGCAAAAAGAATTCCAACAAAAATTGAACCTACAAATGTCGTCTATGCAACATTAAGACCGAGCAAATAATTATTTAGACAATAATTTTATTAAAGAAATTAAAACTCCAAGCAAAGTTGATATTATTACAATCCATCCTGCGATAACGTTTACAATTCCCAAAAACGGAACTTCGAGAATTTTATTTTTTAACGCGAATCCGACTGCAAGAGATACAATAATTCCTGCAAGCCATATTAAAAATGTAAGAAATTTTGTGAGAAAGTTTTTGGATTTCATCACATTTCCTCCAAAGTTTCAATCCCAATCAAATTTAAAGAGTTCTTTAAAACCTGCCTGAATGATTTTACAAGCGAAACTCTGAAAGATTCTTTTTCTGATTTAGCGACGGGGCAGGCATGATAAAATTCGTTGAATGTCTGCGCCAACTGAAAAGCATAATTCGCGATTATGGAAGGGTTTAAATTTTCGTAGGATTTTTTTATAACAGATTCGTATTCGTCGAGTTTTTTTATAATTTCTATTTCTTTTTCTGCTCTCTTTAATATTTCGGGTTTTTCTTTAGGTACTGAGGCGCGGGCGTAACTGTACAAAATATACGAGCCGGTATTCCCTTCAAAATTTATTGATTCTTTAGGATTGAATATCATGTCTTTTTTTGTGTCAACTTTAAGAAGCATATATTTTATTGCAGCAAGTGCTATAGTTAAACTCCTTTTTTCGAGTTCTTTTTTTGAAAGTTTTGCTCTCGAAGAAAGTTCTTTTTTTACTAAATCCTGAACTTTTTGAATTAAATCGTCAGCGTCAACAACTCCTTCGCGCGATTTCATTTTTCCCTCAGGAAGATTAACCATTCCGTAAGATAAATGGTGCATTTCTTTTTCAAAACCCAGTTTTTTCAAAATTGTGAACAAAACATTAAAGTGGTAATTTTGCTCGTTTCCGACGACATAAATTGATTTATCCAGTTTGTATTTTTCGAATTTTAATTTTGCAAGATATAAATCCTGCGTCATGTAAACTGAAGTTCCGTCCATTCTCAGCAGAATTTTTTCGCCCAGATTTTCTTTTTTTAAATCAGCTAAAACTGCACCGTCTTTATTTTTTTCAAAAATTTTGTCCTTTAACCCCTGAAGAACAATTTCTTTTCCTTTTTCGTAAATTTCACTTTCATAAAAATTCACGTCGTGTTTTATTCCGAATTTTTTATAAGTTTCTTCAAACCCTGCGAAGGCCCATGAATTCATTTTTTTCCAAAGAGATAAAACATCTTTGTCGCCTGATTCCCAAAGCTGAAGCATTCTGTGAGATTCAACTTCAAGTTTTTCGTTCGTTTTTGATTTTGAATTAAACATGACATAAAAATCTCCGACGAAATGGTCGGGTTTCTTTTTTTGCGATTTGGGCGTTTTATTTTTTCCGTAAAACTTGTATGCCGCCATAGATTTGCAAATGTGTATTCCGCGGTCGTTGTTTAAATTTGCACGGACAACTTTTTCTCCGTTGAATTCGAGAATTCGCGAAACGCTTTCTCCGATAGTCATATTTCTTAAATGACCTAAATGAAGAGGTTTGTTTGTGTTTGGCGACGGAAATTCCACCATTGACGTTATTTTTTTTTCAGAAATTATTTTTCCATAACCGTCTTTTTCTTTTAAAATTCTGTCAATCAATTTTAGCGCAAGAATTTTTCTGTCAACAAAAAAATTAATGTAGGGTCCCTGCGTCTGAATATCTGAAATGCCTTCGGGAAGCTCCGAAATATTTTTTCTTAAATTAACGGCAATTTTTTGCGGAGAATCTTTAAAAATTTTCGCCAAAGAAAAACACGGGAAAGCATAATCGCCCAAATCAATTGACGGAGGTATTTCAATAAGTTTTTCTATTTCATGTTCAGGAAAATATTTTTTTTCGTCTTTTAATGCATCAATCAAAATTTTAACAACAACATCTTTCATTCTTGTACGAAGATAATGCGGATTATAAAGTTTATGAAAAGATTTAAAAGAACGTGCGTTAAAGATAAAATATGAATTACAGAGATATGGGAACTTTTGGAAATCCTCTGACAGGATACAACCAGGAATATTATTCGGCAATAATTGAACAAATGCGATTGAATAACAAAAATAATTTTAAGAGAATTGCATACCAAAATACTGAAAATAATTATTCTTCTGTAAAAAGTAAAAAATTAAATTACAAGGTTCAGGAGAAAAATGGCGATTGATAAAGACAACCTTGAAAAAGCATTGAATAGTTCGGCGAAAAAAGAAGAAAAAAATCCTGCGATGCCGAGGGAAATGGAAATTGGATTTCATCAGGGCGCATTGAATACTTTATTTAATGAAAGAAATGAAATGATAAAAATAATTCAGCAAATAGAGGGCGTTATGAGCGCACATATAAAACGGTTGGAAGAATTAGGCGTTAAGATTAATTTCGGAAAAGCGGAAGAAAAGAAATAAATATATTCTTTAGTGAGATAATTATTATAAATAAGGGAAGTAGAAAAATTTTATGGACGATTTGGAAGGGAAATATTTTGCTTTTGTTTTTCGCGCGAATTATTTTAAGTACAAAGCGCCTCTTTCTATTTACAAGTTGATTAATGATAAACTTGAAGAAATAAGAGACCCAGTGGATAAATTGGATGGTAGGAATTGGAGCGTATGGAATTTTTTAAAAGAAAATGGTATAAATGAATTATATACTCCGGATAAAAAAGTCAGAAAATTCAAAAATTTAGATATGGATTTTTTTGAAAAAGAAAAAAATGTAAATTATCCTGACAGGCAGAGCATAACATGGTTTAGATACTGGCCGTTAGATAAAAAAAATAAAAGATTTGCAAAACTTTTTGATGAACTTGAAAAGAACAAAATTGAAGTTAAACCCCGTTCAATTCTCTGAAAGCCTCTGGCGAGAATTGAACTCGCGACCTCCAGTTTACGAAACTGGCACTCTAACCGGCTGAGCTACAGAGGCACAATTATTTTTAGAATATAAATCATTAAAAAGTTTACTCATCATTATTTTTTATGGAATGGACAGTTATAGACAGACCGGGTTATTTCGGAACTAAAAGAAATGAAATACATCAAAGGTATGATACACAATTCGGCAAGAATAATTGGAGGATTTCATGGCAGTGGGGCGAACAAATTATCCAAAAACCAGAAGCGTTGCAAATTTACGAGGATGGGTATTACGAATTTTTTAAATCAAATAAGAAAATTTTAGAATGGATTACCCAAACAGCGTCGGATGTTTACGATACTGCTGAATCAAATATTGCTTCTAAGTTTAATTATAATGTTCAGGAAACTTCAAACAACCACATCCATGATATTGCGATAAGACGCGCAGTTTTGAGAAATGGGAAATGGTTTAAAGGTCATCATCTAGTCCACGTGCGTCCGGAAAAAGAAGGAGAAACTCTTGGCCCGCATTTGATTCCTTTTCATTTGCCGGGCATGATTTACAGAGGGAAAATAAAATACAAAGGCGAAAATAGAGATTTTGTTATTAATCCTCCGTGGTGGTTGATGATGGGAATTGAAAACAGTGTTGAACAATTTTATCAACAGAATAAAGTTCTTGAAATAAAAATAATATGAAAAAATCATTCGCCGAAAAATGCTATGAAATTTTAAAGAAAGTTCCTCCGGGAAAAGTTACCATTTACGGCGATATTGCAAAAGCGATTGGAAACAAAAAAAGTTATCGTGCCGTCGGTAATGCGATGAATAAAAATAAAAATTCTTTTTTGTCATCTTCAAAAGAAAAAGTTCCGTGCCACAGAGTTGTGCGTTCCGACGGAAAAATCGGAGGTTTTTATTTTGGAACAAAGAAAAAAATTGAACTGCTGAAAAAAGAAGGCGTTGAAATTATTGATGGGAAAATTGACTTGGGAAAATATTGTTGGAAATTTAGAAAATAAAAAATAAATAAATTATGCGGGTGACAGGATTCGGACCTGCGCAACTGAAAACATCTCTTCGAGATTTTCGTAAGCGAGTTCCGATTATGTGGGTGACAGGATTCGGACCTGCGCAGGCACTAAGCCACAGGATCTTAAGTCCTGCCTATTTGACCACTCTAGCACACCCACTTAGCAAGTAAAAAAATAACCTTAGAATTAGTTATAAAACTTTCTAATCAAATAATCTTGAAATTGATAAACCTTTTTGCGCGCGGTAAATTGCTTCGGCAAATAAAGATGTTAAATCAATGACTTCAATTGAGTCGGGTTCGCGGTAATGCGTGTTGCTTGTCATGACAGCGTCGAAGTTTGCCAAAAGTTGTTCGGTGCCTTTTGAAAAAATTCCGTGAGTTGCATAGCACATTACTTTTTTTGCGCCTTTTTCTTTTAGAAGTTCTGCCGCTCTGCAAAGTGTTCCTCCGGTATCAATTATATCGTCGATAATCAAAACATCTTTTCCTTTAACATCTCCTACTAACTGCATTCCTGAAACTTCGCCGGGTTTTGAACGGGTTTTGCTTATCAGTGCCATGGAATAATTTCTTTTTATGTAAGATGTTTCGTTAAGAACTTCAAGCCGTTTCAAAAAAGATTTTACTCTGTCAACTCCGCCGGAATCGGGAGAAACCACAACCAAATCGCTGACGTCATTTAAATGATTTTTAACAAGATGTCTAACAACTTCGGGAAAACTGTAAAGATTATCCATCGGCAAACTTGCGGGATAAGCATTCTGAATTTGCGGTGAATGTAAATCCATTGTAATAATTCTTTTTAATCCGGGAGAAATTGAATTTGCGAGAGCGCGTGAAGAAATCGGGACGCGGGATTTGTGTTTTCTGTCCTGTCGTGAATAGAGCATATTTGGCAAAACAAAAGTTATGCTTTCAACCGACGCGCTGAAAAGTAAATCCTTAACTAAAAGCAATTCAACCCACCATTCCTGCGGAAATTTTGAAGAATCGTGGATGTAATAAATATCTTTTTTTCGGATGTTTTGAGGAACGTAAACATCAAGTTCGCTGTTGTTAAAAAAACCTATAGAAATTTCATAAAGCGGAACAGTTTCTTCTTTTGTATCTTTGATGTATTTTTGAATTTTTTTTGCAAACTCCCAAGCTTTAGAATTCGGATCAGCGAGGAGAATTACGTCTTTCATTTTATCAATTTTTGTAAATTAGAATAGTTTAAATTGATTACTATATTGGAAAATATATGAATACTGACAGGTATAAACTTTTGCTGATTTTGCTTTTGATTTTGCTTGTAGCAGTGAATTACAAAACAATTGATGGTTTTCTCGTAAAGAGTTTTTCTGGACAGGAATTGATTCATGTTGAAAGAGTTATTGACGGGGATACAATTGTTGTGAACGGAAGTTCTGTCCGTTTGCTTGGAATAAACACGCCTGAAAGAGGAGAAAAATATTACAGCGAGGCAAAAAAATTTCTTGAGGAAAAAACTCTGAATAAAACTTTGATTATTGAAAAACACGGAAAAGACAAATATTACAGAGATTTGGCTTATGTTTTTGAATACGATTCAGGAGAAAACATAAATCTTCAAATTGTGGAAAACGGTTACGGAAATTATTATTTTCCTTCGGGAAAAGATAAATATTATGAAAGTTTTAATCAGGCGTGGAAAGATTGTGTAAGCAAAAATGAAAACCTTTGTGAGAAAAGTTTGGACGTTTGCAGTAAATGTGTTAAAGTTGAAATTTTTCCTGAAGAAGATAAAATTATTCTTAAGAATTTTTGCGCTTATGATTGCGATTTGGCAGGCTGGAGCGTAAAAGATGAAGGCCGGAAAAAATATGTTTACGAAAAATTTGTTTTGAAAAGTTTTTATGAAACTGAATTGACAAACGAAAATTTTAATCAAAATTATGTTTTAACAAAATCAGGCGACACGATTTTCGTGCGGGATGATGAGGGAAAACTTGTTTTTTGGAAAGAAATTTGAAATTGTTTATTGAATAACGACGATGCAAAAGTAAAATTTAAATAGTTTCGGATTCTTGGAAAAATATGGAAAGAAAGAATTTTGATTATGATAACTTTTCGGACAGACTGATTATTTCGCGAAAGAACTCTGATGAAAGAGTGCATGGAAGTGTTGAAATTGGAAATTTAATTTTAGATTTTACTGCAAATGGAAAACTTGTGAATGTTGAGATAAAACAAGCATCAAAGTTTCTTGAGACTATAAAAATGAACCCGAAAATTCTTGATGAACTGACTGATGCTAAAGTTTTAATCAATGCGCAAAAAAATGCTCTCCTGATTTTTGCAGTATTAAAAACTCAGGAATTGGAACAGCCAATTTCTCTTGGAATGATTCCTGTCAGCACCAGATTGTCTAAATCGGCCTAAAGTTTTTATTGAATTTTGCCATCTTCTATGATTAAGAATAACATTTATCAAAAGTGATTTGTCGTCGATAGGAATAAAACACAGTTTAAGTGTCCTGCTTCTGCTTAATTTATAATGCAAATCGTAACCAAAATCATTTTTATGTTTTCTTTTGTCAATTAATTTTATTTTTTCAAATTTTGGAAAAGTTTTATCAACAAGTTCTTCTTCCAAATCTCTAAAAATTAATCGGTCGTAAAAATGTTTTGTCTTAATTATTTTCCTGCTTTTTATTAAATTAAAAATATTCAAAATGTCCTCTTTTTTTGTGAACTGATTTACTATTTCATCTTCAATCATTATTCGGAGAAATATTCAATTTATATAAAATTTATCCTTTTTTGACTTTATAAGTATCAAAATAAAGTGACAACAAAAAGTATATTCTCCGTCGGCAAAATGCTTAAAAAAGAATTTTTTGTAAGAGGCTCATGGTTGGAACAAAAAAGACTGGTTTTATTTGCGAATTTTATAGAATGAATTTACATCATAGTTATAGCTATAACAAGAGCGTTATAACGAAACTGTTTAGCAGTGGATTTAGCATACAATTGAAAGGAGGTTATAAAATATGAAAAAAAATTTAACATTAATTAGTTTGATGTTAGGTGTAATGATGTTAGTTGGTGTAAGTGGATTAGTGAGTGCTTTAGATGCTTTTCCGAGTACCAATGCAGCGAATAAAGCAGGAACAAATCCTCTTCAATCAGGTATAGGACCACATGTAGATTTAGTTTCGGCTGGAGATGGACAAATAACTTTGAAATTTGTGATGCCAAAGAACTATCTTGCATATTTTGAATATAAAATAGATGGACAAGTTGTAAATAATGGTAATCATGAAAATCCTTGTTATGAGAGCAACCCCTCTCTTCCAGTTTCTTGTAACAGTCTTAGATATATTCACGATAATGAAGTTGAGTATAATGGTGTTGCAGTAACCAATGGTGAAATAATTCAAACTTTTTCAGCTAATAATAAAGTTGAGGTTAGATTAGCTCTTGGTGGAGAAAGAAATTGGGATTTTGATT
>CAZRDP010000001.1:158622-167214 GCA_964598985.1 Candidatus Woesearchaeota archaeon | reverse complement strand
GGGGGGAGCTTGCCCAGGTTAACATGCAAAGAAAATTCAATAATGATAAGATCGAATACATTATAGGAGATGTTCGGGATGCTGATGCCGTAGATCGATTGTTTAATCACAAAAATATTGACTATGTATTCCACCTTGCGGCATTAAAACATGTTCCAGTATGTGAGAATCAGCCGCAAGAAGCAATCAAAACTAATATTCTTGGCACAATAAATTTAATAAATTCTGCAATAAAATACAGAGTTTCCCCAACAAATCTATATGGAATGACAAAATATGTCGGCGAAAAACTTACCATACAAGCCAATAACCTCACTGATAATACAGATTTTGTTTGTATAAGAGGAGGCAATGTTTTAGGATCTAATGGCAGTGTCGTACCTTATTTTATTGATCAAATAAAAAGAGAAAATCGAGTAGCAATAACTGATAATGCTATGACCCGATTCTTTTTAACATTATCCGAGGCAATATCATTATTATTCGAGGCCGCAGAAAATAGTGTAGGCGGGGAAACATTTGTCATGAATATGCCTTCTTTTTATATCAGGGATTTAGCAAAAGTGTTAGTAAGATACTACGGGAACTCAAAAACAAAAATCGGGGAAATCGGAATAAGAGAAGGCGAAAAAGTACATGAGGTATTAATTTCTGAACACGAATCCCCATTATCGTATAAATTCGATGAAAATTATTATGCTATATTACCATCAATAAAAATAAACAAGGATTATTCTCATTTAAATAATCTTGAAAAAGTAAATTTTAAAACTTTTTCATCTGCAGATAATTTAAAAGATGAAAAATATTTATATGAACTACTTTTAAATGGCGGATTTTTAAAATAGATAAAATGAAAATATTAATATTAGGGCACAACGGAATGCTGGGAAATATGGTATATAAATATTTCCAGGAAATATATGAGGTCTATACAACAAATTTTAGATGGGATTCGCCGGAATTTAAAAGATATTGTACAGAAACCGAATTAGAATTTATTATTAATTGTATAGGAGCTATTCCCCAGAAAAAATATAAGGAGGATGATTATAAAAAAATAAATATAGATCTCCCTGTATTTCTAGAATCTACAGGTAAAAAAATATTACATCCATCTACCGATTGTGAATTTTCAGGATTTATAGAATATCCCCAAAAATATAAAAAGAATGATAAAAAAGATGCTTTAGACGATTATGGGAAAAGCAAAGCAAGGATAGTTCAGATAATCGAAAACGAATTTAAAAATACAAAAATCATTAGAACTTCTATCATAGGACATGAGATGGAAAATCATTTCTCTTTATTAGAATGGTTTTTAAATTCAGAAAATAAGGTTATGGGATTCGAGAACCACTATTGGAACGGAGTGACCACATTATTCTGGGCTCAAACAGCTGAAAAAATTCTAAATGATTGGGATAATTCGGAGAAGATAACTCAGATCGGAACAGAAGGATTAAATAAATATGAATTGCTAAAATTGATTGCTAAAGTATATCAAAAAAATATTATAATTGATCCATTTAAACCGGATATAGGGATTAACAAAATGCTTGAAACCGATTATATTATTCCATCTCTTGAAGAACAATTATATAATTTAAAAAAAATATTATAATAAAAAATGAAAGTAAATATTAAAGAATATTCTTTTGAAGTTGTGGACGAGCATATTACTTGGTTTTGGCCTCTTGTAAACAAAAATCGGTGGGGAGAATTCGAATTTAGTAGTATCGAAAAATGCCCGAATAAAAAAATGATGTGGGATATAGGTGCTTGGAATGGAGTTACCAGTCTCTATGCAAGTAAATTATATGAGAATGTTATTTCATGGGAACCTGATTGGAAAGCATATAACTACCTAATAGAAAACATAAAAATAAATGATATAAAAAATGTTTTATGCATAAGAGAAGGAATTTATAATAAGGAAGATATTATATCATTTGGGGAGGGATCTACGGGGAGAGGAAGTTCTACTTCTTCTATAAAATCATCAAAAAATTCGGATTTATCCAAAATTAAAGTATCTACCTTGTCCAAATCTGTAGAAAAATATGGGATCCCGGACTTTTTAAAAATTGATATAGAAGGCGCAGAAGAAGATATTATAGAGGAACTCTTATCCTTAAATATAAAAAAATAAGCAGCAGCTCCTGCACCGATTAAAACCAAAATTATAATCAACCATAAAATCCAATGAGATTTTTTCTTCGGAGATTCAGCATTTTGTTTTTCTTCGGGCTCATTTTTCTTTCCGGGAATATCTGTGCTCATGATAACCTTTTCCTGGTGCCCTTTGTCCGGAGCATTAAAATCAACGCCGACGGACTTCCCTTCAATTGTTTCTTCAACTCCCGGCTGAATATTTACCTGTGCCATGGTTGTCCTAAGCAACTCTTTTTTATAAAATTATCTCTTCCTGAAAAAAATAAAAATTTAATTATTTCCAACGACAACCCAGTTTGAACCATCCGAAACTATCTGTACATATTTTCCGGCACTTGCAAGACTATATGTCGCAGAACCATCAATTGTTTGCGTGCTGTAAGCATCAATAGTTATTGATCCGGGAGCATTATTATTCCATGCTCTTTTTATTGTGTATTCTCTCCCTGAAATTCCCAACGCTGTTGGAAGATTTATAGTAAAATAACTTGATGAAGCAACCACAACTGAATCTGATGCAGTTACGGTATATGTTGAAGTGACAATATTTATTGCCGTTGCAATCGGACCGTTAACTTGTAATTTTGAATTAGGGATATCTGTTCCAATTCCTAAATCACCGGATTGCTTTAAAGTCATTTTTCTTTGCATGGTTGCCGTGGCATCGGCATTTCCTGTTGAGCTACTTGTCTGAAAATTAAGATCTCCTGAAGCAGGAAGAAATTCTAAAACTCCTGCATAATTTGAAGAACTTCCTTTTCCGAATTTCCATCCGCCGTTATAATAAACGTTAAATCCCAATGTGGGATTATTTGCAGTTATGTAAACCGGCAAAGAAGAACCAAATTTTGCAAAGGTTAATCCCGTAACCTTTTCAACATCAATTCCGTATCCGGGAGAACTTGTTCCTATTCCTACTTTTCCTGTTGAACCGTCAATATACAAATCATTACTGACATTAAAATTATTATCAACATTTACAGAACCGTCCTTTACAAAAACATTTCCCGCAAAAACCATTGCAAGAGAAAGCATTACAAAAATTCCCAAACCAATTACCGGTTTGCTGTTTAAAACTTTCAAAGTTTTTTTATGATTTCTTTTTTCATTTTTTACCTCCTTACATTTCTGTGAGTTTACGAACAGAAATGTGGCGGAATTTTAATTCCAGCCTCATTTGTAATTATTTATGGATTTGAATTTGGATAAAGTTGACCTGTTAAACAAAGTTCTCCGCGACCATCAATATAAATCATGTTTACATTTGATGAATCTTTCACGATAAATGAATTTCCCGTCGGAGAATTGCAGTTTAAACTTTCATCTGAACAATCTCCATATTCCAAACATAAATTTCCATTTGAATCGATATAAGCGACAGAATTGTCGGTTGAATTCCCAAAAACAATTGCATTATCTCCGTAACTATTGCAACTTCCTCCTGAATAACACTGACCTTTCAAAACAATATTTCCCTCGCTTCCAAACCATGCTACATTTTCATTTGCAGAATTTTTGTGGTAGAATTTGTAGGTGTCGTTTGCTGGCGCTTCAGGAATTGTAACGTTAATTGTCCAATTTGAAACTGCAAAAGAACTTTGAGAAGCGTTATCATAACTTAAACAATTCCACTGATAAATTCCTTCAGGTAAAACTTTTGTAAAAGTTTCAGAATCAGAAGTTCCCGTCAAAGATTTTGTTTCATTTGCATGCCATCCGCCATTCCAGTTTCCGTATAAGGTCATGTTTGCTAAATTGAAATCATCTATTGCAGAGCAAGAAAATGTAACGCTTCCGCCTTCATTTATTGAACCATTTTCTGGGGAGATTAAAGCTATTGCTGGAGGCTCATCCGAAGGCAAAATTACCTTTAATGTTCGGTTTGCATTTCCCCAACTTGAATGTGAAGCATTGTCGTACCCCAAACAATTCCATAAAATAGTTGTTCCATTTTCAGCATAAATATCAAAGTGAGTTATATTGGAAGTTCCAGTTATTTCTTTTGTTTGATTCAATAACCATGAGCCAGTGATATTTGTATACAGGCTTACATTCTTAACCTGTAAATTATCTTCTACACGACAAAAGAATGAAACATCCTCTTCAGGATTTTCATAGTTGTCCGGACTGAACAACAAATCAACTTCCGGAGCCAAATCACATGAATAAGTGCATCCATCATAACCGCTGTCATCCCACCCGTCAGGATTATCACAACGATTATTTTCCCCTACATTCCCGTTAGACAATCCACTAACATAAAAATCATTCCCCCCATTTGAAGGGCAAAATAAATTTCTATTAACTTGATTATAGTCGGCATTGTTCAAGAAAAATCCTGTGCCCCCATTTGAAAATATCCTATTGTCTTCGATATAAGATGCACAATTATTGTTGTGCCCATTTATTTCAAGCCCAGATTCTCCGGAATATCCTTCTGAAAGATTATTCCGCCTAAATTTATTTCCCAAACCATAATTCACCCAAATTAATTGTGCGTGACCGCTCTTTCTTACTACACTGTCATCCAAATTATTAAATGAAACAACACTTGCAGACCATTCATAACCATCATACCAAATTGCGTTATCCCCTTCAGTTCCAATCACTTGGAGTTCGGACATTCTTACATCATAAGAGTCATCTTGAAGAACAAGCCCATCGACTTGGCTATTATTTATAACCAAATTAATTAAATCGCCATGTCGTGAATTAATCAAAAACATCCCATAACCAAAATTATTTATTGTGCAATTTTCGATTAAGAAACCAGATTTATTTACAATTTCAATTCCTATTCCAGTTCCTGAACCATAGATTTTTGCTCCATAAGGACACTCGATTCTTCCGGTTGTGTTCGCATCAATATAAACTTGTTCATTATAAGTCCGATTGTCTGAAATCGTAATTCTATCTACATCATCAGAATTACTTAATGCACTATTAATAGTCGTGTAATCACATCCGCTTGCACAAACGGTAATTTCCTCGCCACTAGGTCCAAGACAAGATGAATCAAATTGACATTTACTTTCTCCTTGTGCATCACATCCCGACGGAGTACATGTTCTTGTGTACAATCTATTTATTGCATTGCATGAACCTCCTCCGCAACTTCCTGCTGTCCAATTTGTACATGTGCATAAAGAATTAATTGCTGCAGAAGCATTTACCCGAGGATAAACTCTTTGAGTTTCTAAATCAAAAACATCTACACCTGTCTCCCTTAAAATTGTTGTTATATTATCTGGAGTTAAAGTTGGGTCTCGTTCCAATAGCAAAGCTGCAACTCCAGCAACGTGAGGGGCAGCCATTGAAGTGCCACAATAAGTAATATGATCATTTCCGCTATCATAAGCTGTAGATTTTATTGCGCAACCAGGTGCAAAAACCCCCAGATTATATCCTCTATCTGAACTACAAACAATCAAATCTGCAACAGTAGATTCATCTGTACAATATCCGTCAGCAATTGAATTTGACTTTTGACCGATACCATTGTCATAAACTGAACCAACAGAAAAAACATTTTCATTGCATGCGGGATAGTTTATTCCAAAAAGATATCCATCATTGCCTGAAGCAACATCAATAAAGATGCCCGAATCGCGAGCATTTTCAAGCATAATATCCAGTACATAATTGTTGGTAGTACAATTTTCAGAAGTGTAAGAATTTCCATCCCCCAAACTCATAGTAATGATATCTACCCCCTTAACTTCATCGCACCAATAAACAGCAGAAGCAATATCATTAAAGTCGCCCCCTTCTCCCAGAGAGCCGAATACTTTCACGATATATAAATCCACATCATAAGCGACCCCCTTGTAAATTGAATTTTGAGAAGCAATAATTCCCGAAACATGAGTGCCGTGACCTGCCTCGTCCGTGGCATCGTCAGACTCGTCTTGGTTGTTTGTACAACAACCCCCATTATCGGAACAATAGCATTTTTCATCAATAACCTTCCCATAAAGATCAGTATGATTTTTATCTGCACCTGTATCTATAACGCACACTTTAACGCCCTCCCCCGTATAGCCCAAATCCCAAACATTATTTCGGACACCAATCATTGGAACACTTTCGGATAGAGAAGGTATTGCTTTGGCATTAACTCCTGTTTTATACAAAACCAGTGCAACATCGGAATTATTCAGTAATTCATAAAACAAATTTTCTGAAATATTCCCCTTAAAAGTACCTCTCGCATACATGATGCTTAAATTAAATTCACCTCTTGGAAAATTGTTCACCATTTCACGACTTTTATTTTTCAGCCATTCACTTTGCTGAGAAAATTTTTCATCAACATCTTCATCTTCACTATTGATAATAATTCCAGAATTATCTTTTATTGTGATTTCAACTTCAACGGAACTGCTATTCTTGAACCCATCAATGATTCTTGAATCATATTTTAAATAAATATCTCCTAAAGAATCTTTTATTTCTTTCAAATAAATCGGTTTATAATATTCATATAGGTCTTTTGAACTTACACTCGCAACCATAGAAAAAAGAAACACGATGAACAATACAACAAGAAAAATTTCCTTATTCATTCTTCCTCCTCAAAAATTTAATTAGAAAAAACACAATGATGAGTAAAATGAATCCAATAATCACCCCGAATAGAAGCCCATTTTTAATGGAAAATACACCCGGAATATCGTTTTCATTTGCGCCACCATTAGTTTGATTTTCATCCAACGGAACTGCATGAGTGTTGAGCTCCGTTTTATACAAAACCAGTGCAACATCGGAATTATTCAGTAATTCATAAAACAAATTTTCTGAAATATTCCCCTTAAAAGTACCTCTCGCATACATGATGCTTAAATTAAATTCACCTCTTGGAAAATTGTTCACCATTTCACGACTTTTATTTTTCAGCCATTCACTTTGCTGAGAAAATTTTTCATCAACATCTTCATCTTCACTATTGATAATAATTCCAGAATTATCTTTTATTGTGATTTCAACTTCAACGGAACTGCTATTCTTGAACCCATCAATGATTCTTGAATCATATTCCGCCCCTGCATCGCTAACCAACATTTCAGCACTAACAAAATTCATAATCAAAACGCCAAATAAAAAAATCATTCCAAAAATCAAAAAATATTTCTTATTCATCTACAAACACCTCCAAAGTTTACATTTGCAGTTTTCTCGTCGGCGTAATTAAGAGAAATTTCAACAGAATTAAAAACAGAATCCGCAATAACTTTTCCGGACTGCAAATCATTTTCTAAATAAAAAGGGATCTCAATTGACATGACTTTTCCATTTTCATCTTTTTTAATATTAACATTTTTAGTTTCATCCAAAGAAACTTTTCCGTTTCCGGAATTTAAATCAATAAAATTATTATCTGAATTTCCTCCGATAAAATATTCATCTCCGAAAATTTTTATTGCCTGTCCTTGAATATTCTTATTTGAAAAATCAACCGAACTTGAAAAGTATATTGTATAAATAAATGTAGGCGCTTCTTTTTTCTCAATAAAGTAATTTCCACTTTCCTCCAAAATTCTATTTTCTCCGAGAATGATTGCAGAAGTGTAAAGATGTTTAGTTAAATTCCCATCAACAATTTCATCTATTTCTCCATTAGATAATAAATAAGGCAAATCCCCTCTGGTCAAAACTCTTTTTGCAGAATTGATTTTCATTCCGGGCTTCAATTTAATTACACTTGTTGAAAGGTCAACTTTCTGGCAATTATCAATTTTCCCCCTGTCAACACAGGAATTGTCAACACATTCTTGATTTAACTCGCATTGTGAATTTTGCAAACATTCAACCTGCGCTTTCATTCTTAATTCTTCCAAATTATCGGACTCAATAGATTGAACAACCAAACCCGTCTTCGGTAAAAACAAAAAAACTGCACACAGAATAATAGCAAAAACTACTGCCCAAACGAAAAATTTATTTTTCCCCACCATCTTTTCAAAAAAGTCACAGAAAACAATTATTTAAACATTCCTTTTCTTTTCCAAGTAATAAAAGCCATTTTTTATGAAATTAGTTTCATATAAATTATCCCTTCCTAAAAACCAAATATCGCTCTCCGCCAAGTTCAAAATCATCCAAAATTTCAAAGTTTTCTTTAACAAAATTTTCAAACCAGTATCTTTTCACATTAAACTTTTTGCCTGAAATTAAACTTCTTGTTGCAAAACTCACAACAACTAAGTCAACCAAAGGAACAATTTCATTTAGTAATTTTTTTGAATAATCCTTTTCAACCATTTCCAGCGAATCGACAACTTTGAACAAAAAAACAACTTTTTTTCCTTTCATCTCCTTAACAAGTTTTTCAATTTCCGCCAAATCAAACAAACTTTTTTTTGTTGCCGAGGCATTTTTTATTTTCTCCTTTAAAAAATAATAATTCATTAATTCAAC
>CAZRDP010000001.1:145460-158612 GCA_964598985.1 Candidatus Woesearchaeota archaeon | reverse complement strand
TCCGGCTCCCAAATCAATAACAGAAATTTCTTTTCCTTTAATAAACGAAAAAATTCTTTTATATAATTCGGAATAATTTTCATATCTTTCCTTTGTTGAAATATGCTTTTTCAAAATTTCATCAGAACTTTTTTTATCCAAAATTTTTTTGTTAAGAAGTTTGGAACTTGTAAAAACACTGTAAACTTTTCTTAATAAATCCCTTGTTATTTTAATTTTATCCTCGTCAGAAGTCTGGCGTTTTTCATACAGCCCATAAATTTTTTCAACATCCTTTTCCGGCAAATCAGAAAATTCTTTTTTTGAAATTATTTTTTCAATTATTTTTTCTTTTTCCATTTTTACTTACGCAAGCATTATCTTTTATATAAAACCTTAGTTTTTTATTTAAATCTTTAACAACACCTATTCTGAAACTTTTACATATTTTGAAGTTATTTTCTTCCGAATCAAAAAGAAAAATTTTGTTATTATTACAGACATCAACTCCGTTAAAATCACTTCCGATTTTCAGGTTCTCCGTTAATAAACCCGGACCCGAACATCTCGCTGAAAAATTCACAGGCTCAACGGCGCGTATTAAAACCGCCTCCGCTTTCCCTTCAACCCCTGCAACAAAATTAAGCATTTTATGTTTGTGAACATTTTTAACTAAAATAATACCTCCCTGTGACCACATATGAATATTGTCTTTTCTTTTTCCGTGCCTTGCCCAGCTTGCGGGATCACTTTCAGAAAAATAGGCTTCGGTTTCAACAATTTTTGCTATAAGTTTTTTTCCGTCAATTTTCCTTACAATAATTTTTCCCAACAGTTTTTTTGCAACAACATCCGCTTTTTCCATAAAAAATTCCCTTTCCAGTTTTTTCATAAAACTTTTAAGTCAATTTTGCTTATAAAATTTACAATGCCCATAAACGCACATCCCGAATACATCGCCGCAGAAGGTGAATATCTTAAAGCACAGACTCTTGAAGAAAAAATTGAAAAATTAAAAAAAATGATTTCTTACGCGCCTGCGCACAAAGGCGGTGAAAATCTGCGGGCGCAGTTAAAAACCCGTTTAAAAAAACTTATTGAACAAAAAGAAAAATCAAAAAAGTCCGGAAAATCAAAAAAAGAAACGATAAAAAAACACGAACTTCAGTGCGTTATAGTCGGAAAAACAAACTCAGGAAAGTCATCTCTTATGAAAATGCTCACAAACGCATTTCCAAAAATTTCAGAAAATCGTTTCACGACAAAAAATCCCGAAGTCGGGATAATGGAATACAACTCAGTTCAGATTCAAATTGTGGAAATTCCCGCAATTGATTCAGAAGATTATGATAAAGGAATTGTTTACACTGCGGACATCGTTTTGGCACTTGCAGAAAACTTTGAAGATTTAAACTCAATTTTAAATGAAATAAAAACTTTGGGTAAAGTTATGATTGTCATAACGAAATCTGATAAGTTAAACGAAACGGAAAATCGAAAAATTCTTGCAACTCTTAAATCAAAATACAAAAAATACGAATCAATAATTATTTCATGCAAACCGCACGAGCCCGAGAACATTGAAGAATTAAAAGAAAAAATCTTCCTGAATTTTAATATGTGCAGAATTTACACTAAAGAGCCGGGAAAAGAACCGGATAAAAATCGCCCGATGATTCTTCCGCCAAATGCAACAATCTCCGACGTCGCTGAAAAAATACTTAAGGGTTTTTCAAAAAAAATAAAACAGATAAGAATTTGGGGACCGAGCTCAAAGTTTCCGGGCCAGATCGTTGGGTTAAAACACAAAATAAAAGATTGCGATACAGTTGAATTTAAAACAAGCTGAAATAAATTTAAATATTGAGAAAATATAATTACTGAATGAAAAAGAGGGCGGTGGTCGGGATATTATACAGCGGTAAGCCCGGAAAAGATGAAAAAATTTTCACAAAAATTTCTAAAAAAGAAAAAATAAAATTAATTCTTATAAACATCTCAGGAGAAATCAGCGAAGAAACGATTAGAAAAAAAGTGGATGAATGCGGAATAATATATAATTCAACTGCGGACGATTTTTCAATTGAAATTGTAAAGACAATTGAAGGGATGAATAAAAAAATAATGGATTCATCGGAGGAATTTTATAATGTTGAAGACAAATGGATTTTTTATTTGAAATGCAAAGAGTATAAAATTCCCGTTCCGGAAACAATACTTCTTTCAGAAAACATAAATTACGCAAAACAGGAATTAAAAAAATTTAACAGATGGCCCGTCGTGCTTAAACGAGTCGACGGAACAATGGGACAGTATGTTGAAAAAGCGGAGAGCATTTCAAAATCAGAAAGAACCATTGAAAAAATGTGGAACACAACCTCTGAAAGATTTCCAATAATAGCGCAGGAAATGATTTCGTCGCCTTGTTACAGAATAACAATTATCGACGGTAAAATTGTGCAGACAGCTTTAAAAGAAAATCACAGCTGGAAAGCAACCGGTGTTTATTCAAAAAAAGATTCAAGAAAATTTAAAGTCGACAAAGAACTTGAAAAGATAATAAAAAATTTATTAAAATTTGTAAAAATAAAAATTTGCGGTATTGACCTCCTTAAAAAAGAAGGAAAATGGGTGGTCCTTGAAGTAAATTCCGAACCGGCTTTTGATTTTATTGAATCGGAAAGAGAAAAATTAATCGGAACTGTTTTGGAATTTTTGAAAAAAGAAGCTGTTAAAAATTAGGCATCATAAATTTTCTGTATTCTCTCTATCTCGCGAAGGTCAAGTTCTTTAACCAAAAGCCCCTCCTTCTCTATTTTTTCCCCAAGAATTTCCGTCGGTGATGAAATCGCAGAATAAGAAACTTGAAATTTTGAATCCACAATCGGGTTGCAAAGAGCAACAAAAAAAACATTTTCATAAGCCCTTGCCAAAACAAGCGACCGTAAAATTTTCAGTTCCTTTTTTTTGAAATTGCTATAATGCGCTTTTGAGTCATACCACCATTGTGCCGGACAAAAAACAATTTCCGCTCCGCGCTTTTTCATCTTCCTGAATAAATCTGGGAACGCCAAATCCCAGCAGATCACCACACCTATTTTTCCGAAGTCCGTTTTGAAAACCATTGACTTTTTTCCGGCTTCAGTTTTGTCGCCATACAAATGAATTTTTTTATACCTGCCTTTTATCTCTCCTTCGCGATTTATCAATATTGAAGTGTTGTAAACCCGCCCATTTTTTTTAAAATCGTCGGTGATTATGCACCATATTGAATTTTTTTTGCATTCTTCAGAAATAACTTTCACAGCGCCGTGATCAAGTTCAAGCGAACCTTTCCGCAAAACACATGATTCGGGAAAACAAACTATATCTGCATTTTTTTTCTTCGCTTCTCGTATATAATACAAAATTTTATGGATATTATGTTTTTCAGAAAACTCAAAATATTTTATTTGTGCAAGAGCAATTGTTACAGTCCTCTTTTTCATGATTAAAATATGGAAAACGGATTTAAATAGTTTATTTGCCATGAGATTCCTCCGCAATTTTCACAAAGAATCATCTAGTTACAGAATACTTTTTAACTTCTTCATAAAGTTCTTTTGCCCGTTTATTCTTCTCAAAATAATCTCGTATAGGTTTTATCATTTCATTTAAATAAAAAGAAACTGCATTCTTCAAATCCATAGGATGCAAATTTCCATCTTCATAAAATCTAACAATCTCTTTATAATTCAATTCTAAATTACCTCCAAACTTTTCTGGTCGATTAATTTTTATTTTATCATACCTTTTAAAAATCAAATATTTCAAATAATCAAAAAGAGGATTTCCGTCGATAATTTTCTCTGGGCAGTAAGCTTTTCCGATTTTCCTCTTTATATCTTCCTCTGTATCATGCATATAAATGCAAGTCTCAGGTTTACTTTTGCTCATTTTACTGGCAATAATTATGTCTTCTTTATCTGCCCCCGGTTGAACACCCTGCAGACCCATAATCATATGATGTGAAACAACAACCGGTTTTTTCCAATTCAATTTATCAGCAATTTCCCTCCCAAGAATATTTGCCCTTCTTTGGTCTAAACCTAACTGACAAACATCAACATCCAATTCAAAAATGTCTGAAACTTGCATTGCAGGATAAAATAATTGCGCGGTAGACTGAAGTTCCCCCTCCTTTCTTCCCATGATAGTCGTCGCCCTCATGCTTCTATTAAGAGTAGTTTCCTTGGCAATTTTAAGAACCCTGTCCCAATATTCTAATTTATTCATCTTGTCCGAAGCCCATATAATTTCAACTTTAGTTACGTCAACGCCACAGGCCTTCCACACCTCAATAAAATACTCTCCTGCCTTTTGGATTCTTTCAAGATCTCCTCCTAATTTATTATTAATGAAAGCGAAATAATCTGCAAGCCACAATTTGAATTTAACCCCTGCCTTAAGCATAACTTTAAGATTTTCTGCTCTAAGTAACCCAAAAGGAATATGTGCCACGCCAGAAGGTTCAAACCCGTCATACGCGACTAACTGTTTTCCTGATTTTAACATTTCCTTTAACTCTTCTTCACCAATAATTTCCCCCCCGTCTGCAACAGATTTAATTAATTCAAATTTTTCCTCCACACTTAGTTTTTTTACCATTCACAAAAAAGAAACTCTTGATTATTAAATATTTCTGTAACACAATAAAACATAAAAATTAAAAAAATTTTTAGATGCATGTTGCTTGAAATTATTTTATTTATTTTAGCAGGACTTCTTGCGGGAACTTTTACCGGTCTTTTTCCGGGAATCCATATAAACCTCGTCGGCGCAATGCTGGTTTCGCTTTCAGTTTCCGCCCTCGCTAAAATAGATGCAATTTATTTTGTTGTTTTCGTTTCTTCAATGGCCATAACGCACACTTTCACGGATTTTATTCCAAGCATATTTTTGGGCTGCCCCGATTCCGACACTGAGCTTTCAATTTTGCCCGGACACGAAATGCTGAAAAACGGTCAGGGTTACCAGGCAATAATAAACACCGCATACGGCGGACTGATTGCAATTTTTTTGCTTGCCGTTTTCACAATCCCTTTATCGTCGGCAATTTCAAAAATTTATCCTTTTTTGACAAAAATTATCCCGTTCATTTTAATAGGAATTTGTTTAATCATGATTTTTTCCGAAAAGAGAAAGTTTAATGCATTTGCGGTTATCCTGCTCACAGGAGCTCTCGGATTTTTTGTTCTGAATGCAAATCTGAAAGAACCTTTGCTTCCGCTATTGAGCGGATTATTTGGGAGTTCAATGTTGATACTAAGCATAAATCAAAATACAAAAATTCCTGCCCAAAATAAATTTTATGAAAAACCAAAATTGAAAAAATTGTTGAGACCTGTTTCGGGCGCATTGATTGCATCGCCATTATGCGGATTCCTTCCCGGACTCGGCGGAGGTCAGGCAGCCGTCGTCGGAAACCAAATTGCAAAAACAGATTCTAAAGATTTTCTTATTCTCCTCGGAACAGTAAACGTTCTTGTAATGGGGCTGTCATTCATTTCTTTATACGCAATATCAAAAACGCGAACAGGTGCCGCCGCAGCAATCCAATCTTTGATTGGAGAAATAAATTTTAATATGCTGATTTTAATTATCGGTGTTTGCGTAATTTCTGGAATAATTTCATTCTTCCTTGTTAAAGTTATTTCTCTTAAATTTATACAATTAATAGAAAAAGTAAATTATAAAAAAATCTCATATGCAATTATTATAATTTTAAGCATAATAATATTTTTTGTCTCGGGATTTTTCGGCCTTTTTGTTTTTGCAATCTCAACGATTACCGGAATTTATTGTATATCTCTGAACGTAAAAAGAACTCAGATGATGGGATGTCTCCTTATACCGACGATAATTTTGTATTTATTTTAATTTTGAGTATATTAAATTTTTTAAAAATTTATATTTAATCAAAACCACTTGCTAATTGTCTCCTGCTTCTCCTTCTCTTTTCCGAATATACTGTCAATATATCCTTTAACTAATTCAAGATTTTGCTTCAGATAATTTGACAAATTATATTTTCTCGCCAATTCTAATGCCGGCTCAAGATATTTTTTTATTCCGCCCTCGTGAATTGTAAAAATTAATTTGCCTTTGCACACCGGACAATTCCCGTTTAAAGGAGGTCTCCTGATAATTTCATTACATGCAACGCATCTGAATTCCTGCTGCGAAAATTTTCTTAGATTACCCCTCATGTCTCTTATAAAATGCCTTTCAATAACCAGCCTAGCAGTATCTGCAGTGTCAACACTTCTTAATTTTTCAACGAGTTCCATCTGGTGATTTACTTTTTCCTGCATCGTCCCAAGCAATTTATAAGAACTGCAAAGAACACCGTCGTTAAAATCATCCGTATCGTGCGTAAAACCGATTTTTCTGAAAGGATCTTTCCCTTCTTTCAAAATTTTTTTCACAACAACAACATCTTTAACTTCCGACGAATGCAATCCCTGTTCTGCTTTCCTGTACAGTTCCAGAGAATATTTTTTGCCAGGCACTATTTCCAAATCCAAAATCTGGTCATCAACTTCACCCGCATCAATTTTCGCATTTAAAACAAGCGGAGCGTCCTGCGTTCCCCCTCGGTGTGACGGCAAAAACTTTTTTGAAAAATTTAATAATACATCACCCAAAAGCATAATTGCAGCTTCATCACCGTCGCAATCTCTCCTGACTGCAGCATGCATGTACGGACTCGCGAGCAATCCCTGCGTTTTTGAAAACCCGATAAATCTGCAAATAACTCCGGCGCAATTATGAGGCGCCATGCAAACTCCAAGTTTCCCGATTAAATCTTCTTTTGATTTAATTTTATAAAATTTTTCAACACCATAAAATTTTTCCAAAAGATCGTCGACAAAATTAGAAACATTAACAAAAACGTCATCACATTTTTCATCAAGAGAATCCGGACTGCACGGAAGAATTATATCATGCGGCATCAGTTCAAGAATCTGATTATCATTTTCAAGAGGATTCCCGTCGATATCTTCGTCATAACCAATTTCTTTAAGTTTCTCAACACTCACCGAAACTTCTTTCGGTTTAAAATACAAAATCGGCAATTCGGTCGCATCAATCCTTATTGTGCCGTCTTTATTCACCTGCAATCCATGTTTTGCCCTCAAAATACCTTTAGCCAAATGTTCCATGTTGTGGTCTTCCGAACTTGTACCCCTTATCCCTTTTATCAAAACCGGCGCATCTTTTTTTGTCATACCAACTTTCTCAAGCGCTTTATTATAATAGTGATTCACATCAAGATTAAAATTCATATACCGCAACCCGTCTTTTTCCGACGATTCGATTTTTTTTGAAAAACTTCTTTCCTTCAGTGAAGGGAAATAATAAACATTTTTAGTTTTCTCTCCGCAATTTTCACAAATATTGTAAATTGTATCCTTCTCACATTTCTCGCAAAAATTCAGCGGAAACGAACTGTAAACTTTTCCGACTTCGCACGCTGCCTGCAAACTTCTCAGTCTTCCGCCTTCATTCCCGACGGGAAAGAGTATATTCGGGCTCCCTGTTAATTTCCTTAATTTTGCTTTTTCAGGCCTCCCCATCCTCGCCCCTATAAAATCTCCCGCTTTGTCTTTTATTATAAATTCACAAAATTTATTTATTTCCTGAAGAACATTGTCATTGCTGAAATCATAATTTTTCCCCCTGATTTCGTCCTGAAAATTTTTGCTGTCAATATTAAAACTAATTCCTAAATTTGATAAAAATGCTTTTGAAATTTTTTCATTCAAAACAATGTTTTCAATGACAACGTCGTGTTCAACACCTAAAAGTTCCAGTGCCCTTTTTCCCGAAGAATATTTTTCCTGATCCTGTTTGTTATAAGGCATGATAATTTTGTTCTCGTATTTTGAATTTCCAAGCCACTCAATTAAATTTTTAAATTGTTCTTTTGAAATTTGAGTCCAATAAAAAATAAATTTGGGGTTTAACGGAATATTATATTTCCTGCTTAATTCCGACGCAGTTTCAAAATTAACTTCCCATCCGTTCACTTTCTCTTCGGGGTTTTTTTCTTCCAGCTCAAGTTCCCACCACTCTTCAACATAACCCGGCTTAATTAAATTATAATTCCTGTTCAGAACATCACTAAACGGGACAAGCAAATCCCCCAAATAAATTATCTCCTCTGTATCAGGATAATATTTTTTTGCTTCTTCTCTTGTTTTTAATTTTTTCACACTACCATTAAAAAGTTTTATTATAGGCCCGTCCATTTTATTGCAAACTGCAACGGCGCACCCCTTCGTCGGTTTTTCTATTTTTAATTGGGTTCCTATCGCAATAAAATTATCTGTTATAGCCATTGTTGCAGGATGGACACCTGCCGCAGAGAATCCTGTATTCCTGCCTCTGCCATATCTGAATCTGAATCCTCCGCTCCTTGACGGATGCCCGAAAATCGGTCTGCCTGCAACTAAATCTTTTATATATTGCGGAACAGCGTCGGCAGCTTTTATTTTCCCTTTGTTTCTTTTATCCTGTAATTCAATATATCCATCGAGCCAGTCAAAACCATTCATCTTAATTCCATTTTCTTTTGCGTGATTGTATAATCTAAAACCTTTCTTTGCTTTCTGCGCAAGACCTTCCGCCATAATCAAACAAAAACCGCTTCTCAAAAAATTTGTATCAACCCTTTCTAAATTTTTATAATTAGGAACTTCAATTCTCTCGGATGCGTCACCCGCAACCTGAATTGGCATTCTCCTTGATAAATATAAAGTTTCTTCTTCATTAGGCATTCCCTGCAGATTTGAAATTCTGTCATGAAAATGCTCCAATTCCGCCCACACTCTTTTTGCCTCTTCTTCTGTCGGATCGTATTTTGCATAACCATATAATTCCCTCAAATAATCAATTATCATCAAAACAACACACGACGCTGTTGTTCCTGCGCTTCTTATCGGTCCGGAAAAACTTGCTTCGATATAATCTTTGCCGTCGCGCGTTTTCCTTACTTTTAACCCAGTAAATCCTTCTATTGGCGACGAAACAACTCCGATTGTTTGGTAACCAAAACCAATTCTTATTCCTGCTTCCATTGCCTGAATTGTATTTTCAAATTTGCAAAATTTTTGCTTTGCAACTTCTTCTGCAATTTTAAAAGAAACCGTTACATCCAATTTCCCGTATTCCTTTTCAAGTTCCAAAATCCTTTCAGCAATCCCTGCGCCTTCCATCTGAGGATAGACAGTAGAAATAATCCCGACAACTTTTTCCGCCATATTCATAGCAAGTGGAATCTCAACTTTACTGACCGGGTCGTATCCTTTCTCCCTCGCTGTTTGTGCAACTTCATAAACTTTATCAACTTCTTTTTTCAAATTTTCAAGATATTTTTGAGTGTTCATTTTAATTTTAACAAATCCGCTTTTTAATGAATTTATATCCTGCAAATTATATAATTACGGGCTCTTTTGTTTGGTTTCTTCGGCGTCTTCAAAATCCAAAATTTTTACCGCACGTGTTTTCAGATTTATCATCGGAACTTTGCAGTGGTCCGGCTGATTCCCGAATTTTTCCTGATACGGCGTCATCGCTTCCCAACACGACGTCGAAACAATTAAAATATTATTGTAATAACTGACTCCGCATTTGTGCGTGTGTGCTGAAACAACAATATCCGGAATTTTTTTTATCAGAAGAACATCTTCCTCAAGAGGATAATACTGTGTTGAACCGTGCGTCGGCGCCAGATGCCTGTATTTCAAAAGGTATTTCATTATCTCTTCCGGACAATTCATAGCTTTCTTTTTTATTAAAGAATTAATATTTCCGGCATAATAAGTATATGAAAAACCATGATAAGTCAAAACATCAAAACCCGGAAAATTTTTTTTATCATCAGAACCCACATTTACATAACACGGATTCCCCGTGAGAATTACATTCTCCATCCCATATAAAGCCCAGGCGTATTTTTCGTTGAGCATTGGTTGGGGTTCCATTATCCTGACACCGTCGTGATTTCCGGGAGAAATTATAATCCTTATTTTACCAAGAAGTTCCGCAAGACCCGAAAACTGCCCTTCCAGATCTTTTATTTGTAAATCATATTCCTGTTCCGGATAATTTCCCACGCCCGTGACAACATCTCCGACCAAAAAAAGATATTTTATTTTTGAAGATTCATTTTCGGAGCCGGGAAGTTTTCCGTTGAGATAATCCACAAACGAATTAAATCCTTTTTCAAGAAATCTTTTGCTCCCGAAATGCAAATCCGCTATAAATAAAGCGCAATCCTCATTCGGCGAAAATTTTTTTTCATTAATTTTTGATTCTGGAAATACAATATCATTTGCGAAAAAAATTTCATTGTTGCCCGAGCCAACAAAACCCAAAACAGAGTCAAGTGCAATGTCCTCGGCAATTTCATAAATTTCTTTTTTATTCTGATTTATTAAAACTTTTAATTTCCCTGTAAAATCTTCAACCTCAAAAATTATATTTTTATTTTTAGTTACGCTTTTGCCGGAAACAATGCCTATAATTGAAAAATTACTTTTTGCACCCGAAATTTTATTTATAGAAATCAAGTTGGACAGAGAAGAATGTTCCATTAAAATTTTTTTCATTTCATCATACCTGCCCCTGAAATATTTTGTAAAATCCTGAACTTCAAGTTTTTTTTCATTCTCTTTTACCGACGTCAAAACTTTAACTGTTCCTTCATTAGCACCCTGAACAACGGGGGTTTTATCATAAAAATTATCTCTGATGACTTCACACGAAATTTCAATGCTCAACCCAAGTTTTATTTTCAACTTTTCAAGATTCTTCTGTTTCTCCTCAGGAAATTCCGAAAAAACCTGATTAACTTTTTCCCTGTTATTGTAAAATAAATTTTTTGTTATGATATTTTGGTTTGTCTTCGTTTTTATTTTCTCGATAATAATTTTTACAGATTCAAAATCGCTTTCTTCATCGAAAAGTTCCAGAACATCTTTGTCGACAAGAAGTCCTCTGTCCAGACAGTATTTTAATATTTGTTTATGCATTTAAATTTTCAAACTTCTTTATTTATTTAATTTTATATTCACCTGTAATCAATTGAATCTTCAATAATTTGTTTTACTTTGCCCAAAATATTATTTGAAATTGCAAGTTTTATTTCACGCATTCTTCCTCCGCGTCCTTTTGAAACAACTCTCACATTTATAATTCCAAGCATGTCAAACTCCTGAATTATATCTGAAACCCGTCGCTGAGTTAAAACTTCAGACCTGTTTTTTGAACATAAGTCCATATAATTGTTGTAAACATCCCCTGTAAAAATAGAATTTTCTTTATTTTTTTCAATTAAATTAATAATTGAATATAAAACAAGCTGAAACTGCTTCGGCTCCGACTGAACAATATCTAAAATTTTGTCTTTTTCTATTTTTTCGTTCGCTTCATCTATATGTTTTAACAAAATCCTTTTTGAACCGCTTCTTTCCGCAAGTTCTCCTGCGACTCTAAGTAAATCCAACGCCCTTCTTGCATCTCCGTGCTCCCTTGCCGCAAAAGCAGCGCATTTAGGAATAACACCATCCTCAACAATACCTTCTTTAAACGCAATTGAAGAACGTTTACTCAGAATATCCTGCAATTGAATCGCGTTATACGGCGGAAAAACGATTTCCTCTTCACTCAGTGAACTTCTCACCCTTGGATCAAGTTCATCAAGGAAAGTTAAATTATTACTTATACCCACAATACATATTTGAGTTTTAGACAGCTCGGAATTTAATCTTGTAAGATTATACAAAAAATCACTTGAAATTTTTTTTACCGTTTGGTCAATTTCATCAAGAACTAAAATTATCAATTGTTTCTCCGAATCAATCAAATCTATAAATTTCCCGTAAACAGATTGCGTCGGTAAACCTGTATCCGGAACTTCCCCGCCAAGTTTCTTAATTAATTCCGCCAAAATTCTATATTCTGTATCCGCAATTTTTTTTAATTTACAATTTAAATATTCTATTCTAAGTTTGAAACCATTTTCCTTATTAAACCTCTTTACCAACTCTTCACTCACATATTGAATTGAAAGCGTTTTGCCCGTTCCGGTTTTCCCGTAAAGAAAAAGATTACTCGGTTTTTCACCTCTCAATACGGGGGCGAGAATCGAAGCCACTTGTTTTATCTGCGCATCTCTGTGCGGAATTTCCGAAGGTTTATGATTTATTTGTAAAAGTGTCTTATCTCTGAATATACCTTCCTTATTGAAAGAATTAAAAATATTTTCTATGTCTAGTTTCATTTCAACCTCATTTGTGTCCCTTTTGAACCTAAGTTAAATTACCCTGACAGGTTGATTTCTTGTGGAAACAATCTGAAAAGCTCAAGTTCCAACGGAAAAAACCGGGCTTATTATATAAAGGATTATAATCACTAAGAAATTAAAACGCCTTAATTTCTTGTGGAAATCAAAATAATTTATACTTATTAAACAATATTTTAAAAATTATTTAATTTAATTAATTATTGTGTTTTATTTTAATTTATTATTCCATTTTCAATATCATTAATTAAATTGTACGTTAGAATTTTGTGTTAAAATTTTTTACTTTAGTTTGTATTATATTTTATTTTCAATTATCAATTAATTTTTAACTTAAAATTTTATAATATATATAATATATAATATAAATTTTTTTAAATAAATATAAAACAACAACTCAACAATTTTTATTTATAAATATTTCCAGACGAAACCATAGGGTGGGAGGTGTTCTTACTGTCAGTTATTTAATTTATTTATCTTTTCAAACTCTATATAATTATATAGAAAACTTTATAAATTTACCACATCTAAATTTAACATGCAAACAGAAAAAACACCTTACAACGCGATTGTAAGTAAGATGATAGTAACAAAAGAGGGGAAGAGATTAGGGTTTGTTAAAGATATCCTGTTTGAAACAAAATCAGGAGAACTCATAAGTATTATAGTTAAGGATGTTACACCTTATACGAGGAATCTAAATCTGGAAAAATCATCTTCCGGTGAAGCTTTGATTCCATACAGTTCAATCGTTGCAATAGGAGATTTTGTAATAATTTCCGAAGAAGATTTAATTTAATTAATTTTATATAATTTTATCG
>CAZRDP010000001.1:139426-145450 GCA_964598985.1 Candidatus Woesearchaeota archaeon | reverse complement strand
AATACCTAAATATTTAAAAACAAAACTTTTTATTTTATGGTATGAAAATTATAGGATTTAATTTTAGTAAAATTCACGCAGAAAAATCCGATAAGGCATTTGAAAAAATAAATATAAAGACAAATATTGACATTTCTGAAATTACCGAGGTAAAATCAGACATCTTTGACAAAAAAGAATCTTTGGTAGGGACTAGGTTTGAATTTAAGGTGGATTACGAGCCAGAATACGCACAAATTTCTTTCAATGGTTTCGTTCTGTTCAGCTTGGAAAAGAAAGAAGCAGACGAAGTTTTGAAATTGTGGAAAGATAAAAAGATCTCCGAGAACTTTAAAGTAGTATTATTCAATGCAATTCTTAAAAAATCAAATCTCAAGGCGCTTCAGCTTGAAGAAGAACTTAATTTACCATTACATATTCCTTTACCATCAGTCAAGAGCACAAAATAATTTAATATAGTCTTTTCAATATATTTAAAAAAAAGTTTATACTTCATTATTCATGAAAATATCTCCCGAAAAGAAGGAAAAAATTTCAGAGCAAATTCTGGCGTATCTTTTTTCAATGAGTCCTCAGCCGGCGTTCACAAACAATATTGCAAAGGAATTGGCCCGCGATGAAGAGTTTATTAAAAAATTATTATCTTCGTTAAAAAATAAGAATCTTGTAAAAGAAATAAAAAAGAACTCTCAGGGGATAAATTATTTAAGGCGCTCAAGATGGACGCTTACAGATAAAGCATATACTGCTTACAAAAATTTAAACAAATAATATATTTTACACGACCTTAATCTTTTTATATAATCTATTTCCTATCTTTTTATGGAAAGTATAAAAGAGGCATTTTCAAAGGTAAAACAGGATATTAATTTGTTGTTTTCTGAACTTAGTTTAATCCGGGAAGAACTTAAACAAACCCGTGATTTAATGATTGAACTCGGGGAAATAGTAAAACAACAACAAGATTCAATTTTCCATAGTGTAAAAAACTTGAGCCCAACAGACAGACAGACAAACCAACAGACAGACAAACAATTATCCAATAATCCAGGTAATTTTCCAACACAAAATTTCTATAATCCGACAAACCAACATATAATCCCAACACATCCAGCACATTTTACCCCTTTAAACACCCAAAATCAGGTAGTTTCCATAGGAAATGAAGGGGTTCCAACAGACAGACAGACAAACCAACGGACAAACCAACAGACACATGAAAGTTCGCACAACCCGATAAATAACTCTAATGGGCCCTTTAATAATGCAATTGAAGCTCTCGATTCTTTAGATTCGGTAAAAAAAGAAATAAGGTTAAAATTCAAGCGATTAACTGACCAAGAAATGAGTGTTTTTTCTTTGATTTATCAAATTTCAGAAAATGGAGGGTTTACAGATTATAGGGAACTATCCCAGAAGCTTAATCTTACAGAAAGCTCGATAAGGGATTATATTGGGAGGTTGATAAAAAAAGGGATTCCCGTCGAAAAAAAGAAAATAAATAACAAAACTATTCAGCTTTCAATTTCCCCGAACCTGAAGAAAGTTGTCTCACTTCAAACGCTGTTACAGCTTAGAGACATATAAATATTCGTTATACCGAATAACATTAACTCCCTAATTCTACTCAAACAATTCCTCTCAACGCCCTCTTTCTCTTATCTTTTCCAACACAATTTAGCCTTTTATCTCTCCTATTCTTGTCTCTCCTTTTTTTAAAATTTTAATTTTTTATAACCCCAACTTCAATTTAACTCTATACTTTTGAAATTTTTGATTTGTTTTAACTCTCATTTTTTGTTAATATTCACTGATTTTTTTTGTTTTTTTGTCATTTTTCTCTTTGCTAACTCTCACTTTTGTCTTTTTTAGCAGTTTTTCCTTAATATTGTCAGGTATAAACACTCTTTTTTTACCATTTTTTTCTATGTGTTCCTCTATTATACCCTCACTTTTTGATTTTATAGTGTTTATCTGCCCCCGGATCGTGCTTCTTTCTTTTCCCAACATCGCCGCAAGATCATCATAACTCAATTTCATGTCACTATTCAAAAGTATCCACAATATAGCTCTTTCAGTGACTGAAAATTGTTCTAAATTTGGCGTTTGAACACCTGTTTGAACACCTGTTTGAACACCTAAAACAGGTGTTTGTTTATTAAACACCCGCCTGTCTGTTTTAAACAGCTGTTTATTTTTTAAGTCATTCATTATTGAAAGGACATTTTTTAATCCTTCAATCTCTTCATTTATCGACGACAAAAAGTTTTTTATCTCAACAATCTCTTTTTTTTGGATTTCTTTTTCAGAATCAAGGTGTTTAATCCAGCCACTCACGGCAGAAATATCTTTTTTAACAGATTCAAAACCCTTTTTTGTATCTTCTTTTAGTTGTTCTGTCTCTCTTTTTCTTGAAAACCAACCAAACATACATTAATCACAAAAAAGAGGTTTATAAAGTTTTCTTTTTTCGACGGAAAATCCAAAAATATTTGTTGAATTAAAGTCAAATTTAAATTATGTTTTCATTAAAAAATCTCAATTAAAAACGCCGTTAAACAGCTGTTTGTCCTTAAATTCTTGTCTTAAACAGCCTGTTTAAACACCTTCAAACAACTACAAACAACCCAAATACCCATTTCATTTTTTTAAACAGCTGTTTGAAATGAATCTTTTTCCCGACGATAAAACGCTGTTTAAACAGCCGTTTAAAAATCATCATCATAATTTTTTTAAAATTTTTATTGATATTTCACAATTACTTTTGCTTTTATAACTTACTTAACCTAAGTGAAAGATGGGCGGAAATAAAAAAGATAATGCAAAATTTTTCGGCGGAAAAAAAGAAAATCTTTCAGCAAAAATATAAAAACTATTTTAAATTATTTTATCAAAATGGGGCACAAATTTCACAGAGTTTCTAATTACACTTTTATTGGAAAACATTACAGGGAAGAATTTAGAAAACAAATGAGGTCTGTAATCGTTTTTACGCTCGGTTTTACAATCGCATTTTCATGGCGTGAGACAATATTCCAGTGGTCAAAGTCCATAACCGGCTGGATAACTCATTCTCAGAACGGCGGTTCAAACACCGGCGCTTCAATTTTTATAACGTTGCTTTGTATCGCAATCATACTTTTAACAACACGTTGGTTGAAGGAAAAACACCATGTGTATAACTAATTAACAAACCTAACCTAAGTGCAAAATCCTGATGAATATAGAAAATAAATGTTTAAATAATCTAGAATTGTTTTTTTAAAATGGAAGACTTTTTTTGCCGCGAAATAGGGGAGGGGTTGTATATGAAATTTATTGGCAAGCCAGCAGCATACACCTATCTTTTTACTCCAAACCAAATAGAATTATATAAAATCAAGAATCAAGGAGAAAAATTAATTGCTACAGATATTGATGGAATTAATCACTCCATAGAAGATCCAGGATATTATGACAGGGATAGACGCAAAGTTAGCTGCGGGAATGCAATTGATTGTCGTGATTTGATTCCTGTAGAAGATAAAAATTATGAAAATTTAATAAAAGATCTTTTAAGAACTAATGAAAGGACTTCAAAATTACTAAAAATGATGAGTTTTAACAAACCTAACCTAAGTGCAAATCAAGTTGAATCTTTAAACAAAAATTCAGAAAATCTGCTTAAAATTCATAAAAACCCCTAAAAACTTCGTACAATATACCTTGTACGAACCCCAAAAATCTTACTTTTTATCCACTTTTCCAGGTAAAACGTCATATTTCCATCCATAATACTTAAATTTCTCTTTTTGCAGATCAAAATACTCGAAAACTCTGCTCTCTTTCGCCGGGATGTATTTTTGAATTGTCTTTGTGAAACAATTATCATAATAGTCACAGAAATAAAATCTAACTTTAAAGTACCCGGCCTGATAGTCTTTATTAACTACATGAACCCTGAATTTGTCTCTGTAGTTGCTAAAAACATCTTTGTCGTGTTCACGCTCCCCCCAACTTGAGTACTGCAAATAATTGCGGTCTTTATTCCCATAATCACGTTTATACAGGTTTTCATAATATTTGTACCTGTAATCATTATCTTCTTTGTCATAAATTTTTGTGTAAGTTGGCTCAATATAATTTATTTTCACGAAATCTTTTTTTTCTATCTCACCTGAGTCGCTGTAATAATTGTTGAAAGAATTTGAATTGTATGATTGAACAACGTTTGATGTTGATTTTGAATCCGGAAAATAAATTACCAAAACCGCTGCAATCAAAAGCAGTCCGACAAAAACCAGCCCCAGAAACAATTCCAAAAGGTGCTTTTCTTTAATTTCCATATTATTACAAAACGAAAAACTTTTTAATAATTGTTGTTGTCCAGTAATATGAAAAACCTTAAGGTATTTATCTTATCATTAATCGCCCTGATATTTGTTTTTCTCGGAATTTTTGTGGACTGGTATTTTCTGATAGTTTCAATAATTCTTATGATAATAAATCAAAGAGAACTCTTCAAAAAGCACAAAAATTCTAAGTAAAATATTTAAACAAAGTTCGCATAATTCTTTTATGGAAAGAGGCGATGAAAAAATCCGGGCAGTTATTTTTGATGTTGGCGGAGTTCTTTCACTTGGTAAAAACTCGTTATGGAAAAAACAAAAACTTATTCCTTCCGGTGTCCACACAGATATGGCAAAAAAACTAGGCATATCAATTGACCAATACCTTGATGCAATAGATAAAAATTATGCACTTGCGATTGAAGGAAAAATTTCCGAAGAAAAAGTTTTGGGAATTTTTTCAAAGAATATGAAAACCTCTGAAAGGAAATTAAAAAATCTTTATCTTTGGGCATACAGAAAACATTACAAGGAAAATAAAGTTTTGCTAAATGAAGCATCAAAATTAAAAAATCTTGGTTACAAAGTCGGAATTCTTTCAGATCAATGGTATCTTTCAAAAGAAGCTTTGATGAAAGATAAAAAATATAAAAATTTTAAACCCCTCATTGTTTCGTGCGACGTCGGGATGAGAAAACCAAATCCCGAAATTTACAAATTAACCCTGAAAAAATTAAAACTTAAACTTTCTGAAACTTTATTTATTGATAATCAGGAGTGGAACCTAAAACCTGCAGAAGTTTTAGGGATGAAAACTATTTTATTCAAAAACAATAATCAGCTTTTCTCCGAAGATAAATGGAAATCTCTCTTCTGAAAATGACTCCCGAAGAATTTCTAAAAAAACTTGAAATTGAATTAAAAATTTCAAAAAATTCCGGATATACATCAAGAAATTATCTCACCTCAAATAAACACCTAATTAATTTTTCAAAAAAAAACCCCGAAGAAATAAATGAAGACGATGTAAAATTTTTTATTGCCGAAAATCTTTCTGACAGTTCTTCAAGTTCAATAATTGTTTTTTTGTCGGCTATAAAATACGCTTACTCCTCAATTTTGAAAAAGGATATCACGCTCGGAATAAAAAGACCCAAGCGCGAAAGGAAATTGCCTTCAGTGTTGACAAAAGATGAGATAAAAAAATTATTTGATTCTTTGAACAATAAAAAATCCAAATTAATGGTTTCACTAATTTATGCCTGCGGTTTCAGAGTTTCCGAATTAATCAACTTGAAAGTTGCGGATTTGAATTTTGACGAAAAAATTGGACAAATCAAACAGGCCAAGGGAAAAAAGGACAGGATTTTTAACATACCTAATTTTTTGATTGAAGATTTAAAGTCACAGATTGAAGAACAAAAAAATAAAAGTGAATACGTTTTTTCAGGACCAAAAGAAAAACTCACTCCGAGAAATCTTCAAAAAATAGTTTCAAAAGCTGCCGAAAGAGCAGGAATAAAAAAAGATGTTCACTGCCACACTTTAAGACATTCATTTGCAACGCATTTGCTTGAAAACAGCGTAGACATAAGAAAAATTCAGGAATTACTCGGGCATAGTTCGCTCTCAACAACACAACTCTACACACATATTTCAGCGGAAGAATTAAAAAAAATAAAATCTCCTATTGATG
>CAZRDP010000001.1:132402-139372 GCA_964598985.1 Candidatus Woesearchaeota archaeon | reverse complement strand
CCTTTTCTCCCAATACTCCTGAAGAAATTGATGTTTATATCGAAGAAAAAATTCCCCAAAAAAATCTTGATTCATTCAGAAAATATGCCTCCTTCAGAGGAGAAAATCAAAAAAGGGGGATGATAAAAAAATCGGCCAAAGGCCTTCACATGTCAAGAGTTCCTTTCGGTTACAAAAGAAATCCCGAAAACGGAGAATTAATTCCTGCGCAAAATTTCCGCGAGGTTGAAGAAATATATGAAGAATTTTTGCTCCCGGAAAATAATTTAAACAATCTTTCTAAAAACCATCATTTGTCTGTAAATGGTCTTAAAAAAATTTTAAAAAATTTCGCTTACGTCGGAAAAATCAAGTTTGACGGTCAAATTCACTCGGCGCATCACCAGCCGATTGTTTCAACAACTTTATTCAATCACGTTCAGGATAAACTTGATAAATTAAGAAAAAAATAATTATTCAAACTCGCTAAAATTCTTTGTCAAACCTTCAAATGGGAAAGGTCTTACATTTGAAACAAACGTCATGTATCTCCAGAAAACATAAATTTGCGTATTATAAATTTCACACATGTCCGCAATTTCTTTTGAACGCTGACCTTTTATTAAAGTATAAATCAAATTCACAATAATAAAAATTCCTATAACATACATCCAAACATAAAAAATTATTCCTGAAATAATTCCGACAACAATTCTCATAAGCGATTCGCTTCTTTCAGATTCCTCACTTTCATTGCCAATCTTTTTTTTCTTTGCCATCCTTATCAAAAGCGTTTTTATTTTATAAATGCTTTGTAAAAATCATGCAAAATAAAAATTATTAAAATCGCCAATACAGGGATAGATAACAAATTATACTCAAGTGCATTTGAAAAATCACCTCTCAGTAAACTTGACACTCCGCGTGTTATACCGACGGAAAAACAATATTTTCCAAGTATCGCCGAGCATAATGAAAAGCCATGTGTTTTCTCAATAAATGAAAAGGGTAAAATTCTTAACAAAATTAGAATTCCGGTGAAAACAAAAAATCTGTATTTTGGATAGCTCAATGTAAAAATTCTCGAAGATATTTTTTTCAGTTTGGGAATTACTTGTCTGTCCATTCAATTCCGTCAAATTCGTGTTTTGTTGCAATTAAGATTAGATCAACGAGCCACCAAATTCCGCACCCGCCAAAAGTAATTAATTTCAAAATTCCAAGACCGACGTGACCCATTATAAATCTGTCAACACCCAAAGCTCCAAATAAAATTGACATAATCAAAGTTAAAATCCAATTCACCTTTCTTGTTTTCATATATAACTCAATAAAAAATTCTTTATAAAATTATCTGTAAGAAGTCTGACGTTTTGCACGGGCTTTAGAGTCTCCCGGTTTGTAAGATTCTTTCCTTCTTACGTCTGCAATCAAAAGATTCCTGTCATAGTCGAAGAATTCTTTTTCAACATCTTTACTTTTTGTGAATTCAACAATTGCCCTAGCTAACGCAAGTCTTGAAGCTTCAATCTGCGATTTTTCGCCTCCGCCTCTAACAGAAATAGTCACATCAAAATTTATTTTTCCAAGAACACTTTGTGCAATTCTCAACGGCTCTTCAATTTTTAATCTGTCAAATTCCTGAATGCCCTTATAATCTTTATTATTTATTTTTACTCTTCCAGAACCTTCAACTATCTTAGCCTTTGCAACTGAAGTTTTTCTTTTTCCTGAAGTGATTATCATTTTCTCATTTCCTCGAGTTTAATTGATTTCTTTAATTTTTTCTGTTCAAGTTTTACTTTTTCTGAATTTTCATATTCCTTGGGAACTTTGTTGTAACATTTAATTTTTTTAATTAATTCTTTTCCTCTTCCTTCTCTGAAATTAGGAAGCATTCCTCTGATTGTTCTTTTTACAATTTGTTCATTTGATTTTGAAATTCTCGGCCCCTTCTGGCTTGAACCGTATCTTCCCCTCTTTATTTGAAAATCACTTTCAACTCTCTTTCGGCTTCCGCTTATCAAAACTTTGTTGCAATTCACAATTACTATTTCTTCGCCTTTCAAAGCTTCCTTCGCGGCAAAACTAGCAAGTCTTCCCATTATTGCATTTTCTCCGTCGATTATTTTCATTTTAATATCTTCACATCCTTGGCATTAGGATTTGATTTAATTTCTTCCAATATATTTGAAACATCGCATTTTGAATTTAACAGTTTTTCCCTTGCCCTTTCAGAAAAACTTAAAGCAACAATTTTTGCCTTTTTATTGAATTCGCCTTCAGAAAGAACTTTTCCGGGAACAACAATTATTTTTTCTTTATCGGAAATTTTCTCAAGTTCATTCAAATTAACATTTTTCATTTTTCTTCTTGGTCCTGAGATTATAGACGCAACTTCAAGCCATGCAGAATTTTTTTTCGCCAAAAGGATAGTTTCAACTAATTCAGGATTGGTCTTCTTTTCAAGTTGTTTTGAAATTTTTGTTTTTGATTTAACCATATTAATTTTACGAGAAGAGTATAAACTCCCGCTGACGCGTTAACTCGCAGGTAAGGATTTTAGAAAATTTGGCTTTATAAATTGTTCGGTTATTTTCTGACGTAGCCTCTCGAAGTTTCACGATAGCTAGATTTAAAATATCTATCTGAAATATCTATTGCCTGTTCCATACAAGGAGCGTATTCAAGAATAAAATCCCCTGATGTTTTTCCAATTTCTGCAAGAGAATCCTGTGCAATCTTAACTATTCTTTTATAAGAAATAACTTTTTCTCCAAGAAGTTTCTCTAATTTTCCAACAAAAATTTCAACCGGAAGGCAGGACCCATATTTAGAATCGCTAATTATTCTGACTCTTGAGTTTTCCGGCGAGACATTTTCCAAATTTAAATCATTAGCATCTCCCATAAATTTCTTCATGAATCAGGGTTTAAATTAATTATTATAATCATTTTGCTAAGAATACTTTGGAAAATGCGGGGTACAGGATTCGAACCTGCGCAAGCACTAAGCTAACAGATCTTGAGTCTGTCCCGTTTGACCGCTCCGGCAACCCCGCATAATAAATTAAGAATAAAATGACTATTAAAAATTATCGGACGTAGCGTTGTCAAGGATGATAATTTGTTTCTTTCGATTTTGTACTAACTTTATAGTAACTTCATTATAGAAACCTTTATATAGTTCGTTGTCACTCAAAAGTCATGGAAAAACCTCTTTTACAAAACGGAATATCTTTTGAAAAGATGAAAATACCTGAAATATCCGGTTTTTCTAATAGCAATTCTATAAATTCAATAGGAAAAGAAAAAATCAATTCTCTAAAAAATTCAATCAACGAAATTCAGAAGTTGATTGAAGAAAGAGAAATGTTAAGTGAAAACTTCTTAAGTGAAGGCGATGAAATAAAACTTGAAATAAACAATTTTCTTATCGAAAACGATAAAACCCCCAAAGACCTGACGCAGGCAGGTTTAAGTCAAAAGGATTTTTTGCTTGAAAAAAATTCTTTAAGAAATAAAAAAATCGAAATTTCTGAACTCCAGTTAAACGAAAAAATAAACTGCTGGAAAGACGTTGCTTTGCTTAAGAAGGAAATGAGACAAAATGAAAGAGAACTCACTGAAAAACAATCCCGTTTGGAAGAAATAAATGATTTGATGAACGGAGAACTGAAAGGAGGTTTTGAATAATATGAAAGAAGAAGAAAAAAGATTTTTTGATAATTTCCCCTATTGGACCGGGGAAGATGCCACAGAAGCGTGGAGATTTCAAAAACAATTAAATGTTTATCTTAATGGACATGGCGATTTGAAGGAAGCAAGAGTTTTTCTCGAAAACAATGTTTTAGAAGGCCAAACTTTGACCGCTTACAAACAAAATATTTTGAGGCAATTTGAAGAAGATTGTGCAAATGAAAATGGTTTAGAGGAAAGCCATTACAGTTTACCCATTTTAAAAGGTCTAAGTAGAATGAAATATGATAAAAAAATTCTAAATGAAATTTGGAATTCTGATTTAAGTTTAGAAAGATATGAAAATCTTGTCTATAGAGTCATGTCTCTTATTTCAAAAAGAAGTCACCTTAACAACTAAATTTTTATTTTTATTTTAAACTTTTAACTTAAAACACCAAAGAGAAAAACGCAAAATGCAAACACAAAATCAACGAATAACAATTGAAGAAATAAGTTCAAAACTAAAACCAGTACTTGGAAGTAAAATAGATGATTTATACTTCAGATACACAATATCTGAATCATTAGAAGAAAAAAATGAAATAATGCAGATTTTAGGCTCATTATATCAGAAGCACTTAGGAAAATTTCTTGATAAAAAAATTCTTCTTGAGCCTCCTCAAAAAAGTGAAGCTCATGGCGAATATCCTATTTCAGATGTAATTTATGCTGGAAAAGAACTTTTTAAATTCGGATTAAAAGAAGGAGATTTTCCAAGACACTTGTGCATTTCAGGAATGTCTGGTTCAGGAAAAACAACTCTTGCATTCAATATTCTAAGCCAGTTAATTGAAAAAGACAAGCCTTTTTTGGTTTTTGACTGGAAAAAAAGTTTCAGACCTTTGATGAATTTAGATGGCTCTATAATGTGCTTTACTGTTGGAAATGACTCTGTCAGCAATTTATTCAAAATAAATATTAACATTCCTCCTAAAGGGGTTTCTCCAAGAGAATGGATAAATGTATTATGTGATTTGCTTACAGAAAGCTTTGCAGTTTCTTTTGGAGTTCATAAAATACTTCTTGAAACACTTGATGAAGTATTTGAAGGCTGGGGGGTTTACCAAAATTCAAAACACTATCCAAACTGGCAGCATATACGAAAAATGCTTGAAATAAAAGCAAAAGAAGCCAGAGGAAGAGAAGCTACATGGTATGAAAGCGCACTAAGAATAGCAACTGTATTGACATTCGGAGATTTTGGGAAAGTAATAAATTACGACGGCAAAAAATCTCTTTCAATGGAAGACTTGCTTGACAAAAGAGTTATTTTTGAATTAAATTCATTGGGAAATATAGAAAAGAAATTTTTCTCTGAATTTATACTTACTTACATCTACAAATTGAAAAAAGCAGGGCAAAACAAATCTTCAAATGAATTTAATCATGCAATTTTAGTTGATGAAGCGCACAATATCTTCCTTAAAAATAAAACAAATTTTCTTTCAGAGTCTGTAACAGACATGGTTTACAGAGAAATGAGAGAGTACGGAATCTCATTAATATGCCTTGACCAGCACATATCAAAGCTTTCAGACACTGTAAAAGGAAATTCTGCATGCCATATAGCATTTCAGCAGCAATTGCCTCAGGATGTTTATGACGTAAGCTCTTTAATGCAATTGTTTGAAAAAAAAGACTTTTTCTCAAGCCTTCCTGTAGGATACGCTATTGTAAAGCTTTCAGAAAGATATACTTCTCCGTTCCTGATAAAAGTCCCTTTTATTGATACAAGAAACAATTCTATTGATGACAATATAATTTCAGAAAGAATGAAATGTGTTGTTACAGGAATTGAATCAGAACATGAGCCTGAATTTCACGAGGCAATTACTAATCCAAAACAGCCAGAAACACAAATAGAAATAATTGTAACTCCTGAAATAAGCAGAATACAGGAAGTTTTAAGGAATTTTATTTTAGAACAGCTTTCAAGAGGAGAATTTCTTGATAATATAGAAGCTCTTCTTTTATCAAGAGTTTCAGAAGGATTCTATACAGAAGAAGATGTAAAAGAAGCATTGGCTTACACAATTAATCTTGAAAATCCTGTTAAAGAAAATGCTCCTGAAAAAAACTATGCTTTTTCAATAAGCGAGATAGTTGAAGATTATTCTGCAAAAGATGATTTTGATGTTTCTAAATATCCTTTTTTAAAGCCACTTAATGAAGATGAGAAACAATTTGCAGTTTATCTTATTAAAAATCCAAACCACAAGCAAAGCACAGTTGAATTATACAAAAATATCGGATTATCAACAAGAAAAGGAAATGTCATTAAAAATGCTTTATTGAACAAAGGCCTTATTGAAATATATGAAGAAAAAAATGAAAAGGGCTGGAAAAAATTAATCAGATTGCCATTAAATATTCACTAAATTAAACAAATAACAACAAAAACAATTCAGAAAAACAACACAAAAACCAACAAAACAAAAAGCCAAAACCAAATAAGATAATTTGAAAAACAAAAATAAACTCAAAAAGTCTATTGGATTTTGAAAAAGTTTTAGGTTTTTATTGGATATCTGAATATGAGTAACTTTGTTGAATAAAACAAAGTGAAAAATCCTCAATGCCGTTCAGGCATTATGGAAATAACAAATTCTCAAAGCATGAAATACATTCTCAAGGTGAAATACCCTGAAATACGCATAAAAATCGCGTAATATCTTCATAAAATTCGTGAAATATCTTGAAATAATATAATAATTTAAATCTTAAAATTATGCAAACAATCATTGGTTACGCTTCAGGAATTTTAGTTTTTCTGAGCGGGTTAATTTATCTAATTCGGATTTTCCAAAGGAAAATTACTCCGAATATTGTTACCTGGTCCATCTGGGCTATAATGGGTGTAGCAATTCTACTCTCTTTCAAATCTTCAGGAGCAGACAAAAATGTTTGGCCTGCTGTAAGTGGCGCATTAAATCCTTTTTTGGTTGTTGTAATTGCACTCTTCCGTAAGCGAACCTCTAAATTTGGAGCAATAGATATTATTTGTGCAATTCTTGGTATTGCTTCAATAATTATCTGGTATAATACCAAAGCAATTCCAGATAAAGTTCAGTATGCATTATATCTCGCATTATTAGCAGACATAATAGCAATAATTCCAACTGTTTTTTGGGTAATTAAAAACCCTGGAGAAGACAGACCCGCTATGTGGTTGTTATTCAGTCTGGGATATGGCATATCTATTTTTGCAATCAAAGAACAGACATTGGCAAATTACCTTCTTCCTATTTGGA
>CAZRDP010000001.1:127196-132392 GCA_964598985.1 Candidatus Woesearchaeota archaeon | reverse complement strand
GTCTGGTTGCCTCTTGTGAAATATAGAATAAAAAATCAAATTCCTTTAAAGGAATGGGTGTAACTTAACAATAAATAATTTTAAACAAAATGAAAACTTCAGAAGAAATCAAAAAACTTATTGAAGAAAAAGGAATTAAAGTTCCTGAATTGGGAATAAAAATTATTCCTATATTGTTGTTCAATGGAAAAATCTATTCTGAAATACTCAAAGAAGTCTCCGAAGAATTTATCGTTCCATACGAAATTCTGCAAAAGCTAAGAAACATTGCATTTGAATCTGGCTGGGAAAAATATCCTTTCATGAAAAAATTCTGGGTGTTTGTTCCAAATCCTGATGAGGTTTCAAAATCAAATGGTTATATCGCGGGTTTCAATGCTGATGATGACAGGGTTGGCATGGATTGTGATGGGGGTCCGTCTAACTGGAATCCAGATCTCGGAGTATTTTTGTATTGTCCGATTGAAAAGAAAGTCGCTTAATGACATTCGTGAATTTGATAAGAAGCAAGGCATCGGAGGCACTTGCTTTTTTATTTTGAAAATTCAAATCTGTTAAATCAGAAATAAAATATAATCAACATAATATTAATCTTTAAATTTTTAGTTATGAAAACAAATGAAAATCAAGTTGTAGTTTTAACCAGTGAAGAATTGGTAATCCACAAGAATGTTGAAACTCCTTATCACTTTTCAAAAAAACAGGTTCCAACTGAACTTGTAGAAAAAGTCCTTAAAAATAAACCATTAGCAGATTGGGATGTAAAACAGCTTAATTCCGAACGTTTGCCAACCAGCGAAGAATTTCAAATTCTGGCAAGCAGGTTTATTCTGGAAAACTTTGTTTTCTTATTAAATGCCGGGATTAATCTTGAAGATGAAAGTCTTTCTTCTGAAACAATTAAAGGATACAAAAGTTCAGGTCTTCCGGAATTAGCCAAATCTGTTGAGGATGAATTTGTATCTCTGCAATCTGTTAAAAAGATTTTAAAATTTGCCCAGCATTCTCTTGAGGCAAATCAATTTGGAGAAAAACAAAGCTGGCTTCTTCAGTCTGTAGCAGAGGTTTGTAAATCAGTATTGGATTCTAAGTCCAAAAGATTCTTATTAGAATCTGTGGCAGAAATTTCTGAATATAACCAAAACTGTTCTCAGTTCAGAACTCCCATGCTTCTTCATAAGAAGTTCCTTCCAGAATTATTTGTTGCATGCCCTGTATGGTTTGTCTCTGGAAATGATATCAACGATACCACTTCAGATAATGATCCTGAGCCGGGTAAAGAAGTCAGATTTTTTAGTGAGTTAGTCGGAACCCAAAACTTTGCATGGGTGTATCAATTATATAATCGAAGAACAAGGACAATTGAATCATTCCGGGGCAAAGATATTATGCCTTTGCATATCTCTAAGTTAATACCAAAACTTAAAGAAAAATTTGATTACCTTGTTATTGCCACGCCCTATCACGATATTGCATCAAAAGAGTGGTCAGATTCAACTTGGCTGAGGAACATTGACCCCTATTTTTTAGGGTTCAAACAAAATTCTGATTACCTGGTAGTAATTGACCGCTGGAGTGGAACAGGTTTTCTGCCTTTAATTAATGAGATGATTGCAGATACTATGGACCATTTGAAAAAGCACCTGCACCTTCTTTCAAATTTCAGTATCAATACTTATTGGTATAGGGGTTCTTCAAATAACAGCTTTGTATTGGGCAAGGGGTTACCTGAATTTGGAAAGACTCTTGCTAGCGAATTTGAAAAAGGAGAGCTTTTCGATTTTCTTCGCTCTTAATTTTTCAAAAATCCTTCTCAATATTTATGCCGGAGGGTTTTCTTTTGAAAATAAGTCAATGTTAAATTAATTGGATTACATATTTTAATCTGTATTGTAATTCCAAGCGAATAATTTCATCAATGGGCAGAGTTGCTTTTGGGGTTGGTACGGCGTGGAGATTCGTTTCTCTTCTGCCCGCATTAAATTCTATTAAAAACAATCTAAATTTTATTTTTATGAAAACGAAAATTTTTATTTTTAGTGTTCTTATCTCAATGACACTTTTTGTTAAATGTGAAAAAGATAAAGGAGTTTGCCCTACAGGTTCTGAGACAATAACTTGGGACTCTTACGGCAATTGGGATCTTCTATCTGAAGGATATGATGGGTATTCTTCTGAAGGGCTAAATCTTGAATCTGATTGTGGCTGGAAAATTCTTGGCGCTTATTCTGGAGGCGTTGGAAACATTTATGTTATCTATTCGCAGGATACGGCAATAACATTTGTATGGGAGTGGGGAACTCTTTCAACAATCAAATTAAAAAGCGGATGGACGGGCTCAACACAAGATGGAATTAAAATGGGTGACAGTATTTCAAAATTTTTAGAAATATACTCTTATTTTGAAATTGTTGATTACTATCCCTCTTTTTTCCCTTTTGATTATGAGGAGCACAAAGAAGGAGATTCGTATGCTGAGTATGAGACCGAAGACAGGTCGATTGTTGCAAGATTCTCTCCCGAAAAAGGTTTAATCTGTATTTACATAGCTGTAAATTATCGTATCTGATAAAGCAAAATAACTTTTAAGAAAATAAAGTTAGTATTCATTAAATTTATACTTATGAAAGCAAAAAATTTTATCTTGATAGTCTGCGCTATTTTGGCTCTTGCTTCAATTATTCTAAACGGTTTTTTAATCCGTCCTCAATGGACTGATTTGCTGAATCCTCGTGAAATCGAATTTTACTATCTGATTTCTTTGTTTATGGTTATGATTTCATCCGCATATCTTTGGTATGATGCCTTTTGGATACCCGACCCCGGAATTAAAATTATCCGGCTTTTTGCAATTTGGATTTCAAATGCAACATACATTTTTCAAACCACTCTAGCCCTGGTTTTATTATTCGATATAAAATAATAGAGGAATTAATCAAAGCGATTGCCGAAATAAAAGGAGAGCAAATTCACCATTTAATTTGTTAGTTCTCTTTATTCATGCATTCACTCTAAATTTCAAAAATCCGTTGGAGTATAAACAGCGGATTTTTTCTTTTGACTATTCTTGTCCATTTTGGAACTATATATTGAAATTGAATAAACATAATATTAATCTTTAAATCTAAAAAAATGAAAACAATTATTGGTTTAATTCAGCTAATACTTGCTTACCCAGATTATGTGAGCGAGTATTCTAACCGGGATTCCGGTTTTTTGCTACTTATAATAATGGTCTCTGCGCTTGTAATTCTTACGGGCATTTTTATCTATTTCAAAAAAAGAAGAAATAGAGTAATAAATGAAAGAGATGATGATACTCCCGATAGTTTAGGAAGGAGAATTCTTAGCGGAATAAATTTCAACACTGTAATAGGGATTATTTCCTGTATCTTATTGGTAATTGTCATCATTATTCTTTTGTGTGGCATTTCTAAAATAAGTCGTTCAGAAAGAGCTATAATTAGGGGTCAAAAAGCAATTGCTGACTCCGTTGCCGTCGGAAATTCTCTTCTAAGAGAGCAAAAGATTCAAAACGATTCAATGATAAAATTGATTAATGCAAGGGATGCCGAAAACTCCCGTTTGGCAATTGCTGTAGAAAATCAAAACGTCCGCATTTCAAAACTGGAAAATGGAATTTCCGATATAAAGAAATCTATTGGCAATTTAGTGGAGCAAATTGATTCTCTTGAAAATAGAATAAATATAAAGTTAGATTCTATTTATGCTCAATTAGATTCAATCGCTAAAATGATTGAAATATGTTGTGACTCAAACACGACTTCCCTCAATTCTGTTAACGGGATTTCTAAAAATCGCGAACTTGTTATCGAAGAAGTTACCTTCAACAAAAAAGGCAATGAATTAATGACGGATACTATTTTAAGTTCCCGTGAATCTCTGAATATTATTTATGGAAAAACAATTGAATTTTCTGTAAATCCGTTTTACAAATATGTTAATGAAAACTCTGAACCCGTTAGTTTAAGTTTTTATAATAAATTATCTGGAGATTCAGCATCTTATGCCATAACTGAAAATACAGAAAATAAAATTTCGCTGATTTCTTCAGAAACCAAATCTGTTATCTGGGATAAGGGAGGGTCCCTTTATAATTTGAAGGAACCAATCAATTGGAATTGGGAGTCAGACCAATTTTACAAAAAGTTCGTCGATAAACGCCTAAGGAAACAAGGGGTGATTGAAATTATTGTAGGAGGCATTGCCGAAGGTGCAGGAATTTTTGGTGTTAATTATTTTGATAAGCATCCTTCAGCAATATTTAACATCCGAAATTCCGAAGGAGAAATTGTGCAGACGATTAGAATTGAAAACGAATTCGGGAAAGCGGTTTCATACGTGGCTATCGGTGCAGGAGGACTTTCTATCGCCAAGGGAGTTTTGGATTTGTTTAACTCTGTTCAAATAACTCCCTTTGGATTTAAAATAACTCAAACAATCGAATAATTTGTCTAATCTAAATATTTTTAAAAATGAAAACAGGCAATTTAATAAAACTGCGCGATGAATTAAAAATCCTTGAAGAGGATTTGAAAAATCGCAATCACTCTTTTTAATAAAAAAATCTGATTTGGTTGGATTGTGTGCCCAACGTTTTGGGGATTATATTCCATTATTCAATGAATTTGCAGAAGCAAATGACTGGGGAAGAATTTTTCAGATATTACAGTTTTTGGACACGGCTTTCGGCATTTCAGAACCGGTAATTCAGTTAAGAAGTTTTCCTGAAAAAAAAGAAAACCTGCCGGGAAAACCAAAAAATGCTGGCCCAATCACAGACAAAAAATTCTTTGATGAAGCTCTGAAATTTGGAAAATCATTTTTGGATAAAGGGGTTTTTCAAGATATAACTTCAGGAATAGAATGGGATTCCAAAGAGAAAATTGTAAAAGGTTCAAAACCCGAATTTATAATTCTCTGTGGAGATTTTGACAAAAATTGCGGGGACAAATGCAGGACACTTACTGCTTATCAACTCTGGCAGGCGAATCCTCTTTTTCAGGGTAAAAATTGGGTTGATTCAGGTTATTACCTTAATGGAGATGAAATAAATTCCGAAACAGCTAAACATTTTATTCAGCAATTAGAAAAACTCGGCTGGCACACATTAATAAATGGAATTTTGGAATTCCCTGTAAAAATTGATTTATATGGATTAACCTTTAACAAAAA
>CAZRDP010000001.1:99729-127186 GCA_964598985.1 Candidatus Woesearchaeota archaeon | reverse complement strand
TATTTAACTGAAGAATCAATTTACACCCAAACAACTGCCTTTCAGAGCGGAAACTATAATTTTCAGGATGTTGATGAGTATGGAATTAATATAAAATCTGGTTCCGGAAGAACACATTATGTTCCTTCTGACAAGGGTTGTTTTCGGTGCGTTTTCGTCGGGGACTTGGATTCCAATGCCGTGATTGAGGATCTGCGTGACTCCAATCCGGGTGGTTTGGTGATTCGCGAACTCGCGTAGCGTGCGAGATATTTTAGTATTAAAATTAATCTAAATATTTTGAAATGAAAAAGTTAAATTATTTTTTAATTGGTATTTTCACTGCATTCATTGTGTTTGCATGTGATGAGGACATCTACGAAATTTATTTACCCCTCCAGCAAGGAGGAGATACAACAATCATAAATAATAACATCACAATTATTTGCGATACAACCGTATCTTCCGACGGAAAGGTCCGCGTTTTATCTACTGAAACAGATTTACCGACGGAAAGTTGCCGGTTCGGCGAAATTCGCTTCCAGGTTTTTCGCGGTGATGAAATTATTTTTGATGAAACCCGTTGTAAGGATTCTGTTCCTCCCGGAGAAGAGCCGTGCAATCCTATTTGGTTTTACGAGGATAATGCCGAGGGTTGCGACACTTTCTTTGTTTATGATTGCGATGGAAATCTTGAATTGGCACAACCCATTTGCCCGGAAATAATCGTCGAGCCCGGAGACACAACAATTCAAAATACCCACCATGCTGATTTCTTCTACGATTTCAACACTGGAAGCAGCCCGGATTATGTCGCGGTTGGTTTTGAAAACCACAATGCGTCTGAAAGTGATTTCACAAATAGATATTTCTTCGGCGGAGGCGATTCTGCATGGACAAAATATCCTGTTTACAAGGATATAAATTCAAACACAGATACAATTTCTGTTTTGTGGGGTTCTTCACTTCCGTATTTCATCGAAGTAATTGAAGAATCAAACACGGGTGCAGAAAAAGTCCTGTACGGAAAAATCGTCGGCGGAACTTCTGGTTTTGATGTTTACAATAATTCTGCTTATGAATCTTTCAACTATTCTTTTCCGAAAGGAGATTACACCGGAAGAAGGTTCGTGGTAAAAGTAAGAAAAATCAACGGCGTTGCATACGGAGTTTCAAGAAACGAGCAGTTTAACATAACTTCGATTTACGTCGGATATTCGTGGATTGAATAGTTCATCGGGTGTTTTTACGCGAAAACCTTTTCTCATTTTTCCGTCGGGAAAAGGTTTTCTTTTTTCAATCTTATAAAATCACTTCTGATTTGAATCATATGAAAAAAATGATTAAAAAAATTTTCACAACATTCAAAAATGTTTTGTGGGAATTAAAAATCTGGAGAGGAGTTTTTGCAATTCTTTTTCTGGCCTTTACTTTGCCGCTCCGCTCTTTGTTTTATAGAAAACGCTAACTTAATTAACATGAAAGTAAAAAACGTTCCTCAGTTTTTATCCGCAGAGGTTCCTGCTTTTCACAATTTAAAAGATGGTAGTGAAAAACACCTCAAAAGGATAATGTGCAGCCTTGATAAAAGTCAAAAGAGTAAGAATTTTTAAAATTCACCACAATGAAAAAAATAATTTTGATTTTTGGAATTATTTTGTGTGTTTACAATGTAGGCGCACAAAATGATATCGCGAGCATCCGAAACCAAAATGCTTTGAGAGAAAAATGTTCAGAATATTATGACTTATGTTATGATGTCCCGTTGATTTCAGTAAGTTGCGGGACTTCAATACGTATGGGAACATTGCTTTTTCCGTCGCTGGATGCTTATATTGTCTTCGGCCCCTTGGAATTTGAGGGATACTGGAAATACTCTGAATGGTGCGGAATACCCCTCCATTCTTTTTCAGGAGGTGTCAATTTCTATCTAAAGAAATTTTCAGATTCAGATTTTCTGTTTTTGAGTTATAATTACATAACTAATGCAGATTCTGAAATTTTGAAAGTTTCAGATAATAATTTTATTGATAGAACATCCGACGGACATGCATTTTGCATTGGCTTCAACGGCAACCGGGTTTTTTATACAAAGATTGGGTTTATGATTAATTCTGGTTTGCAGGACAAATGGGACCCAAGAATAGAATTGGGTTTCAAACTTCCTCCAACCGGAATAGGGAAAATTCTTGAATTTAAAAAGTAAATTATGAAAACAAAAATTGTTTTTTTAATTCTTGCGCTAATTTCATCAATTGAAATAAATGCGCAGTATCCTGCCAAAAAAGAATTCCGATATAAAAATGTCGGACCTGCTTGGCCGTATATTGAACTGGAATCAACTCTTGATCCAAATCCAAATTTTCTGGGAAATTGGGAACTTGGTTTTTCCGGCGAAATAAATTCAAGAGTTAATATGGTTTTATCTTATCAACATTACACCGATTGGATGAACCTGCTAACTGGCGCGGATTTTCTTTTTTTAAGGATTCCACTGTTCCGTGAAAAGTCCGGAATTGATTTTCGCGTCGGCGGAAAGCTTGGGGCTGATTTGGATGCTGGTCCTGAAGAAGGTGATTTCTCCGCAGCGATTTACCTTCGTGAAAGTATTCAATTATTTTCCTGGCGCGGCCACGGGTCTGAATTATCTGGATGCAAACAAAAAAGATCATCTGTTAATCTTGTTGCTTATCAGAGCATCTGCAAAAATTCCCGTCGTGAAGGGGAGATTTATTACGAGAACCGAATAGGTTTTTCTTACAGATTTTAAAAATCCAAAATGAAAAATTTATTTCTTAGAAAAGTGCTCTCTTTGGGCGCTTTTCTTTTTGTAATTTTATTTCCTGCATGTGAAAAATTTCCGGATTTGCCCGAAGTTGGCGAATGCAATAATTATCTAATAAAATCCGGACAACATTATTCTGAAGGATTTAATCCGGAGGAATTTCAAATTTTGCATTTGCAAAGATACGGCTTAAAAGTTTCTTTTACTTTTACCGTTGACGGTTCAATGTTTTACAATCCTGATGCGGAATTTGTAAACGGGCACAATAAAATTCGCGGAATTGTCTGCGGCAACCACGGAGAAATCCTCGCCAAAAATATTTTAAAATACTCGGCGAGAATTACATGGCGCTGTCCTTCGGAAAATCAAATTGATGTAGGTTGCATTGTCCATTTACCCGACATATCCGGGCACATCCAGAAAATTTTATTATCAGATGTAAAAATTGGCGATGAAATATTTTGCATAGTGGAAGATTTGAATGAAGAAGGTTTTTATTTTTATGTTCAAAACCTGAATACATTTGAATTTGCAGAAATTACAATCAGCAAACAAAAAACTCCGAATGCAAAAGTTCACGCCTTGCTTGAATCTCCTTACTTCGGCGGACACGAAACTGCTCCGCACGATATTAATATTAAAATTTGTTCTAATTAATAATCTAAACTTTATATCATGAAAAATTTAATTTTAATTTCAGTATTTATTGGAAATTTAATTTTCAATAATTGTATCTCCCAAAGTACGAGGGTAGCCACACTTGTCGCAGATGCATTTTTAAGTGAAGCCGCTCCTTCATCTAATTGGGGAAATGATGCTTTAGTTCCTCTTGGTTTGGAACCTGATGGGAGGGCATGCGCTCCAATTTTTAAATTTGACCTTGGTTCTTTCACGGGGCAGGTTCACGTGCATAGTGCCGAATTAAAACTATACTATTATCCCGGAATTCCTGTCGAACGTGTCGTGGGGGAGGTTTTCAGAATTACTCAATCTTGGTCTGAGAGTTCGGTAACGTGGAATAATGCTCCTAATACTTCCTTTTTCGATCAATATTTTTTTGCCGGAACAGGAGGAACCAGTTTATCTATTAATATGACTCCAATAGTTAAGCAATGGTTAGAAGAGGGGCGTTCAAACCACGGGTTTGGCTTAAGTCCGTTTGGAATAATTGATGGAGAAATTACTCCTGATGGGAATGCATGTTTCTTTTATACAAAAGAAGGAAGTTCAACTTACAAACCCAAGTTAACTTTTCAATACTCTTATCTCGATGTAGACCCTGATGGTCTTCCCATTGTAAGTGCACAACCCGGATTAGGGGTATTTGAAGTACATACGAATGTTAGCTGGGATGTTTCCGACGATGCATCATGGTTAACTGCAACAAAAACCGACGGCGGCACAATAACTGTAAGTTACAATGAGAATACTTCAACAAGTTCACGTAGAGCCAATATAACTGCTTATACAAGTTACTTGTCTGAAACGGTTATTGTGCAACAAGCAGGAGCATCACCTTCCATTGATGTATCTCCAAACAACCTTGAAGTAAATTCGTCTTCGGGAACCTCTTATTTTAATATAAGTTCAAATGTTAGCTGGAATGTTTCTGACGATGCATCATGGTTAACCGCAACAAAAACCGACGGCGGCACAATAACTGTAAGTTACAACGAGAATTCTTCAACGTCTTCGAGAACAGCGAATATAACCGCTTCATCAGGGGGAATATTCGAAACAGTTACACTAACTCAATCGGGGATTGCATTATATCTCGACGTGAATCCAAACAGTAAAACTGTCGGTTCATCACCAGGCACGACTACTTACAATGTAAATTCAAATGTAGTGTGGTCGGTTTCCGACGATGTATCCTGGCTGACTGCAACGAAAACAAACGAAAGCACAATAACTGTGACTTACGACGAAAATCCATATTCGAATTCCAGAACAGGCCATATAAGTGCATCAGGTTCCGGAGTTTCTGAAAACGTCAGTTTGATTCAATCAGGTTCTGAAGCTTATCTTGATGTATCTCCGAATACCCGGGAGGTAAATTCGTCTTCGGGAACAAATTCATTTAATGTAAGTGCCAATGTTTATTGGGATGTTTCCGACGATGCATCCTGGTTGACTGCAACAAAAGTCGACGATTACACGATTACAATAAATTACAACGAGAATACTTCAACAAATTCCCGCATTTCAAATATTACAGTGAATGGGACCGGAGGTTTATCCGAAGTTGTAACGGTTGTTCAAAATGGGACATTTTATATTAATGTTTCTCCGAACAGCAAAACAGTAAATTCTTCATCAGGAACAGCAACGTTCGAAGTTTCATCAAATGTCGTGTGGTCAGTTTCCGATGATGCATCCTGGTTGACTGCAACAAAAGTCGACGGCAGTACAATAAGTGTTTCTTATGATGCAAATTCTTCAACAAATTCCCGCACTGCTAACATTACAGCGTCGGGTTCCGGAGTATCAGAAACCGTAACTTTAACTCAATCAGAACCTGATGCTGTAACTCTGTATATCACGCCGGATTATCAGGAAGTGCCTCCGGATGCAGGGAGTATTTTTTTGAGCATTAATTCCAATTCCGGTTGGGAAATATCCGACGACGCTGAATGGTTAACCGTAAATCCTTTTGAAGGAATTTATGACGACACCATAACTGCAACATTTACACGCAATGATTCTGAGAGTTCAAGGATTGCCACGATTTTCGTTTCATCGGGGGAAATAAATGTTTCAGCAGTAATCATTCAGAATTCTTCGGTTAACGGAATAGAAATAGATGGTTCGCTGAATTCAGTTCAGGTTTATCCGAATCCCGTGAATGAAGTTTTGTTCATTTGTCATAATTCAAATAAACTTTCTTTTAGGATGACTTCTTTAAGCGGGCAGGTAATATCTGAATCTGAAAATGTGCCGTCCTATTTTGAATTCTCTTTGCCGGAAATTAAACCCGGGATGTATCTGCTGCAATTTATTGCAGACAAAAGCTCTTTTTCACAAAAAATAATTGTGGAGTAACTTTAACTTAAAATAAAGAAAGGAAAATTAAAATGAAAAATTTAATTTTAATTACGTTTATCGCGCTTATTTTTTCAGTAGAAATTAAAGCGCAGGATTCAACGAGTTCTGAGAAAAAAGATAAATTTGTAAAAGTAGGTTTCTCTGAACGGTCTTTCAATAATTCCAGAATCGAAGATGTAGGTGCAATGTTGGGATTGGAAGTAAGTTATGGGCTTGAAGTTCAAAAGAATCTCACCGCATCACTTTTTGCTTCCTCGCATTGGAAAACTTTGAGTGAAACAGAAGACTTAGGTTATCACGAACTTGCAATCTGGTTTGACTATCATCCCGCAAACTTTTACATCGGTGCAGCACCTGTATTTGTTTCCATTGTATTGGATGAGGAAATAATTAGAAATAGTCAGTCCGTAACCGAAACTTCTTCAAAAAATGGAATTGGCATTGAGGGAAGAATCGGTTATTCAATTTCCCTTTTTAGGGGAGTAGAATTGTATATTGAGGCAAAATATTCCAAGGTAAACATTGACAGCGATGCAGATGATAAATGGGATATTGGTACAGCCGGATTTTCTATAGGATTTTTACTTTAACTTAAAATAAAGAAAGGACGTGTATTATGACACAAAATGAAAAAAAAGAAAAATTCTCTGTTTGGAGACGGGTTTTAATTGTAGCCACCATATCACTGGGGGTTGCCCCTGTTGTTTTTGTCACAATCTTAATGGTTAATCCTGATTTGCAGTTCAAATGGCCCTGGCATAAAACACCTGTGCCAGTTGAAATTGTGGAAGAAATTCCTCAAGTTTCTGTTCAGGGGTATGCAAAGGATTTCCTGGATACGTATTACATGGAAGTTCCCGGAGGAGATAATGATTTCTTCATGAAACCTCTTGAAAAGGATAAAATTTATGAGCCGGTGTATTCAGAAACAATTATCCTTTTGAGATTAAAGGAATGTTGTTACGCAACCGATGAAGAGCATCGTAATTTATACGAATATTCTTCGGAATTCAAATTCCCGTCGCTGGTCTGGAAATTTGAGAGTGGAAGTCAATTGTCTGTTGAATATCCATACCAGATTATTGAATCAGAGGACGGTGAAAATGTTGCAATCAACAAAGTGAAGAATTACGGGACTCCGACATATGCCATTTGGATAGGAAAACAAATTTTTGTATACGATGAAAACCGATGGGAATTACCCCGATGGTGATTCCGAAATTAACAATTTAATAATTTAACATTCAAAAAACTCCTTCACTTTTGAAGGAGTTTTTTCTTTGAAAATTCATATCCTGCACAAATTTTTGTAGCAAGGTCAATATATAATGGTCAATCAATTTTTATTTTTAGTATTAACGATTAAATTTTAAAGTTATGAATTTAACATTAATTATTTTATTGTCGGTACTCGGATTTTATTTAATAGTAGGAATCCGGGTTGTTAGACCAACGCAAAGAGCCGCCATCGAAACTTTAGGGAAATACTCTAAGTTTGCAAATCCGGGCATTCATTTTATCTTTTTGTTTATTCAAAGAATGATTAAAATGAATGTCACCGAGAGAATGGCGAATGTTGATCCTCAAGAGATTATCACTAAAGATAATCTCAATGCTAAAGTTGACCTGGTGGTTTTTTATAAAATCAAAGGAGATGAAGAAAACCTGAAGAATGCGCTATACAATGTAAATGATGTGGAAGATCAAATTATTGTATTAGCTCAGACAACCGCGAGAAATGTGATTGGCGATATGCCGTTCCGAGATGTTAATTCCAAACGGAATGATTTAAACAAAAAACTTGCCAAAACAATGGATGGAGAAACCGAAAGCTGGGGGGTCAACATTGTTCGTGTTGAATTAAAGGAGATTAACCCTCCAAGTGATGTTCAGGAGACAATGAATAAAGTGATTAAGGCAGAGAATGAAAAAGACGCCGCAAGAGATTTTGCCACTGCTGCTGAAACAGAAGCAGATGGGAAAAGAAGGGCTGCTATCAAAATAGCGGAGGGGGAGAAACAATCAAGAATCTTAGAGGCCCAGGGAAAAGCAAAAGCATTTGAACTTGTTAACAAAACTTTCACCGGAAACTCCCAAATCCTTAAGCAATGGGAGGTTCTTCAGGCGTCTCTCGAAGACAATACAAAGATCATTATCACTGAAAAAGGCATTTCTCCGACATTAATTGTAGGGGACCTTCCAATGAAGATGGCGGAATCATCTCCAGCAATGGAAAAAGAAGATGAATAGTAACATTCACCTACTACATTTCAAAACTCCTTCTTTTTTGAAGGAGTTTTTTCTTACGAAAATTCACATCCTGCACAAATTTTTGTAGCAAGGTCAATATATAATGGTCAATCAATAAGTAAATTATTTTTAACTATTAAAAATTTACATTATGAAAACACGTGTTTTATTTTCAATTATTGCGGTTGTTTTTTCAACAGCTATTTTCACTTCGTGCGAAAAAGAAGATTCCGTTCTGCCTCTTGAAGGAGATTTTTCTGGAAGCTTTGTTTTGAGCGACCAAACTTTTAATTTTCACTTCCGGAACGTTGAACAAAACGGAGAAAATTTGTACGGAAACTTTTCCTTTTCCGACGGAAGCGGTTACAGCCAGTTTGGACCGATGTCCGAAATTGACGGGAATCATTTCAAAATTGAATTTTTCACCAGCCCGATTAATTTCAAATTTACCGGAGAGGTAAATAAAAAACGCGATTATATGGACGGTGATAATGTTGAACTTGAATTGTCTGGGTTTGTTTCCAATTGTGGTCACGGGTCTGCAACAAAAACATCGTTAAAATCTGCGACTGAAAACAACCTGAAATCTGCCGGAGAAACCGATTATGAAAGATTTGTAAAAATGATTCAGAATAACCGGAATTAAAAAGTCAATGTAAAACTTTCGAAAACCTCTTCGGAGGTTTTCTTTTCTTACGAAAATAATAATTCGTTTTAAAACGAAACAACATATAATCAAATAATATTAATCTCTAAAATTTAAAGTTATGAAAACAATATTAAGCAATAATTGGGTATGTTTGGGAATTCTTTCAATAATCTATATACCTCTAGGACTTTTTTGGAGGTTAGATTATGCAGTTCTTTTTTACATAATTTCTTCGTTTATTTTTTTAGATGATGATCACGGCATTAGTTTTTGCAAAGAAGGTGAAAAATTATCTCAAGATGCTCATGTCCTTTCAGCAGTAATCCAGGCAGTAGTTCTTTGCATTGGTATTTTCGGTAAACTATTGATTTATCCCGGAGAATTAGTATGTAAATAACCTTAAAAAATATCCTCCTTCATTTTGTTGTGAGGATATTTTTTTTGCAAAATTTTCGTGCTGAAATAACTCATGAAAATTCCTCGTCGTGAAAACATATTTTTTTTGCAAAATTTCTAAACTGAAATACCTTATTTGCTTAACTTTTTAGAAAACTCATTAAGTTCATTCTTCAAAGCATCAACTGCTTTTGTAAAAATATCTTTAACTCCAATCTGCCCGAACGATTCAATTGTTATAACCAATTCTTTCGTGGGTTTAACCTCCATCTCCTTTCCTTCCTTATCGCAAATACCCTCGCAAATATCAGCAACCTCTCTTTCTTTATTATCCAAAATTACTGCTTTATTTCCCTTAATATTTACTTCAGCATACGGCGCAATTTGTTTAACTTTTTCCGCAACATCTTTATCAACTATTAATTCATAAGCAATTCTGTAAACAAATAATCCGGGCAAAAATTTTGAGTGTTCAGATGCCTTTCCTAATTTTGTCGTCGCTGTTAATTCTATTTCCTGTCCTTTGCTCAAAAGAGTAATTGGAATTTTATCATAAACAACTTTCACATCTCCTTCCATGTCCCCTGAATAAACAAAACCTTCTCTGCTTGATTTCAATTTTAATTTCCCTTCTTTTTTTGCGCTGTGTTTTATAGGGATAAGACCTATTCTGTGTGCAATCGTTTCGTCGTACAAAGGCGAATCATTTTTTGAAATTTCAACTTCATCGACAGCAGCGACGGGAATTAAGAAAATGGACCTTCTTATTGCGTTGGCAAGGCTGTCTTCAATTTCCGCTCTGAACACAATTTTACTTTCTTTTTCATTTATTTTTTCCATTTTATTTTATTATTTTTTTAATTTAATAAGTTTACTTAAGGCCGTCTTCCTCTTCTGCCTCCTTTCTTTTTAGGACCGCCTCTCGGAATTCTTGTTGTGTCTAATATGTTGAGTATCTTGAATCCTTCTTTTGTTAAACTTTTGACGACGGCATTTGCTCCCGGTCCAGGAGTCGGATTTCCTGTTTTAGCTCTTATTCTGACATAAATTGATTTTATACCTTTTTCTTTCATCGCTTCACTGACGCGTTTTGCAATAAACATCGCAATTGTCGGATTAGCTTTAAGACGTGAATGTTTTGTTACCATTCCTCCTGTAACTTTTGCAATGGTTCTTCCGGACATATCCGTAACGTGGACAATTGTATTGTTGAAAGAAGTATAAATGTGAACTATAGATTCCGTTTCTTTTTCTTTCTTCGGTTTCAAAATTTTTTCTTCCTTGATTTCAGCTTGTATTTCTTCGCCATCTTCAGAAATATCAATTTTCTCGTCGGTGATTTCTTTTGTTTCACTCTTAGGCATTTTGTTTTCCTTCTATTTTTTTTGCTTTAGGGTTTACACGCTTTACAGAAATTTTTTCTTCAAATTCCACAGGGACGATGTATGACGGAATGTTAACAGCTTTCCCATCAACAAGAATTTTTTTGTGTGTTATCATTTGTCGCGATTCTTTTGGAGTTTTCGCGAGTTCTTTTTTGACGACGACAGTTTGCAACCTTCTTTTCAACCAGTCTTCTTTTGTCAACGAAAGCACGTCAGCAATGGAGTTTACTTTTATTCCCATTTCATTTAATCTTTTAAAAAATTCTTTTCTGTCTTCTTCTTTCGCCGAAACCATTTTTTTTGCTCTTTCTCTTATAAGTTTTACTTTTGCTTCAGCTTTCCATATTTCTCTTTTATTTTTCAGTCCGTATTCTTTTACTATAACTTTTTCTTCTTCAATTCTTGTTTTGTCAAAAGGTCTTTTCGGTCGCGAATAATTTTTATGTTTTCTTTTCATTTTAAAAAATTATTTTTTTCCTCCTTCATAAGGTTTTTCAGTTTTTTGTGCTTTTCTCTTTATTCCCGAACCTTTTCTTCTGTTAGTTCTGAAATGCGCCTTTGTTCTCTGACCTCTCACCGGTTGTCCTAAACTATGCCTTAATCCTCTGTAACTTCTTATTTGTTTTAATCTTTTTATATCAAAATCTTTTCTCAATTCAAGATTTGTTCCCTGAAGATGTTTGTCCTCGCCCGTTTCCAAATCTCCTCTTCTGTTCATCAAAAAAATCGGAACGTCCGGATTTTTAATAAATTCTTCAATTTTTTTTATTTCTTCCGGAGACAATTCTCCTATTTTTTTTGTTTTGTCTATTTTCAGTATGTGGCAAACTGCATTTGAAAGCCCCCACGAGACTCCTTTTATTTTTGTCAGCCCCGAATATAATGTTGTTTTTCCTTCTATATCTTTTGACAGAATTCTGACTACTCTTTCTGTGCTTTTCTGTTGTGTTTGTTTTTGTTCCATTTTAATTTACGCAAAATAAATTTTGTCGTTCGAGGTTTGTTAATTCCTGAAAAATTCTTTTCTCGACGGCTTTTTCAGGGTCTGGAAGATTCGGAATTCTGCTTTTCATGTCTTCAAACGACTCAAATTCTTTTTCTTTCCTTTGCTTAAGTATTTCCTGCATGTGTTTTTTTCCCATGCCCGGAATCAATTCAATCTGATGAGTTCTCTTATTTATTGCATCAGCTTTATTGAAAAAATTCACGAATTCTTTCTCTCTTTTTTTAACAATATCCTTTATAAATTCTTCTAATTGTTTTTTTGCGGTCTCTGTCAATTTCTCGCGGTGCAATCTTCCTTTTATATAATAAATTTTATCTCTTTTTCCTTCGCCGATGTAAACAACTTCGCCTAAATTCAACTGAATGCCTTTTCTCGGAATCAATTCAAGAAGTATTAAATTATTTTCACCAATAGCTTGCGCTATAGGAAGCATTTTCTTCGACAACGGATAACCGTTCGGCAAGTATTCTAGTATTATTGCATTTTCTTCGCGTGCCATTTTTTTTATTTGAATTGTTTAACAATGTCAATGATTTTTTTTGTTTCATCTTCGTCCAAATTTGCGCTCAAGAGTATTTTATTTATTTCCTCGGCATTTTCAGGAAGCATATCAATAATTTTTGTAATATTTTGTCCGTTAAGTTTTATCATATTTAACTCACGGAGTTTTTTTCTCATATCTTTTGCATTTTTCACATCGGTATCCGTAAATTTTTTTATAAACGCAATTGCTTTCGCTCCCTGTTCGTCCTTTTTGTCGACGTATTCTACGGCTTCTGCCATACTTAATTCAGTTGTACTAATTATCATTTTATTCTGAAGTTTTTATTTTTTTTAAATGTATAGGCGCTATGAGAAATTTCTTTTTTTCTTTTTCAATTTTTACAAAATAATTCCGTCCCTGTTTTCCTTCAATTACGCCGGTTCTTCCTTGAATTCTTGTCGGAAAATTAATTTTTTGCGATCTTTCTCTGACAACTGTAACATTCTCCCCGTCGCTGAATTTCTGGAAATATTTGCTCAGTTGAATTTTTCCGCGTTCTCTTATCGGCTTCTTATTTACCATAAATTATTCAGAAATATGCGCTTTAAAAAACTATCTATATCATGATTTGCCGACGTTCGGAACCTCTTCAGGATTCATATTTGTCCTGCATAAATCGTTGTTATCTCTTGCTTCATCTGTGGCCTGGCGGATTGCGCTGAACATTTTTGCACCCCATACATTAACCCCGCATTTATCACAAATTTCCATGGATCTGTTGTCATGTATTTCAGACTTACAATAAATGCATCTCATCTTGTTTCCTCTTTTGGATATTTTGATTTAATTTGAAATAGTTTTTAAAGATTTGTATACGGAATTAATATTTTTCGGTTATTCATCAAAAACTTTAAAAACTATCTTCAAGCACTAATATTATGATAATTCCGGTAAGATGTTTTTCGTGTGGCAAGCCCATAGGTCATTTGTGGGAAGAATTCAAGAAAAGAACCGACGAAGGTGAAAACAAAAAGAAAGTCCTTGACGAATTAGGTGTTGAGAGAATGTGCTGCAGAAGTGTTTTCCTCGGACAGACAGATACGATTGAAATTGTTTCTAAATTTAAGAAAAGTTAATTTTAATTAGTTCTAAAAATTATTAATTTAATGAATATAGAATTTTATGAAGAATTTCCTTCTGAACAGAATTTTAAAAAATTAAAATTATTAAAATTTCCGACGAAAATATTTATTGCTTCAAAATCGCTTAAAGAATTTCGCAAATATGAAAAACTCACTAAGAAATATAAAAAAGATTTAGAGGTGGCTTACTGGCCAATTGTAAAAAATTCTTATTGGATTTCTCCTTTTGCAAACACGGAAGATTTAACAGAATTATTTAATGAACTAAATAAAATAAAAAATCCGTTGCTGATTGATTTGGAACTTCCTTTGAGAAAAAGATGGAAAATGTATTTCAAAAATATTTTTCATTTTGTAAAAAATAAAAAATTAATCAAAAATTTTCTTGAACAAAATAAAGAAAGGATAACGACGGCGGAATATATTCGTGGAGCATATTCCAAACTTGCAAAATTTCTTGGTTTAGATTATCCTGTTGAACATGAAAAAAGTTTGATGTTTTATTCAAGCATGAGTTCGTTAAAAAATCAGGAAGAATGGAAAAATAAAATGTTTCAAATTAAAAACAAATCAAATTATTCAATTTCTCTTGGAACAATTGCAACAGGCATTCTCGGAAATGAACCAATTTTATCTCCGGAAAATTTACAAAAAGATTTGGAATTTGTTCAAAAAGCAGGTTTCAAAAAAGTTGTGATATTTAGGCTGGAAGGAATAAATAAAGAATATATTAAAGGTTTGGAAAAATTCATCTAGTTCCAAAATCTCCTTTAAATTTTTCAATTGCCTTTTTGTACCCTTCAGCACTTTCATCATAAGAATTATCCGTATATTGCCAATTTAAAAATAATTTTTTAGGAGTTTTAAATCCAAAATAATTCAATGCATTTCTTTGGTTTTTCAAAACATTATGTCCATTCCAATTATGCCCCAATAAAATTAGTCCAGCTTCTTTATCCTCTAAGATATTTTCACCCTTCAATGTTGTTGCTTTATTTTCAATGAATGTCAACCTCTCCAAAAGTTTTTGATAGATTGAATTTGTTTGCCCCCAACGAACAGAACTAAAGAACAAAACACAATCAGATTCAAAAAGTTCTTTTGTAACTTTCCAAAGTTCATCGTCTTTATTATTTATTGAAGCCCAACAACAATGAAGTCCCGACGGGTTTTTATTTTTATCTTTCAAGCAAGCCCCTTTAACCCCGCAAATATTTCCTTTTGAAGAAGAAACATTTCCTTCGCATTTGTAAATTTTTAATCTAGAAATATCAATTATTTTTGCATTATCCAATTCTTTAAAAATTTTCTCAGCTAAAAAAAGACTCTTTGGTTTTTCATCACCCCAACGATTAGAAGTGGATAAAATCAAAACCTTGTTTTTTGTTCTAAGATATCTTATAATTTTGGAAATCTTTTTTTCATAATTCATTTTATGGATTTAATATAACAGGAATTAAAATAAGCAAAAAAATAATTCCTGCAGAAATTTTATGATAATTTGAAATCCTTTTCCCTTTAAGCGTTAGAACACCTAAAGTCATTGTAAGAAAAACAAAAATTAAACCTGAAATTGAAAAAATTAATCTCAAAACCTCTTTATGCATAGGGTATCTTGTATAAAATAGTTTAATTATCTTTCTAAAAATAAAAATAAGACAGCTTGAAACTTTCCCATCTTGTCGGACAGTACCGGCCTATTTAAATTTTGTTATTCTTCCTTATTGAGTTTTCCGATAATTTCTCTGACTTCCTGATTGATTTTTTGAAGAACTTTCTCGTCGGTCCAACGAACATTTTCCGCTTTCAATTTCAGTGCTTTTGAAGCGCCTGCAATCACTGCCATTTTCAAGGTAACGCTGTTTCCCATAAGAAGTAAAAATACTCCGGTTTTAAAAAGATTTAGATGTTTCAAAAATATACTTTTTTATACTCTCAATTTTTTTAAAAAACAAGCGGGAATGCCGGAGTGGTCAAACGGGCGAGATTAAGGCTCTCGTAGCTTAGTGCTTGCGCAGGTTCGAATCCTGTTTCCCGCATGGATGAGAAAATCGCCTACGAAAATCTCGAAGAGATGTTTTCAGTTGCGCAGGTTCGAATCCTGTTTCCCGCATGGATGAGAAAATCGCCTGCGAAAATATGCGCTCGTAACTCAGCCTGGATTAGAGTACCTCCGTCCTAAGGAGGGAGTCGAAGGTTCAAATCCTTCCGAGCGCGTAAAATCAATTAAGCAACGAAGTAAAGAATTATAGCAGTAAATATCAAAGCGATAACTTCCGACGTCAAAAAGTATTTGCTGGATATTTCATAATTATTTTTAAGTTTAAAAAAAAGATAAAGTATTATCATTGATTGTAGCATTATGACATGAAAATAAATAAAAAAATTCGTGAAAAAATAAACCGCGAGTTGTTTTATGAATGGGGTCATAAGCGAGGTCAAAATGAGTGTAACCAAAAAAATTTCAAAATTGCCTTCGCTGGTTTTCTCGTCCACATTTTTCTTTTTCGAAAAAAATCTTATTATTCTTTTCTGGAAAAAATTTGAAATTGCATAAGCCAGGCTAAGACCAACAAACCACGACGCCGGGCTTTTTATAAAAAGAAAAACTTTGCTGAACAAGTCAAAATCAATCACTTCCATAAGTGTAATAAATCCCATCACAGCACACAAACCAAAAACAAGCAAAAAAAATTTCAACCCTTTTTTCATCGAAAAGTTAATTTTTTTATCTTAATAAACATTATCCCGAAAAGCAAAAACCTTTAAAACCGATTTTATTATCTTTGTTAAAGCGTGGATAGTTCAGTGGTTAGAATCTCTGGCTTCCAACCAGATGACCGGGGTTCGAATCCCCGTCCGCGCATGGACGGATTCGAACTTGTTTCGTTCGACGACGCATCGGCGAGCGACGCGAAAATCTCGAAGAGATGTTTTCAGCACGAATCCCCGTCCGCGCATGAAGCAGATTAAAAAATGGAAGAAAATCAAACACAGGAAAATACAAAAAAGAATTGGCACGACAGACATTACAAAAAATTATTGATAATCCCAGGATTAATTATTTTGTTTTCTGTAATTTATCTTATAATTTTTTATTCACAAACCGGAGATATCATTCACAAAGATATTTCTCTTCTTGGTGGAACTTCCGTAACAATCTATGAAAAACAGGATATAGATATTCTAAATCAGGATCTCGGTAACAAACTTCCCGATTTAAACATCAGGGAGGTTTCCGATTTAGTAACGGGAGAGCAGATAGCCGTAATTATTGAAACAACCTTGGACGGAGATTCAACAAGAAATATTTTAGAAGATTATTTTGGGCACCCCCTCACCGAAGATAATAGTAGTTTTGAATTTTCCGAATCTTCTTTCACATCTGATTTTTACAAACAATTAATTATAGCAGTTCTACTCGCATTTGCGCTTATGGCCGTCGTGGTTTTTATTTTATTCAAAAAGTTTACACCTTCAATTACAGTTATCTTTTGTGTTTTTATCAACATTATTATGACTATTACGGCAATAAATTTATTGGGTGTTAAAGTTTCAACGGGAGGGATAATTGCAGTACTCATGCTTATTGGTTATTCAGTCGACACAGATATACTTCTCACAGATAGGGTTTTGAAAAGACACGACGGAAATTTAAATGAGAAAATTTATGGTGCATTTAAAACCGGAATAACAATGACTTTGGTATCTTTGCTAGCCGTCGTCGCGGCACTCTTCGTCGTAAAATCTTTTTCAGCAGTGCTGACTCAGATTTTTTTAATAATTTCAATCGGGTTGTCCTTTGACTTAATTAACACTTGGATAACAAATGTTTCAATAATTAAATGGCATGTTCTGCGTAAGGAAAAAGCAAAATGAAAAAACTCGGATTTAAAATTTGGTTGTATTTGATAGTGCTGGTTCTTGCTTTGTTGTCCGTGTTCATATCTCCAAACGGATTCACATTATTTCAAAAAGGTGTTTTAGTAACAAGTGTGGGTTCAAATTCAACTGCATTTGAAACAGGATTGAGAGCAGGGCAAATTATTATCGGAATAGATAATCAAAAAATAGAAAATGCTCAGGATTATTCATCTTATATTCAAAGCAAGTTCCCGTCGGAAAAAGATGTAAAAACGATAGTCACAACAAAGGATTCAGAAATAATTCTATTCTCGAAGAATGCTCCCGACATAACTGTTTCAAAATTACCGAAGACGAGTATAAAAACCGGATTAGATTTATCTGGCGGGGCAAGAGCAATAATTCGTGCCGAAGGTGTTGAATTGACGTCTCAGGAAGCAACAGATTTGGCTGATGTAATTGAAAACAGAGTAAATAACTATGGTTTAAAAGATATAAAAGTTACGCCGTTTTCCGACCTCGCAGGAAATAATTATGTCCGAATGGAAATCGCCGGAGCAACCCCTGAAGATTTGAAGGATATGATTGAAAGCCAGGGAAAATTCGAGGCCAAAATTGGAAATGAAACGGTTTTCGTCGGAGGAAATAAAGATATTGCTTCCGTATGCAGAAATGATGCAACATGCGCTTACATAGAAACCTGTCAGCAAAGTTCTTCCGGGTATTTTTGCAATTTTAAATTCTCAATTTATTTGAGCGAAGAAGCAGCTAAAAGACATGCAGATATCACAAACAGAATTCCTGTAAACTCTTCAAATCCGGGATATCTTTCAAAACCTCTTGATTTGTATTTGGATGACCAGCTCGTCGACACTTTGTTGATAAGCGAAGACCTCAAGGGGCAGGTTGCAACACAAATATCAATTTCGGGTTCAGGATCCGGTGAAACCCAGGAAGATGCATACGACGTCGCAGAATCTCAAATGCACAAACTTCAGACAGTGCTTATTACAGGAAGCTTTCCTTACGAATTAGAAGTATTGAATCTAGACGTTATTTCCCCAAATTTAGGAGGGAAATTTGTTACGACTATATTCGTTGCTGGGTTAGTTGCATTGGTAAGCGTTGCGATAGTTATATTCATTAAATACAAAAAATTCAAACAATCCGTCGCTGTTTTGAGCATGGGTATCTCTGAAATCATAATCACCCTCGGTGTTGCGGCCCTTCTTGATATAAATCTTGATTTGGCGGCGATTGCAGGTATTCTCGCAGCAATAGGTACGGGAGTTAATGACCAGATTGTTATTTTGGATGAAACAAAACGTGAAGTTCACATGAGTTTAAAGGCAAGAATAAAAAATGCTTTCACCGTTATAATGGGTGCCTATCTTACATTAGTTGCTGCAATGATTCCTCTTTATCTTGCCGGGGGAGGATTGCTAAAAGGATTTGCATCCACGACAATAATCGGTTTAACTCTCGGAATTTTAATAACAAGACCTGCATTCGGCGAGATTATAAAGAGAATTCAGAAGGGCTAAAATGCTCCCGAAATACCACATCCTCCTGGGATTTATTTTTTCTTCTGCAATATTTTTGATATTTCCTAAAGTAAGTTTTTTTTATGCGGGAATAATTTTTCTATCCAGTTTTTTAATTGACATTGACCACTATATTTACTATATTTTGAAAAAGAAGAATTTCAACCCAAAAAAATCGGTAAAATATTTTTTTGACAAAAAATTAAAAATGGAAAAAATTCCGAGGGAGGAAAGAAAAAAATATTATTCTGGATTTTATTTTTTGCACGGCATTGAACCGATTTTGGTTTTGTCTCTGCTCGGGATTTTTATAAATAAAATTTTCTTTTTTATCTTATTTGGTTTTTCATTCCATTTAATTTTAGATTTCGCATATCTAATTTATAAAAAGAAAAGGATAGGTAAAATTTCAATTATTTATGATTATTTCAAATTCAAAAAATTAAAAGAAATAGAATAATATAAAAACAATTTTTTTCTTTAATTTCCATGGATAATTTCATAACCAGGGAGGAAAATGATTTTAAAAATATTTTTAATCGTTTTAGAAAAAGAGATTTTTCGGGAAATATGGGTTTGATGATTAAGAACAGCGCATATCAGTTTGGAATTGCTCTTGCCGGAAAATTTCTTGCTCTAATTTTTACTATAATTTTAGCCAGGATTTTAATGCCTGAATTATTTGGACTTTACAATCTTGTAATTGGTACAATTTTTTTAATGATTTCTTTCACTGACCCAGGAATAAGTTCAGCGATAATAAAGTTTATCTCGCCAAATCTTGAAAAGAAAAAAAAGGCGGCCAGATTTCTTAAATATTTGTTCAAATTGAAGATAATTCTTATTTTATCTGTATCTTTATTCTTAATATTTACTTCAAAATTTATAGCTCAAAATTATTATGAAAAACCGATTTTTTCGGCTTTACTCTTTGGTCCTCTAATAATTATTCTTTATGGTATGACAAATTTTCTCGAATACAGATTCAGAGCAGCAAATAATCTCAAGCCAGTATTCTTCAAAGAAATATTTTTTCAAATATCGCGTTTTGTTTTTGTTCTTGGAGTTTTCTTTTTGTTAGTTGATTCTGCAATGACTCAGGAAAAAAAACTTTTCATTCTTGCCTTTGGAATTTCAATAGCATATTTAGCCACCCTAGTATTTATGTTTCTATTTTCAAAAAAGGAAATATCTTTCAAGTCAATACCAAATAATAAAATTTCTGAGGAGGAAAAAAAACAAATAAACCGGTTTATGCTTCCTTTAGTTATCACAATTTTATCGACGACACTTTACAGTTATATAGACCTCCTTATCCTTGGTAAATTCGTTGCAGGAGAATATATTGGTTATTACAGCGGAGCGAGCAGTATTATTGGCTCTTTGATGGCATTTTTAGCATTTTCAATTGTGATGTATCCGATTTTTAGTAAGTTAGACAAAAAAAAGTTGGAGCTCGGATTGAAAAAATCTTCCCGGCTTATATTTTTAATTTCTTTTTTTGCTTCAGCAGGGGTTTTTATTTTCGCCCCTTTGATTATTAAAATTATTTTGGGGAATAATTATCTCAGTTCAGTGATTGTCCTAAAGGTATTCTCACCTTTAATCATGATAATGTCTCTTGAAGGAATTTATATTTCATATTTCACTTCAATGGGAAAAACAAAATTTTTGGCCAATCTTTCTATTGTTACGACGATACTTAATGTTGTTCTTGCATTTTCATTAGTAACATTTTTATTAAAATTCGGTTCAATATACGCTGTTATCGGTGCAACAACCGCGACGCTGATTTCAAAAACTGTTTCCGTTTTGGGGATGGTTTTTTACAGAAAAAAAATTAATTCTTCTTCATCAGCTCTTCAATAATTTCAAAATCTTCTTCGGTATCTATATCCCAGGTTTCTTTTTCTTTCATTAGGATATATCTTATATTTCCGCCAATGTATCTCCCTGTTTTTTTCATTATTTCCTTTCTCACAATATACAATGCCCCATTTTCTCTTAGCAAAGGAGTCATCATTTGTCTCGGCATAATTTCCATAGGATAAAATCTGATTAGCTTTCCGCCTTCTTCTTTCCAGTGGTATTTGTCATCTTTACAAACACTGACCACTGAATCAACATCATTATGCCCATTTATTTTTTCAATACCTTCTTTTATTTTCCCACTTGTCAGCATTGGCGAAGTCGCATAAAGAAGAATGATTATGTCTGCGTCGTAATTTTCATTTTCCTTTAGCCAATCAACAGCGTGCTGAAGAACCGGAACAGTCAAAACTTCGTCCCCGGATAATTCTTCTGGTCTCATGAAAGGGACTTCCGCTCCAAATTTTTTCGCGGTTTCTGCTATTTCATCGTCGTCAGTTGAGACGATTACTCTGTCAATTTCTTCAACTCCGAGTGCAGCTTCAATAGGATATGCAAGAAGAGGTTTTCTGTTTATCAATTTCAAATTTTTTCTGGGAATCCCCTTGCTTCCTCCGCGCGCCGGAATGATTGCAATGATTTTTTCTTTTTTCATATTTATTTAATGTATCTTCTAATTAAAAATTTATTTAATCACTACTTCAGAACTAACCTTATATTCAAGGAGACGGGCGTCATAAAATTCTATTCTTTTATCTCCCAAATTAAGATATGCTCTGGGATAACCTTCGCCGTCGAGCATCCGTATAAAATCATAAATTTTTCGCGGGTCAGATTTTTTTTCTTTCAAAATCGAATTTAAATCACTATCTTCGGGTTTTCTTCTTTTATAAATTACAACTTCCCCTTCCTGAGGTCTTGGAGATATTCTGTTATTTATTATTTCAGGAATCATCTCTTCAAAATAAATCTTTGAAGCACGCCTTAATATTTTATCAATATTCCCTTCAGACATATCAAAATCTTTTTTAAGATATATTGGACCGGCGTCAATTTGCCCGTTAACTTTCAACGCACTTAGTTTTGTTTTGTAAATCCCGCGTATAATTAAATTTTGGATAGGAGTTCCGCCTCTTCCGTAAGGCAAGTCCGTCGGATGAAAAACGACTGTATCATAATTTTTCCATATGCTTTCCGGAATTATCCATGACCAATGCGGGACAAAAATATAATTCGGATTGATGGACTCTATTTTTTTGTATGTCTCAGGGCTATGTTCTGTAAATATGCTCCATTCGTTTTCTTTATCTTCAAGTTTTAACTTTCTAGCATTTTCAACATTCCATGACTTTATTGTAAGTATTACATTTTTCATTTTCATCTAAAATATTTTTTTAATCTTAAATATGCGTAAAATAATTTAATATTTCCTTTTATCTGATTTCCAAAACGCGGAGTATCTTTTCTCTTGTTATAATTTATTGGAATACTTAGAACTCTATATCCCTTTAATGAGGATAAAAATGTAAGTTGAGTCCCGATAGATTTCATATTGTCAAAAAAACCTGCGTTTTCATACACTTTAATATTGTAGGCCTTCATTCCGCAAAGGGGGTCATCAACCCCAAATTTTTTTAACCCATACTTCCGAAATATTTTTTCCATGAATCTGTTTGTAAAAGGTCTTATTCCCACGACGATATCCGCCGCATTATTTTTTATCGGGTTGACAAAATTTGGTATCTCATCAGAATTATGTTGTCCGTCAGCATCAAGTGTAATTATTATACTTGCTCCATTTCTTTTTGCCAATTCAAATCCTTTGTTCAACGATGCATCATATCCCAAATTATTTTTATTTCTGAAAACTAATGCATATTTTTCTGCGATTTTGTGAGTATTATCACTTGAACAGTCATCTATCAAAATTTGTTCATCGACGTATTTTCTTGTTTCTTTCAAAATTTTTTCTATAGTTGCTTCTTCGTTAAAAGCAGGGATTACAGCAACAACTTTTTCTAATTTTTTCATTTTAATTTATCATCCTCAAAACTTTAAATGCTTCAGCATTATCCAAGCCGGATTCAGAACCCCTCTTTATTGATAGCGCAATTATTGCTTTGTCAGACCGCGGATGCGGAAATTTTCTTTTTTCTCCGGAATATTCTTGCATTGCTTTTATTTTAAGTCCAATTGTTTTTTCAACATCATTGTAATAATCAGGTCTGAAACTTCCGTCAAACCCCCATTCTAAACCGGATAAATTTTCCATTATGAAAACATCCTTAACAAAATAATTTCGCCGTATGGGTCTTGTTGCAATTTGAACAGCTTTGAAAACAATCTTGTGGTCATTATTTGCGTCAACAGGCCCATGCGTGTAAACCCTTTCCGGTTTAAAATCGTTAAGTTTTTTTTCAATAATTTTTGTTATATCAATTAAAGGATATCTATCAAATCTTCCGCAATGAAAACCTTTTAGTTCAACTTTTTTTGCACCCAACATTTTCCCGGCGTTTAAAGCATGTTTATTTATCTCGGAAACTTGTTTTAAAACTTCAGGATTGTTTAATTCATGTTCTTCATATCTTGCAGTAATTCCGTCGCCTAAAATTAAAATTTCAACTTCGTCTCCTTTTTTTGCGTGCTTTGCAATAGTTGCTCCGCAACCTAAAACTTCGTCGTCGGGGTGCGCTGCAACAACAAGAACTTTCATTATTCCCCCAAGTGCTCTAATTTAAATGGTTCCTCTTTTAGAATATCTTTTAATGCTTTTTTTCCGACGATATATCTTTCATTCTCCGGACTCAAACTTCCTGCAGGGGCAGGTCTCTGGTATTCCAAATATTCTTTCAAAATTTTTTCCCCTTGTTTAATATCCCGATTTGCCCGTATGCATCTTCTCTGAAGTACGACTGTTTCTTTTTCATTATCTTCAACTTTTCTCGTTGAAGTTCCCAAAGAACTTTCAAGTTTTCTTGTTCTATCAACCATATTTTTCCATGAAACAGGGTTCATAGAGAAAGGATGGTCCGGTCCTGCTCTTAAATTGTCGTCGGTAAAATGTTTTTCAATTGTTCTCGCACCCAATGAAACTGCCCCCAAAACTGTAACATCCCCTGGGGTGTGGTCGGAAAGCCCCAGAATTATCTCCGGAAATAATTTTTTGTATGCATTAAGCACATTTAAATTAATGTACTTAAAATTATCTTCGCTTCCTGTATAATTTGTATTGCATTGAAACAGAATTATGTCTTTGTTATATTTTTTAATTGTATCAACCGCTTTAACAACTTCTTCAATAGTTGAAGCGCCGGTGGCAAGTAAAACAGGTTTTCCCATTTTTGCAACTTTCTCAAGCATTTGAGGAAAATTAATGTCCCCTGAGCCGATTTTAAAAGCAGGAACATAAGGGTCTAAATGGTCAACCATATTTAGGTCGTACGGGGTTGAAAAAAAATCAATCCCGATTTCGTCAGAATATTTTTTTAACAGGGGTGTCCAATCAAGTGGGACTTCTGCATCCTTGTAAACTTCAAAAACAGGTTTTTCCCATTTCGCCTGATGCGAGAATTGCCCCCCGAGAGATTCAAAACCTTTTTTACTTACATAATGTTTTACATCATGATGCTGGAACTTCACCGCGTTCGCTCCGTTTTCTTTTGCAAGATAAATAAGTTTTTTTGCTCTTTCCAAATCTCCGTCGTGGTTTGCCGCTATATCTGCAATAAAATAAGTCGGCTGATTCTCTCCAATTATAGAATTTCCTATTTTTATCATAAATATTCTCTATGTTCGATATTTTTAAATTTTATCGTAAAAAATTATATATTCTTTAATCTCTCCAAAAATCCATCTTCTCTTAGATTTTTGAATTCTTTCAGACCATCTTCTACATTAAGAAGTTTTGTCTTCAATAATCTCTGCGCCTTATCACAATTCAAATACATGTCTTTTGCCCTTTTTGCTTTAAAATTAAATTCATCCGAAGAAGCAGGCGTAACCAAATTAGAATTTTTTCCAAAAACCTCTGCAATCTTTTTTGCAAATTCGTATTTAGTGCAGACATCCGGACTCGCAACATTCAAAATCCCATTAAAATTTTTATGGTATATTTCTAACAATGCTTCTCCAAGATTAGTCGTCAATATTGGTGTAAATTTTATATCCGTAAATCCTTTGAAAGTTTCATTTTTTTCAAGTTTATCCAAAACCCATTCGCCCAAACTAAATTTATCAAGGTGATTCCAACCGTATATGGTTGTTCTTACAATGGCGTATTTTCCTCCGATTTCTTCAACATATTTTTCCCCCCATAATTTTGTTTTTCCCTAAACTCCCAAAGGGTTTGTTTTATCTTTTTCATTATAATTTCCTTTCCCGTCACCATACACAGCGTCGGTTGAAATGTGAATAAAAAAAATGTTATTATCTTTGCAAATTTCTGCAAGATTCTTTGCGCCAAAAGCGTTTACATCTTCAGCTAATTTTGGATTATCCTCGCAAAGAGTCATATCTGTTATAGCGACGCAATTTATAACTAAGTCCTGTTTTTCTTTTTCAATAATTTTCAAGTCCTTTTTTTTTGTTATATCCATTTCATAATTTTTGCAGAAATTAAAATCCGGTTTGTTTATTCCAGTCGCTATAACTTCATTTTTTTCAGAATACATGAGGCATAAATTTGAACCGAGAAGTCCTTTCGCGCCTGTTATGAGGATTTTCATTCTTTATCCAAAATTTTAATCTTTTTAAGATATTCCAATAATTCGTTTCCCGAAATTAATGAATCTTCAGAACTGTAAGTTTTTTTTGTCATTGGTTTCCCTTTTTCTAAAAATTTATTTTTTTTCTTAATATATTTTTCGACTTCCGATGTTATCACAAAAAAATTCTGGAATTCTTTTGCTCTTATGCTTTCAGCTTCGTTGACCATAAATTCATGTAATTTTTCGCCGGGTCTTATACCGGAAATTTCATATTTGAAAGGTTTTCCTTTTAAATCACATAATCCTTTTGCCAACTCTTTAATATTGAATGAAGGCAACTTCGGAACGAAAATTTCTCCTCCTTCACCATGTAGTATTGCATTGAAAATTAAATTTACTGCCTGTTTATCAGTTATTAAAAAACGCGTCATTCTATCGTCGGTGATTGGCAAAGGCTCCCCTTTATTTATTTTCTCCAAAAAAAACGGAATGACTGAACCTGTGCTGTTTATAACATTGCCATATCTTACCCCCACAAGACACGTCGGAGATTTACCTTTGCTGTAATTCCCTTCAATAAAAATTCTTTCTGCCAGAAATTTTGTTGCACCATAAGTATTAATCGGCAGACACGCTTTATCCGTTGAAACGAATACTACTTTTTTTACATTATTTTCAATGCATGCTTTCATAACATTTAAACTTCCGAAAACGTTTGTGTTTATCGCTTCTCCGACGTTGTATTCAATCATGTCAATTCTTTTCAGAGCTGCAGCATGTATAACAATATCGCATCCTTTCGTCGCTCTTTTTAATCTTTCATAATCTCTTACGTCGCCGAGCAAAAATCTTAGCGGTCCTTTCGTGCTTTCAAGCCCAAATTCCTGGCTCATTTTATAATGCTTAAATTCGTCTCTGCTGAAGATTCTTATACTTTGAGGTTCATATTTCAATAACTCTCTTGTCAACGCTCTTCCTAAAAATCCTGCTCCGCCGGTAATTAAGATTCTCTTTCCTTTTATTTCTTTCAGCATATTTTTTCTAAAAACAAGTCCTTTAAAAGCATTTATCTTCTTTTATACATGTTTAAAACTTTGTTTATAAAATTAGAAATATCTTGAGAACTATTTTTATTAACTTCAAAATATTTTTCCAAACCCTCTTCTCTATACCCGCCTTTTTTCAAATTTTTTACAATTGAATCGTACAATTCTTTTTCTGTATAAACTTTTTCAACGACTTCTATTTTTTCATAAGGGTTAAACTTTTTTACATTTTTATATGAAAGTGAAATAACTGGTTTTTTGAGGAGAAGTGCTTCGTATCCCATGCTGGAAAAATTCACAATTATCAAATCAGAATCATTCAAAAGTTGATTATTATCCGTTTTTTCTATAAATTCCGCATTTTTGAAATTTTGTTCTTTTGCAATACTTTCCGGAAGTCCTGCCATTTCCCACCCCGGTCTCGTTTTAACTATCAATTTATAATCTTTGAATTTTTTCATAACATTAAAAATAATTCTCAAAATTTCCTTTTGCTGTTTTTTTGTAAGATGTGTTTCCGGAACCATATCAAGTTTCCTTGAAACTTCCATAATGTACAAAATTATTTTTTCTTTTCTTTGTTTTTCTGTTTTTTTGAACGAATCATAACGGGGTATTCCCATAACATTTACTTTTGTTTTTTTTGAAGAACTTTTAAGATAAAGGTCTTTCTGTTTTTCCTCTATCGAAAACACATAATCTGCATTTGAGTATGTTGCAATTTCGCTCATAAATAATCCGTGTTGAAAAATCATCGTCGGAACATTGAATTTATTTGCAATTTGAATAATGCCCCTGGATAAAGGATCACTTTCTTCGCTGGTTATAATTAAATCAATTTTTTCATCTTTTATAAACGAATAAAATTCCTCCAATTTTGAAAAAACCTCTGAATTTGTATTTACAATCGAAATTAACTTTTTTTTAATCGAATTTTCTATTTCTGTCTCGATTCCGTAAATTTTTGAAAAATTTTTATCAATATTTTTTTCCAAATCAATCGCATCCTTTTTAAGTTCTTCTTCAGAAAATTTTATTCCTTTGAATTCATAAAAAGGAAGATAATTCAAACCCACAAAAAAACTTCTGCTCAATTTCCCGCTAAAATTGAATACTCTGTTTTTTTTATTTTTGAGAAGTTCTTTTGTCAGGTTACCAAAATATGGTTCTCCGCCAGAGACAAATATTTTATTTTTATTTCTTGAAAGATTCAGCCTAATTCTAGTGAGGATGTTTTGCATTTTCGCAGCAATTTTAATGTAATTTTTTTCACGTATATCTTTCTTTTTTTCCGAAGTATAATT
>CAZRDP010000001.1:84818-99719 GCA_964598985.1 Candidatus Woesearchaeota archaeon | reverse complement strand
AGAAATCATTTTTTCCTTCTTTTGATTCATATGCTACAATCTCGCCAGGGCTCTCTTTTTTTATTATTTCCTTTAAAATTCTCAAATCTTTTTTGAACGCCGCAATATAAGTATAAATGTCGTAATAAAACAAAGGGAAGATTTCAATATCTCTGTAATAAATTTTTAATTTATCACATATTTCCCACGTCGCCTTCAATGATTCATGATGGATGTTTTTATAAATTCCTTCTTTTTCGTATTCTTCTTCCATTTTAAAATTTATTTTTTTGTCCTTGAGTATTTGTTCGGTTTTGAAATCGAAGGTTATCGGCATAAAATTCTTAAACTTTTCAAAATTTTCAAGAAAATTTTTTGCCTGATACTCATTCTCCAAAAGAATTAATTTTTTTGAATTTCGACTTGCCATTTGAACTCTCTTGATTTATAAATTTAAAATGTTTTCTGTTTGAACAACTATATTTAAATACCCAAAAAAATTTTCAGTATTAAATGATAAACGGAAAAAAAGTGGCTTTCATAACGGGAATCGGCGGTCAGGACGGCTCTTATCTCGCTGAATTCTTGCTGTCAAAAGGATATTTGGTTCGTGGAATAACAAGGAGAACAAGTTTGCCAAATCAAACACGAATAGACCATCTCATCGACAATATAACCAGTCACGAGCAATCAGATGAAATCCCTTTCTTTACAATTTACGGAGATTTATCCGACTCTGCAAGCATAAGAACTGCTCTGGAAAAAATCAAACCGGATGAAGTTTACAATCTTGGCGCACAAAGTCACGTGGGAATTAGTTTTAACAATCCCGAATCAACGATTGATTTTAATCTTCTTGGTACATTAAGGATTCTTGAAGCAATAAGAGATATGAAACTTAATTGTAAATTTTACCAGGCATCTTCAAGTGAGATGTTCGGAATTTCTCCGCCTCCTCAAAATGAACAAACTCCTATGCTTCCGCAAAGTCCGTACGGGATTTCAAAATTGGCTGCGTATCATTTAACAAGATTATACAGGAGTGCTTACGGAATTCATGCATGCAACGGAATTTTATTCAACCACGAATCTCCGCGAAGGGGGTGGAATTTTGTTACAAAAAAAATAACAATGGAAATTGCAAAAATCATCGTCGGAGAGAAGAAAAAAATCGCGCTCGGAAACCTTGACGCAAAAAGGGACTGGGGATTCTCAAAAGAATATGTTGAGGCGATGTGGAAAATTCTTCAGCATGATAAACCCGATGATTTTGTTATAGCAACAAATGAAACGCACACTGTCAGAGATTTTTTAAGAGAAGCATTTGCTTTATTTGGATTAAATTTTGAAGATTTTATTGAAATCGACGACAAATATAAAAGACCAGCAGAAGTTCCGGCTTTGCTTGGAGATTATTCCAAAGCAAGAATAATTCTTAACTGGGAACCAAAAACAAAATTCAAGGAACTTGTAAGAATGATGGTTGTTGCGGATTTGAAAGAAAAATTACAGCAGAAAGGTCTTGCTCCTCTCGATGGAATTGAAAGGTCCGACGAATTCTACATTCAGCGCGGAATTGAGCTCGCAAGAGGATTAAAACAAATGCCGGAGGTTGGATTCTGATGTTCGTAATAAAAAAATTTTGGGCCAGAAAGTTTTTCAAATTTTTTGGATTCAGATTAATTCAGTACAATGTAAGGTCTTTTGACAGAAATCTTAAACGGATGGGAAAGAGGGATTTAGTCGGAATTGAAATTGGGGTTCACGACGGGGAGCACGCTCTTGAATTAATGGAAAGTTTGCCTATAAAAAAACTCTATCTGATTGACCCCTGGTTATCTTACAAAGATTATGATGAAAGCGTTGGAAACCCGCGAAAAACAACGAACGCTTTAAATGAAAGAATGGAAGTTGCGAAAAAAATTGTAAAAAAATGGGGAGATAAAGTTGTGTTCATAAGAAAATTTTCAAACGATGCAGTAGACCAATTCAAGGATAATTCTATCGACTTCGTTTATATCGACGGAAATCATCAGTATGAGTTCGTAAAACAGGATTTGGAAAATTATTATCCAAAGGTAAAAAAAGGCGGAATCATAGGTGGTGATGATTACACTTCAGGTTCAGAAACAGAGATGGAGCATTTCGGGGTCTTCAGAGCTGTTCAGGAATTTTTCAAAAAATTAAAGAAGGGCAAAGACATTAATTTTTATGAAAGAGATTTTTGGGTTGTAAAATAATTCAAAATGGAGAAAATATATTCCAGAATAAATCCGGATAAATTATTGCATGTAATTAACAGAGTGGATGATGCAACTAATCAGAGGCAGGATTTGACTCCTGAAAAAGAATTTTTGCAGGTTGCTTTTTTTTCAATGGAGAAAGGTAAAAGTATAAAGCCTCATAAACATGTTGAACAAATTCGGACATCAAATATCACTCAGGAATCTTGGCTCGTTTTTAGAGGGAAAATAAAAATAAATTTGTATGATACCGACGACAAACTTCTCAAAGAATCAATTTTAAATTCAGGGGATTGCCTCGTCACATTTCATGGCGGTCACGATTTTGTTGTCCTAGATGACAATACCGTGATTTACGAATATAAAACCGGCCCTTATCTCGGGAAGGATACCGTTGGTCTGGATAACAACTTTTAAAAATATGTATTTCTAGGGTTTTTTATGAATAGCAAGGAAAAAAAGGCATCTGTTGTAATGCCATTAAACTCGCAAATGGAAATGCTTCTCATGCAAAAAGATAGTGGATATCTTTGGTGTCCAAATCAGTGGTGTTTTTTCGGCGGACAAATTGAAAATGGAGAGAATCCTGAAGACGCGCTTAACAGAGAATTATCCGAAGAACTTGGCGGAAAAAAATTATTGGAAAATGTCAAATTTTTTGGCGTATATCCTTTTTGGGATGTCCATTCTGTTAATGGCAATAAAAGAGAAGGCTTTATTCACGTTTACTCTGCGGATTTTGTCGGAAAAATTTCAGATATAAATCTCAAGGAAGGAAAAGGTTTCACATTTTTATCTCGCCAGGAAATGGACAAATATGACCTTGTTTGGCATAACCGAAAAATAATCTATGATTATTACAATTCTTTATTAAAGAAAGGTAATTAAATTTTGATTTAGTTAATATCCGATGACAATCATATCCTACGAAGATTTACCCTCGTTGAGAAAAAAATATATTGATAAAAAGATTGTTTGTTGCACGGGGGTTTTTGACTTGACCCATGTAGGGCATATTCTTTTTTTTGAAGATTGCAAAAAACACGGGGACATATTGGTTGTTCTAGTTGGAAGAGATTCTTTCGTTAAAAGTTATAAAGGCGAATCAAGACCGATTTTAAACGAGAATATAAGATTAAAGATAATTGATTCAATCAAACCTGTTGATTATGTTGTTTTAGACAAAACAGAAAAATTTGAAAAAAATAATGAGACAAAAGGAGTCGAATCTATTTTGCCTTTATTGAAACCGGATATTTACACAATAAATTCAGATGTTCCAAATATCGAAAAAAGAAAGAATGCAGTGGAAAAGTACGGGGTTAAATTTATTGTTTTGGAAAGGAATTCCCCCAAAGAGTTTGAAGACATTTCAACAACAAAGATTATAGACAAAATTAAAAAAGATTTTTTATAATTTCATTTTTTTATATAAATCTATAAAAAGGAAAAAGAATTTTAATTAAAATGGAAGAAATCGGTTTTAAAATCGGAAAATGTCAAATATGCGGTTCGCCAAAATTGCATAAATTTTTGTCCTTGGGCCATCACCCAAATCCCGACGGATTTCTGACTGAAAAACGGCTTGAGGAACCTGAAATTTATTATCCACTCGACGTGTTTTTTTGTGAAAACTGTAAATTGGTTCAGCTTCAATACGCCCCAAATCCGTCCGCATTGTTTACTGATGATTTCATTTATACAACGGGCGCAAGTAAAGAGTTAAAAGATAATTTTAGTTCATTGGCAAAAATAATTATTCAGAATTTTAATCTGACACCGGATGATTTGGTTGTGGATATTGGAGGCAACGACGGAACTCTTCTTGAAAATTATATTCCTTACGGATTAAAAATTTTAAATATTGACCCGTCGGCGGCTGCAAAATTGTCCGCAAGAAAAAATATTCCCACACTCACGAATTTTTTTAATGAAGACCTTGCAAATAAAATTTCTTCAAAAGCAAAAATTATTACCGCAACGAATGTTTTTGCCCACGTCAGTGAATTGGATTCTTTTATGAAAGGAATAAAAATTCTTCTCAAAAACAACGGAGTTTTCATTCAGGAATCGGGCTATATAAAAACCATGATTGAATTCACGCAGTACGATTCAATTTATATTGAACATTTAAGATATTATTCGCTTGAATCTTTAATAAATTTATTTAACAAATATGACATGGATATTTTTGATGCTGAAATAATTACGACTCACGGCGGTTCAATAAGAACTTATGCATGCAGAAAAGGGCAGTTTCCTATATCCGAAAATATTCAAAAAATTTTAAAAGAAGAAAAAGAATTTGGTTTAAATTCAAGAGAAATCTACGACGGATTTGGAAAAAAAGTTGAGGAAAACCGTCTGGAATTAAGAAAAATTCTGTTTGATTTAAAATCTCAGGGCAAAAAAATAGTTGCAGTCGGCGCTCCTGCAAAAGGAAATATTCTTTTGAATTATTGCAAAATCGGAAATGAAATAATTGATGCGTTGCTTGAAAGAGGAAGTTTGAAAGTCGGAATGTACTCTCCCGGAATGCATATACCAATTCTTGATGAAGAAATTTTATTTAAAGAAAATCCGCCGGAAGCAGCATTATTATTGAGCTGGAATTTGGAAAAAATTATCGTCCCAAAATTAAGAGAAAAAGGTTATCGCGGAAAAATTATTGTTCCCGTCCCTAAACCTCATGTTTTAGAATATCTTTAGAATTCTTTATCTTCAAGATTATATTTTTTCAAACCCCAATTTTCATCATTGTACGTCATAGGTTTTTTTTCTTTTAACATTTTTTTTGCATCAGCAATATATGCGCTCATATCCGGAAGCGGTCGTTCACCGCTGGCAGGATTGCCGTGCGATTGGTGGTAGGTTTTCTCTTTCATTATTTTCAACTTGTTTCCCGACGCGATTGCTAAAATACTCACATATCCGTCCATTCCCCCGTGAACATTCATTTCAGGATATCCTCTGAAATTTTCCCAGCTTTTTTTATCCATAAGAATAAAATCTCCCGGCGCTCCACCGTGATATCGGAGGTAAGCTTTATCTTTTGTCATTTTTATAATCGTTCTTGCAAATAATCTTGGAATATCTGTTATAAATTTTATTCCTCGATGATATCTTCCGTAGCGCGGACTCCAGCAGAAATTCCATTTTTTTTCGCAGAATTTTTCGACATCTTTTGTCCTTATTTCCATCGGAATATCCACAAACATATCGCATCTGTCCGCACGATAAAAAATATTTTCTCTTAATTTTCGTTTTGAAATAAATTTAATCATTTTTTTACTGAAAATAATGTCCGGATTTGTCACAATCAAAAATTCGCCTTTTGCTCTTCTTATTCCCGCATTTTTTCCCGGAAATTCCAAAAGGGGCAATCTTTCCGAAGTTTTAACTTCATCATGAATTTTTTTTGAAACGCTTATAATTCTTATTTTTGTAAATTTGCGGTTTTTTTCAACTTTCAGCGCTTTTTCAAATCTCTCTTTTTCTTTCGGAGGATTCCATTCTACAAATATTATTTCCGACGGCAATTTATATTTCTCGCACAAATAAACAAGGTTATCAGAAAACCTTTGTGTTCGGTAAAGAAATTTATGCCCATAATCATCATTTCTTACAGTAACAATGAAAGAAACGTAAGGTTTTTCAATTTCCATATTTGTTTTTTATTTACTGACTAGATAAATGTTTTGTTAGTAAAATATTTAAGCGCATGAAACAATTAATACCATGGCAAATGATGGTTTGTTAAAAGAATTTTGGAACTATCTGAAAGTTAGAAAAAAATGGTGGTTGTTGCCGATAATAATCCTCTTAGCTGTAGTTGGTCTTTTCATAATTTTCGGGCAAAGCAGCGTGTTATCTCCATTTATTTATGCTTTAGGATAATTTAAAAAATATATTCAAAATTCCGGAAAACTTTTTAAACGATTAGTGCCATAAATCCCTATGGAGCTGGAAAGGTTTGGTGAAAAAATTGGGTTCACACTGATGTTCATTATATCGTCGATAATCCTATTTTTTATATTAAAAATTTTAAATAAATTGCCTGAAAACTGGAATTATATTCATGTGTTGATTTTAGTTTTTCTTATAACTTTAATTGGGGGAATATTAAAAAAAATTTTAAAATAAAATGAAATCCAAAGATTTTTTTAAAGGTGTAAAAAGCGGTCAAAAGCACTACGGTGAATCCATTGGCGTGATAATTAATTCTGCATTACTTAGTGCGGTTTATTTAATTGGCGTAGGTCTGACATCTCTATTCGCGAAAATTTCGGGAAAACATTTTCTCGACTTGAAAACAAAAAATCAGAATACATATTGGGAAGAATTAAATTTAGGAAAAGAAGATATTGAAAAATATCACAGGCAGTTTTAAATGTACATTTTAGGAATAAGTTGTTATTATCACGACTCGTCGGCTGCACTTTTAAAAGATGGAGTTGTCGTCGCTGCTGTTGAAGAAGAGAGGTTTACACGAAAAAAACATGATACTTCTTTTCCTTTAAATGCAATTAACTATTGTCTTAAAAGTCAAAATATAACAATCAAAGATGTTGACCATGTCGGATTTTATGAAAAACCTTTCCTGAAATTCGAGAGGGTTTTGTATCAGCATCTGGAATGTTTCCCCTTAAGTTATAAAACTTTTTTATCAAAATTGCCGTCGTGGTTTAATGAGAGATTAAGAATTGTTAAAACAATAAGAAAAAAATTGAGATATCAAAAAGATATTTTATTTATTCAGCATCATCTTGCTCACGCAGCAAGCGCTTTTTTAGTCAGCCCGTTTAAGGAATCCGCGATAGTTACCGTCGACGGAGTTGGTGAGTGGACGACAACTTCTTACGGTTTGGGAAAAGAAAACGAAATTCATTTAATGAAAGAAATTAAATTTCCACATTCAGTCGGTTTATTATATTCAACAATTACCGCCTACCTCGGTTTTAGCGTCAATAATTCCGAATACAAAGTTATGGGGTTGGCGCCTTACGGTGATATGAACCGTGAAACAAATTCCTATTATAAAAAATTAATGAATGTGGTTGATTTGAAAGATGATGGCAGTTACAGATTTGATATGAGTTATTTCAAATATCAATACGCGGATAAAATGCCGTCGGCAAAACTTTGCAGGCTTCTTGGTGGTCCTGTCTCCAAAAGAGATGCGGAAATGACAAAAAGACACAAGGATATCGCAGCTGCACTGCAGTTAATTACCGAAGATATTTTGATAAAAATTCTGAATCATGTGCACAAAGAAACAAAATCAGACAATCTGGTTTTTGCAGGAGGTGTTGCCTTAAACAGCGTATTCAACGGGAAAATATTGAAATCCACCCCCTTCAAAAAAATTTGGATACAACCAAATTCTTCCGACGGCGGAACAAGTTTAGGAGTTGTTTCTTATATTTACAATACAATTCTGGGAAATAAAAGAAATTACACAATGAACAATGCTTATTTAGGTCCGGGATATTCTGATAATGAAATAAAAAAATTTCTTGATGCAAATCAAATCAAATATTATGAATTTAAAAATAAAAATGAGTTGATAAAAAAAACATCTAAATTAATAAATGATAATTTTGTCATCGGATGGTTTCAGGACAGGTTGGAATGGGGACCAAGGGCTTTGGGTGCTAGAAGCATACTTGCTAATCCTTGCAATCCGACAGCTCAGGATTTACTAAACGAAAAAGTAAAACACAGAGAAAAATTCAGACCATTTGCGCCGGTTGTTTGCGAAGATGATGCGCTAAAATATTTTGATTGTGATAAACCGATTCCTTTACCGACAGACTTCATGTTAATGGTTTATCCTGTAAAAAATAAATGGAGAAAAAAAATCCCCGCAGTTACTCACGTCGACGGAAGCGGAAGATTGCAGACAATAAGAAAAAACCAAAATCAGATGTATTATAAATTAATAAAAGAATTCGGAAAATTATCCGGAATTCCTATTTTAATAAACACTTCGTTCAATATTCGCGGGGAGCCAATTGTTTGCACGCCAAAAGACGCTTACAGATGCATGATGGGAACCGGTATAGATTATCTTGTTATGGGGGATTTTTTAATTAAACGTGAAGATAATAATAAAGATATTTGGGACAGTGAAAAATATGCAAAAGATTGAACAAAAAATAAAAAATGCAATGCTCATATTTATAGCAATTATTATTTTAGGAGTTGATTTAATAGAATATGCATTTAACATAACCCTCTTCCGCCAGTTGATAATTCTCCCTTTGGCATTTATTTTGATTTTAATTTTCGGCTATTTTTATTTCAGACCGAATTTTATAGTAAAAAGACGGAAAGAAATTTTGCTTTTGGCAGTGGTGCTTTTTATTTTTTTTATTATTCTAGAAGTTACACTGAGGTTAACTCATTGTGGTTGGAATTGGACTGTAACACCGGATGAACAAATAAAATATCGGTATGAACCCTCAGAAAAAGTTTGCAATTCAATTATAGACGGGAAAAAATTTTACAGAACAGCAAACAATAAAGGTTTTATCGACGAGGATTTTGTTTACAACGAATCGGACTACACAATTTTTTTAGTCGGAGATTCTATGGCGGCATGCCTTGAATCAGATTACGAAAATTGTGTTCATCAAAAATTAGAAAAAGATTTGAAAGAATTATACGGAGATAATATCAATGTGATGAATTTTGGGGTAAGTAGTTACAGTGGCTTAGCCGAATTAGCTGTGGTCGAAAAATATGTTCCGGAATATAAACCCAAAATGATTATTCTTTATTTCTTCATAAATGACTTTCAGGAAAATGAAGATTATGAAAATCAAATTTACCTAATTACAAAATCCGAAAAAATTGTCCGCACACTTACTCCTAAAACATTTTTGTTTTTCTTCAACGGCGGAAAAAATTTATTGGATAATGTTTTAATCAAATCCAGCTGGTACAGAGATGTGAGCGGACTTGAAATAAAAGCAGTTCAGGGAAAACAAATTTATGCTTATAATTATACCGAAGATAAACAGGAATTAATTGAGAAAGAACTGAAAGTTTTGGATGAAATTTACAGAATTGCATCGGAAAATAATATTACTTTAATCCATGTTGCAACGACAGCACCTGAACAGGTTTACGACGAGAAATGGATGGAAGCATTTGAAACTTACCCTTCTCTAAATATATCCGAATATAATTCTTCAAAACCGAATAGCATAATAATGAATTATGCATCTCAAAAAGGAGTGCATAATCTTGACTTGCTTCCCTTATTCAGGGAAAATCCGGATTATCTTCACTGGGATGAAGGGCATTGGAATGATAAAGGGCAGCTCTACGCCGAAGAAAAAATTCTCGAATATATCCAGCAAAATAATCTTATAAAATATAATCAAATATAATTGAAAACTCATTTTAAAACACGATAATCTTTATAAATAAAAAATTACCTTCCCTTCTGTGGCGAGAATAGAGGATTATATTTATGAAAAGGAAGTGGATTTAGAAAATCACATAATTGCAAATTATTTTTTAGAAGGCGAAGATTTTGACAAAGCTGCTAAAGCGATTGCAATAGGCCAGTCGATTGGAAATCCCGACGTGAGGACAAAGAGAGATACTGTAAGAATTTTGAAAAACAATCTTGCAAAAATTGTTGACACCCCTGAAAATTTACATTCCAAAAAATCCGGAAATGTAGAAATTGCCTATCCATTGCAAAATTTTGGCGAAGGTGACGGAATAACTCATTTGCTATGCACAGTCATTTGCGGGCAGATGGACATTGATTCAATAACTTCATGCAGGTTGACTGAAATTAAATTTCCACAAAAATATTTAGCGCAATACGCAGGTCCAAAATACGGAATGCAAAAAATAAAAAAAATGACCGGTGCAGTAAATCGCCCGCTACTCGGAGGAATTGTAAAGCCTAAAACGGGTATAACTGTTCCAGAACTGGGAGAATTAGTTGAAGAACTTCTTGAAGGAGGAGTTGATTTTATAAAAGAAGATGAAATTTTAGCTAATCCTAATTTTTGCAAATTCCGCGACAGAATTCCCGTTATATCTGATTTAGTTCAGGAATACGAACAGAAACAAAACAGAAAAATATTTTATGCTCCCTGCATTAACGGAGATTATCCTCATTTTGTTGAAAGGGCTAAGTTTGCGTCAGAGCATGAAGGTATTCGTGCGGTTCATTTGAATTTTCATGCCGGACCCGGCGCTTACAAAGTTTTGAGAGACCTTGATTTGGAATCGGCAATATTTTTTCAGAAAAGCGGAGACAAAATTCTTACCGACGGAAATCATCGTTTTGGAATAGATTGGTCTGTAGTAAATAAATTAGCAAGAATGTCCGGAGCGGACTTTATTCACGCCGGAATGTGGGGGGGATATTCTTCTTACAGCTTCGAAAATCTGGAAAAAATTTTGCACGAATTAAGGGACGGAGACTTATACAAACAAACGATTCCTTCCTTATCCTGCGGAAGTCACCCTGGACTCGTTGACACGACAAGGTATCACTTTGGTGACGATTTAATGATGAATGTCGGCGGGGCAATACAAGGTCACCCTTACGGAACAACTGCCGGAGCAAAAGCAATGCGTCAGGCGATGGATAAACCTCTATCAGAAAATATTTTTTCTTACATGCAGAACAAACCCGAACTGAAAAAAGCAATTGAAACATGGGGTTACATTGAACCTCGTTCAGGAAAATTGTTGTATAAAAAATGATATTCTTTATCCCAATAATATTTAAAAAATAAAATCATCTAAAAATAAAATGGAAAAGATAAATATCGTTATTCCAATGGCAGGAATGGGGAAAAGATTTATTGAAGCAGGATATATTTTGCCTAAACCCTTGTTGAAAATAGAGGATAAAGAAATCATCGGCCATATTATTGATATAATGAGAATGCCGAAAGCGCAATTTATTTTTATTGTCCGTGAAGAACATTGCAGAGACCACAATCTTGATAAAATCCTTTTGAAACTTGAGCCAAACGCAAAAATAATAAAAATAAATCAGGTTACAGAAGGTGCTGTCTGTACAGTTCTTCTTGCAAAAGAATTTTTTAACGACAACAATCCTGTAATCATAAAAGATTGCGACCAAATAATAAATTGGGACCCTGAACATTTTATGGAGTTTGTGCAAAGAAATAATGCCGACGGTGCGATAGTAAATATTCATACAGAAAGACCAAATTACAGTTTCTCAAGAGTTGACCATGCAGGAAGGATTTTCGAAACGGCAGAAAAGTCCGTAATAAGCAATTACGGCTCCGTCGGAATTTATTATTTCGCACGCGGAACTGATTTAATAAAATATGCAGAAAGAATGATTGAAAGAAATATAAGGACAAACAACGAATTTTATACCTCTCCTGTTTACAATCAATTTATACAGGATTTTAAATTAATACTTCATTATCCTATCGCGGAAATGTTCCAGTTGGGAACGCCCGAAGAATTTCACGAAAACCGAAATAGAGTTATAGAATTTTTGAGAAAACGCGAAGAAATAAAAAAAGCAAAAGAGTTTGAAAAGAATTTTGCTGAAACTTTCTCGACGGAAAATCCTCAAAATAAAGTTAATCAAAATAATTACCCTTTCTCCGAAAAAGGTTCAGAAAGATTTGGATCTTAATAGAAAGATTTTTAATAGAATTTTTTATATAAAAACATGGAATTTGAGGAATTTTTAACAAAACAGGAAGAAGTTTATGCAAGATTTAGAGATACTTCCAAAATAGAACTTGAAGGAACAAAACCAAATATTCCTGATTCTCAGGGGGGGGGTATTTAATTGCGTTAAGGCATCCTCAGAAAATCTCTCAAAATATCGAGGATTTCTCAAATAAAATTTCTCGTTCAGTTTCCTTGATGGTTTATGACGCTCAAACTATCCATACCACAGTATCTGATTATGGAATAAAAGAAGATTTCGATTGGGACGGGAATACTTTAGATAAATTATGTTTTTGTGTTAAAGACGTTCTTTCTGAAGATTCTCCGAAATTATTTTATAAAAATTGGGTTTATAATCAGAATACTATTGTCATTGAAGGAATTCCGGATAAATCTTTTTTTAGTTTTGTAAAGAAAGTTTATGATTATGTGTATGAAAATGGAATTAATTTAAGATTTCCGTGGGGAGCGCATATAACTGCCGGAAGATTTACCAAGCAGAAAAACTCCGGCGAACTATCAGAATTTTTTAAAGTTATGAAAGAAGCTCCAATTATCGGTGAAAGTAAACCTGAATTTGTTGACGTAGGATATTTTACTTTTAATAAAAAAAGATTTAATTTTAAAGTACACGAAAGATTTAATCTTAAGTCCTAAAATTAAATTTTAATTTACCCCCTCTTCTTTTTTCTTACAGCCAAAAAAACCATAATTCCTAAAATTACCGCAACACTGACGACAATCCAAATCCATGTATTGCTTTCCTTAGGAACATTTTCGTTTGAGCCAGTAGTTCCGGATTCTGTATCTGAAGTTGTCTCTCCATCCTCTTGAGTTGAAACAGCTTCATGAACATACATTATTGTTATGTCTGCTTTGTTGCTTACAATTTCATTCATTTTTATGTATAAATCATAATATCCGTCGTCATCCAAATCAAAACTCTTTTCCTCGCCAACTTCAAAATCTTCCTGAATAGGATTACTTGTTATTTCAACTGTCACTGTTGAGCCTGAAATATCTCTCACACCAACATAATGTTCTTCTCCTGATAATTTTATTTTAACTCTTTCTTTTTCACCCAATCCACCGCCGCTAAACTCTGATGTTTCTATCGTTCCCACTTCACTCATCTCTTGAGCATTTTTTGGAATAGTTGTTGAATAAGTAAATGTCGTCGTCGAACTAGAACCTCCTGAACCTCCCGTGTTTCCCGAAGTAGATTGTTCTACAACATATGTAACCGATGCACTTGCCTCATTACTTGCTCTATCTAATACTGTACACCCATAACTGTAAGACCCTGTATTTGATGTTGAAGTTGTCCCCCCCGTCTCTGAACTCACGCCAGACCCCGAATCAGTTCCCGAACAAGAACATGTTATTGAATCTCCCGTGTGAACTGAAGTCGGAGAACAACTTGCGCTGGCTCCCGGAACGGTCGTGTCAACAAAAACAGCGAACGAATTATTTAATCCGAGCATTCCGACAGTATCATTGACATACACTTTAATACTTGAATTACCGTCGCTAGTTCCGCTAAGGTTCACAACACTTGAATTGCACCATCCACCGCTGAACGCTATAGTTTGATTTGATGTTCCGTTTACATCTACTAAACAAACACTTCCCGTTGTCCCAGAAGATGCATCAATAACTGAAATATTTAGCGTGAGTAAAGCCGAATTCTTCTTAGCTGTAGCATTTGTATATGCAGGCATTGTAATTGCTGGAGCAGTTCGGTCAACGTATATAGATATATTGGAAGAATTATACATTCCTGTCGCATTTGCAGACCTAATTATAAAAGTATAGTTTGCTTCTGTTTTATTGGTAAAAGTAAATCCTCCTCCTGACGTACCATTCAAGGAACTCCCAATAACTGTATTGTTTACCGTTACATTAAAAATTTTGCTGTACGTCGAATAATTCGCAAAAACGAAGATGGTATAATTAACAGCCCCATCTGCTTCCAATGTAGTCCAATTCACATAAAAAACCCCCTCATCATAATTTGTTGTAACATTTCCGGTTATTGTCAAATTTCCTGGTGTAGCACTAACACCCGCCAAAGTACTAACGATAATTGCTAACGCGAAGAAAACAAATAAAAATTTCTTTTCCACTTTCACCCTCTTTTAGGTAATACTTCCTCGATATTTATAAATGTTTTTATTGTTCAGGAGAAAAGTAGTTACAATCTTGTTTTAACAAACTCCAAAAATCTTTCCGGTAAATCTGTGCAAATTCCGTCGACGTTTGCATCCATAAGTTCTTCCCATCTCTTTTCTATATTGGTGTTAAAAACAGAAACTGAAATCAGTTCCGGAGAAATTGCATAAAAAGGTTTTCCAAATCTATGTGCAAAATCCACCTTTTCTTTTGTCATCCATTTTATTGTAATTTCATCTGCCCATATAAAATCAAAATCTTTGAAATGTTTCTCGTCGTAATTCGCGCTGTTTTCGGGAAGATAAAGACCCAATTTATATTCCGGATATTTTTTTCGCATTATTTTTCTGAACCATTCTTCAATTTCGTCCACGGCAAAAAATCTTAATCTCTTATGAAAATCATATTTTTTAATAACGTTCATTGTTTCATCAATATCTCCAAGTTCCTTCATGTGAATAAAAATTAAACTCTCGCTCGGATATTTTTTTATCAATTCACACATTTCTTTAAGTGTGCACAATTTTTGCGTCGCATCTTCTTTGTAATTAAATTTAAACAAATATTCTGAAGTGTTGTCTTTTATTTTTCCGACGCCGTTGAATAAATTATCTATAGAATCATCGTGAATCATGAAGCAAATTCCGTCTTTGCTGACGCGAATATCTGTCTCAAAATTTCGCTTTTCTTTAAGTGCCATTTCAAAAGATAATTTTGAATTTTCAGGGTACTTTCCCTTGTATCCCCGATGTAAAAGTATTTTTTTTATTTTTTTTTCCATTTTAACGGCCTGTTAATTTGTTCAAAA
>CAZRDP010000001.1:75559-84808 GCA_964598985.1 Candidatus Woesearchaeota archaeon | reverse complement strand
GTCCGCGCCCTCAACTTTCCCCAAGTTCACAATCATCTCGCAACTGCATATCAAAATTTTTTTCCCGTCCTCAATCATTTCGTTGTAAGTTAAACTCGGAAGATAAACGCCATTTGCAGCAGTTCTTTTTTTCTCAATCATCCTCTCAGCGTATTTTACGTAATCACTTCCTTTTTTAAAATAAGAGATGCACGCTGTAGAATGCGTTGATATAGGCGTTTTGTCTTTTTCTGAAACTTTTTTTACATAACCTTTATCATCAACCAACATATATCCCTGATTCCAGTAATACGCTTCAAAACTGGGAATTATTCCGTCGCAGTTTTTTTTATTTTTTTCAATGAATTCCATTACTCCAGTTAAATCAAGATACTGGTCTGCTAAATCAATAATTAATTCTTCGTCGCTGTTTATGAAATTTTTTACTTTTAAAATTGTCTGAGGTGAGCCGTCAGTCATTTGTTCAAGAACAATTATTTTTATTTTTTCTCCGAATAATTTTTTCAATTCATTTTTAAAATTGTATTTTTCATCATGCTCTTTTAAAATTATAAAAATCGCGTTTTCATAAGAGAACGGGCGTGACTCCGAAATTAATTTTATTATTTCTTTCCCCTGGACTTTTGTCAGAGATTTTATCATTCCGCGTTCTTCAAAATTCCTGTCTTTTCCGGCCAATGGAACCACAATATTCATGTAAATACCTTGAAGATATTGTATAAAAACTTAACTAGTTTATTACGCACAAATTTATAAACAATTTTTTTATTTAATAATTATGAAAGTTTCAAAAAAGAACGTTGCCGTCTGTTTTTCGGGGCAGGTAAGAAGATTTGATTTGTGCTACCCCTACCTTAAAAAAAATCTTTTAGACCACCTCGGAAGTTATGATATTTTTTGCTACGTTGAAGATGATGCCGATGTTTCAAAAATCGACGTTTTAAAACCGGTAAAAGTAAAAAAAATTAAATCCTCCGACGTGGAAAAAATTATTGAACCGCGGTTAAAATTTCTTAAAAAAAATAATTACAAAAAGTTTATTTTGCCCGAATCACCGCGATTTAACTTCAAAAATATTCTTCAGCAATTGTACAAGCTTAACGGAGTTTATGAAATTCTCGAGGGATACATGAAAGAAAAAAATGTTTCTTACAATTATTTTATAAGAATAAGGTTTGATTTCCTCCCTCTTGACGTGATAAACCCCAAGGACTTCAAAATAAAAAATGATGAAATTATCACGCCATATTTTAAGACAACTTTAGATGCAAAAACTCAAATTAACGATATGTTTTCAATCGCAAAAGATATAGATTCCTTCAAAACTTACTGCACATTATACAACGATTTTGAAAATGCAGTTCAAAAAACAAATTTCAACCCTTCAAAAAAACAAAGAAGATATTTTGCCTTCGAAAAAGTATATTCAAATTTTGCATTTTGGTTTTCAAATTTGCTGAATAAAATAAATAAAAAATTCGCGAGAAATTTTTTAGGGTTTTTGCTATTGCTTCCTAAAAAATTTTATTTTAAATTTAAGCAGAAAAATCGCGCAGATACTGAAAGAACCTTTTATTACCATTTAATTTCGAACAATAAAAAAATCCGCGAAGAAAAATTGAATTTTGTTATTGTGAGAAATCCTATGGACGGGTTGTTGATTTTGAATTAATTCTTCACGGGCTCCAGCTCAAAATAAATTGTCGAAACGGGAATTATAAATGCCAAAAAATGACTGTAAACTTTCGGGATGCTGTTAATAAACCATTCAACCGGTCTTAATAATTTTGAGCTTATTTTTCCTGTCAAAAAAAAGAATTTTCTTTTTAGAATTTTTACTTTTGTTTTGGTCTAATATGATTGTTCGTTATTTCCAAAGTAGTCAAATGTAAAATATGTGAAAAACCTTTTATGTGTGGGGTCTGAAAAAGCACCGACGCTGAGTGCGTGAGGAACAGTAATTTTTATTTTTCCTCCCGGTTTGCATATCCTGCATAGTTCAAATAAAATTCTATCCAAATCTGCATCGAGGTGTTCTAAAACCTGATTAGCGTAAATTACATCAAAAGTATTTTCTTTAAACGGGTAAGGAAATTTATTGAGGTCATGGACTATATCTACTCCCGGAATTTTTAAAAAATCCACCCCTGTTGCTCCCGGAACTTTATGGTTTCCGCATCCTACATCTAAAATTTTTTTGTTCATTTTTTTTCTAACTCAAATATTATTTCTCTTGCAGTAAAAATTCCCATAAGGAGGTCATTGTATATTTCAGGATGTTTATTTGCAAAAGATTCTATTCCAATTTTTTTATATGCACTTCCAAAGACAATTTTTCTTTTAATTAATTTAAACATTTTTTTATTGTGTATTTGCATGTGGTTTCCGAATATACAAAAATCAAAAGAATTCCAGCCGAATAATCTCACGTGCGTCAAATCTCCGAGAGAATTCATATAAGACAAATGCGGAACCGCTATCAAAAATTTTCCCCCTCCTTTTAAAATTCTGTGGACTTCATAAATCAATGGGACTATATTTTGTATATGTTCTAAACAATGAGATGTATAAACAATGTCAAAAGAATTATTCTTAAACGGAAGTTTTCCTTTATTCAAATCACACATCCCATCAACTTCTTCACCCTTATTAAAGTCAAGACCAATAACTTCTCCTTCAAGGTTATAATCAGGGAATATATTTTTTCTTGAAAGTTTCCCATTACCGCATCCTAAATCAAGTATTTTCATTTTTTGTAAGGATATAATTCCAAAGGTGTTTTATTTATAATTGCGTGCCATATGGCAATAAAGTATGTCTTAATCAACTTCGCTTGTTTATTTTTTATATATTTGTATCCTCTGTAAATCGCTAACAGCGTCGACTGCAAAAACAAAACTCCGAGATAATAAAAAAAATTTTTATTTTTTTTAATAACTAAAAGCCAATTCCTTATATTGTAATAGGTTGAAATTTCGCTTTCTTTTTTATTTCCTTTAAGCGATGCCTCAACTTTATGCCAAACCTTTGATTTCGGAACGTAAAGGCATTTGTATCCAAAGTTTTTTGTCTTTAGGCACCATCCTGTTAATTCGTGGACTACAAATAAATCTTTGTCAAGCAATCCTTGTTCTTTTAAAGTATCACTTCTAAAAAATAAAACGCAGTCAAGCGCATCAACGTATTTTTCATTTTCGCCTTTATCTTTATCTATTTCGCCTTGCTGTCGCGGTTTGTACCCCGAAAAATGATAATCGCAACCGGCGCACCATATCATATTTTTTGGCTCCATATAGTAAATTTTCGGACCCGCAACCGAAACTTCAGGATGACCTCCCATAGATTTAACAAGAACATCCAAAAAATCTTTCTGGACATACATATCATTATTCATTACGAGAATGTAATCACTTTTTCTTTTCAGTCCCTCGCGTATTCCGACGTTCGTTCCCTCGGCAAGCCCCAAATTTTTTTTATTTTCTATTAAAGTTATATTTTTGAATTTTGAATATTTTTTTCTGAATTCTTCCTGTGTCCCGTCGGTAGAATCATTATCAACAACAATTATATCATAATTTTTATATGAAATTTTTTTTAGTGATTCAATTAAATCAAAAGTATATTTTTTTCCGTTCCAGTTGACAAACGTTATTGACACTTTAGGTTCAGAATTTTTTTTAATCATTTTATTTTCAATTTAATTTTTCATCAAAATCAAATCTTTTTCCAATTTTTCCAAATCAGATTTTACCATTATTTCAACAAGTTCTTTGAACGTTGTTTTCGGTTTCCATCCCATTTCATTTTTTGCTTTCGAATAATCTCCTCTTAACTGATGAATTTCGACCGGTCTGAAAAAGTAAGGATTAATTCTAATTACTATTTTCCCGTCGGAAATTCCGACTTCATTTACCCCTTCGCCTTCCCATCTCAAATCCATGTTCAAAACTTTGAAAGCTTCTTCAACAAATTCTCTTATTGAATGAGTTTCTCCCGTTGCAATAACAAAGTCCTGCGGTTTTTCCTGCTGGAGCATTAGCCACATCGCTTCAACATAATCCCCCGAATATCCCCAATCTCTTTTTGCGTCGAGATTTCCGAGTTCAAGATAATTTTTTCCGGTTCTCTGTGGAAGCCCCAATTTAAATCTTGCAACAGCGTCGGTAATTTTTCTTGTGACAAATTCTATTCCTCTTTTCGGCGACTCGTGATTAAACAAGATTCCCCCACACGCAAATATTCTTTCTTCTCTGGCTTTTCTGACTGCTTCATGAGCTTTCAATTTCGATTCGCCGTAAGGGCTGACAGGCTTCAAACGTGTCGTTTCACTTTGAGGACTCTCTTCGACATTTCCGAACATTTCGCTTGTCGACGCCTGATACACTCTTGCATACGGAACATAATTTTTTACTAAATTCAAAATTCTTTCAACTCCAAGCCAGTTTATTTCTTTCGTTAAAATCGGTTGGTCAAAAGAAATTCTTACATGAGATTGTGACGCTAAATTATAAATCTCGTCGGGTTTAATTTCTTTTATTATTTTATCAAGCGAAGAAAAATCAGATAAATCTCCGCATACCAAATTTATTTTTCCTGCAAGATGCTCAACTCTTTCAAGATGATTGTCTGAACTGCTTCGTCGGTGCATTCCCCAGACCTCATAGCCCTTTTTCAAAAGAAGCTCTGCAAGGTAGCTCCCGTCCTGTCCTGTAATTCCGGTTATCAATGCTCTTTTTACCATAATTTTTTATAATTATTAGATTTTTAAAGATTTGTGCGTTAGTTTTTTAGCAATTCTCCGTACATTTTTACATACTTTTTTGAAACATTTGAAAATCCGTTTTCTTTAATATATCTTTCACATTCTTTTTGCAATTCTTTATTCTTTTTCGGGTTCATAGATTCTTTTATCGCTTTCGGAAAATCTTCATCTTTTTCCGCAATAATAAGGCTGTTGTATTTTTTTTTCATCTCCCTGAAAAAACTAATATTGCTCGAAACGACCGGTTTTTTTCCGGCCATCGCTTCTGAGAATACCCCACTCCTCAATCCTCCGCGGTAGGCCTGGATAATTAAATCCGACGCTGAAATGTATTTCCACCATAAATTTACGGGCAGTTCCCTCAGGTCAAATCTTACGTATTTTTCAAAATGATTTTTTTTAATAATTTCCTGATTAAGTTTTATGAAGTCCTGCACTTTTTTCCCTTTGCCGGTGTTTGCACCTTTCGGGTTCGTAACAAAAAGGATAGTCTTACCAATTTTGTCTGCATAGGGCATAACTCTGTCCGCTCCCGAATCTTCAGTCAGATTTCCTATTATTAGATAAACGTTTCCTGAAAGATTAAGTTCTTTTCTCGCGGTTTTTTTGTCAGGAATTTTTATATCGTCGATTACCCCTTGCGGAATTATTTTTACTTTAAATTCTTCAAAACCGTAATCTTCCATCAGAGTTTTTTTCAAAAAATCTTCATTAACGTGCACAGCGTCGCATGTTTTTTTTATCAATTTATTTTGCGTGAGATAAAGTATTTTCCTCATAAGCGTTTTAATTTTGCTCTCTTCAAATTTCTGTTTCAGCGAAAAAACTGTGTGCATGGTAACTATCATTTTTTTAGCATTTTTTTTAATCAAAGGAAGCAAAAAAAAGAAAGGGATTCCGTAATATCCCAAAAGCCCGTACTCGTGATGCATATGAACAATATCGTATCTTTTCATTTCCTTTATTTTTTTAAGAAGTGATGCCGGATTTCGCGCTTCGTATGTAATCAGGTCAATTTTTACATTCTGTTTTGATATGCTTTTTACAAGATGTTCCGAAATTATTGACAGCGCCTTTTCAGATTCAAAGTTCGGTGAAATCATTGCTATTCTCATTTTCTTACTATAAAATTGGTTCTTTTAAGTATTTCTTTAATGCAAGATACAATTAATAATCAATTATTCTCTTTATCTGGATTTTTTTTAATTTCACGTATTCAAAAATTTCTTCAAGCAACTGTGTTTTGAACCTTGCCTCAAACAAATCGTGAATGTAAAACGAGCATATCTTTTCTTTGTTTATTTTCTCTTTTATAATTTCAAAAATTTCCGAATCTTTTTTTCCCCCGGAAACAAGATACTCAATTATAGGAGTTTTATTTTCGCCCGAGATTGTTATAGGAACATTTTTAATTCCGTCAAAATTTGAAATTTTTTCCCCGTCAAAATCACTTATATATTTTATTCCGCTTTCTTTGAGAATTTTTACAATTTTTTCGTTTGTGTTAAATCCCGGTGCGGCAAAACTTTTTGCTTCACGCCAAAAAATTTTTGCGTATTTTATTTTTGCATCATTTATTTTTTTTCTCACATCTATTTTTTCCAATCCTCTTGTCCATTCTCTGTGCTTCCAGCCGTGAATTCCCAACTCGTGTCCGTCGTCAATTATTCTTCTAAGTATTTTTTTATTCCTCTTTACAAAATCCCTCGGGAAAAATGCAATTCTTATTTTTTCTTTTAAACTGAATAATTTTATCTTCCTTTCGCCAGAACTTTCCATTTTTCCGGAATATTTCAATAATTCAAACAATCCTGATTCCCCCCCCATGCATACATAAAAAGACGCTTTCACGCCGTGTTTTTTAAGCAAATCCAAAAGTTTTGGAAGTCCTTCACGGATGCCCTTATCTGATTCTAAATCCACTCTCAATGTAAAGGTTTTATTTTTCATTTAACGCTTCCTCGTAAATTTTTTTCAGTTTTTCATTTCTTTTTTTTATGGAAAATTTTCCTTTTTCAACCACATCCAAACATTCTTTTGACATTTTTTCCCTTAATTTTTTATCTTCAACAAATATGACAATTTTTTTAATCATTTCCTGAATGATTTTTTCTTCGTTTTTTCCTATTGAATTGTTGTCAATTTTATTTTTTTTCGGAATTACAAATCCTGTTTTTCCATCTTCAACTAGTTCTTTTCTCGCAAAACCGTCAACGGTAACTATAGGAATTCCGTAAGAAAGCGCTTCTGTAAAAATAAATCCAAATGTATCGCTGTATCCGGGATAGACTAAAATGTCTGTTTGCGGATAAATTTCATTCAGAATTTTTTCATAAGGCATTAAGTCCGTAAATTCAATATTTTTGTTTTTAGAATATTTTTCAATTATAAATTCCGGAGTTGTTGAAATGACTTTTGCTTTAACGTTCGGAAATTTTTTTGTTACCCTGTCAAATGCTTCCACGACGTGAATTCCGCCTTTTCGTTCAAAATAACGGCCGACAAAAAGCAACCTTATATATTTGCTTTTTACTTTTTTGAACGAAGGCTTGGGCAAAGCGTGTGAAACAATTTCAACTTTGTTTTTTATTTCAGGAAATTTTTTCTGAATTTCTTTTTTTGCTTCTTCTGTCCATGCAATTATTTTTTTGCAATTTTCTTTTTTCAGAATTTTAAGAATTTTCTTTTTTCCCTGAACGGTATCTTTCGGGTAAACCCACATTTGCCAGAAAGATTCGAAGTCCGCAACCCACGGCGAATCGTTTGAACTAAGGCAATGCGCGCAATGAATTAAGTCGTATTTTTCGGAAGATGTTGTTTTGTGCGCATTTGGAACTGACAAATTTAGTTTTTTTATCATTGCCCTCAATTTTCTTTTTATGAAATTCAAAAACGCAAGTTTTCTTTTGTTTGTAATCATCCCTGCATTTGAAATGTTCGCAATATATTTAACTCCCTCGGGAGGATAATCCATCAGGTTCCTGTAATACTGAGAATCCGACGTTTTCCACGGGAATTGTAAAAAAACTTTTATCATTTTAAATTCAACAGATAGATATATAAATAATAATTAAAATACTTTTCTAATGGCTGAAAAGATATATGTTCACAGAGTAAAAATAAATTTCTTTAAAAAAATGTGGAATCGTTTCTGGTATTTTTTGGGTTTTTTCGGCCCGGGGAACGATTTAAGAGTTTTTGCAAACCGAATGCGCGGAGTCAAAATCGGGAAGCACGTTTTTATTGATTCAAGAGTTCATATTGATACTGCAGTTCCGCATATGGTTACGATAGAAGATTATGTTAAACTTTCGATTGACGTTAAAATTTTCGCGCACAACTCTGTTTTCCAGGATATAAATCCCGAAGACCCTATAATTATTTCTCCCATAAAAATAAAAGAAAGAGCGCAAATCGCGCCGGGGGTTACAATTTTAGAAGGTGTGACTATAGGAAAAAAATCCATAGTCGGAACTTCTGCCGTCGTAAATAAAGATGTTCCTGATGAAGTAATTGCAGTTGGAATTCCGGCAAAGCCAATAAAAGATTACAAAGAAGCCAGAAAGATTTTTTTGGATTCTATAAAGAAGAATTGATCAGCCTCTTCAAAACCTCTTCTCTCTCTTCTTTTATCTCCAAATTTCTTAATCCTTTCGGGTCAGCTTTTTCTATGATTCTCTTAATATCGTCGCTGATGATTTCCATTTTCATTAATTTATCTGAAATCTTAAATTCAAAACCGGTTTCGTTTTTAACTTCATCAATTGTATAAATGGGATTTATTTTTGACATAAATATTTCGCCTTTGTGAAATTCAAAAACGCACATGTTTGTAATTATTTTGTCCGGACCTTTTCCTTTATCCCATCCGCTTGCAGTAACAAAATCAACTTTATCAACAAAAACTTTTTTTGAATGATTCGGAACATACAACACACATTTTTTGAGGAAATGCATAACGTCGTCAATTCCCATCCCCCCCGGGAGCCGAACTTTAGGATTTGAGAATTCGCCTATGACTGTATTATTCATATTTCCGAATTTGTCAACCTGCGCGGGCCTCAAAAATTCTAAATCTATTTTTCCTTCTGTAAGCCGGTCTAAAAACCCCGATAAACCTATTGCAGATTCAATTTTGCCGTAGTTTTTTTGACAGAACGTCGACGGAAATTCAGGATAAATTTCTCCGCAGAAATTAAATCCACCTATAAAATTTATTTTTTTATTTTGCATTGCAATTTTTGTCGCAATTAACGGGATAAATGTGGACGTTCCCTGAACTATCGTAGTTCCGTTTTCAATTTCTTTTGAAAGATTCCATACTAAAAAATCCGCAACATCAAATTCCGTTTCAATTGCCACTTTCTATAAACTCCGTAATTTTTTTTATATCCATATCATAATAATTTTTACATGCAGTAGGATACGCTCCTTTCTCGCAGACAATAACATAGTCCGAAAACTTGCTTGGAATTGTTATTTCTTCG
>CAZRDP010000001.1:61815-75549 GCA_964598985.1 Candidatus Woesearchaeota archaeon | reverse complement strand
GGTTTCACGTCGCAAATTTTTTCAACGCTGAATATTCTTATTTTTGAGGCCTTTGCCATTTCTATTTCAGAAAAATCCGATTCTTCTATTACAATATTTCCTTCTCTGTCCGCTTTTTGCGCGTGTATAATGCAAAAATCCGGATTTACCGACGATATTTTACAAAGTTGTTTTCCGGACCTATCTTTAATTTTTTCGCAAAGCGAATTTATTTTTAAAATATCCGAATAAACTAACGACTCGGTTGTAAGATACGGTTTTTTTTCTGCGCCCGCCTTCAATCCGTAATAATAAATTATTTCTGTAAGGTCTTCAAATTTTATTATTTTATTTTCAACATTTTCCCGAAGCAATTTTGAAACTCCCAATCCTTCATATCCGACATAAGCAGCCCAAAGTTTTTTTATTTTGGAATTTTTAAGAAGCAAATCAACATCCATGCTCCCGCCAAGCGTGAATATTTCAAAATTCTTAAGGTTGCTTTTGCAAATCTCCTTTACAATCTCTATTGGTTTTCGATTTAATGTAAATCCTCCTATCGCAAGAACAGAATCCGATTTTAAAATGTCCCTTATTTTTTCCTTTTCAATGATTTTCATTTTTATTTTTCAAATCTTTCATGTATTCCGTAAAAGGAATATCAAAAAAAACATCTTCCCCTAAATCCGGAACGCCTTTTTCGTCGACGTGATAAGCCACCTGATAAAGCGTTTTTCCGCCCGGTGTGTGTTTTCTCATTTTTGCCTCAACCTCAAATCCGAGTTTTTCAAATAATTTCATTACGGGTATATTTTCACCGACGATAGAATCAGTAATTTTTCTTCTGCCTTCCATATCAAAAATTTTTATTGCCGACTGATACAATGTTTTTCCTATTCCCTGCCCTCTGCAATCTGGAAGAACTGCAACTTTTCCGCCCTTCCCTATATGTGCCTGGGGTCTGTGAAGTTTTAACGCCCCGACGATTTTTCCGTCAATCTCAACAACAATAAGTGAGGTTTTTCCTTTTTCGTTTTCCTTAAGACAATTTTTTACCTCATCCGTATCTGTGTAAGGAAGAAATTCCCCTCCCGACTGATAAACTTTCAAAATCTCTTCTTCTTCACCCAATTTTCCCAACCTAACTTTTTTTTGGTTTTTCATTTGTTTGACAAACCTCCGTAGGTGTTTGGCGAACAAACTAAAAATTCTGTTAAGAATTTTTTGGCTTTGCTGAAAAATTTATTTTTCATTTTAATAATTCATCAACAATTTGTTTACTTAAACCTTTCTCTCCGTACGGATTTTCGAATTTTTTTATTTTCAATTTATTATTTTCAATATCTTCAATTATTTTTTTTGTTTTTTCAACGTCCAATTTTGTCAGAAAATCAATTCCCGTTAAAAGTCCTTCCGGTCTTTCAGTTGTTTTTCTTAAAAGTATGCACGGTTTTTTGAAAATCAAACTTTCTTCCTGAATGCTTCCGCCGTCGACGATTAAATATTTTGAATTTTTTAAAAGAAACAAGAATTTGTCGTAGCTTTCCAAAGGTGTAATTTCAATATTTTTTATTTTTTTCAATTCACCTATTAAACCATATTTTTCAAGACGCTGTTTTGTATTGTCATGCAAAGGCCAAATACCTTTTATTTTAGTGTATTTCAAAATTTCAAGAATTGCCTGCAATCTTTTTTTGCTTTTCAGATTTTCATATCTGTGAACATTAACAAGAAAATATTCTTTTTTTGGTTTGGGGTATTTTTTATTTTTTATTTTTTCGTAAACAATTGCCGAAGAATCAAGAATTGTATTTCCGGTTTGGATTATTTTCTGATTTTTTCTTATTATTTTTTTCAAATTTTCTTCGCTTAAACCAGATACGGCAAGTAAAATGTCTGAAAATCTGTCGCTGATTTGTCTCGATATCTCTTCGGGAAACGGTTCTCGCATTGAACCGCTTCTCAGTCCTGCTTCAAGGTGCACGTTTTTCCACGTTTTAGTTTTTCCGTTAAATTTTTTGCCAGACGCGATTGATGCAGCAGCTGTGCTCATAGTGTCTCCGTGATAAATAACATATTTTGGTTTCAACTTTCTAAGCAATTTTCTTATTTTAAAAATCATTTTAAAAAACCATTTAACAGAATTATTGTTTATTTTTGACCAAAATTTCGTGCTGATTTTCGGCTCTTCACTAAGAATAAAATCGGGTTTCTTAATTCCGAACTCCTCGCACGCTTTTCCCAATGGGTGTTGCCCTGTATGAATGAACCAATAGTCCGTCATCCGTTTTTGCAGTTCAAGCATGACGGGCATACATTTTATTAATTCAGCTTTTGTTCCGATGACAATTGCAATTCCCGAATGTACCATATTTATTTAATAAAAAATCTCTTTAAAAGTATTGTTACACTGTGAATTTTGAATCGTCAAATTCAGCGTAATCTCCCGAGAAATTCAAAAAACCTTCAACTTCAGAAGTCCCTGCAGGATAATTTACTTCCCAAATTTTAATAGGTCCTCTGAATCCGTTGAAATCAATGAATTGTCCGACCTCGCCGACGCCATAATTTTCAAGTGCTGCAACAATTGTGTCATCTTCAGAGTGTGCAATTTCAAGACCGTTATAACTTTTGAAAGCATTATCTAATAGATAAACCTGCGCGAATAAACTCTTTGACACTTTCGGTGAAAGATAAATTCCTGTTCCTATTTCGTCATATTGCAATCCTGAATTTCCTTGAGTTGCTTTCGGAATGAGCATGAAAACGCTGTCGAGTCCGCCCTCGAAATCAGTTAATTCTCCGTCGACATATAAATATCTCATAGGAATTGTTATTTGTTTTTGCTGATAAATGAAAACTGCTTTTGGCTGGCCGAGTTCACCCGTAGCCGAATTTTTTTCCAATGTGACCCCGATTACATACGCCTGATAAGAAGGCGTTCCGTATTTATCATAAATCGGTCCGGGAATAAATATTTCTTCATTGTTCAAATCATAATGGTTTATGTCTTCGTCAACTCCCCAACCTCCTTGGTAAACGATAATTGTTCCCGAACTTGTTTCTCTTGTCTGACTGCTGTCTGAATTCATCAACGGAATTCCGGCGAATCTGTCAAACTCTTTGTTGCTTCCGATGCTGCTGTAAGCAGTGTATTTTCCTAAATCAGTCGAATCAATCAGCAAATACGAAACGTCGTGAGTTTTCATAAAACTGAAAGCTGTTTCTGGCTCAGGCGTTGTTAAAACGTATCTTCCTATTAAATGATCCCAATATCCTATGTAGTGCCCTCCGTCGGTAACTGTAGGTCTTTCACCCAGCGTCTGCACCCAATATCCGTAATCCCACCAGTGGACAAAAACCGAATTTTCCGGAGTGTTTTCTCTGACCCAACCCATCGCTTGTTGCCATTGCTGTTCGTAAATTCCCGGGACCGTCGCTTTTGCTTCCGAAATTGTTGAGTTTGAATATTGCACAAATGTAATCAATGATAAAATCAAAACTATCACCAGCAAAATTACCGAACCGATTTTTATAAGTTCGTCTTTGTTTTTTCTCAAGTTGTATAATCTGATTGGAAGATAAAATGAAGTCAGAATTACCATCGGAGAAATTATAAAAAATAATCTTATTGCACCCCTCATAGAAATTATTGCCCAGAACGAAAACGCAAGCAATAAAATATAAGAGAAATCTATTTTTTTGAAATTTGAAATCGTTTCTTCTTTATTCTCGATGTGCATTTTCCTCATCATTGAAATTAAAATTAATCCGAATATTGCAATTCCGGCAATGAAAACAAAAACTGAAATGAAATTTTCTCCGTTTAACAAACTGCTTCCTGAAATTCTGCTGAAAGAAATTGCAGCTATAAATATCAAAAATCCTGCAGTCAGTTTAATTTTATTTTTCTTATCAAAATGTTTTATTGAGTCATAAAATAAAACAATTGCCCCGACGAAAAACAGCCAAATTATATAACTGAACTGCGAAATTACCTCAACCAAATAAGGAGCTTTGTTTTCTGCAACCGTTAATCCCACTCTCCCTTTCCCGTATGGAAGAAGCAATCCTTCGACGACACCTGAGACTAAATCAATCAAACCTTTAGGATTAACAATTAAAAATATTACAATTAAAATTCCCGCTCCTATAATTGCAGATTTGAAACTGTTCGGAAGTTTCATTTCGTTCAATTTTTTTATTTTTAATTTGGGGATTATAATGCTCAAAATCATCAAACCCCAAACCCCGAGGGCAAAACCTGTGGCAGTGACGTTTGTTAATAAAGTTATTACGCTTTTATTTTTTATAAATTCTAAAATGATCGCGGGTATGAGCCACGACGAGAAAATAACAAAATTTTTTCTCTTTTCTTTTTCAATAAAAAATATCACTAATGTTGCCAAAGATAAAACCATGTAAATATATCTGTAACCGCCCCACGACCAGAGCATGAAATTCGTTAATATCCCTGCTATAACCCCGTATATAATTTGTTTTCTTTTAACGTCTGTTTTCCACGCCATTGTAAAAAACAAAAACACAAACCAGAAAAATGCCATAGCCAAACTTTCAAGTTCAGGAATTCCGCCGGTGGTTCTGTGCAACATATGCGGAGTCAGAGCATAAAAAAAACTTGCAATCAAAGCAATCAGCGAAGATTTTCCTTTGCTTAATTTAAAAGAAAAAATTAATTTTGTGAAAAGAAAAAAACCTATAAGGGAAATTGAAAACCAGATTACAGGAGCGATTATTGCGGCGAACGTTGGAGTTATGTTTGAAAATACCGATGCAATTTTGTAAACAATCACAATCGCACTTGGTATTAAATTTGCTTTTATAAAAGAAGGTGCGCCCAGCGGGGCATATCTCATCGCGTCAATGTCGCCGAGATTTGTTCTGGAAATAATTTCTTTAACGTTTCTTAAATATAAAAACGGGTCTAAATCAGGACCCAAAGTATATTCACCCGTCGTAACGTCAATTAACTGCGGAATATTTGAAGTTCTAACCTGAATTGTGAAAATTAATAAAACAATAAAAATTGGGAGAACCATCCATGCATATTTTTCATAATAAGCCAGAATCCCCGAAATCGCAATTGATACTAAAAATAAAACCCAAATCACCGACGGGAAAATTGAATTTATTTGATTGAGAATTCCGATACCCATTCCGATGCCTGCAAAACTAAAAACAGTAAATATTGATGAAATTATAAGTAAAATTGAAAAGAAAGTTGTATAATTATTTTTAAACGCACACTTTTTTATTGTCCCTTTTAATCCGCTTCCCATTTTTCATCAAAGTTTTTCTGCCTTTAAAACGTTTTCTAATTACATGAAAATCCAAAATCCAACTAATACAATCAAAATCTGGAAACCGTTAATCAGCCAGACAACTTCGTTTTCATAAACTTTTTTCGAGGGTTTTATTTTTTTAAGAATCCACAACGACAAATGTGTGATGCTGTAAATTTTTTTGTACCTTAGTTCTAAGCTATTATCTTCATTTGGCACACCGAAATTTTGGACAAATCCTTTTTGCCTTATTGTTATTTTTGCTCTCAATTTCAAAACTACTTCAATAAAATAAGGGATAAAAAAGAACAAGGCAATTTTTTCAACATTGCCTATTATTGCTATCGCCGCAATCAGCGCTCCGACGGAATATGTTAGGACGTCTCCCGGAAAAACTTTCGCAGGATTTACATTAAAAATATAAAATGCAAAAAGCGACGCGGCCATACACAGCGCAACAACGCTTAACCATGCAGTGCCCGTAAGATATGTTACAATTGCCATCGCCGATAAAATAATTATTCCCTGACCTGTCTCAAGTCCGTTGTATCCCGCAATCATGTTAAACGTCGTCGCTGCGCCAAGAACACCTACGGGAATCGCAAGAAGAGGAAATAATAATCCCAGTTCAATTCCTAAAACATTTGATTCTCCTGCATTTATAACCATCAAAGGCACAGCCGCAAATAAAATTAAAATTACTCTTGAACGAATTGACATTCCGCCTTTTTTCCATCCGAATAAATCATCAATCAACCCGACGCCCGTAATTAAAAACATTGAACTTAATATTGCAAAAATTCCTATCAAAGTTCCGTTGAAATTTTTAAAATAAAAAGTTTGAATCGCGACGTATGCAAAAATTCCTATCATTGTTCCCAGCACGACGATAATTCCTCCCGAACCCGCAACATTTTTGTCGCTTTTGAATTTGTGCATGTCTTCCCATGTCAGGCCGATTTGCTTTGCTTTTCTTATCCAAAAAGGCATTATTAAAAACGTGCAGAAAAAACTCGCAAAAATTGTAATTAACAATAACGGCTCCATTTATATCTTACATTAGTTTGTCTTTTAAATTTTACTTAAACAGCAACGGAGTTAAATAAACTTCAATGATTCCTGCAAAAATCAAAACAATAATTGCGATAAATAGCAGTATAACTGTATTTTCAACAATTCTTAGGGTTCTCCTGTTCTTCCACCCGTGTCTTAAAACACCGACGCCAAAAATTCCCCCCGCGAGGGCAGTAATGAAGTACGCCGCTATCTCCGGAAATCCGTGTATCATATATCTTGCAAGCCCCAACGGCAAATCCGCTAATTGGTATTTTGTGAAAATTCCGATTGCGGCCGAAATCACGCTCGCGTTCCACACTAAAATAAAAATTGCTCCCGCTCCGAAGACAAGCGAAAATATTAAAGTAAAAATCATGACATAAACATTGTTTTCCAGAATTGAAAGGAATCTCATTTCCTTCGTCGCTGCGCCCGTTCCGACGGAATTCATATCCTCAAACGAATATTGTGAAACGCAATTTTGAATATTTTCGGGATTATTTATTTGACAGTAAGTTTGAATTTGAAAATTGAGCAAATTTGAATCCTGCAAAACAATATACCAGAATGAAAATGCAACTATAAATCCCAGGAACAGCCAGAGTAAACTGTAAATTGCGTCCTTGTGGGCTCCCCACACGCTTAGCAAACCTTCAACTTCTTCATCCTCGCGCTCTTCTCTTTTTATAATAAAATACATGTAAGGAAGACTGAACATTATGCAAAACAAGACAACCATCATCCCCGATGCTCTTGATAAACTCGGGTCGTTGCTGAAAAACCAATGAACCAACAGAAGTGACAGCGACGCGTAAATGAGTCCGACGAAAAACATTTTCCACGGTCCGCGTTCACTCTTTTTTGGATTCATGATTGACTCAAGCATGACATGAAAAATTAAACATTATTTTTAAATGTTGTTGGGTTGTATGATTATTAGTGTCCTAAAATAGCACCGCCGTTTAATCTCAACATTTTTATATTAAAGATTATTTACTGAAATATGTTTTCAAAAGAGGCAAGATTTAACCGGATTGTCCGCGACATAAAATCAATTAAAATTCAGGGTGCGCGAAATGTTGCGCGTGCCGCGCTTAAAGCGTATCAATTAATTCCGAATAAAATTTCAAAAAGAATTTTGCTTGCTTCACGCCCGACGGAACCGATGATGGAAAACGTTTTGGATTTGGCTGAACAAAATAAAATTCCTTACGAAGAAATTATACTCCATTTTGATTTAGCGCAGGAAGAAATAAACAAGCACGTTTTCAAGTTAATAAAAAATAATTCTGTTGTTTTCACACACTGCCATTCTTCAAATGTTTTGAAAGCATTAATTTACGCGCATAAACGCGGAAAAAAATTTGAAGTTTACAATACCGAAACCAGACCGTTGTATCAGGGGAGAAAAACTGCGAATGAATTGAGAAAAGCCGGAATAAAAGTAACTATGTTTGTTGATTCTGCTGTCGGAATTGCCTTGGGAAAAGAACAGGGAACAAAAAAAGTTTCTTTGGCGCTTCTGGGCGCGGACGCTTTGCTTGATTCGGGGGTCATAAATAAAGTCGGTTCTGAAGTCGTTGCAAGAATCGCAAAGGAAGAAAAAATCCCTTTTTACATCGTCGCTGATTCATGGAAATTCACAAAAAAAGATATTCCGATTGAACAGAGAAAACTGAATGAGGTTTGGGACGAAGCTCCGAAAAATATAAAGTTGAAAAATCCTGCATTTGAATTTATCGAAAAAAGATATATTTCGGGAATTGTAACCGAGTTTGGAATTATGAAATATGATAAGTTTGTGAAAGAGATGAAATAATTATTCTTTTTTATTTTTGGACTTTCACCACTTTGCCATTCACAATTATTTCTTTACCTTTTTCGTCTCTAAGATAATGAACTATCGCTCCGCTCGCAACAAGATGCCCATGGGAGTTTGCACCTTTTTGTCCAAATAAAATGTCTGTTCTCCACGTTTCTTCTGGAGCATAATTCACAATTTTCACAAAATGATTTTTTGGTTGATTATTATTCATATAAAAAAAGATAGGTTCAAACCTTATATGTTTTACGTGATTTCAAAAAGAGGTGATAATTTGCACTCACATTCGTGTCGTGGGTTAATTTATCACTCCGAATTTCACTTCGTTTAAATTCTCCGTTAAAAATATTAAGCCGTAAATATCCCTCAACATTGTTCAAACTTCATAAAATAATTTTAAATAATAATTAATCTTCCTCGCCGTGTTCATGCATCTTTTGATGCTCCATAAAAATTCTTGTCAATTCTTCGTTAATTTTTTCCATTTCGTTTTCCAATTCACTTTTTATCGTCTTCAATTTTTCAGTTTGCTCCTTGAGAACTTTTTGCGTTTCAGGAATTGATTTTTTAACAAAATTTTTTCCGCCGACGTCAACAAGCAAATCTTCAGAAATTAATTTTGCTTTGGCGTAAATTCCCCTTCCTATCGGCGCCATGATTTCGTTATCCTTTTTACCGATTAACTCTCCGAGCCCTAAATGCACGCCTTCCAAATCAATAATCGCGTTCTCAACCGCCTGCATTTGCTCCTGAACTAATCTTATTTGCTGTTCGAACATCATGAATTTTTGCGTCAATTCTCTGTGTTCGTCGTCATCATGTTCGGTATGATTGTGTTCTTCCACCATAATCTTTTCAGAAGAAATGGGTTTTTAAGATTTTTGAATGAGCAAAATCAAAATGAAGGATAATTTTTTTAAACAGAAATATTTTTAAAAGTTAAACCCTAAGTATTAATTATGGTAGAACAATTGATTTTCAGACATGAAATCCGTAGCATAAGTGAAGGTCCGCTTGTCTCCACAAAACCCTTAACTGACGAATTTTATGATATTAAGCCGATGAGTGAAAAAATAAAAAATATTTTTTATTGTGTTGTACCTGAATTCAGAAAATACGACCTCCTTGTAGCGACACCTAAGTCTACAATTTGATAATTATTTTTTCCTCTGAAAAATCCAATTTTGCGTTCCGGGAATATAAACTTTTTCAACAGTTACTTTTTCGTCTGAATTTTCCCGACGAGAATTATAATTTTCCCTCACAGATTTATACATTTTTCTCATTCTTTCGTATGTTTCTCCACTTAACATAAAAATAAATAATTCCACGCTTTTTAAGAATTATTGCAATGGCCTTAAGCAGTAAATTAAAGGAAACTTGGTTCTTTAATTAAACAACATTCCACCACTTTCTCAAAATTGAACTGAATATCATCGCGAATATTAAATAAAACAAAAACCATCCCAAGAACCCGAAAAATTTCGGACTGCCCATTGCTCTGAAAAAATCATCAAACCATCTGAAAAATAAAATGAACGGAATACCTGTATAAGCAACTCCTCTCATTGAAAGTTTCATCTGCTTCGGAAACATCGCCATTTGTCTCTTGTTCAATTCCATCATTTTTTCAGGATGATTTCTAAACTCTTTCATTTGTTTCTGAATTTCTTTCTGTTCGTCTTTTAATTCCCTCAAAGTTTTTTGGTCTGTCGCATATTTCTGAACAATTGTCATTATCGCAGTTATAATTAAAACAATAATCATCATCCCTATTGTCAGATTCCAATTCATCAACGCTCCCGCCGTCGGATTAAGAACGTAATTTATAGCATCTTTTATCGCCGGGATTTTATTCCACAAACTTGCAATCACAAGCGACGCAATCATGATTAAAAATATAGGCAAAAAACTTCCTTCTTTTGCCGACTTGCTTTTCGGAACAACTTCAGTTTTCACTTCATTTTTTTCTTCATCCATTTTATACTAAATCAAAATCCTCTTTTAAATTTTCTTATCCTATTAATTTCCCATGAATTTCCGCATTGCAGGATTCATGTCAGTCATATGTTGCTGTGCAATGTTTTGATAGAACTGGAACATAATCATAATTACCAAAAGTATTGCGGTTCCGGATACCAACGCGCCCAACAAATCAGTCAACGCAGCAAGCAAACCAATCGCGGCTCCGCCCATTACTGTTAACGGCATAATGTATCTGTCTAAAATACTTTCCAAAACTCTGTCATCCTGTCTGAATCCTGAAACTTGCAATCCCGACGACGAAATCTTTTTTGCCATCGCCTTCGCATCCATTCCCGAACTCTTTACCCAAAATACAGAGAATAAAGTCGCAAGCCCGACGTAAAATATCGTGTGCGTCAATCCCTGAACCAGATATCTTGGCAAAATTCCGCCTCTGATTATCAGTTCAAGCAGATTAGTATTTCCGAGCCAGAATGCAATTCCCGAAACTGCCTGCCCGTTGACAAAATGTCCAAACACCGTCGGCGCGCCTCTCCAGTTTTCAAGAAGACCCCCGAATAATTGAATATTCGCGACAAGAGCAGCGGTTAAAATTACCGGAATTACCGAAGCATAAAAAAAGCTCAAAGGATATTTCATTCCCATGCCTCTTATTCTTCCGAAGCTCAGAGGAATTTCAACTTTAAGCGATTGCGCCCAAACTACAATTAAAAATATAATCACCGTCGACAAAATCGCCGCCAAAGCAGACGTGAACTCAACGGGGTATTTATTTATTATTGACTGAATCAAAACTAAAAGTTTTCCGGAACATGCAGTGTTTGAAAAATCAAGTAAGCAATTTCTTCCCTGCTGGTTTATGAACTGGAATGCCGACGTGAACAATCTCCACGAAACTCCTGCAGCGATGAACAAACTGACGCCCGAACCGAATCCCCATTTTTCACAAAGTTCATTCATATAAAAAATTGCAATTCCGCCGACGATTAATTGCCCTATGACAATTCCGCCGTAGCCGGGCAACGCTTCAAGACCTCTCATTAAAACATAAACGACCGCTTCAAAAACTATAAAAAAGAAAACAAGAAGTTTCTGCACTCCCTGAAAAAATCTTTTTCCTTCGGCGGTATTTGTGTTTATATTTATAATTCCCGAACCCGAAAGCAACTGCAAAATAATTGAAGCCATAACTATTGGACCAATGCCCAATGAAATTATTGAACCGAAATCAGTTCCCAAAATTATAGCAAGATATTCAAATCTGTCGAGGGCATTCTGGCTCAAACCAAAAAGCGAAATGTTTGCAAGAACAAAAAAACCGATAAGGACAACAAGTGTCCATTTTAATTTTGTATTAAATCCTAACTTTTTTTCGTCGGGCTTTTTTACTTCCGGAATAAGTCGGAATAAATTTGTCAATGCCATGATATATAAAATAAGAAAGAGTGTTTTTAAAGATTAACTTTTTAATCAGTTTTTTTATTTCCTTCAGCCGAAGATAGAATGATTTCACCGCCGGCTTTTTTCACTTTTTCCGTCGCTGTTTTTGACGCTTCAAGAGCTTTAATAAATAATTTTTCTTTCACTTCTCCCTCTCCGAGTATTTTATATTTTTCAAGATTTATTTCCCATCCTTTCGCGGTTTTTTTCCCGTAACTTCCCGGATTGTTTTGAATCTGGTTTAAATTTATTCTTAATCTTTTATCCTTTTCAGTTTTTCTCGACGTGACTCCCTGCTTTCCGAAATATTCGTGCCCGTAAAGTTTTGTTATCAGGGTAGCTTTATGGTCTGCTCTCTTTCCCGAGCCGGCCATTCCTCTTCCTCCGCGGTTACCCGTGCTTCTGTGCTGTTTTCTTGAGCCGTGCCCCGAAGTACCCATGTTTCTTCCGTGATATCTCGTCGCTTTTTTACGTTTGTGTGTTCTTGTCGTCATTTTAATCCTTCTTCACCGATTTTAATAAATTATAATATCTTTTCTCGCTTATAGTATTTGAACTTTTTTCAATCAAATTAATTCCTAAATAACTCACCACATAATTTTCTTCAAAATAAATTGTGTCTTGTTTTCTGACCATTTTAACTTTATCATCTTTAGCATAAATAACCGTTCTCCCGCCTTCAAGTTCATTTCCAGATTCTATGTCTTCCAAATTTTTTATTTTTATAATTGTCTTCATTTTACAACATCCTGATTATCAAATTATTTATTTCTTTTCCGTTGTCGCCCAAAACTCCTTTGGCAACTCCGAAATGTTTTTTCGAATCAATTCCTCCCCGTGGCGGATGCAATCTGAAAAATGGTTTTATTTTTCCTTCAGCGTCTTTTTTTCCGCGCTTTGAAACGAGTTCTTTTTCCGTTTCAGAATTTATTTCTCCGAATGCAACGAAATCTCTGACCTTTTTTATCATGCCAAGATTTTCCGGTGTGCTCTCAACGACGACACACGCGTATTTTCTTCTTAATCTCAATCTGTCAAGAGTTTCCGCTATATCTTTTCTTATTCCTATCATTCCTGAAATTCTTATCACAACAATTTTCATTTTTCATTCTCCTTTATTTTTCCGTAAGCAGGATTTGTTTTTTTCAAGGCATCAATTACCGCTTTTGCAACGTTAAAAGTTGTCTTAAGTTTTCCGTCTGTTTTTGAATAAATATCCTGAATTCCCGCAAGCGCAAGAATTTTTTTTATTTCTTTGCCGACGACAAGTCCTGTTCCAGGAGGTGCGGGCATGAAAGTCACTCTGACGCTTCCGGCCTTTCCTGAAATTTTATAAGGAATGCTTGTGTTTCCTTCGCCGACAGAATCAAAACTTCCGTCACCTCTTATTACTTTTATTAAATTCAATTTTGCTTTTCTCGTCGCTTTGTCTCTTGCAGGCAAAGTTTCCATTGATTTACCGACGCCGATTCCGACATGTCCTTTACCGTCGCCGACAACAGCCATTGTTGAAAACGTGGGAACATTTCCTTCCTGTGTTTTTCTCTGAGTTTGTCTCCAGGCCCTTCTCTTTCCCCCGCCGAATTTTCCTTTTGACTGGCCGATTGAAATTAAATCCGTTTTCAAATTTACGAGAGTATCAACAATTTCGGGCTCAAGAATTTTCAATTTTTTATTAATTATGTCGTCGATGTCAGTTATTTTTCCGGATTGAACTTCCATTCCCAATTTTGTTTTCGGAGACCATCCTGTAAGCAATTCTTCACGCGTTGGTTCTTTTCCTCTTCTCTGCGGTTTCTTAACTTCTTCCTTTTTTTCTTCCTTGTCCAGTTCTTCAAGTTCTTTTTGCCCGGGACCGTCATAAATATAATTTTCAGATAGAGGAGTTTCTATTATATCCTCAAGTTTCAGGCGACGGGTTTCATAGGCATCTTCAAGTCTCAGGCGACGGGTTTCATAAGCAACGTCAGGTTTCATGAGACGGGTTTCACAGGCACCGTCAGGTTTCAGGAGACGGGTTTCACAGGCACCGTCAGATTTCAGGAGACGGGTTTCATAAGAACTTTCCGGAGCAAATTGCGCGGTACCGGCCGATACCGTCATATCTCTGTATGCAGCGGACTTCTCAAGCTCATCTTTTACCCCTTC
>CAZRDP010000001.1:55390-61805 GCA_964598985.1 Candidatus Woesearchaeota archaeon | reverse complement strand
CAGTTCTTCAAGTTCTTTTAAATCTTCTTCATCCAAAACCTCTTCAGGAATTTCAGCAAATTCATCGTCAATCATTTTTTCAGTTGCTTCAACAGAGTCCTCACTAAGATTTTTTTCGTACGCCTTCGCTGTTTTTTTAGATTCTTTTGTTGCCATTATATTTTTACTCCCAATTTGTCAAACATTTTATCATAAAGATTTTTTTGATTATTTGTTTCTTTCGTCACGAGGTATTCCACATTTTCATTTTTTCCAATTCGACTTTCAAGTTCTTGTCTCGAAGTGCTAACATCCATAATCCATATTTTTGTTTTTGGATTATTATCAATATAATTTTTTATTGCACTCCAATTTGTTGCAGGACCCGTAGGGACAATTAAAGTTAGAGGCGAATTTTTAAGAGATTCTAAATTCTCAATTTTATTCACTTTTATTCCTTCTCCTTCTGCCACTCTATAAAACATGCTAAGCATCGATGGCATATTGTTGTTGTACACATTAATTTCCCTTTCCATTTTATATTTTCTCCAAATTCATTTTAATTTTTTTAACATCAACTTTATTTTTCAAATGTTCCCCTGAAATTCTTTCTTCCTCGGGAAATGCTTCTTCTTTTGACTGAATTTCAACGCCTGCATCAATAAGCCCTTTTATGAAAGCGAAAACTTTTGTTTTGTGCAAAACTCTTATCATTCCCAAATCCACAATCGGCGTTTCCAAATTTTCTTTTAAAATTTTCTTTCCCGCAAAATAACCTGTCAAATACGACGCTGTTATTGATTTAAGCGAACCCTTTGCCTTTTCATCCCAGCCATGACTTAACAAATCTTTTGAGTTAATCCCAAAAACAACTTTATCCTGCGCTTCGTCGCTTTCAACATACTGTGCAATAATATATTTGTTAGTTTTTCTGAAAACTATTCTCGGCTTTTCGCTCTTCAAAAGCTTTAATCTTTTAAGATAATCCGTTTTATTTTGTCTTCTTCTTCGTTTTTGTATTTTCACTTTTTCTTCCTCGCTGTTTTAGTTTTTGATTTTGTTTTTCCTTTGCCCGAATCTTTTCGAGAGGATTCTCTTTGACCCATAATTTCTTTCAACTGGGCTTTGCTTTTAAAACTTTTATTTCTTATTTTTTTTCTCAAATCTTTAAATTCTTCTCTGTTTATTTTTCCCGAATTTTTAAGGTCAGCGACGATTTTTCTTAATTTTCTCGTCATTATTATGTAATCTCTTTTTCTTGTATTGACTTTTTTCCTTACATTTCCGGCAGTTCTTTTTTTGTGCGTTTTAGGTTTTGATTTTCTTCCCGAAATTTCTCTGACTTTTATCGCGCCGTCTTTATGTAAATCAATTATGTCCTGTTTTGTTATTGCTTCTTTTATTTCATCCAATCTTTCATTTACAAAAATAACTCTTTCTTTCCCGACTTTCAAAGCTCTCGATGCAAGTTGTTTTTTTACTCTGAGGTTCATTCTAAATTCTCCGGATTTCTAGTTAAAATTGAAAAGTGTCTATCAAGTTTTTCTTCTAATCCATTTTTGGATGACCATCCTGTAACCAAGTTATAGCAAGGCTTTACTTTTCCCTCTTGATTAAAAGTATAGGCGGTTGTGGAAATGAAATTTGCGTTTTCATATTCTTTTGAAGGTTCAATCAATGAAACAACAAAATAATTTTTACCTTTACTATTTAATTGTCCAACAAAATGATATTTACTTTCTGAATCATGTTTTTTTCCATGATGTTCTGCCGGATAAATAACCTTTATTTCTTCCATTTTTTGAACTCCTTCCAAATCTCTTTCGTTAATTATTATTTTCATTTTTTGCCCTCGCTGTTTTTCTTTTTATTTTTCAATTCATTTTCTTTCAAAAATTTCTTTGAATTTAAATTATAAATTTTTATTTTCATTTTCTCCGCTTCTTTTGCAATTTCAATTTTATTTTTCTTTCCGACATTCGCCAAAATCGGAATTTCATTCTCGCGGATTTTTTTTAATTGTGAAACGTTCAAAATATAAACAGGAACTTTTTCACTAAGCATTCCTCTCGCTATTTTGTCAGTTCTGTATCCTATTGAAACTGTTAACGGGACGCCTTTCCTTTTTTCACGCATTTTGTTGTCTCTTCCCGTCGGTCTTCTCCAAACCTGTTTGTTTTTTCTTCTCTTTCCAAGTTTAGAATATGCCTGATTCTTCCTTCTCAAAAATTTTGGTTTTGATTTTGTTGTCATTTTAATTTTTGCTCATTAGAATATTTAATTTTATTTTGTAATCTTCTTCTTGATCTTTATTGAAAGGATCATATTGTATTTTTTCAAAATCGGATAACGCCAAACTATTATTAACAAAATCTATATTTGTCTTTTTTATTATATATTCGTCAAAGTAGACATGACTGCCAACTTGTGCAGAAAATTCCAAAACAGAAATTTTGTCCTCGGAGTTTTGACTAACTTTTAAATTTCTTTGTCCATTAACAAAATCCCAAACGGAAACACTTTCATTCACTTTATATTTATTTAATTCTTCTAAATCGTTCATTTTATATTTCCTTCCCGTTCTTTTTAGTTATATAAATTCCATCCTGGAAAATTCTTCTGTCTCTGTTGTTGACTTTTGTCGCGTTTTCAAAATTCGCCGCTGCCTGTCCGGCAAGTTCTTTATTTGCTGATTTTACAATTATAATATCTCTGTTAACCTCGACTTCGACACCCTCGGGAATTTTCGTTTTTCTGTCAGTTTTTTCTCCGTAATAATTTTTTATTGTTGCAATTCTTCCTTCAACCTTAACAGTCATAGGGAAGTGACTCGCCGCTATTTTTAATTCATAAACATATTTTTTCTGAACGCCGTTTATCATATTTCTTATTCTTGCCCCGATTGTGTTCATCATTCTTTTTTCATTCTTAGTCGCTTTTTCATGCCCGATTTTAATTTCCTTTCCTGAAATTTTAAATTCAAGATTTCCAAAATCAAATTTTCTTTTAACTTCTCCTTCAGGACCTTTTACTTTTACTTCATTTCCGTCAAGCGAAACGTGAACTCCGTCGGGAATTTCAATTATTTGTGATAATTGTTTTTTCATTTTAAATCATAAGTTTTTCTCAATTCATTTATTTTTGATTCATATTTTTCTGTATTTTGATTAATCCCTATTTTTCTTAAATTAAGATTACAAATTTCAGCACCTTCTAATAATGCTTCAAACATTTCCCTGTTCATTTTGTTCATTGCAATGTTAGCAATCTCTAGACGACCTTCTATAATCGCTTGCAAATCTTTAGCAACTCCATATGCTTCTTTAAAATCTTTAACCGAGTCGTTCATTTTACCAGAAATATGCAATCAAGCACCCTCCAATATTTTCGTCAAGCGCCTCTTTATGTGTCATCAGACCTTTATTCGTTGAAAGAATTATTGTTCCGATTTCTCTTGCAGGCAGATATCTTCTTTTGTATTTTTCAATCTGGTCAACCGAACATGTAAATCTTGGCTTCACTGCTTTGCATTCACTCAAATCACCGAGGGTAACAGTCAAACTTTTTTCTTTCGCATCAATTTTATACTTTTTTATCGCGCCCTGTTGTTTCATTATTTTAAGAACTTCTATAAGAACGTTTGAAATTATTTTTATCTCAACATTTTCTTTTCCTGCTTTCTGCGCATTTCTCAGCATGTTCAATCCGTCGGCAACTACATCGTGTGACATTTTGATTCTCCTTGAATTATTTTTAATTTTTCCTGATACTTTTTGGTGCCCCTTTCGAATATTTCATAACCAATCTGATCCGATATGCCATCTGCAAAATATACTTCAAAATCTTTTTCAAGATCTCTGTCTTCCTGAGTTTTTTCTCTTAATTTTGTTTTAAAATCTCCTATTTTCTCGCTTTCTATAAAAATAACTTTCCTAAATTTATCTACTGTCACATTTTCCTCGCTGTCTAAAGAATTTAAGAAACTATATATCCCATTCGAGTTTCCTGCATACACTCTTGGAATTGGGCTGTTAAAAGGGGAAGCAGCCGGACCAATTACCCTAACTCCTTTGTCTAGTTTATTCAATTCTTCCAAACTATTAACTTTTTTTATTTCTGTTTCCATTTTAACTGTATTTTTTAAATCCTAATTCCTCCGCTAATTCTCTGAATGTTTGACGGCACAAATTCAATCCGTACATTTTTATGTGCCCGCCGATTTGCTTTGATTCTTCGCATCTTCTCAACGCCCTTCCCGTCGTTCTTTTCTTCGGTTGATTGTATTTCAAATATCTTTGCATTTTTGCAGGTTTATTTTTCAACTGCTTCAACATTTTTTCATAACTGCTTGCCGTCATTTGAAATATCTCCTTGGTTTATTTCGAATGATTGAAAATCTTTGATTTGCTGTCATTTTACTTTCTAAACTTCGTTCCGAAATTTTCCTCCATGAATTTTATTATTTCGTCTTTTTGGACCATTTGTTTTTTTCCTACCTTTGACTGCTTTATTTTTCTTAATTTAATTCTTCTTCCCGGCCTTTTGAATGTTACTATTACGTCGAAGCCCATGATTCCGATATCTCTCTGATATTCAGCGCCGGGAACTTCAATATATTCTTTTATACCGAACCCTAAAGTATTTTCACTAACCTGTTTTTTTCTTAATTTATTATCGATAGTTGAAAGCATTTTTTTCAAAAATTCTTCTATTTCTTCTCCGCGGATTGTGACGACAGTTCCGACTTCAAGACCGGGTCTTACAGCCCACGTCGGAATTCTTTTCTTTGAATGCGTTTTCATAGGATTTTTTCCTGTCAGATATTTCAAAAGTTTAAATCCTCGCTCAAGATAATCTCCTGTTCCGCCTATGCTCAAAGTTACTTTTTCAATTTTTATTTTCCTCATCGGATTTTCTTCATTTTTCATTTCCATTTTTTGTTTTGTCATTTAATCCACCACCATAAGCTGTTTAATTAAAACGTTAATTTTTTCTCCGTCCTCGCCTTTTACCGACGCCATTTTTCTTTCTGCGTTTAAATTTTCAATTTCTCCCGACTTTCCGGCGTGCTTTCCCGCAAAAACAATAATTGAAGATTTTTCTTTCAGCGGAAGAATTTTTTCAACTTTTTTATTTTCCATGTTTATCAAAATTGAATCATTAACTTTACAATCTTTGTCGTAAATTACATTTCTTCCGTCGCCAAGATTCAGCTGAATTTTTTTGCCTTTCAGTATTTTTTTGTCGACGATTTTTGAAACTTTTTTTCCGGCGTCTTTTTCAGAAATCTCTTCAACTCCGAATTTCCCGTTTTCTTTCAAAACGATTTTATAATTTTTCTTTGAAGGAACAACATTTATTACATCAAACAAAACCGCGCTGTTTTTGTCTTCTTTAATCGGTTTTCCGTTGAGCAAAACTTCTTTTGAATTAATTGCTTTCTTTACTTCTTTTCTGTTTTGCGCGAGTTTCAGCAAATCTCTGAGTATAATTAAAACCGGCAATCCGCTTTCAGTATTTGACGACGGTCTGACTACAAAAGTCGTTCCTTTCCTCGGAACCGGCCAGCTCTTCGGAACTGCGTGTCTTTTTAGATGTCTTGTCATTGCGTTACCCCCATTTTTTGTGGTTTATATTCTTTGACTTTATTTAAATAATTTTGAATTTTTTCATCGACTTCTTTTTTATATTCCGAAACATCGATATATATCCCCATTTTTCTTGAAAGAATACAAAAATCTCTCCATTCATAATAAGTCTTTCTTGTTTCATAAACATACTTCAACGAAGAAGGCATTTCTTCTTTAATTTTAGCCAATTCTTCCAAAACATTGGATAACTTTCTACTTATTCTATTTACTTCACTTTTCATTAACTCCTGAATTCCTTTATCTCTCAAATTTTCATCTATTTCATATTCTTTAAATTTCATTTTTTATTCTCCTGTTTATTTTCTTTTGATTCTGCTTTTTTATTTTTTTGTTTTCTGTCTGCCATTTCAATTATCTGTAGATTTGAAGCTTTCAAAGGAACGTTCGCTTTTGAGTTGTCCATTTTTGTAACCTGAATTCCTTCAACATAAATTTTTCCGTGTTTTATGTTTACACTTAAAATCTTTCCTTCTTTGCCTTTAAACTTTCCTCTCATGATTTTTACTTTGTCGTCTTTTCTTATTTGAATATTTCTTTTTCCGACGGTTTTTCTAAGAGGTTTCGCAAGATTTACATTAACAAATTTTGCTCTCACATGCAACGGAGCATTCGCTGAATATTTTCTCTGTTTCCGAGGCTGTTTACTCGCTTTCCACGATGTTGAAAATTTTTGATTCATTTTAGTTTCGCATCTCAAGATAATTTATTTTTTTAGAGTATAATTCAGGTATAATGGGTGTAGATTTTATTAAATCAGTTAACGTTTCATAAAAATTATTTTTTAT
>CAZRDP010000001.1:50682-55328 GCA_964598985.1 Candidatus Woesearchaeota archaeon | reverse complement strand
CATACTTTCCTTTTGAGATCATTCCTTTATCGCTTCTATTTTTCAAATCTTGATTGAAATTTTCTAATGCTATTTTGTAGGAATTTAATTGGTGAACAACTATCAATACTTTTGTGAGCTCATTTTCTAAATTTTTAACTTTATTTGTTTTCATTTTAATAAACCACCGAAGCTAATTTAGCAACAGTCTGCCATCGCTCCTGAACCTCCCTTGCAATTGGTCCTTTAATCTGTGTTCCCTTCGGATTTCCTTTATCGTCTTTCAAAATCGCAACCGCATTGTCTTCAAACGCAACTCTCTCGCCGGTGTTTCTTCTGAAAGGTTTCTTCTGTCTGACTATAACAGCGTCGAAAACTTTCCCTTTCATATCCGGGACTCCTTTTCTGACTGAAACTTTAACCCAGTCCGCGATTTTTCCCGCAACCTGTTTTCCTTTTTTCGCTTTTGATTTTTTTACCGAAACAAGTTTTACAACTTTAGCTCCGCTGTTATCCGCTGCAACCATTATTGCTCCGAGGTTCAATCCTTCAGTTGCTCTTGATGAAATTGCTCTCATCTGAAATATCTCCTTGGTTTATTTTGGATGGATGAAAATCTTTGATTTGCTCTCATTCTAATTCCTCCTTTGATTTAAATTCTGAAGCATCTTTTAATTTTTTCACGACGACAAAATGTATTATCTTACTCAAAGGTCTGCATTCCTGAACTCTTATCAAATCACCGACGTTAACTTCTTTTTCCATTTCAGCAGGAAGACGCGCGTGAACTTTCGTTCTTGATTGTGCATAACGTTCATATTTTCTGACATAAACCATTCTCTCGAATTCAATTACAATTCTCTTCTGGAATTTCTTTTTTACAATTCCTTCAAATATTTTTCCGCGGGGATGAATTTTTTGTTCAGCTCCGGCTATTTTTGATTTTTCCATTATTTGTTTTGTTTTTTCTGCCATTTTGTTTTTAATCTTCTATTGAGTCAGGGTCAAATCCCATTTTCATGAGGACTTGCTTGACCTTTTTTGAATGGTCTCCCTGCAATTCGACTTCATTATTGCGAAAAGTTCCTCCGCACGCAAGAACATTTTTCAGTTCCTTTGCGGTTTTCTTTATGTCGATTCCTTTGTCGAATCCGCTCACAAGAGTAACGATCTTTCCGTATCTTTTCTTGTCGGTCGTTACCCGTATTTTTTGGGAACCCTTTGCGAGGTCTTCCCATTCTATTGCCTCGACGGGCAATCCTGTTTTTGGATCTATTTCCATGTTTATTTTTTGTTTCCAACTCCTGCTGTTTTATTTTCAGTTGTGTTGAAAGTGTGAATTCGCGCAATAATTTTTTTTATTTTGTGCGCTTTGTTTCCGCCCTGTTTCGACGCGTTTTCTTTCGTTAATTCCATTTTCAGTTCATTTAATTTTTTTTCTCTTTCGCTTTTACTTAATTTTTGAATTTCTTTGTATTTCATTTCTTCCTCGCTGTTTTAACCTTTTTCAAGGGTGTTTCATTTAATTTATTTGCATTTTCCTTCAGGGCATTTATTAAATTACCGTCGATAGTTACTTTATCTTTCATTTTTGCATGCGGGGATAAAATGCTAACTTTAACTCCCACTGTTCCGGGTTTTGTTTCTGCTCTTGCCTGCGCACGGCTTACAACTTTCGCAGTATCGCCTGTTTTCTTCAAATAACCCTGAGAAAATCTCCAGGTCTTTGCCCTTGAACTCGGAAGTTTTCCGCTCAATCTGACTTCACATCCAAGCGCGCCCGCTCTCATAACTTTTTCAAGTGTTCTGTATGCGATAACTTTAAATTTCAGAGGACCGAATTTTTCAAGCCCCAGTGCAATTTCATCAGCGATAATCTGCGCATCATATTCCGGTTCATTTATTTCTTCAATCTCAATGTGCAGATTTTGGAATTTGAAATTTTTCTTAAGTGTATTTGTAAGTTCATTCAGACTTTCTCCCCCGCGCCCGATAACCAATCCCGGTTTGTCCGTTGATATAATTACCTTTTCACCGACGGGAGTGTACTCAATTCTGACTTTTGACATTTTTCCTTTTCCGATTGCTTTTCTGATTGTTTCTTTTATCGCGAATTCTTCTTTCTTAAGTTTAACAGTTTGTTTTTCTTCCATTTTTAATTCATCAACGCCTCCAAGGTATTTGGATAGTCCTGAGTATTAACGTTTAAGGCTTTCATCCTGTCAATTGTAACCTGGTATAATCTGTTAGAATACTGGAAACCATCTGAATTTTTTTCTTTGACATATTCCAATCCATCAGCATAATATCTTTTCAATGTTTTAATCAATGTTTTTGGGTTGCTAATCTTTTCAATTAAATTTTTCTCTACTTCAAACATCTCCTGCATAACTGTATATTTTTTTATTTTATTCATTTTTATTCTCCTTAACTTTTTCTTTGACTTTCATTTCTCTTGCAACCAATTTAACGTGGCTTCTTTTTCTTTCCCATCTTCCGAATCTTCCCATTGGTCTCGGAGCTTTGTTTGCATTTGCTTCGGCAACATATGGTTCGTTCATATCGTTTGCATTCGCATTTCCCGACAAACTCTTAAGCAAAACAATAAAATGTTTTGAAGCATCAACAGGATATTTTCCCGCTCCCGACGCTATTTTTCCCTTGCCGTGTTTGTGGCCGTATTCACCAATCATGGGGATGTGTTTTTTCTTTGCTATAACTTCTTCCAAATCTCTTATCGCGTCGCCGATTTTTTTCTTTTTTATAAATTTGCAAATTTCAACAGCATATTTTGTTGAAACAGGAACATTAATCGCATTCACGACGGCAAATTCTTTTTTGATTTTTTTAACAGGTTGCTTTTTTTCTTTTTTTTCAACGACTTTATCTTCTGTTTTTACAGTTTCAATTTTTTTATCTTCTTTTTTTTCAGTTTTGACAGGTGCTTCGGCAGAAACTGCAACTTTTTCTTTTGTCATTTTTTTCTCAGTTTTTGTTGGTGCGTATTGTTTTTCCATTTTTATTTAGCTTTTGATTTGGTTCCTTTAGTTGCGCCGACACCCGATTTGCTGTGTGCGACTTTAGACCTCGTAGGCACAAATTCTCCGAGATAATGTCCTATCATTTCTGGCACTATATCGACGGGAACAAATTTATTTCCTCCGTGAACCTGAATTTGCATACCTACTAACTGAGGCACGACAACTATTCTTCTTAAATGAGTTTTTATTTTCTTGCCCTTTGCGATTTTCTTTTTGCATCGCGCGACAAAATTTTCAATTTGCTGGAAATTTCTCAACACGGTTCTTCTCGCCCTCGCGTCAAGATATTTTGCAACCTCACGAGTATCTATTGCCTTGAGTTCTTCAATTTCTCTTCCACGATATTTGAATTGTTTTTTTTGTGTTGTTTCTATTTCTGCCATTTAATTATCTCCTATGTCCTGTTCTTCTTGGTCTTAACAATCCGACCTTAGCGCCTGCAGGAGCATTTCTCTTCGCAATCTTGCTCTTCGGATTCTTTCCTCTTCCCGAACCGAAAGGATGGTCAATTGCGTTGACTTTAAGCGCGCCTGTTCTCGGCCAAAGCTTGTTTTTAGTTTTTTTAATATAATGTTGTTTTCCAGCTTTCACAATCGGCTTGTCAACCCTTCCGTGACCCGCAGCCTCGCCGATAATAGCCCGGCAATTTGGATTAAAAGGTTTTTCTTTTTTAGACGGCATCAAAACATGAATTTTATTTCCGACGATTCTTACAATTTCTGCGGAACTTCCGGCAGTTTTTATGAATTTTCCGCCGTCGCCGGGTCGCGATTCAATGCAGTAAATTTTTGTTTTTAGCGGAATATCTTTTAACTGCAAAATATTTCCATTGAAAATTTCCTTGCTGTCATAATTTATTTTTTCTCCCTGAACCATTCTCTTGAATGCAGGAATATAAAATGTTGTCCCGTCGTGAATCAGCATTTTCGCCAACGGTGCAGAGTGTCCGCCTGTTAGGAAAAGTTTCAAAATTTTACCTTCGCCGGAAACCCTCTTCGGATATTGAATTTTATGGCTGAAAGCTTTTCTTCTCACACGATATGTCTTGCTTCCTTTTCCACGCGCCTGTTGAATAATTGTTTTTCCCATTTTTTAGTTTTGAATTTCTAAATAATTTAATTCCTTGGGTAATCCAGATAAATTTATTCCCAACTTTTTTGATTCAAGATAAGTTCTCCTATATGTGTCTGCAAAATTTTCTAAGAATCTTGCAAAATAATTTTCTTTTAAGGGATAAAATATATCATCCATAGAGAATCTATTTTTCTTGACTCTGTGATACATTCCATTCTTCATTATTTTATTAAAATCTTTGAATTTGTTTTCATATAAATTTCTTCCATTCACAACACAAGTTGCCTTCCAACTAGCAAGGTCTTTATCTTTTTGTGAAACATTCCTAGTTCTTTTTATAACTTCTTTTACTGGATCCATTTTACATCATTCCCAATTTCGTTGCAACATCAATTGCAAGATTTTTTGAATTTAATTTAGCATAAACTATTTTTTTATTTCCTCTTATTTGTGTTCTGATTTTTTCAACTTTAACATTCAAAACTTTTTCAATTTCTTTTTTAATTTCAGTTTTTGAAAGTCGTTTTTCAAATTCAAACGTCATGAAGTTTT
>CAZRDP010000001.1:50372-50672 GCA_964598985.1 Candidatus Woesearchaeota archaeon | reverse complement strand
ATAACTGCTTTTTCCGTCGCTATTGGCTTCATCTGAAATATCTCCTTGGTTTATTTCGGATGGATGAAAATCTTTGATTTGCTTTCATTTTCTTCCCCCTTCATTGCATCCGTATAAATTATATCCGTTGTTTTTTCCTTCGTATATTGCATAATAAGCAATCCCGCTTATACCGTGTTTTTTTAAATCGCATAACGTTCTGTTCCAGGCCCTTTCCCCAAAATCTTCATTCATTTTTTCTTCTCCTTGAATTTATTTTCTAAATCCTTAATTGCATTTTCAGTATAAACAGTTATTCTT
>CAZRDP010000001.1:46874-50324 GCA_964598985.1 Candidatus Woesearchaeota archaeon | reverse complement strand
ACCCGCCTCTTGCCAAATCCAAAACGTCCAATTTTCCGACGCTGACAACTTCAAACATTTTTATTTTTACATTTTCATTATTTCCTGTAACCAAAAGCATTCCCGCGTTTGATTTATATTTTCTTCCGCGCATTGTTCCTCTTCCCGCACGGACTGATTTTTTCTTTATAGCAACATCGTATAAATTTCCGAGAATATTTTTCAAACCGTTCAATAATTCTTTTGCTTTCATTTTTTCAGAAATTGAAACAACAAACGGAACTTTTCTGTCAGTTTTTTCTATTGAAGAATATTTTCCGATAACATATTTTTCGTTTGCCGTCGCTGAAAGCGCTGAAATAAATGCAATCCTCATTTCTTTTTTATTTATTTTTAATTCTTTTTCCAAATGTTCAACTTTAGGAGGATGGGCTCTCATACCGCCTCTTGAAAACGGAACTTCCGCAGCTTCCATATTAAATCGTGTACCTTTCTGTGAAAATATTTTTCGCGGAACTCTTGACTGACCTTTTCCGTAACCGCTTCTCCAAACGTGTCTTCTGTGAACTATTTTTCCCTTCGCTGCGTGCTGTTTTCCTGCAACTGGCGACGGAGCATAAGGGTGTTGCATTTTTTTTGCTTCCAAAACTTTCGCAACAATGTCTTCACGAACTTTAGCGGAAAATTCTTTAGGCAATTCAACGCTTCCCTTTTCAGTTCCCTTTACGTCGTAAATTTTAGTTTTCATCTCAATACCTCCAGAAATTCATAATTTTTCTTCGCTGACATTTTGCTTTTTCTCAACGGAGCAGTCAAAAGAATTTGTCTTTTTGGAACTCCCTGAACGCTTCCTGAAAGTATAACATAATCTGTTTTAACGTCGCCGTAATTTTTTATTGATTTTAATTTATTTTTAATTTCTTCGCTGTTTCCGACGGCAATTATTTTTGAATTGTAATGAACTCTTGTGAATTTTCCGAGTTGTCCTGCCATTGGTGTTCTGAATGTAACTCTCGCCGGATGCCATGGCGCAAGTGAACCGGGTCTTCTGACTCCTTTTTCGGATTTGTGGAATTTCAAAGTGATGCCGAATCTTTTTACAGGTCCCTGCAATCCTTTTCCTTTTGTCAATCCTCTTAAATCAACCAAATCATTAAATTTGAAAACGTCCGTAACAGAAATTTCTTTATTTAAATTCTCTTTAATAAAATTCAACTTATCACCGACGGAATTTCCCGAAACTCCGATTTCCGCCATGTCGGGTTTTTTCTTTATTCCTGTTTTCTTAACGATTGTATAAACTATAACAGAAACATCGTCGTAATCTTCTGTTTTAACAGAATCTAGTTTTGTCTTGTGCTGTTTTGGAACTTTAACTTTTTTCTTTAATTCTTTATCAAATTGCTCAACCAAAACGTCCTTTGCGACAATTCCGTTTTTGTAGAATCGCACAGAAAAAATCTTCATCTTCGGGCATTCAACAACCGTCGCCGGGACAATTATTTTTTTGTCTTTAGTCATAGAATTAGCAGTCAAATCTTTCAGCTCGGCAGAAATCATTCCGGCTTTGTAACCGACGAAACCCTTGAACTTTTTATCAGAATTAATAGCGTTCCAGTTTACACTAGGCAAAAATTTATTGATCCTCTTTCGAGGCCAAAATTGCAAGCTTCCTTTTCTTGGTCGTCTTTGTGTAGGCATTTTCTATTATTGTTAATAGTGCGGATGTCATTTTATCCTACCCTGGAATAAGAAATTTAGAAAAAGTTGGTTTATAAATGTTTGCGGGGAATTTTTTGAATGTTTATAGAAAAATATTTCTCTGCAACTTTATAAGATTTCCAAAGAAAAATTTTTAAATTCAAAATAATCCCTAATTTATATGGAAAACCTAAACCCTCGCTGGTATGCTTGGATTTTACAAGAACAAAGAAAATACAACATGATTCTTGCATTCGGAACAATTATAATTGCACTAGTTGGCATTTTGCAAATTGTAAAATTATATGAAGTTTATGTTCCCAATTTTGTTCTTACAATTATAGCATTTAGTTTAGTCCTTTTGATTGCATTTATTGTCGTCACACTTATTGATAAAAATTAATTAATCAACCATTTATTGTAGTGCTAACTCTTCTGTTTTTTATATAAAAATAATAATTTTTTACCTTCAATTGTATCTTCTTTGCTCACCGAAAAGTATTTAAATTACTAACGCTTAGTAATTCAACGTAATGATTAGTAATAAAATGGCGACCACTGAAAATCAAGAACTTAAAACTTTGAAAATTCCGGAAGAAGATTGGAAAAAATTGGAAGCGGTTAGAAAATTGCTCACGCTAAACGGGATTACAAATCTAAATGTCGATGAAAGTATAAGGAAAAGTGCAGAAAAAAGAATTGAAGCGAGTAAAAACTTGACTTGGGGAATCATAATTGGGATCGGTGCAACGTTGTTAATTCAGGCATTATCCGAATAATAATCAATAAAATTGGGCTGTGAATTTTCTTTTTTCGCCCTCGGAAAAAAGGATTCTAACAAAATGTAAACATGGTTGAAAAAGATAGTTTGCAACATTGCAACAGAAATTATGCTTACTTAGTAAGAACTACAGGCATTATAATTAAAAAATCTTCACCTTCCTCTTTTCCCAAAGGGATAAGTGAAAAGTTGTTTTTAAATATATTGCCTGTAAAACATACAGGTGAAAGGAGGTTTAATTTAAATGGTTGAAAATAGTAAAGGGTTGAAAGAAAGATACCCTTTGATTTCAAAAAAACATCCTAGAACCGATTTACAGCCAATATATGAAGTTGAAATTTATATTGAGCAGGAATCCCGAAAAAATAGGGAAGTCACTGCCAGAGAAATTTCGTTGAATAAAAAAAGTCTTCCAAAACGAGTAATCGATAATGCACTGAATTGGCTATATCAACTAGAAAAAAGAGTAAAAAGGAATATGATTGGTTCTCGTTTTTTCTTTACTGAAGAAAAAAGTGACGGAGGTTTTGGTAACCGATTTTATACCAGAAAACAAATAGATTTTATAAAAGAGGAAAAATCCAAAGAAGTCATAGGTTTCATAAAAAAGAATCCCTCTCTTTTGAAAAAAGAGATACTGAATCATTACCAGAAACTTGTCAATTCATTAAAGAAGAAAGATCCTAACATAAATCCATATAACTTCATTGTAGAATTTTTATGGAAAAAAGGATTTTCTGAATTTACTAAATTGAATTTTAAATCTGGTGCATACAGATACAGTAAGTAAAGAAAAGTAAGTTGTTTTTTGTTTTTTATTTCCCGAGAAATCGGGAAACTTTTTTCATCCTCTTATCTCAAAAATTTCTTCTTTCTTAGAACCGTCAACATCCAATCTTCTCACAACTTTTCCAACTCTAAAACTCTTCTCACGAATCAAAGCAAAATCTTTTGAATTTTTTAACTCCGACGGAATTTCAATTCCTGTA
>CAZRDP010000001.1:32436-46864 GCA_964598985.1 Candidatus Woesearchaeota archaeon | reverse complement strand
ACAATAAAATCATGAACAGCTTTTGCCTTCTTGAAATTTCCAACATCCCAAAAAAAATCCGATTTAACTTTTTCAAAATATTCTCCGTCCAATTCCATCTGGCAGAATTTATCGTCAATTTTGCCTTCGTCTTTTCCCGGTTTAGGAAGCTTTTTTTTCATTTTTATTTTGAATCCCTTTCCTTCAACATCCAAAAGCATAAAATAAGATTCTTTTGCAAGTTCAATTATCTGTTCTCTCGTTAATTCCTGTTTGTCAACATTATTTTGAAAAAACAAACCGCCCCGTTTCGTCTCGGAATTTCCTTCTATTTTATTTTTAGACATAACTGCAGAAATATCTTTTTTACTCAGCACTATTCCAGAAGCTTCGCAGTTTCCAAGTTCTGCAGCGAACAATATCAAATCATTCGCAAATTCAAAACTTGATTTTAATTTTACCTTTGTTGTTTTCGCAATGCTTATCGGCGCACGGCTTTTATACTCGCCCTTCCCGTACCGAATCAATAACATATGCACACTATCGTCAAAATTTTTATCAGCAATCTTTTTTATGAAATTCATTCCGTAAAAAAATCAAAATGATTTATAAAACTTTTGAAGTAAGTTATCACTCTTTTTGAAATTTACGTCATTGCAATAATTTGAACAATCCCGTTAATTTAAATCAACAACTTTATAAATTTGAAAATGTTATTTCTACCGTCAAAAGAGGAAAAATGGCTGACGAATATTTTAGAAAAATTACATCTACCGTTGTAATTGCAGGACTTTTGGTTTTGTCGTATTTTTTACTCAAACCGATTTTAATGGCAATTATCGTCGGTATTTTGCTCGCTTTTATTTTCACCCCATTATACAATCTCATAAACAGGCGCATAAAACTATCCACGCTGTCAGCGTCTATAATCACTTTAATTTTAATTTTGCTCATTGTAATTCCGATATGGTATCTCACTCCGATTTTGATTAATCAGTCAATAAAATTCTACATGGCTTCACAGCAGATTGATTTTGTCACACCGTTGAAAACACTTTTCCCGTCGGTGTCTGAAACTTTCACGAATGAAATGGGCGCCGCAATCAGAACGTTTGCAACCAAATCCACAAATTCCCTGATGGGTTCGCTTTCTGAAATTATTCTTAATTTGCCGAGGATATTTTTGCAGGTGCTTGTGTCTTTATTCACTTTCTTTTTTGTACTCCGCGATAAAGAAAAATTAATTTCTTACATTCAGAGTCTCATACCATTCCCGAAAGAAGTTGAGAAAAAATTATTCAAATCCTCAAGAGACATAACTCTTTCAGTTCTTTACGGCCAGATTGTCCTCGGTATTTTGCAGGGTATAATCGCCGGAGCTGGTTTTTTCATTTTCAAAGTTCCGAACGCATTGTTATTGACGGCTCTCGCAGCGCTCGCCGGAATTTTCCCTATAGTCGGAACCGCAATTATATGGGTTCCCGTCGCTATTTATTTCCTTATCGCCGGAAATTCTTTCGCAGCGCTGGGAATTGTTTTCTTTGGACTGATTTCAACTATACTCGAAACTCTGCTTAAACCAATGTTTGTTTCAAGAATGACTCAGATGAATTCTTCAATTGTCTTAATCGGTATGATAGGAGGACTCTTTTTATTCGGAATTCTTGGCTTAATTCTCGGGCCTTTGATACTTGCATATTTGTTAATCATTCTCGAAATTTACAGAGACAAGAAATTGCCGGGCGTTTTTATTGAAGAACCCCCGAAAGAAACTAAAAGTTAATTTCTAAGATGGAATTGAAAGTAAAAATACTAAAGTGGTCAGCAGGAATTCCCGTAGCAATGATTCATCTTCGCACGGCGGAACTTATGGGTATTCACGAGAATGACAGAATCTCTATTGAAAAAAATACAAAAGGCGACGGAGAATTCGCAACAATCGTGGATGTCGTTGAAAAAATTATAAAAGAAAACGAAATAGGTATTTCATCCGAAATTGAAGAACTTTTCAAACTTCGCGACGGGCAAAAAGTTGATGTCAATATTGCAGAAGGTCCTGTAAGCCTGTCTTTCATAAAGAAAAAGCTTGATGGAAAGGAACTATCAAAGAAAGAAATAAAAGAAATCATAAAAGATATTGTGAACAATTCTTTATCCGATCCTGAAATTGCGCTTTTTGTTTCGGGGATGTACAAAAACGGAATGAGTTTTGAAGAGATAATAAGTTTGACGGAATCTTTTTTGGAATCCGGAGAGACACTTAATTTTCCCGGAAAGTACATAGTAGACAAACACAGTATAGGAGGAATTCCCGGAAACAGAACGACTCCGATTATCGTTTCAATTTGCGCCGCTGCAGGACTCACTTTTCCGAAATCATCTTCAAAAGCGATTACAAGCGCAGCCGGAACCGCCGACGTCATAGGCGCAATAGCGCGGGTAAAATTTTCCGTCGCTGAATTAAAAAAAATCGTGAAAAAAACCGGAGCATGCATGGTTTGGGGGGGCTCGCTTGAACTCGTGCCTGCAGATTCAAAAATTTTAAGGATGGAAAAACTTCTAAAAATAGATCCGCGCTCGCAAATGCTAGTTTCAATAATGTCAAAAAAAATTGCCGCGGGAAGCAAATATGTTCTTATTGATATTCCGTACGGAAAAACCGCGAAAGTGAACAAGTCCGAGGCGCTAAAACTGAAAAAGGACTTTGAAAAAATAGCGAAATATTTTAAATTAAAAATAAAAGTCGTTTTGACCAACGGGAGCGAACCGATAGGAAACGGAGTCGGACCAATTCTTGAACTCCGTGATGTCATAAAAGTTATAAATCCGTCGGAAACCGGAGCGCCCCCGGACTTAAGAAAGAAATCATTATTTTTATCGGGGCAGATTTTAGAAATGACGAAGAGAGCGAAACGCGGTGAAGGTTTTGCAAAAGCAGAACAAATTTTGAATTCGGGAAAAGCGTTTGAAAAGTTCATTCAAATAATCAAAGCCCAAAAAGGAAGTCTAAAAAATTTAAAACTTGGAAAATTCAAACGCGAAATAAAAGCCGATTCTTCCGGTGAAATTGCTGAAATCCACAACATAAAAATAAATTTTCTTGGAAGAGCCGCAGGTTGTCCGGTAGATATTTCTTCGGGGCTATATCTTCATGTTCACGTCGGAAATAAAGTAAAAAAAGGCGATAAACTAATAACGATTTATGCAGAATCAAAATCGCGCCTGAAAGAAGCGATAAATTATTACAACCGTGAAAAACCTATAACAATCAAACGGCACTAATTTTTTAAACTTCCATTATCTTATTTTATCATGGCAGAAGATTACAAACGGAAACTCGTAAACTATTTTAAAAAAAATCTTAAAAAAGGTTACACCGAAGAGTCCCTTAAATGGGCTCTGATTAATCAGGGGTATTCAAAAATAATTATAGAAACGACTCTTAAAACAGCGACGAAAGAACTCGCGCAGGAAGCCCCTCTCGTCAAGGACAAACCTTTAATCCGTCATCAGGCATTCGACCAGGATGATAATCCTGTTCAGGTAAAAAAGAAACCTTGGTGGAAGCGAATATTTGGGTTGTGAAAAAAAAACGCCCCCGCCAGGAATCGAACCTGGGAGCCCAAAGGGCCTGGTTCTCTTGTTAATTTTACGAACTCAAGACCAGTGCACTACCACTGTGCGACGGAGGCATAATAAGAATTAATAAAGAAGGATTTTAAAGGTTGCGATTCTTAGCATCAATATGGCTTCCGCTTTTCCAAAATTCCTCAAAAAGCACTGGATTTTTATTTTGATAACAACGCTAATCATTTTGTGGATGGTTTATTCATATTTTTCCGACGGAGTTATTTATTCTTTGATTAACGGCGACACAACAGGCATTTTAAATTTCATAAACTCGTTCGGGGTTTTCGCGTGGCTCATTTTTATTTTTCTTGTGATTCTCGAAGTTGTTCTTGCGCCCATACCAGCATTAATTCTTTATGTCGTCGCGGGAATTATATTCGGCGGTTTTATCGGAGGCGTTTTAACTTTAATCGGAAATTCGATCGGAGCATTCGTCGATTTTAAATTAGCGAGAGTTTTGGGCAAAAGAAATATTGAAAAAAAAGTCGATAAAAAACTTAAAGAAAAATTTGACAGATTTTTTGACAAATACGGCGGGCTTTCGATTTTTATTCTTCGTGTAAATCCTTTCACTTCTTCAGATTTAGTAAGTTACCTTTCAGGTTTCACAAAAATAAAAACGATAAAATTCATAACCGCAACAACTTTAGGTTTAATACCGATGATTTTTGTTCAGACATATCTTGGAGACATTTTCATAAAAGACAACCCTATTCTCCTTGGATTGACTTTGCTTTTCAGCGTTTTGTATCTCGCGCTTTTCATATATTTGATAATTATTTCTTTAACGAAGAAAGAAGAAAAAATTTAATTTTTCTTTCCTTCAAAAAAATCCAGAACTCTTTTGTCAGGGCTCCAAAGTTCAACTTTGTCGTCTTTAAATCTCAAACCTCTGTAAACTTTTTGAAGCAATTCGCGTTTCGCTTTGTCTTTGTAAAAATTCCAATAATGATTCGGACGTGTTTTGTTTAAGATTTTCCAGAAAGCTTCCTGAACATTCGGGTTGGGGTATTTTGTAAAAATTATTGAATTGCACTGCTCGCCAGGAAAATCAACTCCGCGCGACGCCTTTGTTGAAAATAAAATTTTTCTCTCGCCGGATTTAAACTCTGAAATAATTTTTCCTTCTTTGTCATTTTTTTGTTCTTCCCTTAATTCTTCCGGAGAAATTAAATTATCAAGATTTAATTCAATTATCTCGCTTTCGCTTGGCAAATCCTGAAAAGCATTCACATGAATCAGCGTCGGTCTTTTTGCATTTTTCACGCATTCATTGAGCGATTTAAGATAATCACTTCTTGTAAATCCTCCTTTGAAAAAGTTAGCATATCTGCAATCCTTTTCCAATCCTGTTTTTTTAATTATAATTACTCCCGGAGATTTATCCTCTGCCTTAATTAATTTAAAATCCTCAAGTCCGAAAATTTCTTTAAGAACTTCGTCGCTGTGCAAAGTTCCGGACATCAAAATAATAAATTTATTTTTATCTATCATTTCCTTAAATTTTTTTGAAAGATTTGTGGTAACAATATTCGCAATTAAATTTTCATCTTTTCTGCTGAACGTTACGTATGACTCATCCATAAACTCTTCAAACATTCTTGCGGTTTTCTCGACGTCAAACACATAACTTTCTTCGTCAGCTTCATCTATAAATTCTGAATTTTTTAGAAATATTTTGAACAAATCATAAATCCCTGTTTCCTTCAGAGGAATTATTTCGTTTTTGTAAATCAGATTGCTTATTTTTTTATCACCTTTCATGTGTGAGAGGATTTCTCTGACTTCGGAAATTTTTTTGAAATTATCTTCATCCATCGTCGGAATATTTCCAAGTGAATTAATTAATCTTTCAACATTAATACTCCTGCTGTTTGAAAAACTGTCAAGAAATTCATCGCATTCGTCGACGATTTCCGCTTCCGTGCACGGTTTTCTGTTAAGCGCCGATTCAAGCAAATATTTCATTGAATTAAAAACTATAACATCCGAATCAACATAAGAATTAAATTGTTCGTAAAAAGGGCATCCGTCTTTTCTCTGGTAAAAAACAAATTTTTTTCCCCTCAGTCCTTTGTAAGTTTTTTTGTATTTTTCTTCAAGAACTTTTATATCATAGTTGTCCGGAAAAACGGGACTCCAGTACGGGCAAACTGCGGCAACAGGCAATCTTTTCACGTCGCTGATTTGAGTAAAATTTTGCACATTTATTCTCGGATTTTGTTTTAGGTATTTTTTTATCTTGTCCCAGTTTTTTTCTTTTATTTCAATTTTGCACGGGATGTTCATGTTGTCAGCAGAAATATCATCGCCGATTGTTTCATTTATTTCTTCTTTTCTTCCGGCAAAAATATCATGCAGTTTTGAATTTACTTCCTTGACGATTTTCGGAATTGCATTTTTGTTGTCTTCTAAAAATTTGCATTTATGATTGTTTCTTCCGGTTATAACAGATATATTTAATGGTTCTCCGTTTTTCTTTTTTAGAATCTTTCCTTTTTCTTCCGAACTTCCGTAATCCGCCTTGTATTGTTGCTGAAGATTTTTAATCGGTACAACGATTGAAGTTTTCCCGAGTTCGCGCGCAATATTCAACGCAATCGCGCTTTTTCCCGTCCCGCACATTCCGTGGACAAAAATTACTTTGTGCCCTTCCTTAACAGCGTCGAGAACTTCTTTTACAATATCTTCCTGCGTTTTGCCGTTTGAAAATTTTAACGGTTGCAAAAATTCACCTTTTTCATATAAATTCCATGTCATGAATTACAAAAAAATTAAGAGGAGTTATAAGTTTTGTGTCACTCTTTCTTAAAATTAGGATTTTGATAATATATATTAAACAAATATCTTTTTTCTTTATTAAGTTCAATACCTATGGATAAACCATCTTTAGATGAGTCAAAATGAAATAAACCATATTGTTTAACTCTTTCATCTTCTTTACAAATTCGGATAATTTTAGATTCTTTTTCTGGATAAAACTTAACTCCTTGAGAATTTGTATGGACAATTTGATTTTCCAAATTTCTAATCGTTGAATTAGTGTATTCAACAATGATTGTTTCATCTTCCTTGAGCATATCAAACCTAAAATAATCTGAGAAATATAAAACGGCTTCTTCAAGTTGTTTGCATCCCTCAGAACTGTCTGCGATATATTTCAATTTTATCCTTGACATCTTTTTTTAATAAATCATCTCTTTAAAACAATTTCTCTTCAAAAAAATATATTTCAGAATTCAATCAAAAAATGTTTCAACTACGCATAACCTTCGTGAAGTTAATCTTTGCACAACTAGAAAAGTTGAGATTGTCTGCTTTTTGAATTATATTAAACAAAAAACAATTATCCGAACAATGCAGACAATCCTTCAGCTGCAGCTTCTTTCTTTTCTTCTTTTGGTGCTTCTGCTTTTTTCTCTGCCGGTGCGCTTGCGCCGGAGCTTGGAGCAGCGGACATCCAACTTGCATTTGCAAGTTCAGCGTCGATATCAACACCATTCAAACTGGCAATCAATGACTTCACTTTCGCGTCGTCAGAACTAACGCCAGCAGCCGCAACAACACTTTTCAAATTCGCTTCATTAACTTCCTTTCCTGCTTTGTGCAGTAAAAGTGCTGCATAGATGTATTCCATTTTAATTTCCTCCCTCCGCATTTTTATTTTGGAGAGTTTGATAATATTGAGATGTTTTTTCTAATCCGTTTTCTTTTATTCTTAATGCAAGTTCGATTTGATTGTTTTTCTGAAGTGTTTCAACTACGTTTTTCTCAAATTTAACAGAAGTTTCTCCCTTGAATATATATGCCTCTCCTTTTCGACCAACAATCCCATAAATTAAATTATCATTTTTGTTTCTATCAACAATCATTGTTCCAAATTTGCCCAAATTATAAGAAATTCCCATTTTATCCAAACAAAGCCGCAAGCCCTTCACCTGCCTCAACTTTTGGCTCCTCCTTTTCCTTTTCTTTAACTTCTGAATTCTCCGTCGCTGTTTCAACAACTTCCGGCTCTCCCGTCATAATTCTGTCTACTCTCTTTGCCTGATTTCCGGCTTTCATAATCATAAATTTAATCGTGTCGTTGGAAATGTAACCAATGTTAACCGCAAACGGCAAAGCTTTTCCGAATGCATATTTCATATTATTCAAAGTTCCTTCAGTATCAATATTTATTTCAGCATAGAACACTTTTGATTCATTATCAAAAACGCACAACGGGATAAAACCGATTGAAAAAGGTTTAATGTCAAGTTTGCTCATTATATCTGATGCTTTTTGTGATATCGTTTCGCCCTTTTTTACAATTACTTTATTTTCTTTTATAGATAATTTTCCGCCCTCAACCTGAACTTTCAATCCGACAGCGCCAAGCTCTGAAATTGCAGGTCCCGGAACCAAATCTGTCGGCCCTGCTTCAACCATTATATCTTCGGGAGCAACCTGTCCGACTTTTGCCTTTGAAGGAGTTTTACTTTTCAACAATTCTCCTGCAAGTTCAAACCCGTCCATATCAGAGAATAAAATCGCAAAACTATCGTCAATTTTTGACTCAAGTTTTTTCAAATCTTCATTTTTGGCCCCGTCAATCGCTCTGAAAATTAAATTTTTTTTCGGAACTTTCACAACTGCTTTTCCGCGAAGCCCTTTAACAATTTCCTGAAACTGCCCGCCCGGAATATTTTTTATCGACGCTATAAGAATAGTTTTTTTCTTTTTTATCAAATCGCCAAGCTCGGTCACAACTTTCTTTTTTGTTTCCGAAACGTGAGTAGTTTTTTGTTTTCCTTTCATTTTATCTCACCGCAATTTTTACAGGTTTAGTCATTGTGAATTTTATTTCAAGATTTTTTATGTTCTCTTTGTCTCTCGGAAGGTCCTTGATTACAGCATTGTAAATCGCAGAAATATTTTCAATTATGTCTTCATTTTTCATGCTTTGTTTTCCGACCGGAACTTTTATGCTTGCTTCTTTTGTTCTGATTTTGACACTTGTGTTGATTTTGTGTTTAAGTTCTTCAATTGTTTTATCGTCGGCATTTAAAATTATTCCGAGTTGTGGAGAAGGCATTTTTCCCGCAGGCCCTAAAACTCTTCCGAATGAAGCGGCAACCTTTGGCATAAGGCTTCCCTGCGCAATGAAGAAATCATATTTCTTAATCAAGTTTTTAATTTGTTTTTTGTCAGAATATTTTTTGAATTCGTCTGCAGTTATGGTGTCTATTTTAGAATTTTTTGTTTCAAGAAAACCTGCAATTTTTTTATCTTTAACTTTGTGTGGAACTGTAACGACGCTGTTAACCTGATTTCTTTTTATGTCAAACTTTTGCAAATTTACAATTAGTTCAACTGTCTGGTCAAATTTTCTTTCTTTATTTTTTCGCAATTCTTCCAACGCTGATTTAAATTTTTCATCCATCTCTGCCATCTTATAATAACCTCCCACATTATTCGCCGCAAACATAGATTATATTTCGCAACGATATGGTTCAATCGGTTGATTTGTCAAGAAAATCGCAGTTTATAAAACTTTTTGTCTGCGAAATATTCTTTTCATTACAGATATTCTTAAAAACCGGAATTAATATTTTTATAAATGATGGAATATTATATCGCACAAAAGAGTTGTTTAATGGGAGTTCATAAAAGAGTTCTTCTTTCAGTGGGGGGAGGAAAAGTTGATTTTTACAAGGGACACGTTAAGGATAAATTTGAATTAGATTCAGAAGGAAAATTATCTTGCACAACTGAAAATTCAGATATTCTTCTCCCTTATGCAATTTACGGTCCTCTGACTAACGAAGAGTTTGAAAAAGTGATTAGTTGGAATTTTGGGGATTTTACCCAAGAACGAAAAATTAGGATAGATAAATTAACTACATTTAAATTTCTAAACACAAAAAATTAAAATGGAACTGGTTGCATTATTGTCATCGGGTCAGGGAACTTGGGCGCAGGTTTCGGGCCTCATAAAATTCGGCGAGTGGGATAAAATAATTCTTCTCGGAGATGATTTCTCGTCGCAGTTCCAGGTCGCGGAAAAAAAAGAAATAACAGAATTTATTAAGATTGATTTAAAGAAAAGAATAAAAGAATTAAAAGAAGAAATTCAGAAAAAACTTCAGGGAAAAATTCAGGGAATGGAAGTTGCGTGTTCAATAGCTTCCGGCGACGGAAAAGAACACATGGCTTTGATTTCCGCATTAATTAATTTGCCCGTAGGTGTGAGGTTCGCCGCTTTAACTAAAGACGGAGTTGTTGATTTGTAATTCTGTTACTTCTAACCTTTGATTAAAAACCCTTAAATTTTTATATTAACTTTTCCAATAACTTTCATGGAAAAATTTTTTGACACAATAAATAAGTCCCGTGAAGCATTAAGGAAAAACCGCGCTGAATTCTGGGAGGAAAATAAAAAAGATTTCAAGAAGAATATAAAAAAAATAATGGAGCTTCATCCCATGCCGAAAAAATGGCGGCTTTACATCGTTGCGTCCGACTTTTTATTTGATAAAGAAATTTTTCCGTTTGACTATGATTCATGGAGTTCAACAAACCTTATTGCAGCGACGAAAAAACAGGGATTTGAAATTATGATTTTTCTCAACAAGGCGAGGTTGCAATTTCTCTCTCTTCACGGGTTAATACCTCTCATTGAGCACGAATTTGAGCATGTAATTCAGGCATCGCGAAATCCAAAGAAATATCTTAAGTCAATAATAAACGATTCAATTTCAAAAAAACTTGAAGTTGAAGCCGAAAAAAAAGTACGTTACATTTCCGACGAATTCAGAAAACAGTGGGTTCTTGAAAGTGTGCTTTATTGTTACGACCTTCAGGGATGGAAACTCGCAAAAAAAATGGCGGACTTCCTTTATTTGCAAATGAGCGATATGTACGGCGGGGGTTATGACAAAGGGATGTTAAAAGAAGAATACGAACATTTCATAAAAGCGCGCGAAGAAGACGACATAAGCATTTTCATGGATTTTTTCGAAAAAAATTAAATTTCAGAATTTCTAAGTTTTAATTCATTTTTATTTTTTCCCAAAACGTAAGCTCTTGAGAATTCATGTTTATCCAAAAGTTTCCAATTCTTTCCAAGATGTTTCAACAAAATTTTTATGAAATTTTCCATCTCTTTTGCCGTCGGCATTCTTTCATAACTTAATCTTTGCCTAGCATACCCGACGCTCATAAAACCTTTTATTTCAATAAATTTTGGTCCCGATTTTTTTATTAATTGAGCATATTCTTTTGCCTGCTCGGGAAACATGTTTAAATTCTTGACAAGGTTCATTCTGAAAACCGTACGAGTTTTATTTTTTAGTTTAGGTAAAAATTCCAACATCTCGTTAAATTTCTTCCATGCATTTTTTATTGAGCTTCTGTGGAATTTTGAATACAATTCTTCGTTAGGCGAATTTACTGAAACATATAGTTGCGTCGGTAATTGTTTTTTCAAAAATAGTTCTTTTATTTTTTCAGGATACAATCCGTTCGTAACCAGAAATGAAGTTTTTCCTCTTTTGCGTAATTCTGAAATTAATTCTCCGATATATTTGTAAGTCGTCGGTTCTCCGGAAAGTGAAATTGCAAATTGCATCGGCTCCTGCGCTTCCGAATATTTTTTCTGATTTGCTTTTGAAAGTTGTTTTTTTCTTGAATTAGCGTCAATGTTAAAACCCTGAAGTAATTTTCTTTGCGCTTTGATGCACGAATCGATTATTTCCGACGGAGGATCAATATTCTTTTCCGGAAGTTCACTTCCCAAAGTTAGTTCGACGGCGCGCCAGCAATGCACGCATTTGTTCGGGCACCACATTACTGCAGGGGTCATCTGACAGCATAAATGAGATTTTATTCCGTAAAATTTTTCTTTGTAGCAAACACCCTCGTCACGCAAAGATTTTTTTGTCCAACGGCAAATTTGCACAGCGGAATGTTCGTTTTTTCCCGCAATTTCATAGTGTTGTTTTTCAAGAATCTTCTTGAGATTTTTCGGAAGCATAAAAATAAGAATTAATTTTCTTTTAAAATTTAACGATTAAATTGTTCTGCTAACAAGAGTTCTTTTTCCAACATAATTTTTGAGTTCATCAAGACTCTTTCCTAAATTTTCAACCTGATCTTTATGAATTATTAATTTTTTATATTCAAAAAAATCTTCACCATTCAAACTTTCCCCCAAACCTTTCTTAAATTCTTCTATTTCTTCAGGATAAATTTTGCATAGATATTCTGCCTTAGAAACATCGCAGACATCACCGTTCGCATTTCTTATTCCGATGTAATCTTCACCCACAATTCTTCCGACACTAACGACTAATTTGTAATTTTTATTTTTTAAATTCACCGAAGCCATCTTTCCTTAAAATATTTATCAAAAGTATTTATAAACTTTCCTAAACGAATCCTATAAACCAAAAAACCATAAGCAGAATAACCAGGAAAAGTAAAAATCTTGTTATTCCTTTGAACCAGTTTTCAGCAACTTTGGGTTTTTTTGTTATTGCAAGTATTGTCAGATAAAAGAACCTTCCTCCGTCGAAGATTCCCATCGGAAGCATATTAACCAATGCAACGCTGAATGAAATCAGAACGAGCCACCAAAATAAATTATAAATAAATTCAGCACCCGTAAATTTTTCTTCGTAGAAAATATTTTGCTTTTTGAAAGAAGATATCCAGTCAATAAATTTTCCGATAACCCCGCTCCTTGATTGCTCCTGATAACCAATTCCAAGCCACGCTTTTCCTTCATCCGAAGGATGTTCTGCCAAAACAACTTCATAATCTCCCTCAGTCGTTTTTATTTCAACTTCGTCTCCAGGGGAATATTTATTTATTTTTGAACCAAGTTCTTCCCAGTCTTTTATCTCAGCGCCGTTAAATTCAACAATTGCGCCTTTCAAATCTGCATTTATTGCCGGCGCCTCGTCGTATAAAATTAAAAGTCCGGTCTCAGAATTTTTTTCCTGTTTTATCAACAGGTTTTTATCCGATAAATAAATTACACCGTCAATGCCTATCTGATTGTAACCTTCTTCTTTTGAAAGTTCGACTAAATTTTCGTAAGTAGGGTTGTCTATAAAATTTCCGTTAAAAGAATCTATTGAAGAAATATTTGCAATTGAATACGAATAAGTATTGAACTGGACACCTGCCGGTGCAAAACTCAAAACGAAAAATCCTATCATAATCGCGCCGAATAAAATTGCAGTCAGAATATTTGCAAAAGTTCCCGCAGATAAAACTGAAAGCTGTTTGAAAATTCCGCTTTTGCTCATGCTTTTCTCGTCCTGCTCAACAAATGCGGCTAAAAACACTGGAAGGAAAAACGGGAAAAATCCGAAGCCGGTTGATTTTATTTTAATGTTGTATCTTCTCATAAAAATTCCGTGGAAAAATTCGTGAGGTATTGCAATTACAGCAAGTATAATAATGAAATAAACAAAGTGCAGCGTCGGAAGTCCGAGGTTGGGAACGAGTTTATCCACATAAGGGAACAACGGAGTTATAGGAGGAATTTTTATCGCTTTGACGACGGCGGGATAGGCAACATACAAGTAAATTATTTTTCCGAAAAGCCACAGTATTCCAACCATGAGCAAATAACCGACGGTAATCGAAACATAACTTAAGAATTTCAAAGTTTTCTTATATTTTTTCCCCGTCTTGTCTATTAATTGCATTCCCCATTTTGTCCTGTATAAAAATAAAAGTCCTTCTCTTTTCAGATTTTTTTTGTTGCGATAAAGAAAAATCGAAACGAAAATTACAAATAATATTAACAATGCGATATCAACAAAAACAAAATTCATTTTTTCACCGGGAGATTAAAGCAAATTTAATTTATAAAACTTCGCAATATGAATTTTATTTCATGAAATAGCGAAACTACTTTTTTTTCAAAACTCTGAAATTCCTGCCTCTGCAGCTTTTCTTCCTGCATTTGATTTTTCCTTTCAAAATTTTCTGAGGGTCTGCTTTCATTTTCGATTCACATTTTAAACAAACAAAAACATTTTTTGTCATTCTTGCCTGAGCTTCGGGAATTTTTTGTGCCATGTTAATTTTAGAAATAGTTGGTTTTTAAAGGTTTTCAAAATCTCAGAGGTATTTTTGAAAGTTCGGACTTTTCATATCTTTGCAAATATTTTGTGAACGAACTTGGAAGTTTTTTCCCTTCTTCCATGTAATTATAAGATACTTCATATATCCAGCCAATCTCGCATTGAGAAACTACAATTTCTCTGTGAGATATTTCTATTTTCGGATGAATTTTTCTGAGAAGTTTCGGAACTTCTGGTATTTCATTAGTCAGCTCTTTAAGAGTCGTGTTAATTTTAGCAAACTCTTCTAAACCGGTATTAACATTAATTTTTATATTTGTGTTATATTTCAATAAAACCATAAAAAATTAATTCGAATGAACTTTATAAAAATTTATACTCAAAGTTATAATTTCCTTTTTACAATCTTCTCGCCCTTCGTTCGACGTCGCCACGGCGAATGAATGAAGAAAAAATCACAACTTCCTTCTAACTATTTTTTCTCCTTCTATATCCCAATACTCACAATTTCCGCTTTCTTCTAAAGAATCAAAAACTTCCTGTTCAGGACATGGAACGTCAAGAGTTTCAAAACTTTCCAAATCCATTAGGTTAACATTTCCGTTTGATTTTGACAATACCTGCGCTTTTCTTTTTTCAACGTTCGGAACTTCAAGTCTGTCGTGCCCGGGAACGACGAAAACTTTTTTCGTTCCGGTAATTATTCCGACGGCTTCTATACGGCATTTCGCGTGCCCGTG
>CAZRDP010000001.1:13638-32426 GCA_964598985.1 Candidatus Woesearchaeota archaeon | reverse complement strand
CTGTCAGGCCGTCATTGTTAAAATCCACGGGGCGGGCTTGTGCCAGAATGTCGCTCGGTTCCTTCCCATCGTATTGGACCGGACGTTCCGTGAATTGCGGCTCATTTCGCGTGCCCGTGTTTTCCTGTCTTAGAAACGTCAATACTTTTTATCACACAAGGCGTTCCATCAACAATAATATTTGTGCCGACTCTTGCCTCAGTTGCGTTAATAATTTTCAACACCATGTCAATTACAAAAAAAAATACATTTATAAAAGTTTTGTGTGGTTTAAAATGGATAATAATCATACTTAATTGTTTTAACAATTCTTAAAATTTCAAAATCTCTTATCAAATCAGAGAATTCTTTTCTTACTTCATTCAAGATCCCATAAAGCTCGTCTTCGCCTGAAGTTTCCAATTCAATTTCCAAATCCCACGAGCCAATTAATTTCAAAAACTGTGTCGCTTTTTTGTGGGCAGCAATAAAATTTTTTATTCTTTGTTCATTTTTTTCGTCAAGATTTTTTGTTCTTAGAATCAATTTATACAAATTAATTCCTATATTTTCAAAATTTAGGTAACATCTATTCTGAATGATAATTTTGTTCTTAATTAATTTTTTTAGCCTGTAATTTATCAAATCTCTGGACAATTTAATTTTTTTTGACAAATCAACAATATTAATTCTTGCATCAATAGAAAGGGCTTTCAGAATTTTCTTATCTGTTTCATCCAGTTCATAGATTTCCGACGGAATTCCATAAATAAATTCAGAGGGTTTTGTTTCAGAAAGATATTCTCTTGCATACATCGGAGCATATTCAGTCAACAAAACATCTTTTTTCAAAATAAATTTTGAAAATTTATTCATAAAATCAGAAACATTGATTCCAAACTCATAATTATTTTTTGCAAGAATTGAAACCGCCAAATCCCATTCCCCCCTAACTTGTGCTACCCAAACAGAATTTTTATTTTTTATCCAAAAATCAATTATTTTATTTTCAGTTTCCAAATCAACATCCTGAAATTTAAAATAAATTTTGTATTGGCTATAACCGAGCTTTGTAAAATCAATTACTGTATAAAATTCAAAAATCGCTTTATTTTTTAATAATCTCTGAATTCTGTATTCAACAGCAGGTTTACTTAACTTTACTTTCTTAGCAATCTGCGAATTTGTATATCGTGCGTTTTCATCTAATAAAGTTAATATTTTCCTATCTTTAACATCAAGTTTAATTTTGTCCATAATAATTAATTTATGTGTAATATATTTATAAATTTAACTAAAAAGTAAATAAATATAATAATAAGTTTAATATATGCGTTAAGGGTTACTATTTGTAAGTTGTGAAAAACAACTTAGGAGAAATAAAAAATGAAAAATATATACAATGCAATAAAACAGACAGCAAGAAAATATGCTTTGCCTGCAATAATGTCCGGGAACATTATCCTAGCAAGCTGTGACAAAAATCTCCCCCTAAACGAAAATGTGAAAGAATCCATTCTCATTGAACAGCAAGAAGAATTTTATTCGGAAATCGCATCTCTGGATTATTTAGTTAACATAGCAGAAAGTTATTCTAATGAAGCTAAGAGGAATTTTAATGAGGGAGTGCAAAATAAAAATTTAAATAAATCAACTATGGAAAAAATTTTGAATAATTATAATCATGCAAGGGAAAAATACTCCGAAATTAGTGAAGAAGCAATGGCAAATGTTTTTTGGGATAACAAGAAGGTTGCAAAATATTTTATGAAAAAAAAAGGAAATCCTTTGTGGAAATATGCAGATATCCCTTTATCTAAGGATGAAAACAGATTAAGAAAAAAATGCGCATTAGCTTTAAATGGTCATGATTTTGGGAAAGCTGATCTTCAGAAAGATTTGGAGGAACAAGGTCTCAAGGTAGCAGTTTATAAAAAACCCTTTTGGGAAGATTATCCTATTGGATGGGCAATTTTTGTGACCTTAATTGCAGGAGCTGTGATTGGAGGAAGTTGTAATGAAAGAAAGTATCAAATTGAAAATCAGGAGAAATAAAAAATGAAAAATTTAATTAATAAACTGGGTCAATTAATCGGAATACCTCTTATAGAGACAAAAGCAATAACTTATGAAGAAGGATCGGAAATAATTGCAAATCTTCCAGAAGGATTCTATAATCAGACTAGCGGATATATTGTCCATCCTTGGGGGTTTCTTGAAAACAATGTAAATGTATCTAAAGAGGAATTGTTACAGGGATATCGTGACTTCGGTGAAAACGAAGAACCTTTTTTAAGTAATGTTAAATGCAAAATAACCAAAAGAAAATCTATATTTGAAGATTCTTATGAATTGAATTGTGATAATAACATATTCGCTAAAACAAGGCTCGGAATAAAAATACCTCATAATTACTTAAGCTTTAAAGTAAATTACAAAGAGTCTAGGAGAAATAAAAAATGAAAAATATATACAACGCAGTAAAACAAACAGCAAGAAAATATGCTTTGCCTGCAATTATTACTGGAAGTGTGGCTTTAAATTCATGTGAAAAGAAAATTAATGAATATAATCTTCCTATAGAGCATATTAAGATAGAAAATCTGGTCTCAGAAAAAATTTGTATAAACGGGCATGGACCAATAACAAATTTAGATAGTATTGTAAATTTTTATGAGGAACAGGGTAAAATTCTAGAAAGAGAAAAAACAAAATCTCAATTAGTAAAAGAATTAACAAATTATGAAAACAATTTGAATTCAGAAGCTGACTTATTAAATAAAATGTTGAAAACAGACCAGTACTGGGATGTTAATGAAATGGAAGAATTATATATTTTTTATAAAGATTCAAAATTGAAATTGAAAAAAATTGGTTCACTTGCAACAGAATTAAATGATTCAAATTATATGAATATAAGTCTTCCTGAGCAGTATGAAGATTTAGGGTATTTGTTAAAAAAGAATCTTGAGGGAAAAGACTTTGATGATATGCCAACAATTGAGAGTGTCTTAAAATCAAAAGGATATAATATTAAATGCGAAGGGGCATGTTCAAAAACAGAAATACGAGAACATTTTATGCCTTTATCTATTGTTGGGATAGGCGCAATATTTGGAGGTTTTTGCGTGGTTGGAAGTCTTATTGGTATGAATTTAAGGAGATTAAAAAATGAAAAATCAACTGAAAGAACCGGTTTGATATATGCTTATCCAATAAAAAACATACGGACAATTTACACCTATTGTGATGGTGAAAATAAATACCATGAAACATGCAGTGGCAAAATAAATCCACACAAAAAAGGAGATATCTTTATATTAAAAAGTGATAGGAAGACATTAGAAGAAAAAACTATTAGAGAAGGTGCATACAAAATATATAAAATAAGATCTCTATCTGAAGAAAATGCAAGATTTGCAACGGCGTATATGCTAAGAAGGCAAAATGAGAAGAAATTTTTTATAAGAAATAGTTTAGAAAAATTTCTTGGGAAGTTTTAAATTAACTTTTCGATAAACCTCCACAATCTTTTTAAAACTCCTTTTTCATTTCTTCTTTATGCAACTTCAAAAAAATGATTTTATAGAAATTGAATTTACTGCGAGATTAAAAGATTCAGGAGCAGTTTTTGATTCAAACTCCGTCGAGGAATTAAAAAAACTTCATGCCGGACACAATCATCCCGTCGAAGCAAAACCATTTGTTTTTGCTCTCGGACAAAACATGTTTCTTTCAGGAGTCGACGACTTTTTATTAAAACAAAAAACTGAAAAATTTCCTGTCGAATACAAAATTGAATTAAATCCTGAAAATGCATTCGGAAAACGCGATTCAAAACTTGTTCAGTTAATGCCGATAAAAGTTTTCCATGAGCAAAGGTTAAATCCCGTACCCGGAATTCCTTTTAATTTCGACGGCAGAATCGGAAAAGTTTTATCTGTTTCAGGAGGCAGAGTAATTGTTGATTTTAATTCTCCGCTTGCAGGAAAAGATGTTATTTATGAAATTAAAATTTTTAGAAAACTTGAAGACCAAAACGAAAAAATAAAATCCTTTTTGGAATTCCTTTTCAAACAGGACATGAATTTCAAAGTTGAAAATAAAAAATTAATTCTTGAAACCGAAAAAGCGTTCAAGCAATTCGCCGAAATGTTCAAGGACAAATTCAAGGAAATTTTTGATTTGGAACTTGAAGTTAGGGAAACTGAAAAGAAATAATTCTCTTTAAATCATTAAGTAATTTCAAAATTATAATAATCCTTAAAAACCATGACCTCTTTTACGTCCCATGGAAGATATTTATTCCGGAAATCAGGATTTAAAAGAGATTGACAGAGAGCTTGCTGAATTGTTAAAAAAACAGAATGCAAAGATAAAAGTCATCGGTGTTGGAGGAGGAGGAAATAATTCTCTTTCAAGAATGCGTGAAATCGGGATAAAAGGCGGAGAGCTTATAGCTGTAAACACCGACGCGCAGGATTTGCTTTATGCAAGTGCTGACCAAAAAATTCTTATCGGTAAAGAATTGACACAGGGATTGGGTGCAGGAAGTAATCCACGAATTGGCGAAGAAGCAGCGAAGGAATCCGAATCTGAAATAAAAAAGAAAATTGCGGGAAGTGATTTAGTTTTTATAACATGCGGAATGGGTGGAGGAACAGGAACCGGCGCAGCGCCGGAAATCGCGCGCCTCGCAAAAAAACAGGGAGCATTAACAATCGGCGTCGTAACTTTGCCTTTCACAATCGAAGGTCAAAAAAGAATTGAAAACGCAATGAATGGTTTGGAAAAAATGGAATCTTTGGTAGACACGTTAATAGTAATGACCAACGACAAACTTCTTGAACTTGCTCCGAATTTGCCTTTGCAGACCGCGTTCAAAATCGCCGACGAAATTTTAACAAATGCTGTCAAAGGAGTCACCGAATTAGTAACAACTTCCGGTCTGGTAAATCTTGATTTTGCCGACGTGAAAGCAGTCATGGTGAACGGCGGAGTTTCATTAATCGGAATGGGCGAATCGGAAAGTGATAATCGCGCAATTGAAGCAATTGAAAAAGCGATTTCAAATCCTCTGCTTGACGTCGATATTTCAGGTGCGACCGGAGCTTTAGTGAATGTAATCGGAGGTTCAAACATGAGTTTGGATGAATATAAAACAATAATATCTGCCGTCGGAGAAAGATTAAGTCCCGACGCTAAATTAATCGGCGGAGCCCAGATTTCAGAAGACATGGGAAAAGCAATAAGAGTTTTATTAATTGTAACAGGCGTTAAAAGTCATCAGATAATTGGCGGCGGAGAATCAATGGAATCAATGAAGCACCGCGAAATCGAAGAAGAATTAGGAATTGAATTTTTTGAGAATTAAAATTATCGCCTCTTTTTGAAAACCTGCATCGCAAATTTTCAATTTAATTTGGCAAATTAAAACCGTAATTATTTTAAACCTTATTTTTCTAATTTAAACATGTCAAAGTTAAGTTCATTCTTTTTGAAATGCAAACGTGTTTGGCAGGTTCTCAAAAAACCGTCGAAAGATGAGTTTCAGCAAATTACAAAAGTTTCCGCAATCGGAATTGCAATTATCGGTTTGCTCGGATTTATTGTCTCATTAATTATGAACGCTTTCGCATAAAATGGGAAAACTGAAAAATTTTATTTACGGCGGTTTAGCGGCTTTAGTAATGAATTTATCGTCGTGTGAACGCCCTGAATTTGAAGACCCGAAACCCGAACCTTATGTTAATCCCAATCCTGAACTTTATGAAAACGCGAGAGTTTTGGAAATTCCTTTAACTAGAGAATTTAATTACGGGGATTACCTCATGTATCTTTCAGAACCCCTTGATGAATCATACACTATTGGAACCGTCTTAGGTGCAGCACCAAAGGCAAAAGCGCCAAACGGGTTTTGTGTAAAATTTGTAGCAGTAAATATGCTTGACAGAAATTCTGTATATGTTGAACCTGCCGGACTAGACAAAGCAATTAAATCTGGAACTTTAAATTTTAATCAATATCTCAATCCCGACGACGTTGACGAAAAATCTTCAGAAGAACTCTATTGTGCAAAAGGTGTAAATTTAAAATCCGTCGGAGACGGCAAAACTTTTAATGTAACTTTTGATGAAGTGCTTTTAGACCAGGACGGAGATTTAAACACAACTGACGACCAGGCAAGAATAAACGGATATGCATCTTTCAAAGCGAAACCGTATCTGAATCTTGAATTTGACGAAGGAGTAAAATCACTTTCAACAGGTTTGATAATTGAAGGCGATTCAAAAATTAATTTTGAGGCAGAAGCTGATTATAATTTTTCAAAAGAAAAAGCATTGTGGTCAAAATATTTTATAAAATGTTTCGCAATTCACGATTGGCCGGTCGTTTTAGCTTTTAAACTGGAATTTGCCGTCGGCGGAGAGGGAGATTTAGAATCCCGCGTTGCTACGGGAATAGAGGATAATTTTTATACTTCAGCTGGAATATCCTGGGAAAGAGGAATTGGCTGGAGATCTTCAGAAAATTTTGAAAACAATTTTGAAAAGAAAAATTTAGAAATAGATTTAAGCGGTTCTGCAACAGGTTATTTAAAATTCACAGGAAGCATATTGCCTTACGGCGGTCCCGGACCTGCAAGCTGGATTAAAACGTCAACAACGTTGGAAGCGGACATTCATGACAATCCGTGGTGGACTTTGGATGGGCATACCGGAGCATACATCGGAATAGACCCGTCATTTTTAAGTTCAATTATCGGAACTCATGAAAAAGAAATTTACGGAGTGCCAATTCACATTGCCGACGCTGGCGGACCATTTTTTCCCGATGATCCAGATGATCCTCCTGAAGGTTTGGACTCATTAGTTATTCAGCCGGGACCGGAAGGAAACGATGCGTGGATTGAATTTAATCGCGTTGCCTTTCCGGATTGTTCAAATGTACAAGATTATTTCGGTGGTTTTGGAAATGAAACTTATCTTGATGCATTTTTTGCAGAAGTATCCTCTTGTGAATTTAGTAGACGAAATATTTTTATAAAAATTCCTTCCGAGCACATCACTCCCGGCGCAATCTCGTCGGCAAAATTGTGTTTTTATGGATACACTGAAATGAATACTTCTGACTCCGAATCAGGATTTGCCTTATACAAACTGAATTGGGACTGGGAAGACAATTCTGTTTCTTGGGACAATGCCCCTGAAAATGAATTTTTAAAATATCTGAATTTCTCCAACGATGGGAATGATTATTCATGGAAGTTTGTTGATGTAACTTCTGTAGTTCGTGATTGGATTAACGGAGAACCAAATTATGGATTTGAGATTTCATCAAGAAAGAATCATGATAGGGCAGTTTTTTATTCAGGAGATAATTCCGATGCTGAAAAAAGACCAAAACTTGTAATACATTACTCTTCAAAGAAAACAGAAAACTAAAAATTTATAAACCCGAAATTTTATAAATTCATATCTACTTCTTAAGTGGTTAAGTTGTAGTTGGAACAAAATGATATTTATAATTAAAGTCACGACGAATAAAGAAGAAAGAGCAATTGATATGATTGCGGAAAGAGCAGAGAAAAAAAATCTTAATATTTATTCTGTTTCGCGTCCTGCAGGTTTGCGCGGATATATAATTCTCGAAGCTGAAGACCGCGAGTCGGCGGAGGAAGCAGTTTTTAATTTGCCGTATGTAAAAGGAATAATTCCGAAAACAATTTCTTATCAGGAACTTGAAGCGATGGTAAAACCTTCAGTTGAAACCATTTCAATTCAGGAAGGAGATATTGTTGAAATTCTTTCAGAACCTTTCAAGAGGGAAAAAGCAAAAGTTTTAAGAATAGATAAACAGAAAGAAGAAGTGGTTGTAAGTTTGCTCGGCGCGGTCGTTCCGTTGCCGGTTACAATTAAATTGGATAACGTAAAAGTTATCCGAAGAGAATCCGACGGAGATTCAGAAGAAGATTAAAATGAATGAAGATTATAAAAAAATAAAAGATATATTAGAACAAATCTCTAAGTGTGATGAGAGATATGAAAATGCTATTCATAAATATAGTGATGATATTTCTAAAAAAAAGGCTTTCTTGGTAATTCTTTACGACGAATTGCCTAAAGAGGATTATCTAAATGGAGATTTAATTGAGTATATTGATTCAATAAATAAGTTGAGAGATTCTTTGGACATCAATTTAAGTGAAGAATATAGATTACAATTTAATTTGAAGAGAGATTTAATAAAAAAATTAAAAAATCTTGAAAACAAATTAAAATGATAATTAAAATTTTAGCAGAAGGCGGGGCAATGAAGCCAGGTCCTGCTTTGAGCCAGAAACTCGGGCCGGCAGGAATTCCTATAAATAAAGTTATTGACGATGTCAACAAATCTACTGAAGATTTCAAAGGATTAAAAGTTCCCGTTGAACTTGATGTAAATCCTAAAACAAAAACTTACAAAGTAAAAGTTTTCTCACCGCCGGTTTCAGAATTATTAAAGAAAGAAATCGGACTTCAGAAAGGTTCAAGTCAACAAAAAAAATTCTATTCTGGAAATGCTTCAATTGAACAAATAATCTCCGTAGCCAAAACAAAAATGCAAAATCTCCTCGCTAAAGATTTAAAATCCGCAGTCAAACTTGTCGTCGGAACTTGCGTTAGTTTAGGACTTTTGATTGAAAACAAAACTGCAAAAGAAGTCATGGCTGAAATTGATGCAGGCGTTTATGATAAAGAAATTAAAGAAGTTAAAACTAAAACTTCCGACGATAAAAAGAAAAAAATAGACGAATATTTCGCAGACGTAAAATCTAAACAGGACAAAGTTATGAAACAGGAGCAGGCCGCTAAGGAAGCCGCTGCGCAGGAAGCAGCCGCATCAACAGCAACGGCAACACCGGCGCCTGTAGATAAGAAATAACTTTATAAATAAACTTCATTTTTCCTTTCACAAGGGGATATGGGGTAGCCTGGTTAGCCTATGAGGTTTGGGACCTTATGACCCCGGTTCAAATCCGGGTATCCCCATGAACGACGCCGCTGCGGCGTTTATTGACGGAAATCTCTGATTTCCAGTCATTTGTTTGACCACGCATGGGCGAACAAAGCGAAAATTCCTTCGGAATTTTCGGCATAACGCTTGAACTTTCCCAAGGGTTCAAGTGTAGTAAATAAAAACGAAAATAAAATGGTATCAGAAATATTCAATAAAGAAGATTCAGTGAAGATAAAAACTTATTTGGAAATAAATGACTTAATCCAGGATTACACTGGCGAATTAAATCGTTTTGAAAATCAAAATGTTGCAGATGTTAAAGTTTACGAATTATTGGGAGATTATCGGGGCATGGCACTTATAGAAAGAGAAAAAAGTTCTTTGATTATTGGTGATTCAAAAAAAATTTCTAAATTAGAAAAAGTTTCAAATGTCCGGCAATTTCCTTTAGAAATTTGTGAAGGGGACCCGCGATTATATAGAGAAAAAACGAGGGAACATTACGAATAATTAAAATGCCAAGCAAATCAAAAAAATCAAAATCAGCAGGAAGATTCGGCGCGCGATACGGAAAACGTATTCGTGACCAGCTTGTAAAAGTAGAATCAAAACAAAGAATTAAACAAAAATCTCCTTTCCATCCGAGGGGAACTGCGAAACGACTTTCAGCAGGAATTTGGAAATGCTCCAAAACCGGAAAAGTTTTTGCAGATAATGCATATGCTTTAGATAATTAAAATGGCAAACTATAAATGTTTCAAATGCGGAAAGAAAATCTCCAACAAAGATTTGGATAAAAGATTTGTTTGTCCGAATTGCGGCGGAAAAATTTTCTTCAAACCGCGAACGAAAGTAAAAACAATTAAGGCCGAGTGATTTCGCGAAATGAAAGACAATAAAAAAATCCAGGAGATGCAGATTCTTGAACAAAGTTTACAAAATATTCTTTTGCAAAAACAGGCATTTCAGATGGAACTTTCAGAAACAACAACTGCATTAACAGAAATAAAAAATTCCGGCGACGACGTGTACAAAATTCTCGGACAACTTATGGTCAAAACTAAAAAAGATTCAGTTGTTAAAGAACTTTCAGACAAAGAAAAAATAATCGAACTCCGGCTCAAAAATCTTGAAAAGCAGGAGTCATCGTTGAACAATCAATTAGAAAAATTAAGAGAAGAAATTCTCGGAAATTAATATTTTCGGAAAATATTTTGTAATATGCATAATCCACTTACGAAATCTTTATAAATACCTCAATTATAATTTAACCATGGTATTCGAAAAACTTAAAAGGGCGCTTTCGGGTTCGTCGTCGGGTGGCGATGAATATGTTGAAATTGATTTGAGCGGCGACAAGGCTCCTGACAACAAAGTTTTCGTCAAACTTTACACTTTAAGACAATATGATGATGTCAATGAAATTCTCAATGCTTTAAGAGAAGGTTTTACAATAGTTGTTATTGACATAAAACCTTTGAGACAGAAAGACCCTATTGAATTGAAAAGGGCTGTTTCAAAAGTCAAAAAAACAACTGACGCGCTTGAAGGAACAATTGCAGGATTCGGCGAAAACATTTTGATTGCAACACCTGCATTCGCTAAAATTCACAAAGACGCTCCAAAACCTACAAAAGAAAAGAAGGATATGGAATTCTATTAATATTTAGCCAATTATTCTATTACTATTACAAAATTAAGTTTAACTAAATTAATTTCTATACTCTCGCAGCCGAGAAAACACTTTTCAATGCAACAATTATTGTTGCTGGTACGAACAAAACAAGCAAAGCGCTGAAAACTGACGTTATAATATCGCCGATTCCTATTCCTATTAAAGAGCCGGTAACACTTTCCATTCCGAATCTGCTCACAATAACTAAAACCGTCCCGGCAATCATGAATGTCTGCGATTCTTTTCCGCCTGGAATGCTAAAATAACCTATAATTAAACCAAGCAAAACTAAAATGCCGTAAATCGGCGGGCTCATTTTAATAAGTGCGGGAACCGAAATAAGGGCCGTTGCCAATCCTATAACCATTGCAAGCACAACACCCACCAAAAACGACCACGCGCCGATTTCATTTTCCCTTGATGTAAGAACCATTTCTTTAATTAGTTGTTAAATTATATAAATCTTTTGAGAAACCGAATTTAAAATATATTTTGAATAACAGAAATCTTTATAAACCATATTAACTGCAGAATGATTACACAAAATGAATACAAAATTGTTAACAGGCGTGTTTGTATTGATGTTCTTAGTAGGAATTGCAAGTGCAGCGGTTACTTTTGATCCCGTTTCATTCTCAAGAAATATAGATCAGGGTGACACAACAGAAACTTTTACTTTTACTTTGAATAATTCAGACGCAACTGCTTACACTTCATTAAATTGGGAGTTTGCAGGTTCTCCAACGGGAACTTGGGATTTGCCAGATTTAACAACTATAAATGCAAGTGATTCAGAATCCATCACAGCCATTCTCTCAATACCTTCTGATTTTGATGGAACTATAATAGGTAATATTAATTTATCAAATGGAACCGAACAACTGGCACTTTTGCCGGTAACAATAAATGTAGAATCTCCTGAAGAGCCAAACGAAATTACAGAATGCTCAACAACCGGAAATACTGGTGATTTAGATATTGAAATTCGTGATATTTCTGTGACCGGCTTCGGAGATGAAGATGAATTATTCTTTTTCGACCAGGTAGAAGTTGAAGTAAGAGTTGAAAACAACGGCGACGACGATATTGACGACATTTCTGTTGAATGGGGATTATGGGATGAAAATTCAGATGATTGGGTTATTGAACCCGATGAACTTGATGAAATAAGTTTAAGCGACGGCGACGATGAAACGTTGACTTTCACTTTCACACTTGACGACGATATGGATATTGACCTTGAAGATCTGGAAGAAGGAAATTACGCTATTTATGTATTTGGAACAGGGGACGTAGATAACAGCAACAACGACGAAACTTGCGATTCGCATCGTGAAAGTGTAAAAATAATTTTGGAAAGAGATTTTGTTGTACTTTCAAATTTAGAGTTCTCTGAAAATGTTGAATGCAATTCAAATGTCAACATAATGGGTGATGTTTGGAATATCGGAACAAGAAATCAGGAAGACGTTTCCGTGTTAATACAAAATTCTCAGCTTGGTCTAAATGAAGTCGTTTCCGTCGGAGATGTTGACTCAATGGAAAGTGCTGAATTAAATTTTGATTTTGATTTAAACGACGCAGAAGCAGGAACTTACACTTTAAGATTATCTGTTCTTGACAAAGATGATGATGTTTTCCAGAATGAAAATGACGACGAATCTGTTTACACAGCAAGTTTGGTTGTTTCAGGAAATTGCGGAGTTTCCGACGACGTTTCAGTTAGCGCTGTTCTTGAAGACGGCGGCCAGGCAGGGAAACCTCTTACCGTAAAAGCAACGATAACTAATGAAGGAGATAATCCTGGAGTTTTCACATTAAATATCGCAAATTACGCTTCATGGGCAGAATTATCTGAAGTGAGCCAGAATACTTTAACTCTCGACGCTGGAAGTTCAGGAGAAGTTTTGATCACATTGGATGTTAAATCCGACGCTTCAGGCGAAGAAGTTTTCAATGTTGAAGTTCTTTCAAATGACAAATTGGTTGCGAACCAGCCGGTTTCTGTAACAATAAAAGAAAAGACAAAAGTTTTCAATTTAATAAACGCCGACAACTGGCAGATTTGGGCAATTGCAGCGTTGAATGTTCTTCTTATAGTAATTATAATTATTGTTGCAATAAGAATTGCAAGAAAATAAATCCTTCTCAAAATAATTCATCATAACTAATTTTTTAAACCGATTTTGTCTTTAATTATAATGAATAAAAAAACGAAAAGAGGATTAAAAGATATTATAATAAGGTATTCTGTTTTATTATTTTTCGCGCTCGTCGGGTTTGAATTATTTTATTTTATTTTCAAACCTTTGACAATGTATCCCTCTTTTTTTTTATTTGATATTTTTTACAATCCTTACATTGTTGAAAACACAATTCATTTTTACGATTCAGTTTTATCTTTTGAATTTATAGGTGCGTGCATTGCCGGTTCGGCGTATTTGCTTTTTTTCATTCTGAATTTTTCAACACCGAATATAAAATTTAAGAAAAGATTGGCCTTGCTTGGAATTTCTTTTGCGTCTTTTTTAATTATAAATATTCTGAGGATTTTTTTCATCGGCGTCATGTTCATTGAAAATTTTTCGTATGCTGAATTCGCACACATATTTTTTTGGTATTTCGGAAGCATATTTATGGTAATTTTAATATGGTTTGCCGAGGTTAAAATTTTCAGAATAAAAGATATTCCGTTTTACTCGGACGTAAAATATTTGATTAAAAATATAAAAAATTAATCTCCTTTAAATTCAGAAAAAGTTTCAGCCATTACTTTTTCAGTTGCCTGAAGAATTTCGCAATTGCCCACATATACGTCGTAGCACGTTGTATTTCCGCGCTGAACTATTTTCGTTTCATTGCCTTCTTTTATTTCATAATAAACATATCTGCTTAGTTCATCGCACGTCGCATTTTTGTCATTTATCAAAACTATTCCGAGGATTTCATACTGTTTCACAAGATTCGCGAAAGCAATTGCGCGGTACGGACTGCATTCAAATTCATTCGTAAGATTTATGGTATATCCTTCTTTAAGTTCAAGCTCGCCTTCAAACGGAACTTTTTCCAAATCCTTCGGATTTGTTCTCAAATAAAAATTATAATCCGCATAAAATTTTCCGTCTTCATAATACAAAGGAATTTTTGTATTGTACAAAATCAACTGGCCTTCCTGAACTGTTTCAAATTTAACATCCTCGTAATAAACTATCCTTATCAATTTCATCCACAAAAAAATTAAGACGACAAAAAGAACGACAACTCCGAGGACAATTAAAATATTTCTTAATTGTTTTTCCTGTTTTTTCACCTGCGTTTTACTCGCGTGCTCTTTTTTAATTTCAACATCTTTTACAATTTCTTTTTTTGTTTTGCCGTCGGCATCTTCAACTTTGAAAACTTCAGTTATTTTCTCCGTTTCTTTTTTCTTTTTTTTATTTGCCATTCTTATGATAAGTAAAATTAATTTTTAAATGTTTATTTTATTCCGAAAATTTTATACAAAAATTCGTCGCTCAATTTTACCAAATCTTCTTCAGAGCCGTGGATATAAACGCATTTATCATTCTGAACTATTTCGGTTAATTCCGACGATTCGATTACAATTAATCTGTCAGAACAATTTTTTACAGGGATGTCTTCACCACATTCTTTTCCTTCAATACATGCTTTTTGAATTCTCTGAACAAAAGGATAAATGTTTCTGTAAACCTCTGCTTCGGCCGACGGTTCCTCTGAATAAATATAAACAGGGGCATTTTGGTACGCAGTTACACTACTCGTCAAATCTGTGTAAATTTGTCCGGAAACATTTTCAGATTCTTCGGGGTTGTAAACAAATCCAAGCTGATAATCTCCGGCGTCGTAAATCCAAAATCCGTTTTGATAAACAAGTTCTTTTCCGTTATAATTCATTTTAGTTGATGAATTTGAATTGTCAAAAGAATTAACAATTATTCCAAAACTGCTTCCAAGCAAAATTATGACCAAAAACAAAACTAAAATCCTTCCATTTCTTTTTTGTCTTTTTTCTTCCTGTTCTTTAGATAAAATTCTCCGCATTATATAAGCAAAAAAATTTAGTATAAAAACCTTTTTGTCGTCGGGATTGTAAATAATAAATAATTTTTACTCAGTATCCACTAATCCATTAAAAAAATAAAAGAAAAAGAAAAATAAAAAGTAAATTTATGCAGCTTCAGTTTGAAGAGTAGCTTCTGTACTTGATGTTCCGAGCCAAGCACTAGATGTGTCTGGTTTCTTAGTAGTCAAGTATGTCTTAGCGTTTGCAGTATCAGCAGCTTCATAACCAGCAACAAGCAAAGCTAATTTGCTAGTTAAAGTTGAACTGGCATATCCTTTTATCAAGAATTGTCCTGTTCCAACATTTGTAGCTTCTGTCCATGCAGCACCACAATAAGCACCACCAACCAATGTAGCAGCAGCTGAATTGATACAGCTTCCGCCTACAACGATCAAGTTCTTTGTAGCAACTGAACTTACTTCAGCATCTGTTACTAGAACTTCACCAAGTTGAGTTGATCCTGTTGATCCGCCACTTGAAGTAACACTTGATGAGATTTCACCAACGTATATTTGTGCATATACTTGTTCTTCAGGTATAGTTATTACAGCAGTCTTTTGGTCAGAATCACTCGCGTCCTTTGTTGTGTGAACTCCATACCAATCGATATCTTCTGTGAAATCACTATCACTTGACCTTGTAGCGTCAGCATGGTATTTAGTTGATGTGAACAAAATGTCGCTTACACCAACACCATCTGTACTTGTACCTGCAGGTGCAGATTCAAGATCAACAAAGACAGCATGATAATTAGTATCATCGTCTTTACCTTCGAAGATGATTAATCCAGGATTACTTTCTAAATCTCCTGCTGTACCACCTTCAGGGTTTACAAGTTTTATTGTAGTTCTATTAACAGTTGTTGTACCTGTGATATTGTACAATAACTTACCAATTGTTACTTGTGAAGCATTTAATGTTGATGCAGGTCCTGTTGCAACACTTACGCTTCCGATACTCCACATAGCGTCAGTATCGTTACCGTCTGGCTGTAATGTAAATGTAACTCCTGTATAACCATCACCATCTGGGAACCAAAGTTTTGATGTAGATGTATCACCAGCTAAACCAAATCCAGCTATGTTTACGTTCACTGGTTCATATAGTGATATCAATGCACCACTATCCATCTTGATTGTTGGGAACACAATGTATTCTGTAGATGCAGAATCACTAGAAGGATACTTAAGATTTACTATTGCATCCTCGCCAGTTCCAACAAATGTAACTGTATATCTCTTACCATCAACATCAACAGTACCGATACCTTCAGTGCTTGTGAATGTTGATTCATAAGTATCTCCAGTTATTACATCTTTGAACTTAACTCTATCATTTGTGATAGCGCTAGATCCGGTTGTTTGGTTATAAACATCATATAATTCTATAAGATGCCCATAATCCTGATTACCTATAACAGCATATTTCTTTCCATTAGCAGCATATGAAAGGTTCTCACCTTCCAATACGGAGATTCCATAGTTAGAGTTATCTCCAAGGATCCATTTACCGCTCTCATTATGAGCGAAATCAATTGCCTTTTTGTTTGCCGCATCATCTGTGAATTCTACAATCATTGTATCATCACCAGAATTTGTTATGGAAACTGTTCCTCTGTTAGTATCATCTAATGGAGAGCTTAATCCTGCAAAGTCAACTTTGAAGCTTCCAAATACAGGGTCAACAAATGATTCTCCTGGAAGGATAGCATCATTTGATGAGTCGGGTCTTGTAACAACTATAGCTATTTCTGTAGTAGCAGTTGTTCCTCCGACAAGATATGCATATGTTCCATCAATAGGATCATCGTCTTCACCGACTGTAACAACAGCAGCATTCTGTATAGTTACTTTGTCAGCACCAACAATAACGGATGCCGATAACTTAAGATTTGTTTCGTCAGCAGTTTTAACTGCAACGCTCAAGTCATTAACTGTTTTTGAATCTGCTTCATTAATTTCTTTGCTTTCGCTTGTTCCACTGCTATCAATTACTTTAATTGTAGCTGAAGTGTCCGAAGCCGAAACTAATTCAAGAGTGTATGTTTCACCACCGATTGTTACTTCTGTTGTTGGGTCGTCACTGCTTAAGCTGACTGTCTGAGCTTCTTTAAGAAGAACCAATTTGGTTTCGTCAGTGTCTGCCGAAACTGTGAACTTTTGACCGAACAATTGAATTTCTTCACCTTCTGAATCTGCGTTTGTGAAGTTAATTGCAGCCATTGTAGAGGATGCGTTATATAATCCACCAAATCCAGTAGTTGAACTGTTCATACTTATACCTACAGCAGGGTCATCACTGCTTGTTGGCTGTTTTGCGAATACAACTCTTCCGGAATTATCTCCATCTGGTCCACCAGCTATTATCTTAATTGTGGAAGTTATTTTGGAGTTAACGTTTCCCGAGAAAGTGTAATCAGCAAGAACTGTTGGAAGATCTGTTTTTGTTAAAGTCGATTTTACTGAATTCAAAGAGGTGTTAAGCCAAACTCTGTCTGCAGATGTATCGATAGAAACTGTCTCTCCGCTTGTACTTGTGGTAGTTGATGTACTACCCGAACCCATGTAAGACTGCAAATCTGTTTGAATGTGACCTGCCTGGATAAGGTCAAGTGAAGATACACCTGCTCCTGTACCATAAACAATAGCAACATTAGCCGCACCTCCGCTCACGAATGGAGCTGGATATGTAGCAGCCGCAGCACTTCCAAGAGTCAATCCTGTAAGTAACAAGCTACCAGCGATTGCGCTGATTTTTCTAAAATTAAATTTTTTCATTTTTTAACCTCCTTTCAACTCTATAAACTCTAAGGTTTTGCCAATCCATGATTATAGGGAAAATCATGAACTGTATTTTAATTCCCTATAGACAGCCTTAAAGGCATACTAAGGAAAACCCATTTTCGTTTAAAAACCTTATCACTTTAATTTTCGGTTGTATCAAAAAAACACCCATTTTTCGTGGTTTTATTTAAAAAGGTTGTGTAATTTTTCTTAAGTTAAAACACTTTCATATAGTCTTATTAGCCATTAGAACATAAAACTTTATTAAGTTAGACAAATATATTGATTAAATAAACCTATAAATTGAATATATATTATAAAAATATATAAATAAAAACACCATATATACGAAAAATGTCGACGAGAAAAGTGCGTGAAATTACAATTAAAGAATCAAAAGGCGGGTTTTCAGTTTTGAAAGGAATTTCTTCAGATAAAGGATACAACTTTTCAGGAATTTCAGCGTTGAGACAAGCGTTAAGTAATGAAAGAGCAAAAATCCTTGATGTAATTAAAACTCAAAAGCCTAATTCAATCTATGACCTTGCAAAAAAACTCGGTCGCGATTTCAAGTCCGTAAGTGGAGACATAAAGCTTCTTGAAAGATTTGGTTTCGTCAGGCTAGTTCAGGAGAAAACAAAAAACCGCGTAAGGCACAAACCATCCATAACAGCTGATATTATAACTGTTCATTTCAAAATTTAATTAAAAATTTCAAGAATTATTTGTGATTCTTCAGCCGATTTAGCATAATCCTGCCACGCTCCCCTCGATTCACCGTCTAAAACCCCTCGCGTTTCGTTTATAATTAAATCCCCTTCATAGTAAACAACTAAATAATACCCTTTCACTAAACTTCCGTTTTCAACCTTCCAGCTGTTATCCATAGCGCTTATTATAGTTTCATTCAACACATCACATGAATTCTCCCCGTTTGCACAAATCCTATTTCTCCCGCATTCAAATATCATATCTTTTACTGCTAAAAGATTTGAATTCTTCTCGCATGTCGTCGTCTTTTCCATCAAAGCGCTCAAAAATCCGTTCACCTCATAATTCGGCTCGTCGTTTACATTTCGGTTTTTATTTACTGACAAACTTATGAAAACAAGCGCTATAACTGCAATTACAATCAAAATTATTCCAAATCCCATTATTTCCTCTTGAGCATTTTTAAGTGCGGTTTGTGTACTGGTTCCATCTTCTACTATGCTTGTAATCATCTCTTTGAGAGTGGCCTTTACAAATGATTCATCCCCCATTGCCC
>CAZRDP010000001.1:5698-13628 GCA_964598985.1 Candidatus Woesearchaeota archaeon | reverse complement strand
AGCATTTTTATTTTTATTCATTGTACTGCCTCATAACTTACGATAATCTGACCTATCTCGCATTTATTTACTATGCTTCCACCATTTGATTCCTTATAACAAACAGATACAAAATTTGAAACTGAATTTCCGGTTATCTTGTCGCTGATTAATTTAAGCGTGTCGCAATTCGGGTAATTGTCGTCGATGCATAAAATATTTTCATTTGGTATTATTCTTATCTCTACATTTGAAACGCCCCAGAATTTTTCGTAATCTTCGATTTTATTTTTTAAGGCCATTGCTTTATCAAAATCAATACAATCACTTTTTTGATTTCCGTAGCTGTTTCCGCAATAAAATTCCGGTGAATTTGCAAGTTTTGAAACTAAAGACAAAGCGTTTTCTCTTTCAAGTTCCGTCGCTGATTTTTTTAAATTTGACATTTTTGAAGAAAGTGCAATAAGTCCGATTATAGCGAACAAAATAAAAACTGCAACAATCATAAAAATCATTTGCTGAATTTTTATTTGCCCGGATTTATTTACCATAATTTACAATCCCCTTGCATACTATTTCTCGCATTTAATTGTTCAGCCTGATTTGCAATGTAAGACAAATCTTCCGAGTTGTTATAAGAATTCAATAAAGTTTTGAAAATAATCAAATCTGCATCCAAAACACCGGGGCAGCTCTGGTTTTTTTCCATTTCGGATTTAATCTCATAAATTTCCGCAAGTTGTTTAGCCCTCGCCATTATTCTTCCGATCTGACATTCATATTCAGAATTTTCAGAAAAGATCGCAGCGTACATCAGAGCATCAGTTTCAAAATAAACTCCCTCTGAATTTTTTTCAACAATTCCTGAATTATAATTTATTTTTGCGTAACAATCTTCAGAGTCAGAATCAAAACAGATTTTTTTGCTCCCGGTTGGACAATCGTCAAAATAGAAATTTTTTATTCTTGAATTATTCTGAAGTAAATCAAGTTCTTCTATTATTTCCTCATCAGCGTCGGTAAAACAATATTTTTCATCCGAGGGAAAAATGTAAATTAAATCAGCGACTTTAAATGACGAATCTGTTCTTCTTTCAGGCGGGAATTCAAACGGCTTTGAAAAAGCGACAAAACTTTTCCCTTCAACAGGATTTTCTGAGAAAACATATCTGTTTCTTGAACTGATTTCCACTTTTGTCGGCGTCCATGAATTGTACACTTTTTGGAGAGTCCATATTTTCTGCTTTCCGAAAACTTCCGAGCTTTTCGGGTTTTCACATTCGAAAAAAATCCGCGTTTCTGTCGGAGCATAAATGGTCACCATTTCTGTAGTTTCAAAACTGGATTCAAGCGGATTAAGTAAAACGCTTATCTCTTTTCCCGTTTCCGCGCCCTGCTGTGTTTTTTGAATATTAACAAATTTTGTCACGCCGTAAATTGCCAAAAAAAGTATGAAAGCTCCGACGACAATCGCAAAAATCCATGCAAACGAAATATTTAATTGTGCATTTTTGCGTTTCATTTTATTAAGGTGATGCGATTGTTACAAGTGATTCACCAAAATCTTTTTTTAATTTGATTGTTAACTTCCCAGAATTGATGAAACACTTTTCATCTTTGCCATCCAAAGTATTTTCTAAATCAATATGGATAATTTTATCCCCCGGATATTTTCCAATCGGTTCAAAGCGCATATTTTCATATTCATCGTCGACAAAACAAACCTGTTCAATTTTTTTTGGCAAAACATATTCATAAATTTGGTTTCCCTGCGGTCCGCCCCACATTTTGTTAATATCTTCCTGCAGATTATGTTTGAATTGCTCTATCGTCGCTGTTTCCTGCGCACCCAAAAGTTTTTTTATTCCGAAAAAAGCAAAAGCGATAAAAACAATAATTAAAATTATTGAAAAAATCATTCCGAAAGAAATTTCAAGCGCCCCTCTTTTTTTCATATTCAATAAAGATTATTCTATTTTATAAAGATTTCATTAATTTAATTATCAAAATTAATTCTTCAATCCGGGAATTTCAAAAGGTCTCACTATCGTCGTGCATCCTTCCGTCGGCGGAGGGTTTCCGAATTCGTCTTCACATTTCACGTAATAAGTTGATTGGCTGTTTTCAGGCCAGTCGGCGTAGTGGCTCGTTCCGTATTCGCCGAATTCACTCGTGAAAGGAATTCCGTCGAGGTCGAAATCATAAATGCATGGATTAGTTGTTACTTTTGTAAACGTCTGATAAACACATTTAGCTTTTTCGTTTGTTAAAATTCTTAAATTGTCGCCGTCCCTGAACCATCTTACCACTTCCGGCTTTTCAGTATCTGTTTCAATAGCGAACTCAACGTATGTTGTTGCAGTATTTGGAGCGGGTCTTGCAACGTCGCTGCACTGTATAAAGTAACCGTAGCTTCCTTCTTCCAAAAAGAGATTATGGGTGTTTATCACAAAATAATCCGGACTTCCAGCGTTGCTGAACAGTGAATAGCTGTTGCTCGTGTTCTGCCTGTATTTGCACCTTGCCTTTCCGTTCTCGGCCCCTCCGAATGTCTGAACTTTTAATTCCACATTTATTCTGTTTCTTGAATCCATCAAAACGGTTCCGTTTTTCTCCCCGTTTATTTTGACGTCGCTGATAACCAAATCATTAGTTCCTATAAAGGTCATTTCATAAGGAGGCATTTCATTTCTTTTGTTTGATTCGTTCGTTCCTCTTAGCCACGGCTGGTCAATGCAACTGATATAATATTTATTTACAATCCCGTCTTTAAATCCTGTTAAATTTCCATGGCATCCCAAAGTTGATGTTCCTGTAATAGGGTCATTTATTCCCTGCGAACAGCGGCTAAAATTATAATTCATCGCGTTGAAACTCTTTCTCTCAAAATCCCATTTGCAATCTGCCGGTTCATTTAGGTAAACCTGAAAATTTTCAATTGTTAAAGTTCCTTTTCTGATATAACTGTCCTTTGGAGGCGAAGTCCCGGTTACTTCCGGAGAGAGAGTGTCAGGTCCTTGTTGAACGCAGAATGACATCACATAATCAAAGGGATTAATATTTCCCTGAACATCCTGACATCTTATGTAAAAAATATATTCGCCTTCACTATTCAAAACGTATCCTGCATTTTCCATCGCTGAAGTGCTTGCAGCTACAGAACTTGGAAGTTTTAAAGTGTGTTCTGTTGTATTCACATTTCCTTCTCCCATATCCATCATGTTCCCAAATCTTGCAGCATAATCCGACTCAGTATATCTTTCTAAACTTATTTTACAATACGCTCCTTCATTTGTTTCAGCAGCCAGAGTTATTCCTGTGAACGGAGGAACGCACTCTCCACCCTGACCGTTATAAACTATTTTTGCCCCGGCATCTGAAAATTCATACTGATAATTCTCGTTTGGGAATACGTTCTGGCCGTAAGCGATTTCCGTCGCTGTTATTATCGGCGGATTTGAATCCCCGCGATTTGTTTCAATGCACGCTTCGTAACTTGTATTATCATTTATCCATGCGCACGCCTTTCCATAACTATGGCAGATATATTCGCTGCATCCAAATTCTAAACTGTTGCACTTCCCGCAGTTGTTTCCTCCGACGGGAGGTTGCCACAATTTTGTGTAGTAAGTAAATGTTTCACGGGAATAAATTTGATAACCTACTAACATATAAACTCCGTAGAATAATGCTGTCACTGCAACAGCAATCCATCCAACTGGCCCGGATGCACCGCCTATAACAAGAACCGCAACAACTGCTGCAGTTCCAATTCCTGCGCCGACCCACGCAACTGTTGTGATGTCATTTAAATTTCTATCGCTTGCATAATATTTTGCAGTCCATGTTATTATCCCTGACGTCGCTGCTGCCCAGAGAGCGCCCGAAACAATTGACCCGACGCCTGTTGCGCTAAATGGATTCAACCACTCTGCAAAGAAACCGCCTGCTTTTTCTTCACCTCCCATAAAAGATTCCCACATTGTGTTTCCTGTTTTTTGGACCACTCCATCGCTGCCAACCTCAACCGTTTCCGGAAGGTTTCCCCCTGCGTTTCTATTAAGTAAATCTTTTGTAGTATCTATAATGTTAGCTGCATCCGCCGCATTATTTAAAATATCTCTATTAGAATCTCCTTCATTGCCTGTTTCTTTCGCGCTATCTTCATCGCAAGATTTTCCAGTGTCAAACCAGATCCAAACTTTTTTCCCGCTGCAGGTTCCTGTTTGGGATACCATCTCTTTACATTCATAAATTGTTTTTTCGGCGCCAACATCAATTGAACTTCCAAATGCATCTTGAAAATCTTCCTCAATACTACTGCATTTTGTCGCGCCCAACGAATTGCACTCTTTACTGCAAACTTCTTCATCCACCTCCGCGCTGACAAATTTTATATTTCCTCCAACCATCCACGCAAATGCAAAAACAGCGACGACTAAGATGATTATTTGCGCTATCGCAATTCTTCCTTTTTTATTTATTTTTAATTTCATCCTAACGCCTCATAAGCGCAGCAAATTTTCTGCGCCGGACATGTTGCCTCGCTTATTTTTTCTCCCGGACAATTTTCCCCTCCTGCCATATTAAATTCAGCGATGCACATTCCCCCCGTCTCTACGCATGAATATTCCACCACATCATAAAGCCCTTCATTGTAAGGAATCGTCTCATCTCCTGTCCACTTAAGCCCGTTCTTATCTCCTTTGTAGATTATTTGCTCCGCCACAATTTTTTCTTTAACCTCTCCGCTCTGTTTCAGTTTTTCAAATATCGCCGTAACAATTTCCGTCTCAGAACCATACTCTCCGTCAATGTTTGATTTATTCCCGCAATCTCCGAGGGAACGCGACTTCTCAACAATTGAAGCAAGCCAACTTTCGTGAGTTAAGAAAATAGGGAAATCTCTTTCCTTTCTTTCTGTTTTATCATCTCCTCCGAGAAATCCTGTGCAGTCATATGAACTTCCTGTTACCTGCCCCGTCAGCCATTCATCCGGCTTTCCGTCTTTATTGCAATATTGCCCTCTTCTGTCTGAAAGGAAATAATTTTCAACATTGTCTTGAAGAGAATAACCTGATTCATCATAAAAATTATACAATTCTTCTTTAACGCAATAACCACTGAAACATTTATTTCCCGCGCCGCAATTTTCATCAGTGTCGCATTCAATATTTGTTCTTCCGGTCTCAAAGTCCGACGCATATTCAGGAATTGCGTAACATCCGTTCAAACACGCACGCGACTGGGTTTTATCTCCCCAATAAGCAAAATCATCTCTGCTTATCCACCATGTTGTTTCATACAATGCATATTCCTGAACCGTCGCTCTTTCGCAAAGAGCGCTTCCCTGTGTAGTTGATTTCCAAAAGTCAAAACCCGGAGCAATTAACGGAACGCAAGAACCCTGTTCTTCGTCTCTTTTTCCATCGTTCTTTTCATTTACAGTTGTCAAATCCCATCTGTAACCTGAAACCCATTTGCAATGGTTAAACGGATTTTCACAATCTGATTTCGTTGAATACTCCTCGCAAAACCTCCACTTATTCATAGTGCAAATTGCCTGAGTAACTCCTCTGCTATCATCCCCCTGAACGCAAATCTGGTTTCTGTAATCCGCGCACTCTTCAATTAAAATCTCTCCGAATGCGCATTGCATTCTATAATATCTGCTTCCCGGGAGATTGTATTCGTTTTGGTCTTCAAGTGAATTTCTTGAAGATTGAAGAATCTCGCTCTCGCTAAAGTTATATAAAATCGGAACTAAAGTTCCCGCAGTTCCTCCGCACCAGCGCTCTCCGTGTTTTTTTGTCTCGCCCTTATAATTGCAGCTCAAATCCCCGCAAACTAAATTCCCGTATCTCGTATTTCCGGCAGTGCAAACGCTTCCCGAAGCAATCACGTCGCAATTTCCGCATGTTGAACTTGGTCCGCTAATCTGGCAAACTTTTTCTCTGTCCGACGGATTGTAAATATATGTCCAGTAATCGGGGCTGTCGTATTTATTCATGTCATAAACGTTCGCTTTATTTCCGCAACTATCAGTAAAATAAACTTTTCCGTCTTCGCACATTGTATTTGCTGTTCTTGTGCAGCCAGAAATATATTCCACCTGCCCGCCTACCTCTCTTGAACCCGAGCATAAAAATCCTTTTTCCCAATGGATATAAATTTCATTTCTTGCATAAGGCAATTGTAAAATTCCGTCGGGAAGATTATTTTTATAATTGTCGCAATCCGTTTCAGCTGTTCTCTTGCATTTTGTTTCAGTTTCCGTCTCAATTACACAGGCGCCCTCTTCAATTGACGCTCCCAACGCTTCGCATGAACTTCTGTCTTTTATATCGTCCCTTATTGTTCCGTTAACGTCATAAAGCGAGAAAATCTGTCTGCACTCCGTCGGTGTGGCAAACGCGATCTGTTTTCCCATAACGCAGCAAACATCCTGGCATGCAAGAATATTTCCTATTTGTTCCTGGCTCCATATTCCTCCCTCTTCTGAACACCGTGCTTTCCCCATGCCTTCCTCGCACTTTCCCGAACTCTCGCTGATGCAAACTCCGTTGCATTCAGGAACATCAAGAGCGTCGCACGTTTCAGCCGGAAAAATATTATAGTTATTGTCGCACATACTCTGATCGTTCGCGGCCTGGCACCACTGTCCTCCGTCTATAAGTTTTTCGCAGCAAACTGCAGAAATAAACATGCTTCCGAATAAAACAAATCCCAAAATTCCGACGAGCATCACCAGTTTTTTTTCCATCTTAATTGTATCCCGGAGGAAGCGCCCAGCTTCTTATTGTAAATCTGAATGACTCTTCAGTTCTCCTGTCCGTGACAATGTAAACTTTTGTTTCATCTGATTTTCTTTTTTTCTCAACTTTTATATACGGGTCGTAAGACATATACGCCTCGGTGAATGAATCTCCTGCGTTTATTTCCCAGACGACTATGTTTCTCGTAATCTCAAGAAGTTCATAAATATTGCTGTTCAGAATCACATAGAATGAATCATATTTCTGCGACTCGCCTTTCGTCAGCGTAAGTTCATTTTCAAAATTCACGGCGATTCTGTCGGGAAAAATTTTCACATCCGCTTCCGCATCTGAATTTTTTAGTTCAACATCATAGCCCTTTTTTCTATAACTTGCGCTCATTGATTCAAAGCATGAATTCACGCTCGCTTTAATTTCATTTTCAATTTCGCTTTCAACATGCTCCGTCAAAAATGGCTCCTGATTCTTGCATGGTTTCCAGTATTCATTTGTGTAGCATAAATATTTTATGTAATCTCCCTGATAAAAATAAGAATTTTCTGAATTTGTTTCAAAACTCCCTCCCTGCGAATAAATTGTCTTCGTCGTTTTCACAATTTTTTCCCTCATGCATGTGTTCATATATTCCGTCGGAGATTGCTGCTGGGATGAAATGCTTGAACGCAAATCAGGAAAAAGAAAATACGCAAGAACTGCGAGAGCGACAACAAGAATAGCAATTATTATAAAAATCGTAAGCTGACCCCTTTTGTTTATAATCCTCTTTTTCTCCGGCATGTTTTTTTAACGGTAAATTGATTTAAAAATATTTGCAAATATTTTTCAGGCATCGTTTATTGCGCGCAGCTCCCTCGTTTGGCCGCGCTTGGGCGGACGACTGAAAATTTCTGCGGTATTTTAATCATCAATTTCAACTCTTGGCGCGAGAATAAAAGAAATTTCCATATGTTCTGCGCGGACATCAAGTCTCAAAGGATGGTCATTCGCGAAATTCAAAATTGTTTTATCAGAGAGTTTTGAAGCTTTAACAAATTTCTGCAGATATTCCAGACTGAATTTCGCTCTGCAATCTTCCGCGTTAATGTTCGCTTCATCTCCTGAAAATTCCGCTTTCGTTGAATCAATTCCTTTTGACTCAATCACGAATTTTCCGTCTTTAACCGCAAAAGAACACG
>CAZRDP010000001.1:2130-5688 GCA_964598985.1 Candidatus Woesearchaeota archaeon | reverse complement strand
AGTCATCAATTGAATTTATCAAATCCGCAGAATTTATTTCAATTCTTGAACTGAATTCCATTCGCGCAATTTTTTCATTAAAATCAATGTCCTCGCTTTCAATTTCAATTAAACTTAAAGTAAAACTTCGTCGTATTTTGTCAATTATATTTATTGCAAGATGATTTTCATTCTTTTCAATTATTATCGAACTTCCCGCCCCGCATCTTTTTAAAATTCTTTTCAGATTGTCAAGATTTACGCCCAAAATTTCGTGTCCCGTTTCGTACTGTGAAAATGCCGTCCTCGGAAGTTTGAAACCAACCATTGAAACGTTCGCCGGGTCCATCGCCGTTATACTCATTCCGAATTCATTAACTTTAATTCTTACTTCAGTAACAAGTTCAGAAATTAATTCAATTGCCCTCGAAAGAAGTGCTGGTTTATCAAGTTTAACTAACATGAAATCGTAAGATTGTTTTGTTTTTTAAGCATTGCTGTTTTGTAGTATAATTATATTCCCGCCCACCCGCCCCCTACGGCACCGCCTAAAATTGCCCCTGCAATTAACCCTGCCAATGCCTTTTCACTTTTGTCTTCACTCATTTTCTCCTCACCAATTTTATTTCCCCTTTCTTCGCCTCAGCTTCAAGTTCATCTCCTTCTTTGAAACCTGATTTTTCCAAAGTTTTTTCTGGAATTATTATTCTGTGTTTGTAATATTGCGTTTTTTTATATTTTCTTGATTTAACCCGTTCAATTTTCATAAAAATATCTTGTTATTACTATTATATAAATATTTAGGGGGCGAAAGATTTAAATAGTTTAGGGGGCTAAATAAATTATAACAAACAAATTTAAACACCCTAATCTAAATAATAAAATGAAAAAAGAGGTTCCAACGCTGGTGAAATGGGCAGGAGGAAAAAAACAGTTGTTGGAACAGTTCGAAAAATTCTTTCCAAAGAAAATTGAGAGATATTTTGAACCATTCATCGGTAGCGGAACAGTTGCGTTCTACTTACTTAAAACTCATCCAGAAATAAAAAAAATTTTTTTATCTGATATTAATGAGGAATTAATCACTGCCTATAATGTTGTAAAAGATAATGTTGAAGAGCTAATAAAATTATTAAAAAAATACAAATCAAAACACAGCAAAGAATTTTATTATAAGATTCGTTCACAAAATCCCAAAACAGATTTAGAAATCGCAACGAGATTTATCTATTTGAATCGAACATGTTTTAATGGGTTGTATCGGGTTAATTCAAAAGGTCAATTTAATGTTCCAATGGGGAGTTATAAAAATCCTCAAATTTGTAATGAAAAAGGTTTGAGAGAAATTTCAAAATTCTTAAAAAAAGATGATATCAAAGTCGCTCAATTTTACGATGCTGTTAAGAATGCAAAAAAAGGGGATTTCATTTATTTTGACCCTCCTTATTATCCGCTGAAGAAAGAAAGTTTTACAACATATACTAAAGATAATTTTTTAGAAGAAGAGCAAAAAAAATTAGCAAAAGTTTTTAGGGAATTAGATAAAAAAGGTTGTAAAGTTATGTTAAGCAATAGCGATACTGATTTTATTAAAGATTTATACAAGGGATATCATATAAATTTTGTTCAGGCAAAGAGAATGATTAATTGTGATGCAACGAAGAGAGGAAAAATAAACGAGGTGGTTATTACGAATTATTTTCCACCAAAGGCTCAGGAAGGTCTAAAGCACTAAATGGTAGAAATTCAAAATAATATTTACATCCGACTGATTCAATATAATCCAAAACGTCTTTATACTCTGGTTTTTGAAACCAATCATTTAATATGTAAATATACGTCACTTTTATTTTTGCAGAATTTAATAATTTGGTATACTGTTTTTTCTTAAAGTCGCAAGTCTGTAACTTTTCATCCACAGAACCAGATACTTTTTGGAATTTCATTTCAATAATATAAAGAGTTTCATTTTTAAAAACAAAAATAGTTTCATCGGGAAGCAATTTTTTTGAGATTATTTTTTTATAATCAACTTTCTTTTCATTTAACAAACCAGTGTACAGACCATATTTTTTGTAGAATTTTGCAATTAGTTCTCCTCTAAAATATAAATCGTTTCCCCTGACTTCATAACCTTTTAAATTGTCAAATACTTTCCTTAAATCAACCCTTCTTTCAAAAGCTAATCCGTGCTTATTCGTTGTAGCCCCTCCTTTTCCGCCATCAATCATAGTTGGTTTAAAATTTTTATGTATTAAAATGTTCCTAAATTTTTAATAACTTAAATTTTCTAGGTATTTTATGGAAAAGGGAGATATTAAGATTTTTCATGGAGATTGTCTTGAAATACTTCCTATTTTAGAAAAAGAATCTTTTGATTTAATTTTTGCAGATCCTCCTTATAGATTATCTAACGGGGGAATAACCTGTAAATCTGGACAAATAGCATCTGTGAATAAAGGAGAATGGGACAAATCTCAGGGATTTAATGAAGATTTCAAATTTACTTATAAGTGGATAAGATTATGTAAAGAACTACTACAACCGAATGGGACAATTTGGATTTCTGGAACACCTCACAGCATTTTTCAAGTTGGATACGCTTTGCAATCTCTAGGATTCAAAATTATGAATGAAATAATTTGGTATAAACCAAATGCTCCTCCAAATTTAACTGGAAAATATTTTGCTCATGCACATGAATCTTTAATTTGGGCAAAAAAAGATAGTAATTCAAAACACTTTTTCAATTATAATTTAATGAAGCGGTGGGACGATAAAATAAGTCCTTCAAACAAGCAGATGAGGAGTGTTTGGTATATACCTTTAACTCCTTGGGAAGAAAAAGTATACGGAAAGCACCCTACTCAAAAACCTATTGAATTATTAAGAAGAATTATTCTCTCAACTTCAGAAGAAGGAGATTTAATTCTTGATCCTTTTCTAGGATCTGGGACAACAGGGGTTGTAGCAAAAAATTTCAATCGAAAATTTACCGGGATTGAAATTGAAAAAGAATTTTGTGATTTGGCAGAGAAAAGGATTTTCCAAAACCCTTAAATCCTTCAATAAACAACATGCACTTCCAGATCGCAATTTTCCTTTACCCAATTAATATTAAATTCAGAAATTTCTCTTCTTTCTCCGTCTAATACAAAGTATTGGGTTGATTCTGAACTTGGAGGCCCAGGCATTTGATTATCATACCATTCATCAGGACAAGTTTTTAATTTATTTTTAAATAAATCATTTATTGTTTGGGATATTCTCCCCTCGTCAAATCTAATTTTGGTGCCATGCCCTCCATTCATAAGCATCCAAAAATAAATCATTGTTAATATAGATAAAAATAAAATAATACATAAAACAACAAGAGTAATCTTCAGAGTTCTCTTTTCCATGCCTTTTTATCACAACCCAAAATATAAAAACTTATACCAAACAAGAAATCACTATTATCATCAAATCTGTCCGGTCTCATTAAACTTCTTCATAAGCCTTTCAACAATCACCTGTGGAGCAAAACCTTTTCTGCTGCAGTTCTTTGACCATATCGTCGGACCTAATTTTGACACCCGA
>CAZRDP010000001.1:0-2120 GCA_964598985.1 Candidatus Woesearchaeota archaeon | reverse complement strand
ATCATATGTCTTTCTGTCAATTGTATAATCAATCTTCATCTTTTGCGCGCCGGGAGGTGTTGCTGCCATAATTAATGTGAATAAACTTACTATAAAAACCCTTTTATAATTATTATTCTATTTTAACAATATGAAAAACAATTTCAAACTCATTTCAAAAACAATCTTCTTCCCCCGCGAAGGAATACTTGCAATCGGAGATTTGCATCTCGGCTACGACGCTATGTTAAAGGAAGAAGGAATAAATCTTAATTTTAATCAGCTTGAAGAAACAAAAAAAGAACTTGAATTAATTATAAAAAAAATCAGGGTGCTTTACACTCTTAAAAAAATAATTCTTTTGGGAGATATAAAACATCATTTCGCATTTTTTAAAACCGAAATTTTTGATTTAAGAAATTTCCTAAACTTCCTCGGAAAATTTCTGCCAAAACAAAATATAATTTTAATTCGCGGAAATCACGACACTTTCACGCTAAAAGATTATGAATTAAAAGATTTTTACATTGAAGGTTCTCTTGCCTTTACTCACGGCCATAAAAATTTCCCTGAATTGTTCAACAATAAAGAAATTAAGACAATTGTCATGAGCCATATTCATCCCGCTGTTTTAATAAAAGACAAAAAAGGAATTAAACGCGAAAAGTTCAAATGCTTCCTCACGGGAAAATACAAATCAAAAGAATTCATCGTCGTCCCGAGTTTTTTTCCGCTGATTGAGGGTTCTGAAATAAGCGAAATAGAATATTCCCGTTCAAATTCACGCCGCTGGAATCAGATTATTCCGAAAGAAAAATTAAGATCTTTTCAAACTTACGTCGTCGGAAAAAACCGGATTTATAATTTTGGAAAGTTCGGAGAAATTTAAAAAACCTCAACACAAATTAATGTTCTAATCTATATTCGGCAAATCATCCGGTGCAACATCTTCATAAGAAGAATCCGGTCCGCCCAATCTTATTTCGTCGTGATAATAATTTATTTCTTCTGTCCCGCATGTTTTGAACGGAACATTATCATAATCCCATTTGTAAACTCCCAATTTTGTATAAGGACCTCTGTCGTCGTTAAAACAGTTTCCGCCATCGTGCTGCGCAACAAGTTCATCATCACGCCACAATTCAAGAAGACCCGTTTCATTATAAGACCACTTAATATGCAAAACAAAATCATTCCACGCGCCTTTATTTAAAGTTCCGATATCATACTCATCCGAAGTTTCATAAACTCTTGAACCGCTTTCGCATGTATTTTCTTTTGAATCTGATTTGACCCGAAGTATTAATCTTCCTTCCTCCGAATATAACGCAACAGGGGGATTTCTTGTACAACTATCCTCGGCTCCGTCGTCTTCACGCGCATGAAACTGCACGAAAGCATCTCCGCATAAATTATCAAATACAAAATCTTTTTTTACATAAAGACTAAATCCAAACCAATAATCTTTTCCATACTGAAACTGATACGCTTCATTCGGTGAATGCGGAACAACTTCGGTTCTTTCAGGTCTTGTGCTTGTTGTTCTGCTAAGATAAGATTCCATAACATAATTTCCGGAACCTTCAGGAAGAATTTTGACTTCAGGGCAATTTCCTGAACAATAAAAATCCGTCATGAATGTAGCCGGATTTAACGTCGGCGCAAAAATTAAACCTTGTCTTGTATTTTGAACAGCATTATTAACACAAACATTATTCGTGCATGTCTGTGTTGAATTGCAAACATTCCCGCACGATGCGCAATTTGTATTCGTGCCTAACTGAGTTTCACAACCATTTAAAACATTTGAATCACAATTTGCATAACCCGAATTGCAGTTTGAAATTACACACTGGAAATTTGCAGAACACGACGAAATCGCATTTGACAAAACACAACTTCCGCAAGTTCCTGAACATCCGTCGCTGCCGCATTGTTTATTTGCACAATTCGGAATGCACTGTCCGGCAGAACACTGATAATTTACACAATTCGGAGTTGCGCCTGAACAATTATTTTCTCCGCAAACTCCTCCGCAACCGTCACTTCCGCACTGCGCTCCCGACGGACAATATGGAATGCATTGTTCTTCATCGTCGTCAAAATTTGAAATTCCTTCAGAACTTTCCCAAGTATCTTTA